>CANJHS010000005.1 GCA_947474225.1 Roseiflexaceae bacterium | reverse complement strand
CACCTCAAAAGCTGGGTCTGCCGCACTTTCGTTGAGCTGTGCCACGGTCAGCGCGCGATTGTGGATTTGGAAGTCGCGCAAGGTCGCATTCAGCGTGCGCCCAATCGTCATTTGCCGTGCCGAATTGAGGAAGTTGTTTGCCTTCGTTTCGGTGATATCTTGCACGCCGTTGACATAGATGGTGCGTGTCGTGCCGCTTTTGACATATGCAATGTGATACCAGGTATTGGGCAGAAGTGTTTGCACCCCAACCAAATCATTGTTGTAATACAACATCTGCAACTTGCCATTCACCATCCGTAGATACAGCATGTTGTTGGTTGTTGGGTTGTCCGTATCACGCAAAATCCACTGCTCGCCGGTGACGGAGTTAAACTTCACCCATGTCATCACCGTGAATGCAGCAGCACTCCCCTCAAACGTGCTCTTCGTTATCTCAGGTGACAGAGTAACGAACTTGCCGCCGGAGAAGTCGGCACCGCCTTCGGTTGCTGACGGACAACTACTCGTGTCACCGCAGGCTTCACCCTGTGTTTCGTTGATTTTCACTTCCGCCAGGTTCAGGGTGTCGGCTCTGTCGAGCTGCACGCGGATGTAGCGTGCGCTGGTACCTGCGGGGAAGGTAACCAAACGGCGCTCGGCATAGCCAAGCGTACAACTCACGGCTTGATTATTACAAGCAACGTGCCGCCAGGCTTTCGTGCCGTCCGGACTACTCACACTGGCAGCTTTGTTTGCGGTCATATCAATCGAAGCACCCATCGGTGCATTGGACAAAAAGACCATTGCATTGGTAATGCGTTCACCACAACAGTCACGTCGTGGGTAGACGGTCACCGACGAAATATCACGCACGCTCCCCAAATCAACCTGGAGGTATGGCTTGCTTTCGCTATTCGTGTGAGAAAAGGTGTTGAAATTTCCATCTACTGCATTCGAAGCAGGGTAAATTAAATATGTCGATGACTGTGAGGCTGCTTTGCCATTCGTGGCCGAGATATTGAAGCCCGTCTCGCCCGTCACAAAGGGCAAACAGATAACCGCAGTGACTGCCTGACAGTTGCCATTCATCTGCTCAAACAATGGGTCCGGATTGATAATCTTGCTGCGATTATCAACGGTCAGCGCCACGGTATCAGAAACCGGTGGCTGATTGAAATGAATCTCTCGGGTGCCCAGCAGATAATGCCGTGCGAGCGCTGCGATTGTCTGATCTTTGAGCGATGATCGGTAGAGACGAATTCCATCAATACTCAAACCCTGATCGCCAATGACCAATGGGTCTTGCAGATTGCGTAATGCCGGTGCATCTACTGATTGTGATGCGGACTGCAGTGTGGAACCTGACAGTGCATTGACGGTGAGTCGCAGTTTGTCTCCTGACCAACGCAGGGTGACAACATACCAACTCCCCACCGACATGGTTCCGGCACTGACGGTCCGTCCCGCATAGGTGACGGTTGGCACGCCACCGACCAACCCAAGGCTCAATGCTTCGCGCCCTGCTTGTGTTTTGCTGGTAAAGAATGGCTGCGTACTCTGGGATGGCTTCACTGCCATCACCAAAGTGAACTCGTGCTCGGTAATGAGTTTGAGATACCCTGCAGGCAGCGTCGCAGGGGTAGCACCGATAGCACCGATGATGTACGCGGACGCAGTGATACCAGTTGCTCCGGTGGTTGGGGCACAGCCGCCGCACGTGAACGCATTTTGTGCACTTGCACCATAGACCGAGGCGTCGGTGAGAGATCCGTTGAGCGGCAAACAGGCAATCAACAGGTCATCTTCGCACTGTGCAGCCAATGCAATGACCTGTTGGTCTTCGAGTGCTGCGGAGTAGATTTGTAGATCGCGCAGTGAACTCAGTGCCAGTGCACGACCATCACGGCTTGCTCCAATCGTCAATTCACCGAAGCTTGGTTGCAATGCAACAGCGACGCCATCCTGGGCGACAATTGCGCCGTTGACCGCAATCGATCGTATACCGTTGCGGAATCGGAATACCAAGTGTGCCCAGGTGCCGATAGGCAGCGCATTTGCAGCAGTCAGAATGCTTGTCCCGAAGGTAAATTGTGGTTTTTCGGTTGCCAAAGAGAGCACAAATTTGCTGTCCGCACTCGTCAGTAGCGGCCGATCGACGGTCGACTGCCCCTCAGGTCGGACCCATAATGCGACGGTAAAGTCGCGGGTACTGATTGCGTTCCCGATTGCCGGAGACGTGCGCAACTGCGCATTGGCATCAAACCGCCATGCGCCATTGACATAGGCAGGGCAAATGATGGTGCAGATGAGTGAATTGGCATTAAACGACGCATCCAGGAATGCCATTTGCGTTGGTGTTCTGACCGTTTCATCGAATTTGACGCACAATTGATTGTTGGGGAACACACAACTCGACACCATGCCACTCGCCGTGACATTCCCGGGGATGGTCATTACTGTATCGACCGTTGCGGTCCCTTGCGCTGCGTAGCTCCCGCCAATAACAGTTGCATTTGGCGCGGTGTTTTCGGTTGTTTGGCCAGATAACGTCGTATTGCCTTGCATGGTTCGGCCGAGGAGGCGATTGGTTATCGACGCTGTTCCAACGACCCGATCACCCGGGCGAATGACCAAATCGTTGTTCGAGTCGATTGTCCAAGCGGCCAATGTTGCCACCTCTGCAGGTCGCAACGCGACGTTGTACAAGGCGATGTTGTCCATCAGACCGATATAGTCATCGGCATCTTTTGCACCGGCAATATTGACCGAGTTATCGGTTGGGTCAATATCAGTCACCGCACCCTTGAAGTTAATGCGGGCTTTCTCATTCCCATTCACCCAAATCACCAGCACATTGCTGTCATAGGTAACCGTCAAGTGAGACCAACTGTTGTTTGTCAACACATTCGGGATCGTGATGGAAGAAGTCCCTTTGGTCGTGCTCATCTCGACGAACAAGCCAGCCGAACTGTTTTGGAGCACCAAAGAACCATGGATTTTGAGAATGGTCCGGCGAACCGTTGTGGCCACGTCGGGTTTGAGCGATACACCAAAGGTAAATTGTTCGCTCAAAACATTGTACGTATTCGCGCTTGTCGTCAAACGTCGAAGCCCATCGAAACGCATCGCCCGATTCGTACTGGTGCTGTTGGTAACGCCAGGGATGGCAGTTGATTCTACGGCAGGACAATCAGGAAGCGCGCTGACTGCATCTGCAATACACGTTACGGTCGTTGCATTGTACCCACCATTTTCAACGGTTTTGGATGTTGCGTTCTCGTAGGTAATAAGCAGATTCGGTAACAACGCTTCACGTGCGCTACCGTTGATAGATATGATTTTGCCGCTATTGGCAGCATAGGGGCTCCAGCCAAGAACCTTCTCACGGAGGTCGGCAATCCCATCATTATCGGCATCTGCACTGAGTGGATCGGAGCCGACCCAAGTCGTCAATGGCAATCCGGAAGCAAATCCATAGGTTACTTCCCAACCCCCGAGACGATTACCATTGACCACGCGGACAATTTCTTCGCTATCGGTCAGCCCATCACCATCGGTATCGGGCATCAATGGATTGGTGCCGTACATCATTTCTTCTCGGTCAGTGAGATGGTCCCCATCGGTGTCTATTAGTGTGAGCGACGTGTGCAACGCAACTTCGCGGTCGTCAGAGACACCATCGGCATCCGTATCGCCGGTATTGTCTCGACCGCCAAGGTCAGCTTCCAAAGTGGCCGCGACACCATCATTGTCTGCATCATCAAATTGTGGAAAGCTTGGAACAGCGTCCTCAGGGGACCAGGCAAAGGTGTAACCTTTATCTTTGGCACGTAGAGCGACAAATTCAGCAATAGTCGGGGGCAAAATATCACTGACCGTTTTGTTACCTTCGTTGAGGTTCACATAGTTGATATCAGAATGCGTCTCGATATAGCAGATAACTACCGGGATGAACAACACAAATAAGTTAAAGCATGTTTGTTGTGGGACTTGTATCCCTTGCGACAATATCAGATCGCCCATCTGCTGATTAATGCCGCTACTCAGCAACGGGTTTGCGTAGCTTAATTGCGTCGTTTTGGAGTACGAATATGTCTTGTCACCATCGGAATAGCTCGATTGTGCTTGCCATTGGTTGAATTGCGATCCAGCCGAGATTTGACCAGATATATCTGTTTGGGTATTGCTGAGTGCGTAGTTAAGCGACGCATTCCGCGCGCTCTGACCGGTCCACTGCCAAAAATACGGTATTGCCATCCATGTCGACGGGAAGGGCATCTTTTCGACATAGTCGGTTACGGACATCTTTATCACCATCGCGTTCCCGCTGCGAAATCCTTGCGACGTGTTTTGGAGCGATGCATCCGTGATGTCTATTTTTTTGGTGACAGAATATGGATCATCAGGATCGACAATCAAATTCGATTTGTATGGTGTAAAGAAATTCGCCAACAGACCAGTAACACCTCCGCACAACCATTGCCCTGCAGTACTGCGCTTTTGCTTTTCCGAAAGTGTAGTACACGCAACCATTGCCACCATATCCAGGGCTAGGATGATGGTTGTGAACAGTTGTCCCAGTACCGGAATAGCGTTGAGTGCGGCGATAAACAGAATCGCGACGGTCATACCTGCCATGTCGGATATTGCATTTGCCTTTTGGAATCCAAATTCAGCATTCACAGCCGACATAATTCCGATGGTCCATGCCGCAACCAACTGCGCCCCTACTGCAACTTTGCCCAACACATCAGCAACTTTTCCGGCGGTACCAACCGCTTTCGCTGCGGTAATTGCATCCTCCATTGCTTTCGCTAAGGTTCCTGCTTTCGCAATTGCATCTGTGACACCTTTGACGGATTTTGCAACCCAAATCACCGCACCGACCGTAGCCCCTGTAATATAGAGTGCATCATAGGTTGATTTTGACATTCCAAGAGTATAATCGGTTGACGAGGAATTTGTCTTACTGGCCATAACCGCGCTGGCAATACTACCCGCCGCAACAAATGTCAATAAAAGAACCTGTCCGACCGACTTTGCCCTGGCATCAAATATTTTTGTTGCGTCTTGACCCAAAAGTGCGTCCCACTTATCGAATGCTTCTAGTCCTTTTGCAACCGTTTTGATGGTACTCTTCGCGATAGAACCACTTGATTTGATGGTATAGCTTGTCTTTGCTTGTTCAGTAATCATCTGAACGATTTTTGCTTTGTTCGATTCCAATTGAAGGTTGGTTTGGGCGTTCCACGATGTAAGAAAGGGGGTGGCAAAAGACGCAGGCGTTAAGGACTCATCTCCAGTGACTGCACCGACCTGCTGATTCGACGTTTTTGGCAGCATAAACATGATGTACTGCGTCGTGGTAAGCGCTTCTATGAACTTTTGCCAATCAGATTGACTTACCTGTGCCGGCGCGGTTGAAGCCGTGACATTGGGGAGGATTTTCGCTATTTCTCCAGCTGAATCGGTGCTATCAAACGCTTGCCATTTGCCACCAACAACTTTATAGATTTGCCCATGCTCACTCCGTGTCACATTGACCGCTGCAGAGCCAAAATCAATAGTAGTGCTATTGGAAAGAATGCGAATTCGATTCTTGTATTCTGTCAGCACAATCAACGCAGGTTGACAATCAGCCGTCGTTATATTTTCGCAGCTCTGCCGGAGCGTGGGGGTGGTGCTGGCACAGCCGATTGCAAGGTTTGATCGACGGCACAGCCCATTATCTAGGACTTCTGGAATTTTTTCTGTCGTTATTTTGATGGCATGAGATTGACTTGGAAATTCATACAATGTCACTTTTGACGCGGTTTTGTCAATGCCATACGTACTCTGTGTTATCGCACTGCCGTTGCGTGTGTTGTCAAAGAGGGTGGATATCGATCGAGCAGGGTCGGTACTGCTCAACTGCAAGAACTGCGTGTTGATAAATGAGTCATTCAGAAATGCTGATATCTGCGTAATCCACAGGCGCCGTTTGCTTGTATCTGTTACCTGTACGCTTTTCGGGTCTTCAGAAACAATGCCGGCACTGTAGCCCTGTTCTTCGGTAGCGACCATACCCGCGAGGTAAAAGTCCGAATAATAGCGTTGAATCACCGAGGTATACTCGACGCGTTCCTCTGCGGTGCAACTCTCCATACCCGTTGGACAGCCATCTTGGATGGAATTAACCAGCCACTGCAGTCGATATTGATGCCCGATCAGCCATGGAGTCGCACTCGTCATATAGTACATTTGTGCCGAAAAACCCACAATCGTACCAGAGTAGTCGTACACGGGCTGCAACGGGACCGATAGCGTCACTTCATTCGCGCTTTTGTTGCCTGTACTGTCGTAACTCCAACTTGCGCTGATACCATAGGGAGCCAGTTTGGACCGATCGAGCCAGGCCGGTCCATTCGGGTCAACCGGGCACGTATTGGTTGCATTACAGTCTTTGACCGGCAGATTCCCGGTTGACCCACTGCTCAGTGGAATGCGCACTTCCAACATCGCCGTCACTTTGATATCACCGTTATTGGCTTTGCTTTCAGTGGACATGTAGGTTGGACTATTGGCGAACGTCGTGTCTTTGACACGTTCTATTTGACCAGCATTGTCATCCTTCGGCCAGTCGTAGATGGCGTCATTTGCTGTCAGCAAAGTGCGGTCTGCAGGCATTATTTGGAGATCGACAATCAGCGGTTTAACCGACGGAATAGTGTTATTTATACGTAGCAGCATTGGGTTATTTTCGCCATAACTCGTGTTCACTTTGGCGGTGTTAGAAATATCATACTTGTCAGGAATATAATCATTATCATTGTCGTCATCGAGAAAGTCTGAGATACCATCACTGTCTGTGTCCGCACAATTGGCTGTTTGATTTTGCAGTTTTTCAAAGCACTCCAGGCCGTCTGGAACCGAATCACCGTTCGTATCGGCGAGCAACGGATTAGAAAAGTACGAAAACCCGCCAAAAGTAGTAGGATACTTGACTTCAATACCATCAGCAAGACCATCAAAATCAGTATCAGGGTTTTTTGGCCGTGTTCCCAATTGTTGTTCCTGGAAATCCGACAACCCATCAGAATCCGTGTCAGCAAGCAATGGGTCTGAACCAAAGAGAGCCTCTTGTGTGTCGCTCAGACCATCACCGTCGGTATCCACCGTGTCTGCGGGTTCGGCCCGACTTTCGGTACGGCCTGTACTGTTCGTGAACAGCGGCTGATCGAGCACCGACACACCAGCAGCCGGCAACGCAATCGGCACACCCTGTTGGAGTGGGGACACCAGAGGGTTGAACAGTGCAGGAGTTGGTTCGGGTTTTGGGGCAGGATCTGTTTGTGTCGACGCAGCTGCTGCAACATGCGGGATATTGGCATAGGGTTGTGAACCGATCAAAAAAACCATAAGGAGTGTCAGTGGAACGGTTAGTTTTTTTGCGTGTATGAACAACACGCGTGCGAGAAACAACACCAAAACCAATGCAAGTACGGACAACAGCCACTTTAATACCACCGCACTTTCGAGCTGAGCGTATTCACTCAACACATACAATGGTTGATTAACGAACGTTTGGAGGGCCAATCCAGAGCGCGCATAGGCAAAAAATGTCGACCGAATCGTGCTCTGTACGGCACCTTGTGAGCCATTCGCAGGGAAAGAAAGCTTTAGCTCCAACGCAGAGGGTAATCCATCGTTGTCAACTGCAATGTGACCAGAGCCCGTCGCATTCTTCAATTGTGCGGACTGCGCGAGCGATGTCCATTCGTCGCGGTACGAAATACCGTTCGTGCTATCGATTTTCAGCAGTCGTTCAAAGTGAGTGGCGAACGCTTTGCCATCGAAACCGAACGCATAGCCAGGGGTCGCGCCGTCGACTGCTGTGGCATTCACCACGCCAGACAAGAACGTCAACGAATTGATTTGCGCAACATTCGTATTGGCCTTCACCTGTTGCCAATCCGAACCAGGCTGGCGCATGTAGGTCAGCCCACGTTCACGGCGGACCTCCAGCATGATGCCGTTTTGGTTTTGAATCGTGATTTCACTGGTATGGTTTGATTCGTCTACTGCACCGTCAATAACTAACTGATCATGTCGGCTTTCTTTACCCGTGTTTGTGATGCGCGGGGCGTAATCGCTGATGGAGTCTATTTCGGTGTGGAATTTGTAGGCACCACTGAGTTTTGCAACTTCTTGGACGCGCCGCATACGCTCGATCGGACTCACCCGTTGATGTGCTGATACCAACAGGTATGTGCTTGCCAAAAGCAAGACGACCGAGAGTAATACGACGGATGCATAGGTGAAAGTCTTTTTCATCGCAGTTCCTCAGTCATAGTTTGAAGTAACTATAGATGATATTTGATTCGAATTATCACAAATTTTTCGTCGTCTGACGACGAATTTATTGTGAATTTTCCTGTCGTTGGCGCTATCTTAACATTCACACCGATGCGGCACACAAAAATGCAGCACTCTTTTGTTCGAGAGTACTGCAAAATATGTGATTCCTATGGTCAGAATCGTACGTTATGTGCGAAGTTGATAGATATTATTCGTGCGTTACATGTTGCTCATTGTTTAGATGGCCGAGTGGGGAGGCAGAGACGCGACGGAGCGTCCGCTTTTCGTCGGGCATTGTAGCAAGCATACTCCCCAATTGTTCGATGCTTACCAGGTTGTGGACGGGGATGAATTGGTCGATATAGGGCATTGCAGCAACCATACCTTGGGTAAGCGGTTGGTAGCGTGGATTGCCCAACAGTGGATTGAGCCAGATGAGGCGGTGGCACGAGCGTTGCAGTCGGGCCATTTCTTGGGAAAGGAGCGTCGGATCACCACGGTCCCACCCGTCGCTGATGACCAAAACTACCGGTCCACGGGACATGACACGGCGTGACCAGCGCACATTGAATTCCCGAATGGTGTTGCCGATACGGGTGCCCCCCGACCAGTCGAGGACCTGTTTGCTGACGAGGGCGACCGCATCGTCGACATCCCGTGAACGCAACAGCCGAGTCACCCGCGTCAAGCGTGTGCCAAAGACGAACGATTCGACTTGGTCCATGCCGTCGTTGAGTGTATGGACAAACTGCAACAGCATGCGGCTGTAGCGGTCCATTGAGCCGCTGATATCGCACAACACAACCAATGGCCGGCGGCGGTAGCGGGGCGATCGGTATGCCACGTGAAGCGGTTCGCCGGCCGAACGCATACTCATCCGCATGATGCTCCGCAGATCAATCACTCCTCGGCGTTTGTCACGGCGCGTGCGACGGGTACGCCGCATGGCAGGACGCCACTTCATGCGGCGCATCATGTCGCGGGCTTGTAGGACCTCGTCGTGCGAATAGCTGCCAAAGTCACGCGTGCGCAGTGTCTCGCTGCCACTGTAGACCATGGTCGCGCCGACTTTTTGCTCCTCGAGGTCATCAGGGTTTTCGGCGGGATTGTCTTCGTTCGCACCGGGTTTGCGGCGCGGCAGGCGCAACGGCCGTTGCGGCACCCGTATGACCGGCAACGTGGTCTCTTGCAGATCGACTGCGGACAGCCGGCGAAAGTAGAAGGCAAAGGCCGATTCGAACACCGGCATGTCGTCTGCCTTGGAAATCAGCGTACACAACGCTGCATCATGGAGCGCTTCGCGATCGGTCACGGTGACATGCGCCAGAGCGCTAGCAAAGTCCAGCAGGTTGCCCGTCCCGACTCGCACGCCCATGGCACGCAGCAGATGCACAAAGCCCACGACATGTTGACTGATATGCCCTTCGGTCATGCCGAGCCAATACGCGCCAGGATGGCTCGCACAGCATCACCACGGATCTGCTGTAGGTCGTCTTGGTATTTGAGAATAGCACCGAGTGTGTCGTCCACCGACTCGAAGGTGAGTGCCGTGGTTTGCAGGGCCGCGAGTGCATTCGCCCAGTCGATGGTCTCGGCGACACCAGGAATTTTGAATAAATCGAGCCGACGCAGTTCTTGGACGAACAAGACAATTTGGCGACCCAGAATTGCGTTAATCCCCGGGACGCGTGCATACAATATCTTCAGCTCTTTCTCGAGCACGGGGTAATCGACCCAGTGGAACAAGCAGCGCCGCTTGAGGGCATCGTGGACTTCGCGCGTGCGGTTGCTGGTGATAATGACGATGGGTGGATGGACTGCCTTGATGGTCCCCAACTCGGGGATGGTGATTTGCCAGTCTGACAGAAGTTCGAGCAGAAAGGCTTCGAATTCTTCGTCGGCGCGGTCGAGCTCATCGATGAGCAACACGGGAGCGATGGTCCGACTCGCATCAATGGCGTGGAGGAGCGGGCGTTGAATGAGAAATTCACGACTGAAAATATCGACAGCAGTGGCCTGGTGCGTCGCTTCGGCCATGCGGATGTGCAAGAGTTGGCGCGGGTAGTTCCATTCATAGATTGCGGTCGAGGCATCGAGGCCCTCGTAGCACTGCAGACGAATGAGTTCGGTGCCCAACAATGCTGCCAGTGTTTTGGCGATTTCGGTTTTGCCCACACCCGCTTCGCCTTCGAGGAGCAGCGGCTTATTGAGCTTCATTGCCAAAAAGAGTGCGGTCGTCAGAGAACGGTCGGCGATATAGTTGCGTTGTGCCAATGCTTCTTGGAGGTCTTCGATGTGCGCATACGTCATGCAGGGCTACTCCTAACGAACGGTAGAGGCATTATACCAATACCA
Source organism: Roseiflexaceae bacterium (assembly GCA_947474225.1). Taxonomy (GTDB): domain Bacteria; phylum Chloroflexota; class Chloroflexia; order Chloroflexales; family Roseiflexaceae; genus UBA965. The sequence continues at coordinate 65,554 of CANJHS010000005.1, read as the reverse complement.
CTGCATGGCGGCGTCCTCTATAATAATTGTATGTGTGGCGAGAGGAGCTACTGTGGTACAGACATTACGCCGGCGTATCATCACGTCGGTCTTGATTGGGGTCGCGGTCGTTGCGGTCCTTGGGCTATGGAGTGACATCGGGCAAGTACGGGCAAGCCTGAGCGCATTCGCCTGGCAGACTGTCCCTGCCATTTTGGGGTTCACCGCAATCAATTATCTCCTTCGTTGGCTCAAGTGGGATATATATCTGCGCCACATAGGTGCGGGCATTGGTGTCAGTCGCTTCGATAGTGGGCTGTTGTTCTGTGCTGGTATGGTCATGGCCGTTACCCCGGGCAAGGTCGGCGAGGTGCTCAAATCGTACCTGCTACGGCGTATCAACGGGACCGCGGTATCGACTTCGGCTCCCATTGTCTTCGCCGAACGCATGACCGACGGCATTGCGATGCTGTTGCTAATGGCGGTCGGCTTGACGCTCTACCCACCAGCAGCACCGTTGTTTTATCTGCTCCTCGCTGCGACGATACTCGGTATTGCGGCTATTCAGTCCGAATCACTGGTCGAGCGTGTGCTTCTTCTTTTAGCAAAGACGCGCGTTGCTGCCCCGCTGCGCAACGCATACCAATCGAGCAAAGCGTTGCTAGGCTGGGGTATGCTGGTAACGAGCACGCTGCTGAGCATCGTGTCGTGGTTTTTTGAATGCATTGCCTTTGTCTATGTGCTGCAAGGACTCGGGATAGCCCCGAGTTGGTTGGTGTTGCAGCAATCGACTTTTATTTTTGCGGCGTCGACGCTGTTTGGGTTGGTTTCGCTGATACCCGGTGGGCTCGGCGTGTCTGAAGCGTCATCGACCGGATTGTTGGTATGGATGATCCCGATGAGTCAGGCGGCGGCCACTGCAGCCACCCTGGTGATTCGCTTCGGGACGTTGTGGTTCGGTGTCGCGCTCGGCATGGTAACCCTCGGCTGGTTCAACCGCCGCTACCCCGAGACCGACGAAGGAGAAGCAGCATGATACGTTGGATATTACGTGCCCTGATTATGCTTTGTGCGCTCTTGATTGCAGGATGCAGTACGACGCCACTCCTCAGCAATATAACCATCTCGGCCCCGACACTCAGTCCGAGCGGTGCTGGCGAGTCCGTCACCATTAGCTACACCATTGGCAAAAACGCCGCAGTCACGGTAGAGCTCGTCGATGCCAAAGGCGTACGCTATTTGCTCCGCGACAAGGTCCAACGCAAAGCGTCGACCGATGCATACCAGCTCCGTATTGACGGCACCGCACCAACTGGCGATCCTGTGTTGCAGCAACGTGCACTGCCGAGTGGGACGTACCAGGCGGTGGTAACGGCACAGAGCGCCAGCGGTGAACAATCCACCGGCCAGGTCGACCTGACCATCCGCAGCGCCGATACGCCACCCCCCATGATCCAAAATCTCGTTGCCTTCCCCACATCGATATCCCCAAATGCCGACGGGCGGAACGATGTCAGCGAGATTACCTACCAACTCCCAGTCACCGCGACAGTCGATATCAGTATCACGACGCCTGACGGCCGGATTTTGCCCTTCATTACCGGCGAAGAATCCGGACCACAGGTCCATCGCCAAGTCTGGAACGGCAAAACGACCGACGGACAAATCCTCCCCAACGGCGAATACCGCTACACCATCCGCGCCTTGGACCTCTATGGCAACATCGTTGTAACGAGTGACAAAATCACCATTACCGACAGCGGCCAGCCAGAGGCAACAATCACCTATAGTTACATGGCGCCGCAATCTCTGTTGTTGGGCGATGTCTTGACTGTTACAATCCGCATCGAAAACACCGGAACGGTCCCCATCCGCACCTACGGGCCTGCATCGGGCTACGAGTACACCACAAACGACGTCTTTTCGTCGATTGCTGACGGCAAATACACTGCCAAGTCGGGCGGTTTTTGGCGCATTGGGGTCGACTGGGATGCCAATTCTGGCGGCGCCGCCAAACGCTACCCATACCGCTGGGCGATGACACCGCGGACGCCCGACAAGTGGAAGGTGCCGTACGTCGAGGATGAATTCCTGCCTGGCGAACGTTGTGAAGTCATCGCCCGCATCAAAATCCTGCAACAAGAGAACAAAATGGGATTTTATGTGGGTCTCATCCAAGACGGCGTGGGCTTCTTCCAAGACAAATCCGGACGAACCATTATCAAAATAGGCTTTTGACAGTTATCAGTGTTCAGTTATCAGTGTTCAGTTAGGGAAAGAGAGAGGTCAGATTCGGCGTTATGACGCACGAATCTGACCTCTTTCTGCACCATCTAATCACTAATCACTAATCACTAATCACTAATCACTAATCACTAATCACTAATCACTAATCACTAATCACTAATCACTAATCACTAATCACTAATCACTAATCTCTGATCTCTGATCTCTGATCTCTGATCTCTGATCTCTGATCTCTGATCTCTGATCTCTACTGCATAACCATGCCACCGTCGCAATTAAACGTCTGGCCGGTTATATACGCAGCCTGGTCCGAGGCCAAGAACGTCACCACGCCGGCGACATCTTCGGGGGTGCCCAGCCGGCCGAGGGGGATCTGCTTTTTGAGGCCTTCGCGCATCTCTTCGGTCAAAACAGCCGTCAACTCGGTATCAATGAATCCCGGTGCGACTGCGTTGACGGTAATGGAACGAGAGCCGATCTCACGCGCGACCGACTTGGTGAAGCCGATAATTCCCGCCTTGGCCGCGGCATAATTTGCTTGTCCGGCGTTGCCCATCAGCCCGACCACCGAGGTAATGTTGATAATACGTCCGTAGCGTGCCCGGACCATGGTGCTGATAGCGGCACGGGTCGTCAGAAATTGGCTTTTGAGATTGGTGTCGAGCACTGCATCCCAATCGTCGTCCTTCATGCGCATCATCAAGGTGTCGCGGGTAATGCCAGCGTTGTTGACCAAAATATCAATGCGGCCATAGGCTGCGGTGACTTCGCTGAACAAGCGCTTCACATCGTCTCCATTGGCGACATCTGCTTGGATAGCAATTGCCTTGCCACCACTAGCGGTAATCGCAGCGATAGTCTCTTCGGCAGCGGCGGTATTGCCGCGATAGTTGATCACGACTGTCGCGCCGGCACCAGCCAGTGCTATCGAGATGGCGCGGCCAATCCCGCGCGAACCGCCAGTGACGATGGCGACGCGGTCGGTGAGGGTGATTTGCATGGGACGTTCCTCCTCAAGTGAGACATGCGGTCTCGCAGACGAATTATTTGACCAAATCGAGCAGTGTCACGGCGTCGATAAGCACAACAGGCTTTTCTTTGACCGATTTGAGCGCTGCTGGGGTGAATTCTGTGGACGAGACGATGATGCCTTTTTCGATCCCCTCGCGCTTCATCTCTTGGATGAGGCTTTCGATGGTGCCAGGGGTGACTTTCTCCGCAATGGTGCAACGAATATGGTACTGCGCCTCATTGTGGGACAACCACAAATCGACAAAGCGGTCTTTGTCGACAAATTTGTACTCCGTAAACACAAAGCCCTTCTTTTTGAAGAGATTGTTGACCACCCAGCCCAGTTGGGGCAACGTCAAGCCACGAATGTCCCCTGCCTCGCGGATGGCACCGGCTTTCTCGAGCTGGCCGCCGCGTTGGGTGGTCTGGCTACGTGCCTCGCGGTTGCGTTCTTCCATACGACCAGAAGTCGATGCACCGAAGGTGCAGAAGGCAAGCAACGAAAACGAAATAAATCCGCTGGCAGTCAACCAAGTACTCACCACCGACGTCGAATCTGGTGCAAGGGCGGCGACCGCCTCAGCATTGCCGAACACAAAGATCCAAATCCCCAACATCGTCGTGCTGGTGACCGCCCCTATGAGCCCTGTCAAAAACCCAAGCAGTCCGAAGTAGCCCTTAGCCGAACGGGCGAGGAGCAATCCAATGGTGACGGGTACGACACCGGCGACCACCGAGAATACGGAATTCTGGGTCAAGGCCAACGGCATGACCAAGCCAGCTCCCACGCCGTATAACGCAACGGTCAGCCAATTCACTGTTTTGAGACCTTCGGTAAGATACTGTTTGGCTGGCATGCTCAGTTTTCCGAACGGGGGTACAGAGTTATTCGTCATGGATTCTTCCTCATACTAGAGCTTCGACGGCGATTCGCGTGCGAGGAGCTCGTCGACTGCACGGCGCAGATGGGTAATATCAGCAAATGAGAGATACACAGAAGCGAAACGGATGTATGCCACTTCATCGACTTCACGCAACAGACGCATGGTCACGTCCCCGACGTGTGCCGAGCTGACCTCGTGTTCGTTGTTGGCGAGTAACTCCGATTCGATGTCGTTGAGCAGCTGGTCCATGCGTTGCGCAGACACGGGCCGCCGGTAACATGCGGTCATTATCCCGCGGTAGAGTTTGTCGCGTTCGTAGGGCTCGCGCTCGCCGTTTTTTTTGACAACGGTGATACTAACCGATTCGATACGTTCATACGTGGTAAACCGTTTGCCACACTGTGGGCAACGGCGCCGACGTCGGATTGAATTGCCGTCGTCGAGCTTGCGGGTATCAATGACATCACTCTCGATATGCGAACAATAGGGACAACGCATGCATCCTCCGGATAGAACCCTGTACGCACATATCGACCCTTCGCCACAGTGCTGTTGCACCGCAGGTCTGCATCTGTTCCATTGTACTATTGATTTTTGGCATACGAAAAGGGGCAACCGCTTGGTTGCCCCCTGTGTACTCCCAGCTACCCTTTGAACTGGGGCAACCAGCGCGCCTGGACCGTCAGCAATTCACTGACCATCGCCCGGATTTGATCGAGCGTACACACCGCTGCAGTCAACGGATCGAGCATAACTGCGTGATAGACCGCCTCACGGTTGCCGGTGAGGGACGCCTCGACAATGAGCTCTTGTACATTGATGTTGGTCCGATTCAGTGCCGCCAAATGCGTAGGATAGTGTGCTATCGTCGTCGGCTGGATGCCATTGCCATCGACCAAACAGGGCACTTCGACACAACATCCGTGCGGCAAATTCATAATCAGGCCACGATTCGGCACATTACCGTTGATACGGGTAGGGATATTGGCCTCTATCGCCTCAATAATCCGTGAGCCGTATTCGTGCGAACGCACGGTAGGAATGTCTTTTGCGCCGGCTATCATCTGCTCACGTTCTTGGGCTACAGAGACTTCGCGTTCGAGACAGTGACGCAGGTAGCCGCCGGTGCGGCCGTGGTCGAACCAATGGTCTTCGGGACTCGTAAATTTGGGCACCAAAACGTCATTGACCATTGCAGCATTTTTGCGAAAGTACGGCATGTATTCACTAGCATGCCCACTCGACTCGGTCACAAACAAACCGAAGTGACGCATCATGTCGATGCGGACCGGCTCGCTCCCATAGATATCGGGCTGCGTGGTCACTTCACGGATGATAGGGTACAAATCGGTCCCACGGGCGTCTTCGAATGTGAGAAAAAACGACTGGTGATTAATCCCAGCACACTGATAGACCACCTGTTCATAGGGGACTTCGGCCCATTTGGCCATCATCTCGCTCGTGCCTTGCACACTATGGCACAGGCCGACATGATGGATTCCTTTGGCACGGTCTACCGCCCAACAGTTGGCTGCCATGGGATTGACATAGTTGAGCAAGAGCGCATCGCGATGGCCGACCTGCATGATATCGTCTGCCAGATCAAGCAGCACCGGGATGGTGCGCAGAGCCCGGAAGACGCCACCAGGGCCGAGTGTGTCGCCGACACATTGCTCGACACCGTACTTTTGGGGAATGTCGATGTCTTGTTGGTAGGCACCGAGTCCACCCTGTTGGAAGGTGGTAATGATATAGCGGGCACCACGGACGGCATCACGACGCACGGTAGTGGCGGTGAGTTTGGCCGGTAGTTTCCGCTTGTCAATGATTGTCTGTACGAGTGCACGGGCAGTCTCGAGGCGCGTGCTATCGATGTCCATCAAGGCAATTTCGCATCCTTGTAAGGCCGGTGAAAGCAGGATATCACTGCACAAATTGCGGGTAAAAACGACGCTCCCGGCACCAATAAGGGCAATTTTGGCCATGATCGATTCCTATCTTTGGTTTTCACTGTGGTTGTGTGCGCATCGTACCACAGCAGTGTGATTCTACATTTCGCCCTCTTTGCTTTTCAGTACGGGGAAGTTCCTATATCATGATGACACCCACCAACAGGAGAAGAGACATGGCCGATTACGAGATTGCCGATTTGTCACTAGCCGATGCAGGCCGCAACAAAATCAATTGGAACGAAGGTGACATGCCCGTACTTTTGGGCATTCGCGAGCGCTTCCGCAAAGAACGCCCGCTGGCAGGACTGCGTATCTCGGTCTGTTTGCATATAACTGCCAAAACAGCCGCGTTGATGCGCACGCTCTCTGCGGGCGGCGCGGAGGTCGTCTTGGTCGCATCCAATCCGCTGTCGACGCAGGACGATGTCGCCGCGTCGCTGGTCATGCATGACGAAATCCCCGTCTATGGGGTGCGTGGTGAGTCACTCGATACCTTCCGCTCACATATCAATGTCGCCCTTGACGTCAAGCCACATGTGTTGTGCGACGACGGCGCAGATTTGACCAGCGCACTGTTGCAGCGCGGACTCAACGCCGGGCTCATGCCGATGGGTGCGACCGAAGAGACAACCGCCGGTGTCAAGCGCTTCAAAGCCATGGAGGCCCAGGGCATCCTGCCGTTCCCCGTCATCGCCGTCAATCAATCATTGACCAAACATATGTTCGACAATCGCTACGGTACGGGCCAAAGTGCCATCGACGGGATCATACGCGCGACCAACCTTCTGCTCGCAGGGCGGACCATTGTGGTCGCTGGCTATGGCTGGTGTGGTCGCGGTGTGGCCTCACGCGCAGCAGGACTCGGTGCACTCGTCGTCGTCACCGAGGTTGATCCGGTCAAAGCCCTCGAAGCCGCCATGGACGGCTACCGCGTCATGCCGATGATGGACGCAGTCCACATCGCAGACATTATCATTGCGGTAACTGGGAATCGCACCGTGGTCGGCCCCGAGCATCTCGAACAGCTTAAAGACGGCTGTGTGCTGGCCAATGCCGGACACTTCAACGTCGAAGTCGATGTAGCAGCCCTCGAGGCATTGGCCGTACGCAAAGAACAGCCGCGCACCCATGTCACCAGCTATGTACATGCCGATGGGCGGAAGTTCCATCTGCTCGGTGAGGGTCGCTTGGTCAATCTGGTTGCTGGTGAAGGCCACCCGCCTGCGGTGATGGACATGTCATTTGCCAATCAAGCATTAGCATCAGAAATGCTGGCGCGCAGCGCAGGGTCGATGGCCAAAATCGTGCACACACTGCCGCAGAGCTTCGACACCATGATTGCCTCGATTAAGCTCGAAGCTATGGGTATCCGCTATGACAAATTGACCAGTGATCAAGACACCTACTTGCATAGTTGGCAAGAAGGCACGTAAAGGTCGCTAGAGGGTGGGGAAAAGCGATGGTTCTTCCCCACCGAGGACAATACCTGCAGTGACAACTATTCCCTCAACGTGGTATCACGATATCCCCAAAGTCGAATTGCATGTCCACCTCGAAGGGTCAATCCCACTCGATACCCTGTGGCAACTGGTGCAGAAGTACGGTGGCGATCCGACCGTCCCCGACAAATCTGCACTCGAAAAACGCTTCGTTTATACGGATTTTGCCCATTTCATCGAAACGTGGGTATGGAAAAATCGCTACATCCGCAGTTTGGATGACTTCACGCTCATCGCCGAGGCGGTTGCGCGTGAGTATGCTGCCCAAAACATCATCTATGTAGAAGCACACTACTCGCCGACGGACTTCCGGGGGTTGGGGTTGAGCATCAGCGACATCACCCAGGCAATCCGTACCGGCCTCGACCGCTGCTCGGAGACCACCGTCCTGCTGATCTGCGACGTGGTCCGTGACTCGCCGATTGAACGTGCCATGCAGACGGTCCATGAGGTTGCGACGCTGCGTCATCTCGGCGTGGTGGGGATTGGGTTAGGTGGTTCCGAGCAATCACACCCACCCGAACCATTCGCCCCGGTGTATGCCCTTGCACGAAGCTATGGGTTGCACACGACCGTCCATGCCGGTGAAGCTGCCGGACCAGCGAGTATATGGGGCGCACTACGGGCACTCGAGCCGGAGCGCATCGGCCATGCCGGCCGCGCCATCGAAGATCCCGCATTGATCGAGTATTATGTCGAGCAAAAGATCGCCCTCGAATGTTGTCCGTTGTCTAATGTACGGACGAATGTTTATGCTTCGGTGGCTGCGCACCCGGTGGGAATGTTCATCGCACGGGGGATGCGGGTTACGATAAACACCGACGACCCAAAAATGTTTCATAATACATTGGCTGACGAATACGCGGCGTTGGTAGATGCGTATGGGTTGAGCAAAGCAGACATCTGTCGCACTATCGACACGGCTGTCGACGTTTCTTGGCTGAGCAAATCAGAACGTACGGAGTTACGTGCACGACTGTTTGCAAACCCACACTGGCAGCACCGATGAATCGGTGCGCCACATGAATGAGGATCGAAATTATGTCACAAAAACCCCGTTCACGCACATCCCTGATTGTGTACATTGTCATTGCCATTGCGGTATGGGCGATAGTCGAAGGCTTCAACAATACTGACACAGAGAGTGTGGTCGCCGAGCCTACACCCATCAGTGACGAGGGACAACCTTCCGCCGACACGACCAGCGGCAGTACGACCGATGACGCAACGGTCAACGCCACGCGGACACGCGTCGCCACCAAAACCCCACGGCGGCGGAGAACTGCCACACCAGAATCCAACCCTGTCGGGGATTTGACGGGGTTGCAGGCACGCAGTGGCTTTGAAGTACAGCGTGACGGGTTCTCGTTCGAAAACTACGGCAATGAGCCAGGAATCCGCAATCTGAAGGCCGTCGATATGCGCCGCATGTTTGGCGACGATGTGTGCAGCCGCATCAAAAAAGACGTCTGTACCCTTTCACCCGCCGCACGCCAGTGGATGCGTGAAATAAACACGTCCATGGATGGCGGCCACTGCGAAGGAATGGCAGTCCTCAGCGAAAATTTGTACTACAATCTTGTCGCGCTACGTACATTCGGTGCGTCACAGACAGCTGATCTCGACTTATACAGTAACGATACGCTCCAAGGTGAGATTGCATATTGGTGGGCGACACAAATGACGGCGCCCACGACGGATTCATTCCAATACGACACACCCATCGAAATTGTCAAAACGTTGTCGAAGTGGATGCAGACCGGGCCAACTCCCGATAATTTTTATACCATTGGGTTTTACAAACGCGACTACACCGGCGGGCATGCGGTCTCGCCCATCGGCATCGAGCCCCTCGATGACACTCACGTCGCGATCGTGATTTATGACAACAATTACCCCAATGAAGAACGGCAAATTATCGTCGACATGGTCGCCAATACATGGCAGTACGAAGGGTCCTCAAATCCTGAAGTCGAGAGTGATATGTATGAAGGTGATGCGACATCACAGACGCTCGAATTGACCCCGTCGGCACCGAGACTCCTCCGTCAAGAGTGTGACTTCTGCACCGGTGCCAAAGGGAAGCTGGGGAGCAAAGGAAGCACCCTCTTCTTTTTACGCGATAGGACAAATCAACTCACCAGTGGTGAGGTATCATCGATCTTTGTGACGGCAGATGGTCGTCGGATAGGATACCTCGATGGCGAACTGATAAACGAAATAGACGGTGCCACTATCTCGGTGGTTAAATCTGGTCCGAGTGTGTGGGATACACGCGGTGCTCCCATGATACGAATCCCTGCTGGTGAAAAAGTCTCGTTGAAGATGACCAGTAGCATCAGCGATAGTTATGATGTGAGTGCATACAGCGATGGCAAGGTTATCCGCATCGAGGATATGGGAGTGACGGAAGACGAGACCGAAATCGGATTCGGTGACGGGCTCGACGAACTCACGGTCGACAGTAGCGCAGACGATGATGCCGATATTTATTTCGGTGACGAAGATATCAACACCGACAGCGCGTATAGCACCCAGCTTACGGATTTCGACCTCGCTGCAGGGCAACAGGTGACATTCGCCTATAACGATGCAGACGGGACCTTTGTAATCGACGGCAATGATGATGGGGCATATGACCTCGACATCGTGACTACGGATGCGGAAGGAGATGTCGCTTTTTCTATTGACGATGTCGCTACCGTCGACAACAGCACCGTGGAATTCGACATTGATTCGATCAATACCGAGGGTGAAGCGCTCGATTACAACGTCGACGAAACCGGAGACGGGACGTACGAATCGGATGTCACACTCAGTGACGATGACTTATCCATCTCGGCCGGAGACTTTGCGGCTGATGATTTAGAATCCTACGTGGACGAGAGCTTCTCGAACCTCTAGATCTACGGCATGCAAACCACCCGTCTGCAGGTGCAGACGGGTGGTTTTGTGTATGGAGCACCTGGATGTACGCGGGAGGGTGTAGGAGAGAGTCCTGGTGCTGGTGTTTTCGTGGACCTGCTGATGCGATGCAGCGTCGGACGATGGACGACAGCACGCCCCTGCCGGGGACGGTTCGATTCTTTTTTCCCTGTGCGTCTGCGCTCCATGAGAACGGATTCTCGAACATCCCACAAAAGGTTGCCTTGGTCGCACCCGACGAGTCCATTTAGGGTACGGGAATGCACTATAGATTCCAGCGGGACGTAGCGTCGCAGGAGGACAGAGCAGCGGAGAGTTGAATCGAATCTATAGAGAATGGATGCAAAATCTCGTTCTGACTGTGCAGGCATTTTGTAGCATACAGTATCCCGCCAGAGACCACGGAGCGAATTAATTCGTACCGTGGTCTGTAAACGAGCTCAGTTAGCCGTCTCGGTGGACAACGCCGGTCATACAATGAACGCCACCGCCACCTTTGGAGAGCTCGGAGATATCTACTTCGTGGCATTCAATGTCGTGCGCTTCGAACAATGCACGAACGGTTGGATTGCCTGCAGGCATGACAACGACGTTGGGGGCGACTGGGACCATGTTGATAGACATACCATAATTTGATACCCCCCGAGCATCCATCACATTGACAATTGTGAAACCCATTTTTTTGAGCAATTCATAGGCTGCATGCGGCGCATTATTGGGCACCATGACTGCGGTACGCGGGCCGACGATGTTGATACCACCGTCAATATGACCACACCCCCATGGCATGTTGACAATGTGTGGATCAAAGCCCATGCGCTTCAACTCTGTTGCGACTTGATTGGCACCATCGGTATCGGTACGCAGCCCGGTGGCTACCAGCACGACACCATCACGGACATAGACAACATCCGCACCTTCGAAGATTGCATCGCCGTGGACACCATGGACGATGGGCACACCATTGCTGATGAGTTGACGGGCTGATACCCACTCTTCGCCCGCACGGGCGGTTGAGGCCATACGTGCAATGATGGCGCCACGTGGGGTCATAAAGAAGTGGTCACGGCAGAAGTATATGTTGGGGGTTGCGTTGTCGCGCGGGTCGAGCTCAATGACCTCGACACCGAACCTGCGATAGGTGGCGGTGAGCGCGTCGTGCTCTTGGCGGGCTTTGGTGGGTTCAACGAGGTCATTCCACAATACTGCTTCGACATCGGTGATGCCGTCGATTTCGCCGCCCGGTCGATGCATCATCACACGCCGCAATCGACCGTATTCGGTGGTCACGCCGATATGCGAGAGTGCATCCGATGGTCTGCCAATCCAGTTGGAACCACCATGCGCTGCATGCAAAAACTCTAGTGTCATACCGGACTCCTTCGTCACGATGCGGTTTCTCGTGTATTGTAGTGCACGCGCACATCGCGACACAATTGCACTACAATACATCCATCCAACTGACGGAGATTCCCATGCACGAACAGCACGCACAGATTGAACGACTGCGCACTTTTCCGATTGCGCTGCACGCTGCGGTGGCACACCTCGATGCCGCCACACTCACTGCCACGCCTCTGCCGGGTGAATGGAGCATCGCCCAGAACGTCCATCATCTGGCCGATTCCCACCTCAACTGCTACGTGCGCTGTAAGCTCATCGCCAGCGAAGCAGAACCACCGCTCAAACCCTACGATCAAGATCTCTGGGCCGCAATGCCCGATGCCAAAGACGCCGATTTGAGTGCTTCGCTGGCCATACTCGCAGGTCTGCATACCCGCTGGGCAGCGTTTTTTGCAGACTTACCAGACGACGCATGGCAGCGCGCCGGTCACCATCCCGAGTCCGGCCGCAACACCCTGGCATCAATGCTTGTCAGTTATGTCAATCATGGCGATAGTCACCTCGACCAAATTGCCCGTACGCTGGCTGCGCTGCGCCAGTAGCAAGGAAGACAGATGGATATTGGATTACGTGGCAAACGTGCCCTAATCACCGGTGGTGCGTCGGGTATTGGTCAAGGCATCGTCAAAGCACTCGCCGATCACGGTGTCGACGTGGTATTGACGTATGTCTCATCGACACAAGGCGCACAAGACACCATTGTCTATGCGCAGGCCCGTGGTGTGAAAGCAGCAGCCTACAAAGCAGATTTGACGGATGAAGCCTCGGTACAGCGCGTGGTGGCTGATGCACATGCATTCTTGGGCGGGATCGACATTTTGGTGACCAATGCTGGCGGGATCCTCGGACGCAAGCCGACGCACGACATCACGCGGCAAACGTGGGACGATGCGTTCGCGTTGAATGTCACCAGCACCTTTCTGTGTTGTAAGGAAGTCATCCCAGGGATGATTGCACAAGGCGGCGGTTCGATTGTGATGATGAGCTCACAGGCTGCCTTTGACGGCGGCGGCGTCGGCACGACCTACTATGCCGCGACCAAAGGAGCCATTCTCAGCTACAATCGTGGGCTTGCAAAAGAACTCGCCCCTCACCACATCAGAGTGAACTGTGTAGCGCCGGGACTGATTGATACGCGCTTCCATGACATCCATACGCCCCCCGATATGCGTGCGGTAGTACGGAGCCGTATTCCTCTCGGTCGCGAAGGGACGCCGGCCGACGTCGCAGACGCAGTGGTATACCTGGCATCAGACATGAGTTCGTACCTGACCGGAGAGTCCATCATTATCAATGGCGGACAGGCAATGTACTAGTTCTCCATTCCCGCCGAGACCACCCCCACGTGTCGCACACACGGGGGGTGGTTTTTTGTAAGGAACGCATATCCGCAGCTTGGCAGACGTGTCCGACGTGCACAGCGGAACAAAATCAATAATTTCCGCTATCACTGCGATTCGGACCATCGGTCTGACGCACCGCTTTATTGCTGCCTGAACGGCAACGATCCTGATTACTGGCCACTGTGTTCTGTGTATGGGATGATTGTTCGCCGTGTCGCAACCAAGGCTACACCCACGCCGGTAGCAACCAACAGCACTGTACCCGCCATCAGGATGAGCTGTGGCGAGAGACGGTCGGTCAACAGCACCGCGGTTAATGGCCCAAGGATACCGCCGATGGCAAAAACCATTTCGCGGATACCTGCGATACGGCCACGCTGCGTCGGATCTGCAATGTCTGCATATGCTGCTGACAAGGCAGGATTCACCAATCCCACCGAAAAACCGGACACCAATGCGAGACCAATCAGCATGCCGTACTGCGCAAAATATGCAACGCCGACATACCAAGTCACATGCACAATCATTCCGAGAGCTATAAGTGGGAATCTGCCGTAGCGATCGCTCAAACTCCCGAGCCAGAATTCACTCAAGGCAGTCGTCACACCTAGCGCCCCCACCACCACACCAAACATGGTAGCGGTATAGCCGGCGTCGGTGTAGAGGGACGCCAACGCTGCTGGTTCGGTCGAGACCCAGCCATAGACCCAGATGAAGTCGACCCACAGCAAAATCAACAAAATCCACAACGGTTGTGGGGGATTGCGGATAACATCCCAAAAGCGGACGTGCACGGGGACGGGAGAGTCGTCGCTCGTGAGGGGTTGCGTTTCGGGCACCATCAGCCAGACGCACACGACCGCCAAAAGAGCGAGTACTGCCGACACATAAAATGGCATCCCGAAACCGTACGCGTCATATAAAATGCCGCCTACGGTAGGTCCAAATATGGTTCCCAGACTCACCCCACCACCGACCAATCCCAGCCAGCGGCCGCGGTGTTCGGGTGGGGTAATATCGGCTGCCGCAGCCATGGCTGCTGGCATAATCCCGGCATTCCCCAGGCCCAGCACAAATCGGAGGATGACGAATATCGGAAAAGAGTCAAACAAAGGTGAAATAGCATTCACGACCACCATTGTGACCAAGCCAACGATCAACACCGGTCGGCGCCCCCAGCGGTCGACCAACGTGCCGGCCACAGGAGCGGCAATGAGATTGCCCAGCGAAAAGCTCAGGCTCACCCAGCCCAACGCCCCCATCCCCATCCCCAGTTCCTTGAGCCATGGAGCCATCACCGGGTACGGCATCGTATGACCGATGAACATCATCATCACGCAAAAGCCGAGCAGTAAGATTATCGTCAGAGGCGCATAAGTACGTCGCATACGTTCACTCTCCCACCCACACACAAGCGAATTTATACACGAACGGGTAGAGCGTTTCGTCGACGGTAGGCCATCACACCCACACCGATAGCCGTGGCTCCGAGGAGCGTTGCCATGCCGCTCAGCAGTGCTGGTGGAGCGATCCGTTCAGTCATATAGACCGAAAAGAGTGGTCCGCACATGCCGCCGACGGAGATAATCATTTCTTTGAGTGCAGCGACGCGGCCACGATGGTTCGGGTCGGTCATATCGACATAGGCCGCACTGAGTGCAGGTGTCACCAATCCAGCGCCTACCCCGGACAGTATCGATGCGGCCAGCATGACCGGGTAGTCGGTAAGGTAGACAACACCAAAGTACCAACAGACATTCAAGAACATGCCGATGCCAATCATGGGCAATCGGCCATATCGGTCACTCAAGCCGCCGGCGACCATCGACACGAGGGCAGTCGCAGCACCAAAGCCCCCCACCGATGTGCCGAACATCGTGGCGGTATAGCCCAAATCGCCGTAGAGATGTTTGAGCATGGACGGCTCGGTTGCGACCCACGAGAACACCCAGAGGAAGTCGACCCAGAGCAAAACACCGAGCAGTGCGAGGGGGCGCGGCGGATTACGCAACACATCAAACATCCCGATGTGTTCACGATCATGGGCGGACATAGCTGCACTGCGTGTCTCGGGTACCAAGAACACCACCAAAACAAATGCCAGAAATGCCATCAACGCAGAGATATAAAACGGCATTGCAAACCCCGCCGCGTCATACAGGATGCCGCCCACCGTCGGACCAATAATCAGACCGACGCTGATCCCACCGGTGACAAGCCCAATCCAGCGCGCACGATGATTTTCTGGTGAAATATCTGCAGCAATCGCAATTGCAGCGGGCATGGTGCCTGCATTACCCAATCCGAGCAAGAATCGTAAAATGACAAAGGTGTTAAATGATTCAAAAAGTGGAATCACCGCATTGGTGATAACAATCGTCGCCAGTCCAATGAGCAACATCGGACGGCGTCCCCAGCGGTCCACCAATCCGCCAGCAAACGGCGCACCGATGAGATTACCGAGCGAAAATGCAAAGCTCAACCAGCCGAGTGCGCCCAGCCCGATACCCTGTTTTTGTAACCAAGGAGCGAGGACCGGATAAGGCATCGTCTGACCAATAAACGTAAGCGTCACACACACCGATAACAGAATGATGATGCCGAATGGGCGATTGACCGAGACACGCATTGAGAAGCTCCGATTATGCCGCATTCAGCATATATTTCATGATGTGTTTACTCTAGACGCTCGAAAAATGCAATCCCGTTCTCGCAGGGTCGAGAACGGGATTCTGCAGAACACTAGTCTTCGAAAAACGTTGCAATCTGCTCGAGCGACTTCTTGGTGATCGTAGGGACCGTGCAATCAGCAGCCGGGTAACCGACGGGAAGTAACAGAAAGGCGCGCTCGTTTTCGCCACGACCACAGATATCGGTCAGAAAGCCCATTGGACTCGGCGTGTGGGTCAACGTAGCCAGCCCGGCAGTGTGGATAGCACTGATAAGCATGCCCACAGCGATGCCAACGGACTCGGTCACATAATAATTTTTGCCTTTGCTGCCGTCTTCTTTGAGGTGATAACTCTCGGCAAAGCAGACAATTAGCCACGGTGCAATATCAAGGAACGGTTTGCTTGCGTTTGTCCCGAGCGGTGCGAGTGCATTGAGCCATTCCGTGGGTGCACGTCCGCTGTAGAACGTTTGCTCTTCGACCTCGGCGGCGCTGCGGATTTTGTGCTTCATCGCAGGACTGCTGATGGCGCAGAAGTGCCACGGCTGTTGGTTCGCGCCGCACGGTGCCGTACCGGCAGTCAATATGACGTTCTCGATGATTGCCCGGGGAACGCGTTTATCCGAAAACGATCGAACTGAGCGGCGGCGTTGCATGTGTGCCCGAAAGTCCGCAGCCTTTTGCTGTATTTCGTCCTCTGGGTATTCGATAAATGTGTTGAGCGGGTGGTAATTTGCCTGCATCGGGACTCCTTTGTCACTTCTCAGACTATTGTATCAGGCGAGCAGGCTGGCAAAGACGCCACGCAGTGCATCAGGGTCGTGACGCAGCGTGTCTTGTTTGTTCCAGAGTGCCCGTGTCTCGTGTGGGAGTTCACACAACGGTTGTGCGATGACGCGCACCCCCATCTGTTCTATTGTAGCTATTTCATTCGGAGTAGCGGTGAGGGCATGGACCAGATCTGTCGTCAGACGATTGCGTTGTGCTTCCGACGGTGCACGCGTATTGAGTATGACCGTATCGATTACCCCGACACCCAAAAGCCCGACGAGGTGGGACACATGCCCCACGCTATCGAGGTGCTCGGTTTGCCCTGTTTGCGTCGTTGTATTGGCCACGAACACCACTTGCGCACGGCACTCAGTCAAGGCTGCACGGATTCCTTCAGGAAGAAGCACTGCATGGAGCGTTGTATAAAAGCTTCCTGGTCCGATAACGATGAGGTCTGCGTCCTGTATTGCCTGGATTACCGCAGGAAGGGCGCGCACGTGCGGCTCGAGCCGACAATATAAGATAGCAGCTTTGCGCGGCGTACGTACCGCAAGTTCACCGACGACGTCGGACCCATCTATCAGCCGGGCGCACAATTGACTCGATTCTTCACTGACGGGCAAGACTGTTGCCGCACAGTCTGCCATGTGTGCGAGAGTAGCAACTGCGTCTGCGAAGCTCTGAGACTCGCGAAAGAGCGCGGCGAGTATCAAATTGCCCAGAGCCATCCCATCGAGTTGAGAAATCATTGTGCCGTCGAAGCGATGTTGCAATAGCTTGGCAATGCCTTCGTCACGAGCCATATTCGCAATAGTCGAACGGACATCTCCGGGTGCCGGCATATTGCCACCGATTTGACGGGCAATCCCAGTCGATCGACCGGTGTCCGTCACCGCGATAATTGCAGTTTTGTGAGTATCGAGCGGTAACGCACGGAGGACCATGCCGGCACCACCACCACCGCCCAATACCACGACACGCTTTTGAGTCATGGATGTACGCTCCTTCACCGCCTGTGACGGGTAGCCCGTCCGCTGTGGTATAGTTTGTCTAATCAAATGGCAAATAAAGAGAATGCAATGCGATCCCTAGCTTTCCTGATGGTGGGAATCTGGTTTTTGGTAAGCTGTGCAGATATGAAGACAACACCGATTGTTACATATCGCGTCAATACCGGCGCACAGCAACAACTCGCATACATTCAAATCGATGCCAACGGCTTCGTGGTACGTACCATGGCCGGAGCGACGGATGAATTTCAGCTCAATCAAACCGACTTTGCATTAGTTCTTGATCAACTGCGTGCCGCCAATATCACGACGATGCGTTTGCCCGAAATCACTCAATCATCCGATACAACGACGGTTTTTCACACGATTGTGAGCGGGACAAACGAAGTAACCTTTGCTGATCAGACCGCTCCCGCCAGCGTCAAGCCGTTGTTAGTGACATTCCAGCGCATACTCACCGTCAACATCAGCACCACTCCTTAGAGTTTGGGTGGCTCGAGAATAAACGCTTGCAGCAGTCGAATCGTTGCCCACATATCGGCAGGATCGACTGCTTCGAACGCTGTGTGCGTATATCGCGTCGGGATGCCGATGAGCAATGCAGGAATCCCTGCACCAATAAACGACACACCATCAGATCCATAGTTTGCATACACGCCGTGTTGGACGGGAATACCCGCCCGCTGTGCGAGATCGACGCAATGCCAGAGTATACGCCGGTCGTATTGGATCGCCGCATCTTTGTGGACGAGCGTCGGACCGCCTCCTAATTTTGCGTCGTACTCACGCATTCCCACGGTGGGCACGTCACCCGTCAGCCCCACGTCGAGGGCCAATACCATATCAAAATCACCACGGACTGCCATTGCACGGGCTCCGTGCAAGCCGTTTTCTTCTTGAATGGTAGCGGCGAACCAGAGCTCACACCCCAGCTGGCCCACGTCGAGGGTATGCAACACAACGTCCATGAGGGCGAGTGGCATCCGGTCGTCCATTGCCTTGCCACACAGCAAGCGACCAATGCGTTGCACGGGGCGGTGCCAAATTACAGGCGCTCCGACGTGTACTCCCAACGACTCAGCCTCGCTCCGGGTGGTCACGCCGATGTCGACAAAAATATCTTCGAAGCCGAGGTGTGGCTTGTCGACCTGTGCCTGCGTCATCACATGGCCACTAGCTGCGGCAAATATCCCGCTTGCGACGACTCCTTCACGGCCGATAATCTGCGCACTCTGGCCAATGAAATAGCGCCGATCCGGGGCTGCCCGTCGGGGGCCTTGGGCGGTGTCGAGCAAAAGAAATCCATCATCAGTAATCGTACGCACCACAAAGCCAATCTCGTCCATGTGGGCTTGGATGACGACTTTGGGACCTGTCCCCCCGACCTTCACCAGCAAGTTCCCGACGCGATCAACGTTAATCTCTTGGACCAAACCGCTCCAGCGCTCGATAAGTGACTCACGCACCGCTGCCTCGGCCCCGCTGGGACCGGGGATATCGCACAGTTGCGATAACACGTCGTAGAGCATTGATTCGTTCAACGGGAACCTCCATATTGGCGCTGACTATTCGCTGTCGGTTACTTTGCCGATGTGTGCAAATTCTCCAGGGATAAGTCCAATCGCGGTTGTCAACGCACCTGCCGCATGTTGCAAGGGGATAATCTCGGCCAACGGCGCATAATCCAACGCCGGAATCACCGTGACGGGGTATGGTTTGGGCTCGGTCACCGGGCCGATCAGCCATACATCGCTGCCGTAGCCGTGCAGTTCGTCCGCGAGACGCACATCAAAGCCGAGCGTAGCACCGGGACCTGCACAGATGATTGCACGCAGCTTGGGTCCTGCTATTTCAAGCGGGCCATGACGGAATTGTGCGCTGCTGAGGGCGTCAGCCGGCATCCGTGCAGTTTCTTTGAACAATAACGATCCAGCCATTGCCGATGCGTACGATGGTCCACGGCCGACGAAGGTAATCGCACCCCAGGTACGCCACAGCGCAGGCAGTTCCGTTGCAACAAAGTGTGCATTGAGCGCCTGCATGGCAGTCAGCGCAGGCTGAATGGCATTGTGAATCTGCTCGGTCGACTCGCCGACGACGAGGCGCACCAATACTCCAAGCGCGACCAACGACGTGGTATATGTTTTGGTCGCTACTGCACGTTCTGCACCTGCGAGATGGGGCACGACTGCATGGGCCGCGCGTGCCAAAGTGCCATTGGGGTTGTTGGTGACAGCAATAATGGTTGACTGAGGCTTGCTATTTTGCAAGAGCCGGACTGCTTCGATGGTTTCGCCCGATTGCGAAATGATGATGAGCACTGAATCAGCGCTGAGCGCTGCAGCACCGAAGTGGAGGAGCTCAGACAGTTCGATATGTTGGACGGCAAAGCCAGCTGCCATCAGCGTCAGCATCGCGGGGTAGGCTGAATAGAAAGAACTGCCCATCCCGGTCAAGATGATGCGTTTGTTGCGTGACGCACGCAACAATGCTGCAGCGGCGTGTGTTTGGCTCCCGGCCGCGAGGTGTGTCTGCAGCGCTGTGGTCAATAGTGCGGGTTGTGCAAAAATGTCGTTTTGATAGTCTGTGGTCATAGAAATATGCTCCTCTGTGACAGTATCGGTTTATTCAGCGATGAGCGCGCGAGCGGTGGCGACAGGGATGAGTTCGGCCGGCCCGGCGACAACGCCGGGAATAATGTCAATGGTGGGGAACAATCCACGAATCGCCGCACGGACAGCCTCCGCATCGTGCGTGCTGTGCATAAAGACCGCCGTTGGGCCGGTGTCTGTCGAGCAATAGACGGGGATGCCTTGGGCTCGCAGGTCGTTACACATGCGAAACAGCGCGATATTCTCCGCTTCCCAGCCGATGATTTTGTAGTCGTCGCCGCCAGACATCGTAATGCCGTGCAGGCGCATACTGTCGATTTCGGCCATGCGACCGAGGTACTGCCAATCGCCACGCTGGATTGCATCAATCATGGCGACCACTTCGGCCGAACGAGATTCCATCCAGCCGCGGAACAACGTGCTGTCAGGGGCGTCATGGTGTGCTTGTTCGGTCTTGAGACCGATACGTGATGGTATAGGCACGGTGGTCAGCGCGGCCTGCGAAAACGAGCCTGGGCGGTCGAGCCTGATGGCAAAACTATCCTCGTGACGCATTCCTTCATGCGACAGCCACAACGCAATTCCACCCACCGCTGCCCGGCAGCCCGAACCTGCCAACAACCGTGCGATACAACTGACAAACCGTTGATTTGCAACCGATTCAGGTCCAAAGAGCGCACAAATAGCTGCGACGGCCAATGCAGCAGAACCAGAAGCACTCGAGCCCAGGCCTTTGCCGGCTACTTTTGCGCGGAAGAAATTGCGGGTATGCACGCGCGCGCGCCACTCTACCGCGGCAATGCCACGCAGTGCATCGAGCGTTTGGACGACACGATCACGCTCACGGCCTTGCGCGGGTTCGCTGCCCATCCAAATATCGTCCGTGGCGAGTGCTGGGTCAAATTCGACTATAGTCACGGTGTGTGCGGCATCACTGTTGAGTGAAATGCTCGGTAAATACGCAATACGTGTCTGCCAATCGGCTAGCCCGTGATATTTGAGGATACCCTGCATTGGGTAGGCCTTGGCTGCTGCAGCATGCTGTGCGCGTGGCGCGGGTAATGTCAGCGGGTAGTCGTCAATCGCATACCCATGAGCAGCCAACGCTGCCAGAATCGCGTCATTACCTGCCTGCATCTGAGGAATCTGATCCACTAGTCTGCGATGACCGGTGCCCATCTGTATGCCTCGTTCCAATTCGGTAGAGATAATTTAGTGTACCATTATTCACATGCTGAGGTCTCTTGTGACGTATCAGCAGATTCGCACGTATAGAGGAGGTCCCGCATGGTGGTGTTTGTGATGATCGATGGCATGCGTCCTGATGCGATCGACGCGGCAAAATGTGTCAACTTACAGGCATTCATGCGCCGTGGCGCGAGCACGATGCGCGCCCAAAGTGTGATGCCAAGTATGACCTTGCCGTGCCATACATCCATCTTCCACTCCGTGCCGCCTGGGCGTCATGGAATCACGACCAACCACTATATCCCGATGGCACGACCACTGCCGGGTTTGGTCGAAGTCGCGCGCATGCACGGCAAAAAATCCGCCTTCGTGCATAATTGGGAGCCGTTGCGCGACATGGCGCGGCCCGAGCAACTCTCGTACAGCTGGTGTCACGAACCGCCGTTGGATGCAAGCTACGACGACGAAATGCACCAAGAGGCCATGCGTGTGGTCAGGTCCAATCGGTACGACTTTGCATTCATCTACTATGGCTCGGTAGACACCGCCGGCCATGCGTATGGCTGGATGGAGCAGGGCTACCTCGACCAACTCACCCATGTCGACACAATGGTCGGCGAATTGCTCGCAACCATCCCCGTCGAGAGTCATGTGGTCATCCAAGCAGACCATGGCGGTCATGACCGTACCCATGGCACGGATATGCCCGAAGACATGAACATCCCGTGGATGGCGGCTGGACCACGCATCAAGGCCAACTACACCATCACACGGAGCGTCTCGCTGATCGACACCGCACCCACCCTCGCCCGCATGCTCGGCATCGGCATGCACGAAGACTGGAACGGCACCGCAGTGGACGAGATGTTCAGCGACGCATAACATGTGCCCAATCGAGAGATACACCGCGCGGTTCTATCCGTACACACGGATAGAACCGTTTGTTTAGATTTTTGCAAAGGAACACCAGTGACAACAGCAGCTCCTGCGCGCGCAGGTCTCGAAGCAAAGTGGAAGGTTCTGATTTCGGTCGTATTCGGGATTTTCATGATTATTCTCGACACGACAGTGGTCAACGTCGCCTTCCAGACGCTCCGCCGTGAATACGGCGCAACCCTCAACGACGCCCAATGGATTATCAGCGTCTACACCTTGTCGTTGGGCATCGTCACGCCCATCAGCGGCTATCTCGCAGATCGTTTTGGACCAAAACGGATTTATACGATTGGGTTGGCGCTTTTTGCCGCCTCGTCGCTCGCCTGTGGTTTGGCCCCGAGTCTGACGGTGTTGATTATCGCTCGTGCCTTCCAGGGCATCGGTGGCGGTCTTGCCCAACCGCTCGGACCGGCGTTTATCTACCGCACCTTCCCTGCCAAAGAGCAGGGTATGGCGTTCGGCTTCTTTGGCATTGCGCTGGTGTTGGCCCCCGCCCTCGGTCCCATCATGGGTGGATGGTTGGTCGACATCGATTTTTGGCGCTGGATCTTCTTTATCAACATTCCTATTGGCATTGGTGGCTACATCGTTTCGACACTGTGGCTCCCGACCGATGCGGCACAGCGCAAGGTCAAGTCTGACCCCATCGGCATCGCAACGGCGAGCGTGGGATTTGGATCGGTCCTCTATGCCAGCTCTTTGGTGGGTAACTACGGTTGGACCGATTCGTCGGTACTTACCTGGTACGCCGTCGGCGCCGTATCGATTATTGCGTGGATAATCGTCGAATTGTTCGTCGCCGAAGAACCGATGCTCGATTTGCGCTTGTTCCGCACGCCTACCTTTGCCATTGCGAACGTGATTGGGTATGTCAGCGTCGTAGCATTGTTCGGTGCTGAGTTCCTCATGCCGGTGTACCTGCAAGCACTACGTGGGTATAGCGCATATCAGAGCGGTTTAACGCTTTTGCCACTGGCGATTACAGCCGGATTTATGACCCCGCTCGCCGGACGATTCTTCGACAAAATCGGACCACGACCACTCATAACTCTCGGCTTCACTATTTTGGTCATCAACACGTGGCAATTCACCCAAATCCAGGCGACAACTTCCATTACCACGATTATGTGGCTCTTGGCATTACGTGGGATTGCACTCGGCCTGACGGTGCAGACCACCTTTGCGACCGCGCTGAGCAGTGCGCCAGGGCCGAAGATTGCCCGAGCATCATCACTGGTGAACGGCACGCGTTTTGTGGTGCAGTCGATTGGTGTCGCTATCTTGGCCACGGTTCTGACCAGCACATTGTCGGCTGAAGTCAAAAGTCTGCAAAATCAAGCTGAGGAAGCCACGACAGGGGTACGCGCGCCGTTCGGTCTGTGCGAAACGCCTGGTGTCGCTCCCGAAGACAACATCCCACCTGCTGCAGCTGCGAAGCTGAAAGACCTGCCCACCGCCCAGGCAGCCCCTGCCAAAGTAGCCATCCGTGCCCAGATCCAAGCAGCCTGTGACCAGAACGTCAAAGGCTTTGAGGCTGCGTACTTGTTGACCTTCTACGTCGGTTTGGCTGCTATCGTATTCGGCCTCCTCTTGCCTGGCTGGCCTGGCAAATGGGAAGGCCGTTCCGAAATGCAAAAGAAAGCATCCGTCGGCCACTAAACCCTCTTGCATTCGCTGCGCCGCGGTACTCATCCGAGTACCGCGTTTGCATATCTGGTGAGCTATGACACGCATCAAAAACACGCATGCCCTTATCACTGGTGCTGCCTCGGGACTGGGTCTGCTGATGACCGAACAATTGCTGGCAGCCGGCGCATGCCATGTCACCCTGTGGGATATCAATGCATCCGCCCTCGACACTGCGCTCACACGGTTGCGGGCAGACGGCTATAGTGTCCATGGATCTGTGGTCGATATTACCTCAGCCGAAGCAATAGACGCAGCGCTTGCCGACATGGACGCAGAAGGCATTACGGTCGACCTGTTGATCAACAACGCAGGGATTATCGTCGGCAAGCCGTTTGTCGAACAAACCGATGCTGCCATCGACCGCGAAATGGCAATCAATGCACTTGCCCCGATGCACATTGGATTGCGCATCCTGCCGCGTATGATTGCCCAAAACCGCGGCCATCTCGTCACCATTGCCTCTGCTGCAGGTCTGGTCAGCAACCCGCGCATGGCGGTGTATTGTGCGAGCAAATGGGCAGCCATCGGATGGTCCGATTCCATTCGCCTCGAATTGGCACAGGCGGGCAGTGCCGTGAAAGTAACCACCGTCACGCCGTATTACACCAGTACGGGGATGTTTGCCGGGGTACGCTCACCCATCATCCCCATCATCGAGCCGCTGGCAGTCGTACAGGCAATTTTGGCTGGCATCCAAGGCAATGCCATCTGGGTGCGCACGCCATGGATTGTCTCTGTCCTGCCGTTGGTGCGTGGGCTGTTGCCGACCCGCTGGTTCGACGTCGTCGTGGGCAAGTGGCTTGGGGTATACGACACGATGCGTACGTTTACGGGGCGTTCTGAGTAGCAGGATGTGAAAACCCGCTGCGCCCGAGGGCGCAGCGGCATCGTGCAGATTGTCCGATCCAAACCCCACCGCAGACGTTGGCAGAGCACTGCCTGACGGTGCGGTTTTTTTGTACGCTCCGGTGATGAAATGGCGCTGCCAGCGGGCGGCAGCACATGGACACGCAGTGGAACCATGCGGATATTTTTTCACACAAAAACCGCCCTCGTGCAGACACGAAGGCGGTTCGTTGCCTGGCTATTTGGGTAACATGCCCTGCATCTGCTCGATTTCGTGTGTTTGGGCACTGATAATAGCCGTGGCCAATGTTTTGAGTTCGGGGTGCTCGGCTTTGCTCAGCGCTTCGGTGGCCATAGTGACGGCGCCTTTGTGGTGGTCAATCATTGCATTCAGCCAGCGCACGTCATAGGCGATTGCACTGTCGCTCGAGACCTCCATCGCGCCCATATCGGCACCCGTCCCGGCGGTCATCGGGGCATCAGGGTACCAGCTGGCCCGCCAATCACGCAACTGCGTGACTTCGGTCGATTGATCCTTGATGATGGCTGTCGCCAGCGCCTTGACGTTTGGATCAGCTGCATATTGGAGGGCTGCGTTAGACATATCGATGGCGGCGAGATGATGCATCATCATGCCATCGATGAAGCGCACATCATATGGCAGGGCCAAATCGGCCGCGCTGGTGGTCGGATGGAGCATGTGTGCCATAGCATCGTTGGTCGGGGTTGGCTGCACTGCCGTCGCTCCACCACAGGCACTCAAACTCATCGTAACCAACGCAACAAGAACCCATAGAGAAAATCGACCCGTCATTCCCGTACTCCTTCATGCATTCGCACGTAGTATTGTCTGTATGGTCCGGCGCGCTATGCCCGCCAGAACTGGATTATTCACGTAGTAATACGGCAATTGGATGAGGGCAATCGATAATGCCCAGGCTTGCCCACGACGCCATTGCGTGGGATCGACCGCCAGCTGCTCGGCAAAGACCGATCGCGCCGGTTCGCTGAGCATCGACCAGGCGACGGTCAAATCGACCGCCGGATCGCCCAGGGTCAGCCCACCAAAATCGATCAACGCGCTGATACGGCCGTCGACGACAAGGAGATTCCCCCCGTGGATGTCGGTGTGGAACCACACCGCTGCATCGGCACTGACGGGTTCAGCGACCCATTGCAGCCAGAGTTGTGCAGCACGACTTGTGTCGACCAATCCCAGTGGTACCAGTGAACGGAGGGCGGCATGGGTATCGTCGTGACGGGCCTGAAGCGTTCCGCCGCGGCTGCCCCGCCTGCTGCCGCCACTCGTCGGTACGAGGCGCATACCTTCAACGATGGACGCCAAGATCTGTGCAGCTGCCTGTTCGTCGGTGGGCGGTGACGAGAGCGCGTCGTCGCCGGGTAACCAGCGATAGATGGACCAGTGCCAGGGGTAGACGATGGTCGGTGCACCGAGGAACAGTGGCTGCGGTACTGCCACTGGGAGAAACGGTGCGATGATGGGCAACCAAGCCGATTCACGAGCAGCTTGATCATCCGCCCAGCCGATGCGTGGCAGCCGAACCACCGCATCGGTACCCAGCTGGTAGAGCACATGGTCTGTACCTGCAGAGTCGACCAGCGTCAGGGATTGGTCAGCCCAGGCTGGCGCTTGCTGACGGAGCAACTGCTGAACCAACGCAGCATTGATGTCGACCTCACCGGGATGGAGCTTGGCGACAGTCATTCCTGCAATCCACGGGCACGTGCGATGCGCAGCGAATTGGTGACGACAAACACCGAGCTACAGGCCATTGCAGCCGCTGCGACGATTGGGCTGAGCTGAATGCCCCACCAAGGCGCCAACAGTCCTGCGGCAATAGGAATCCCAATCACATTGTAGCCAAAGGCCCAAAAGAGATTCCAACGGATGGTTTGCATGGTCCGCCGCCCGAGTGCCAGTGCGGTGACCAGCAATTGAAGGTCTGGCCGCATCAGGATGACATCGGCGGTTTCGATTGCGACATCGGTGCCGCTGCCCATCGCAATACCGACATTGGCACGCGCAAGCGCAGGGGCATCGTTGATACCGTCGCCCACCATGGCTACTACACCGTCGGTTTGGAGCGCAATGATGGTGTCTACTTTTTGGGCGGGGATGACACCTGCGATGACCTGATCGATACCCAAACTGGCAGCGACTTGCGTCGCGGTTGCGACGGTATCGCCTGATAGCATGACGCTCCGGATCTGCTGGGAGCGCAACTGGGCGATGACTGCTGCCGCCTCAGGCCGAGCCGTGTCGCGCATTCCGACAACACCAATAACGACCCCGGCACGTGCGACGAGCACCGTGCTCTGACCACTGGCTGCCATGTCGGCAATGGCTAAATCCCAGCTGGTACAGTCAATCTGGGCTGCTTGCATTGCTGCGAGATTGCCTATCACCACAGACACACCATCGACCGTCCCCTGCGCGCCGAGTCCTGCTTGGTCGCTCCGATCATTTGCCCGCGCGAGGACCAACCCTTCCGCCTGTGCGGCGCGCACCATTGCCTGCGACAGTGGGTGGGTACTGCCCTGAGCAATGGCACCACCAACAGTCAATATCGTTGCGCGTTGATCGGCAGGCACGACGTCATGGACTTGTGGAGCGCCGACTGTTAAGGTGCCTGTTTTGTCGAATGCCATGATGGACACCGCAGCCAACCGTTCGAGGGCGGCGGCCCCTTTCACCAAAATCCCACGCCGTGCACCGACGCCGCTCGCGACCATAATCGCGGTTGGTGTAGCCAACCCGAGGGCACACGGGCATGCGATGACGAGTACCGCCACCGCGTACATCAATGCCTGGGTGAGCCCAGCTCCGGCCATCCACCAACCGATAAACGTGACCATGGCGATGACGATGATGACCGGTACAAACACGGCTGCTATAGTGTCTACGAGGTTTTGCACGGGAGCTCGACTCCCTTGGGCTTGGCGCACCATGCGCACCATTTGGGAAAGCACACTATCACTCCCAATTGCGTCTGCACGCACGTGGATTTGGCCAGTCAGATTGACCGACGCGCCTATGACGCGGTGATCGATGCTCTTGGTAACGGGCAGGCTTTCGCCCGTCAGCATACTCTCATCAATCGTCGTCGTACCCATGGTGATAGTTCCGTCGACCGCGATGCGCTCGCTTGGGTAGACAACGATGATGTCGCCGCGGCGGATACTCGACGTGGGCACCTCAACCGATTCTCCAGCGCGCAGGATACGGGTCGTTTTGGGTTGCAGGCCAATCAACGTCCGCACCGCGGTACTCGCTTGGCTCCGGGCCCGACTCTCGAGCAACTTGCCTACCAAGATAAGTGTGATAATCATCGCTGCAGTTTCGTAGTAGACGTGGCCGACGCCCCCTGCCAGCAGCAACACCGTGCTATACCAAAACGCCGCGCTCGACCCCAAAACAATTAATGAATCCATGTTGGCAGTGCGCGCGCGCAGCGCACCCCAGGCATGGCGATAAAAATCGAGTGCGGCATAACTCTGCACCGGTAGCGCGAGTAAGAGGAACAGCCAATTCCACGCATCGAGATTCGCCGGCAGCATGTGCATGTGTTCGGTACCGAATTCAGCGACCATGGCGACGGCGCTCCCCAGTGGGAAGGGTGCAATGAAGCCGAAATCTTTGACCATCGATATGATAAACAACGGGGTGGTGGCGGCCACCGCGACCCACAAGCGACGCCAACGAATTGCGAGCTCGGCTGCTCGCGCACGCGCCTCGGAGTCTTCTGCATCTGCCTGGTCAGCCACCGCGATGACGCCGTACCCGGCCTTTTCGACCGCAGCAATCAATTGTGCGCGACTGACCATTGCGCCAATGGAGGTAACGAGTGCGTGTTCATCGGCCAGATTGACATGCGCAGTCAAGACGCCAGGGACTCTTGCAAGGGCCTTCTCGACCCGGGCACTACAGCTCGCACAGGTCATGCCGGTGACGGGGAGTTCGATCGAGTCTTGGATAACGCCGTAGCCTGCCTTTTGTATGGCAGTAACTGCCAGCGCGAGACTCGCACGTGGTGCACGAAACGACGCATGTTCATCCGCCAACGTCACGGTTACGTCCGTAACCCCGTCAATCTTGCGGAGCGTTTTTTCAACGCGCAACACACAGCTTGCACAGGTCATCCCGCTGACAGCGAGTTCCATTTGTGATTCGAGATTCGTCATCGATCCTCCACCGCCACCGAGGCGGAACTAGGCTCCCGTCAGCGGAATCGCTGCGGAATCAAGCACCTGGAAGCCTGCCTTCACTACTGCAGCAACAAGGGGTGAGCGCTCTAAGGATTGCCCACGCACGACCACACGGGTGCGTTCTTCATTCACAACCGCTGTTTCGACCCCAGAGACAGCAACCAATGCCGCATTGACACGGCTCGCACAGCCTCCACAGCTCACTCCAGCAACATGTAAGGTAAGCTCGGTCATCACTTTCTCCGTTCTTGCATCACGTGCATCAATTCACCAATCACCCGTTCCCGTTCGGTAGCGTCTTCACTGCGGATGGCTGTTGTCACACAGCCGTGCAGGTGCCCATCGAGCACCAGCCGACCGACATGATCGAGTGCCTTTTGTATGGCATCTATCTGCATCAAAATATCGATGCAATAGGCGTCCTCGTCGACCATTCGTTCCACTCCGCGCACGTGTCCTTCGATGGTGCGCAGGCGCTTCACGATGGGGGCTTTGTCGTGTGCCATATCGTCCTCCTCGCCACCCCCCGGGGAGGGGGTTCGTAGAGTAGTATACGCCATGAACACCGTACTGTCACACGGACTGCAAATGTCGGTATTTGTTGACAATCAGACACGCCTCCCGCACAATAATGGAACAAATCCGGCACATGAAGCGTCAATTCACTACCCGTTTTGCGTGGGCTTCGGAGGATGCGGTGTACAGGAGTGAGCAATGATGAGAACGCACAAAACACTCAGCATGATTCTGCTGTGTCTGCTCCTTGCAGGCTGTGCGTTGCCTGCCTGGGCGGCCGTAGGAAATGACGTATCGGTCACAGCAACGGACAGTGGGTTCCGCCCCACACGCGATGGTTTTTCCTTTGCCAACTATGGCGCTACAAATGCGAGCAATCTCGAGCCAGCCGACATACAGCGTATGTTCGGTGACGTCGTGTGTAGACAACAGGCAGTGAACTGTACGTTGACGCCGACCGCCCGTATCTGGATGGACGAGATGAACCGTGCGATGACGACCGGTCACTGCGAGGGGATGGCAGTACTCAGCCAATACTTCTATTACGGCATCTTGCAGGCAAGAACATTCGGTGCTTCGTCGACTGATGCATTAGTGCTCGAAAATAACACGGCGCTCCAGCGCGAAATTGCCTATTGGTGGGCCACCCAAGCAACCTTCCCCACGCGTGCATACCGCGTTGTAACGGATCCGAACACCGTGCTAAGCCGTCTGCACGACGGGCTCACCCAAAACGCAGATGTCGCTGCACTCTACACCATCGGTCTCTATGAGCAAGACTATACCGGCGGTCACACGGTTACCCCGATTGCACTTCGTCGTATCGATGACCATACCGTTGCCATTCAACTCTATGACAATAACGATCCAAATGCGACACCTGAAATTGTGGTTGACACAACCACAAATACCTGGTCCTACAATGCATTACGCACGGATGGAACTGCCGTTCAGTACCGCGGCGATGCTACCTCTCAAACGATGGACTTGACTGCCACTGCACCTCGCCTCGAGCAGCAGGAATGTCCATTTTGCAATCAAAATCCGCTTGAACAGAGTGTCGCCCGTCTGACCACAATTCTTTTTTCTTCTACCAAAACCGCCATTCGCGGTAATAGGGAGGGCTATTCGGCCTATTTTGTTGACGCCCAAGGACGCCGTGTCGGTGTCATTCGTGGCATAGTCTACAACGAGATTCCACACGCACAGGTGACCTTCTTACGCGGTGCGAGTGGCCAATGGTCGTCAAAGGGAATGCCCATTCTATCGCTCCCCGATACAAGCCAAGGGACCATTCGCATCACTGGTGCATCGTCAATTCCCGTCAATGTCACTGCATTTGGTGCTGGGAGTGTCGTTGGCGTGCACAATATGAACCTCAACGAAACGGTGGCCAGCGACATCCGGCTCGACCAAAAAGCCGGTACGGTCGCAGTGGCCAGTGCTGGTGTTGCCGACCCGGACATCATTGTTGCCTCGACGCGCAACGACAAGCGTATCGAGCTCAATGTGCGGGCAATTCACCTCAGTGCAGGTGCAAAAGCTGCGGTCAGTACTGATCCATCTGGCAAATCGGTTTCCGTTGCAACCAGCGATTCACAGCCCGTGCACATTTCTTCCAGCGTCCAGCAGGGTGACGAGACTGCACCAGTCATGCAAGAACAGACCATTCGCTCCTCTGACGGTGCAAACACGCCTGCCCTGGACGACATGGTCCCGTCTGAGATTGATAAGAATCAACCACCACCGGTGATTGTCCCTACCGACGAACCACCACCCTCACCAACGCCACACAGCACCCGTACTCCACGCCCGACCCACGGCAACAACCAGGCTTTTGTAGACGTCCCCGAACCAACTAAAACGCCGCTTGGAAGCAACGACCACCAGAGTTCACTCACGCCCACTCCTACACGCAATCGAGACTCACAACGAGATGAGACGGAAGAACCGACAGAGACCGAAAAATCCGCGGATGCCGGTAAACAGACCGCCACCCGAACACCATCCGGCTGGCTCAGACCCACCCGTGGTTCTGATGGTGACGGCGCAGACGCCAAAGAACCCACTGCGACCTGGATGTTTGACAAAGAATCGACGCGCACCCCGCGGCCGACACGCTGGTGGCAGAATACACCGCGTCCCGAATCGACCGATCAACCAGAATCCACGCGCCGCATCGAACCAACATGGAGGGGCGAGCGTACGCGTGTGCCTGAGTTCACACGGCAGCCCGAACCGACGGAAAAGCCCGAACCAACGCGCCGGTGGGGACAGACGTCCGTTCCTGAAGCGACTTCCGCTCCTGAACCCACGCACCGCTGGCACCCAACCGATGTGCCCGAACCGACGCACCATCCGGCAGTCACGTCCGCTGTAGAACCAACGTCTGTGCCAGAGCCGACCGAAGAACCCAAGCCAACGAAAGAACCGAGACCGACCAAAGAGCCCAAGCCAACGAAAGAACCGAAACCGACCAAAGAGCCCAAGCCGACGAAAAATCACCCGGACGATGACGATTAACCCATTCCCCAGATACACTCCTTTTGCTCACTGCCGCACCTCCTCTGGTGCGGCAGTTTCATGATGTTGTTCGAGAGAGAGTTCATGCTAAGATAGTGATAATCGGTCGATTCATGAGAGTGTTCAAGGAGGAACTGCATGGCTGGATTCAATGGGTTAGGGTTACACATGGGCAACCTGTCGCGCCTCTCGGATGCACAGAGTCGTTCCATCAGTCCCGAGAATTACGACGGCGCAAAAGGTCTTGGTGGCATGGCCACCGAAGGCACCGGCCTTGTACACGCCCGCGGCCTCGGCCAAGGGTGGAAGATATCACCATCCATTCGTATTGCCTCAGGCGAAACGCGCGAGATTGCCAATATCGATGGTATGGGCGCAATCCAGCAAATATGGTTAACTCCCACCGGCAACTTTCGCCTCCAAATAATCCGCATCTACTGGGACAATCAAACAAATCCATCGGTCGAAGCACCGTTGGGTGATTTTTTTGCCAGCGGTTGGGGCAAATATGCCCAGCTCAGCTCCCTCGCCGTCTGTGTGAATCCTGGTAGCGCCTTTAACTGCTACTGGGAGATGCCCTTTCGCAGCCGTTGTCGCATCACCGTTACCAACATCTCAGAAAAAGAAACAACCCTCTACTACCAAATTAACTACACCCTGACCGACGTACCCGAAAATTGCGCCTACTTCCATGCCCAGTACCGACGTACCAATCCCCTTCCGTACGCCACCGACTACACGATTCTCGACGGCGTCCGTGGCCAAGGCCACTACGTAGGTACCTACATGGCATGGGGGGTGAACAACTCAGGCTGGTGGGGCGAGGGCGAAATCAAGTTCTTTATGGATGGAGACTCACAGTACCCGACCATCTGCGGTACCGGCACAGAGGATTACTTCTGCGGATCATACAATTTCGACGTCGGCCCAGCTAACGGCGGCTATCGCGAATTCACAACGCCCTATGCCGGGCTCTCTCAGGTAATTCGTCCCGACGGCACCTACCAATCTCAAACACGCTTTGGGATGTATCGCTGGCATATCATGGACCCCATTCGCTTCCAACAAGAATTGCGTGTCACCATTCAGGCACTCGGTTGGCGCAGCGATGGTCGCTACCTACCCCTCCAGGACGATATCTCGTCGGTGGCGTATTGGTATCAGACCCTCCCCAGTGCACCATTCCCTGCTCTGCCGGATCGTGATTATTTAGAAATCATCTAACATGCAACGCATCGCACTCACCAGCTGGAGCCTCCATCCGTATCTTAGCGATGGCTCCTTGGCCCTGGTCGACATGCCCGCCCGCGCCAAAGCAGCTGGCATTACCACGCTCGAAATATGCCACTTCCACGTCACCGATACCTCGGCATCTGCCCTCACCGCCCTGCGCGCTGCAGCCGCGGCCGCAGATGTTGAACTCTTTAGCATTTTGATCGACGCCTATGATATTAGCCAAAGCGATGATACGCTGCGCGAGCAAGACATCGCGCACGTCGCCCGCTGGATCGACCATGCTGCCGCGTTGGGTGCAACCCATGTGCGTGTTATCGCCGGCGAAGCAGATGCCACCGATGCGGCCGCGTTGCGCCGTTCAATCACTGCGTTGGTGCGGCTCCAGTCCCACGGTCGTGCCCGCGGAGTCACCGTATTGAGTGAAAACTTCAAATCTCTTGCCGCCACCCCAGATAATTGGTTGGCCATCCACACTGCCCTCGGGCATGGCGGGTGTGCCGACATCGGCAACTTCCCCGCCGCGACTCGTGTTGCTGACTTCTTTCACGTCGTGGGCAACGCGGCATCCATCCACGTCAAAGCATCCTATGACGAGGCAGGAGCTATCCTGCCCGATCAAGTGCAACAATGCCTCGCGGCTGCGCGTGCAGCAGGCTTTGCTGGACCAACCACATTGGTTTATGACCGACCCGACGATCGCTGGAAGGGCATCGCCGTCCTGCATGCCATCGTCAGCCAAGCATTCGCCTAACCAGTATCAACGGACACGAGGACAATTGTTATGGTAAGTTGCGACGCTGGGATGTCGGCTACACGTGGCCAAGTCATCATCAACAACCGCAATGTCAGTTACCTGCGCTGGGGTGACGGTCTGCGTCATATCGTGTTGCTCCATGGCATTACGAGTAGTGCCCGGAGTTGGTGGCGGGTTGCTCCCGTGCTCGCCAACCTCGACTTCACGGTGACCGCCTTCGACATGCCCGGTCATGGTGAGAGCAGTACCCTCACGACCCACGACATTGCGTCTCTTGCCCAGCATATAGCCACGACCTGCGAAACCCTCGGGATATCGGTACACACGCTCATCGGTCATTCGTGGGGCGGCGCAGTGAGTATTGCAGCTGCGTCGCTGATCCGACCGCAACAGTTGGCGCTCATCGATCCACTCGTTGCACTCGACACTGATTGGGGAGCGCAGGTGGTCGCACGCTTTAGCGAAGGAATCGGTCAGGCGGTCCATCAAACAACCCCGTGGCTCAGCGCCCGCAACAAACTCTGGCACCGTTGTGATGTCTATTGGAAGGCCGAGGCGCTCCAACAATGCCGTCACGAAGCCGTCGACGGATTGTTCTTGCACAGCGGGAGTTGGGACCTCGTCGGCGCACTCATCGCGTTGCCGGCACCAACGCTCTGCCTCGTCGCCAGCGCAGAATCAACGGTCATCAATCTTTCACACCAACAATTGCTGGCTACGCGCTTGCAACAAAACGGCGGGCAGTTTCTGCAGATTGGCGGTACTGACCACAATATGCACCGGGCGGGATTTGACCTGACCATGCCAGCAATCCTCAGCTGGATCAAACAGGAACGTGCATGGACGGCCTGACGAATCCCACCACACTGAGTATTTCAACTGCCCTGCAGCGCATCAGTGTTGCAGGGTACAAGCTCACTGCTCCACGCACCGCAGTCATCGACGCAGCAGCAACCTACAACGGTTCGTTTAGCGCAGCCCAACTCGACAGCACGCTCCGTGCGAGAGGTCAGCCGCTCGGCGATGCCAGCCTCTTTCGGACGCTCAAATTGTTCACCGATATCGGTGTCATGCAACGCATCCACGGTATCGATGACTGCCATCGCTACATCCTCAGCACCGAACATCACGCCCACCGCGTCGTCTGTACCAGTTGTGGAGACATCGCCGAATTTGCAGAATGCGGACTCGACACCATGATGCGCACCCTCGAGGCCCAGACGGGCTATCACATCGTCGACCATCTGCTCGAACTTTTCGGTGTTTGTCCACGTTGCCACAATGCCCGGAGTATCGCTTAGCAAGGACGCCCCATGCACTACCACACCATCATCGTTGGCCTCGGCGGCATGGGCAGCGCTGCTGCCTACCACCTCGCCGCCCGCGGCGAAAAAGTGCTCGGCATCGAACGATTCAGCCCCGCTCACCGCAATGGTTCGAGCCACGGCCACACGCGCATCATTCGCCAAGCCTACTTCGAGCACCCTTCGTATGTCCCTCTGCTCAAACGTGCGTTTTCGCATTGGGATGACCTCGCACGCCAGGCCGACGAAGATCTGTTGCACCTTACCGGTGGCCTCAATCTCGGTCACCCCGAAAGTACTGTCATCACCGGCACCCTCGCCAGCGTCCAGGCGTACGACCTCCCCCACGAATACCTGAGCGCCGCCGACATCCGGCGCCGCTATCCGGCCTTCACCCCCACCGACGATATCGTCGGGGTCTTCGAGCGCAATGCGGGCTACGTGGTGCCCGAAGCAGCGGTACGTACCCACCTGCGCCTCGCCGCCCAACACAGTGCTACCCTACGCTACAACGAAACAGTCCTCTCGTGGCAGGCAACCACCAACGGCGTCACCGTCACCACCGACCAACGCACCTATACCGCAGACCACCTCATTTTGTCTCCGGGAGCATGGGCACCAGAGTTGATGCACGACCTCGGCCTGCCGCTCCACGTCGAACGCCGCGTGCTGCTCTGGTTTGACCCGGTCGGCGGCGATGCGCCATTCCACGAATCAAACTTTCCCGTCTATATTTGGGACTGTGGCGAGGGTGTTTCGTTCTATGGCTTCCCCAAACAGCCCGGCATCAACGGGATCAAAGTGGCCATCCACACAGTGGGTCAGCGCTGCACACCAGAGACCATCGACCGCGGACTCAGCGCAGACGATGTCCAATCGTTGCAGGACCTTGTCCGCCATCGGGTGCCTGCACTCCTCGGCCCGATGCGCGACTACGCGACCTGCATGTATACGTTGACCCCTGATGAACACTTCATCATTGCCAAACACCCCGTGCACCCACAGGTGGTGTTGGCGTCACCGTGTTCGGGTCATGGATTCAAGTTCACTCCTGTCATCGGTGAGGTCTTGGCAGATCTTGCCATGCACGGACGCACCAACCACGATATTTCGCTCTTTTCGTTGCGTTTTTAGGCGAGGGAAGTCATGCCACCATTGACCATTACCACTGTCCAGGAGCTACGCACGCGGACCGCAGCCGCACTCGCTAGCGCAGGCATTGTCTTGACCCCCGGCGAGCAAGCGACCATCGAGGTTGCTGATTGCGGGCTCGGCGAGATTGCAACCACCGGGTTGCAGCTCATCACCTATATCAACACTTCCCGCTGCTGCGCCAAAGAACTCGTCCTCTTTGCCAATCAGACCTTCCCCGAACACCGCCATCCTCCGGTCGGCACAGATCCCGGCAAAGAAGAGACATTCCGTTGTCGCCAAGGCACCCTCTTTCTCTACGTCGAAGGCGACCCCACGGCAACCCCCAAGGCAACCCCGCCGCCCGCACGACGCCCCTATTTGACCGTCTGGCACGAAGTCATTCTCCAGCCAGGTGATCAATATACGCTCCAACCCAATATCAAACACTGGTTCCAGGCGGGACCAGCGGGCTGCATCGTGTCGGAATTTTCGACACGGAGCACCGACGAACACGACATCTTCACCGACCCAGCCATCCGCCGCATGCCTACTATTCACTAAGGAGTACCCATGTACATCTGCCGCTATACCATCGACAAAAACAGCATTCGCATCGGCTTTGTCGACCAAAATCAGGTCTATGACATCACTGCCCGCTTCCCCAATATCACTGCCTTCTTGCGCTGGACGATAGGCCGCAGTGACGCCGGTTCGGCCCTCAAAAAAGCCCTCCACGGCACGCAGCCAACCGCACCACTCAGCAGCGTGACCCTGCTCCGCCCCACCGACGACCAAGAAATCTGGGCAGCAGGCGTCACCTACGAGCGCTCTCGCGTTGCCCGCGAAGAAGAATCCGCCAACAGCGGGATCTACGACCGTGTCTACCGTGCCGCTCGCCCAGAAATCTTTTTCAAAGCCACCCCCAGCCGTGTCGTCGGTCCCATGGAGCCCGTTGCTATCCGTCACGACGCGAGTTGGAATGTCCCCGAGCCCGAGCTCGCCCTCGTCATCAATCCCGCCAAAGAACTCATCGGCTTTACCGTCGGCAACGACATGTCATCGCGTGACATCGAAGGTGAGAATCCGCTCTATCTGCCACAGGCCAAAATGTATGGGCGCTGCTGCGCCGTCGGACCGATGATTGCCCTCGCCGAACACATCGCCGACCCCAAAGATCTCACCATCAGCATCGAAATACAGCGGAACGGCACCGTGGCCTTCGCCGGCACCGTCAACACCGCCAAAATCGTCCGTCCTTTCGCCGAGCTCATCGACTATCTCGGCCGCGACAACCTCTTCCCCGACGGCGCCCTTTTGCTCACCGGGACGGGTATTGTCCCCGCCGACGACTTCACCCTCGAATCCGGTGACGCAGTCAGCATCACGATCGACGGCATCGGTACCCTCCACAACCCCGTTATTCGTGGCGGAGCCTAGCAGTATTTTTCACAGCAGTATGCGAAAAGGTGATCGCGCGCCGTCTATAGCGACGACGCGCGCGTGCTGGTTTGCATGTTTCCCTCGCCCTTCGGGCACAGCTCTGCAGTCAACCCGCACTGCGTGGCTTGAAGTACGGTGATATCTGCCAGACTACACAAAAAAACGTCGTCATTTTGACGACGTCCTGTGCAAAACTATCCTACAACCCAAGCGCCGCGCAGACATGTTGCACAATCCGGTCGGTATTCACCAGCATGAAGTCGGTGGTGTCGACCGTCACACAGGTACCCGGCAAACCCAGGGGGACGGTCTTGCCGTCTCGCAAGAGTGGCTGGAGTTCTTCCAGAAGCGCACCTTCGTGATGACCGGGATGACGCTTGCCCGACAACCCGCGCGCACGATGGCGCTCCAACAATACCTCACCGTCACAAACCACCAGCACTTGCACCCACTGCGTCGGCGTCTGATGCATCGCTCTGAGAAAGCGCTCGGTATCGCGTGTGTGATCGAAGTTACCTTCGATCACCACATCACGCCCAGCCAGCGCTTCGCGCTGCAACCAGAGGAAGAGCAAATTCATGCTGGCGACGCTCAGTTTGCGCGACCACGGCCGGTCCCCCCACCCGATACTGTCAAATAACGACTCTTTGATCATATCTTTGGTGAGGAGCGGCCAGCCCAGTTGCTGTGCGATTTTGCCTGCCAGGGACGATTTGCCCACCCCTGGCAGACCATTGACGACGACGACACGACTCATCATGCCTTGACGATGACTTTCTGTGTCGTAATCGAATCGAGGTAGTCCATATCGAGTTCATATCCGCTCCCGATGCTGTTGGGAACGGTCAACGAGCTATCCTCGTTGAGCACAAATGGGTTGGTCACAATATCACGGATGAAGTAGCGCGCATTGGCGCTGATATCACCAGGCAAAACGAAGTTTGGCAAGCTTGCCAACGCAACATTGGCCGCCCGACCGATACCAGTTTCGAGCATGCCACCACACCAAACAGGGATGTCTGCCGCCATCGCCATGTCATGAATCTGCTTGGCTGCAGCGAAGCCACCCACACGTGATGGCTTGATATTGATGACCCCACAGGCGCGCAGTTCGATGGCCCAGCGTGCATGCTCTGGCGAGACGATGCTTTCGTCGAGACAAATAGGCGTCTTGAGCGCCCGCTGCAATTTGGCATGATCAATAATGTCGTCGTGCCCTAATGGTTGCTCAATCAGCAGCAGTCCGAACTCATCGAGCTGCGCCAGATGTTCTGCGTGATCTAGTGTATAAATGCTGTTTGCATCGACTTGCAACATAATATGCGGCCATGCATTGCGGACGGCACGGGTAGGTTCGATATCCCAGCCCGGCTTGATTTTGAGCTTGATACGCTGATAGCCTGCGTCGACATAGCCGCCGACGACCGCGAGCAACGTGTCGATGTCTTTTTGAATGCCCACCGAGACGCCGACACTGACGGTGTCGCGCACACCACCGAGCATTGATTTGAGGCTTTTCTGCTGCGCATGCCCAAACCAATCCCATACCGCAAATTCGAGGCCCGATTGGGCAATCCGGTTCGCACGTACGTGTGCAAAAATCCGCTGTACATCCTCTGGTTCGTGGATGTCTTGCTTCATCAAGACCGGTGCCAGGATGTCTCGCAGCATAATCATTGCTGTCGCGGTGGTCTCTTCGTTGTACCACGGTCCTGGACCAACAGGGCTTTCGCCCCAACCGGTGAATCCATCTGCGTCGATACGTACCAAAATGGCATTGCTGCCCATTTCGCGCCAGCCGCTCGTCTCAAATGGGGATACATATGGCAAATCAATGGAACGCAATTCTACCTGTTGAATACGCATTTCTACCTCCTACATTCGTGGCCGGACGAGATAGTGCCACCCACGGTTGGGTACAGTGAGACAATCGACAACGGTATATCCGGCAGCAAATGCTGCCTCAAAGTATTGACGCTGCATCATCCGCCACGCATGCAATCGTGGCGTATCGTGTGTGCGCAGTAACGCGAGTTGCTCGGGTAGCGGGATGGCAACGGTTTGCCCGTCCCAACGGGGCATGGACTGCGCATACGGCATATTGTCTGTGACACGTACCGGGAAGGTCATCTCTACCCCGCTCCAATCCGGATACTGCTGCGCCAAATGGCGTTCGGTACGGGGATCCTGCAAAACCCATTCGGCCTCAAACCGATCACTCGGTGCCCCGGCGTTCAGGGCATCGGTCATCTCGCCATAGACATCACGTTTGTAGGTCGAGCACAGCGCACCTAACCGATGGATGTTAAATGTCCCATTGACAATCTGCAGCGGATCGTAGGTCCACGTCATCACGTTTGTTTGGCCGTGTGCAAGCAAGGACTCTCGTTGGGCCATTTTGAGACGCAATCCGATGTCACGACCACGGTACTCAGCCAGCACACCGACGATATGGCTACAGTACTTCAGACTTGCAGGGACCGTATGTGACAGCCCGTACCAGCCCAATGCAAAACCAACCATCCCATGCGCTTCACGCGGACCAGCGTCATCATATGCACCCAACAAAACACAGTCATTATGTGCCCATGTGATCAATACATGAGTGGGAATAATCTCGTCGTCATTGTTCGACCAGATACGATTGTGCACATACTGCAGGTCGGCACAGCCTGCCAAATCCGTGATGGGTCTTATGGTAATCGACATGCCAGTCTTCCTCGTGCTTACGGATTGGGGCGCTTCAACTCCACCAGCCATGGGCGTGTGGTGAAGTCACGGCTGATGTCGTCAAACAACGCCAATGCATCGGCGGCTGACACAATTTCGCTCAGCTTCACATACACGGCGTTCTTTTCGTCGAAACAGAGCGTGGGCACCCCAAACGCTCTGTATTGACTGACGGCATACTCATGATCACGCTTGAGTGCAGCCAACAATGACCGATCTTGGACATCTGCTGCATAGCGTTGCATATCGATGCCACAAGTCGCAGCCACCGCGGCGACTCCTGCCCTGCTGGTGACGTCGGTTTTGGCAGTATGGCGTGCTTCGTAAGCATTGGCGCGGAACAGTTGGAACGCGCGACTGCTCTGGCGACGTACCGCTTCGGCACCCCAAAAGAGATTCAAGCCACGGAAGGTTTCCCAGCCTTCTTTGGCACCCGAGTAGTCATGTTCTTGATTCCAAATCTTCCATTCTGACTCGGCAGGGGTGTTTATTTGCTCCAGCGAAAAATAGCACCATTCAATGACGACCTCTGGACGCTGCGCCACAACCAGATCCAACCAACGCGATGCACGCCATGCAAACGGACACAACACATCATAAAAAACCGTTAGTTGCATCATCTCTTCCCCATATCATTGTCTGCCTAGTGTAGCACCATCACGTAGAATCGTCATGCCAATGGCTCCCCGATGAGTTTTTTGTAGAGCGCTGCCTGTCGCACCGCAGCGCGGCGATAGGTCTCATGTGCAGCGCCATCCGGTTGATACACCGCCGTCGCTGTGGTCGGGAGCGAACCCAATGACGTTATCACCCCCGTACTGCGCAGCGCCAACAGCGCAACCCCGCGGGCAGTCGCCTCATCCACTCCCGATGCGTACACCGGTCGCCCCAATACATCTGCGCAGATTTGCATCCACACGCTCGAATGTTCCAACGCCCCGCCGCTGGCAATGACACGCCCCGTCGTAGGCAGCACTGTCGCAATCTGCCCAAAGCGTAACGCGATTGATTCGAGGCTCGCCCGCAGGATATCGAATGGACTCGTCCCCAAATGAAGACCATGAATGGTCGCTTTGGCATCGCCTGCCCACCCAGGG
Source organism: Roseiflexaceae bacterium (assembly GCA_947474225.1). Lineage (GTDB taxonomy): Bacteria > Chloroflexota > Chloroflexia > Chloroflexales > Roseiflexaceae > UBA965. Next base: position 23,626 of record CANJHS010000005.1, on the reverse strand, counting down.
CTGCGTTCACCCGCAAACAAGGGCAATATCGTCAACCCATGGGCATCCGGTGCATATGCCGCCAATCGGATTTGGATAGCCACGTCATCGCCTTCGAAGCGTAACGTGTCACGCACCCACTGATAGACATTGCCGCCTTCACTCGTGGCACCACCGACCAACGCCGTCTGTCGGTCAATCCGATAACACCACAAGCCTGCCGGTGGTATCGGAGTGCCTGGAAGTGCAATCCGCAGTGCTCCTGTCGTGCCGACCGTCAACGCAAGGAACTGTTCGTCGACACAGCCACTCCCGACATTCGCAGCCGCCCCGTCACCAATCGCCCCATACCACGGCACTCCAGCTAGCATCGGCCAGCGCTGCGCCCAATGCGGCACCAACGAGTCTAACGGAGAGTCTACATCACGCAGTACTGCCAAATTACCCGCCGAGACACCAAATTGTTCGAGCCACAGACCATCCCACTGTAGCGTTTCGCGATCGAACAACCCCGTCCAAGATGCATCACTATGCGTGATATGAGCCGACCCCGTCAAGGCATGTGCGAGGTAGGCGCCTATTGAAACCCATCGTGTTGCACGGTGCCATTCATCCGGATGCTCTGTCTGTAGCCAGCGGAACCGCGCCGGCCAATAATTTGGGCGGATCATGCAGCCGGTACGACGATGCACGTCACCCTCCGCATGTGCGCGGCGCAGGAATTGCGCTGCCGCATCACTCCGCGTATCTGCATAGGTACGCATTGGCCCGACGGGGTGGCCATCAGCATCTATCCCTACCATCGTCGTTGCCATGGCCGCTATACCAACGGCTATGATGTCATGAGCGCGTGCACCTAGTTGCGCTATGACGTCGTCTATACACGCTGCGACATCAACGACAATCCGTGCAGCATCGACTTCAGCAGCACCGGATGCATCCGAGTGTACCGCAACAGGACGTCGTCCTTCGATGTCTCGGAGTCTCTGTGCTGCGCTGTCAAATGCCAACACACGCAATGAGCTTGTGCCAATGTCGATGGTCAGGATGATAGTTGCTTCTGGGTTTGATGGTACTGTGCTCTGCATGGATTCACTTTACTACGGCCGGTGTATCTATTCTACCAATTCCACAGAAAACGCCACGACGCAGCATGCGTCATGGCGTTTTCTATGAAAAAGAGGCTACTAGCGTGACGGACGGACGGCAAGGGTAATGGTGAATTCTTTTTCGACTGTGCCGCGCAAGACCTTGAGTGTCACGGTGTCACCTGGGTTATAGCGGAGCAGCACACCCCGCAACGAGTCTGTTTCGCCCAGCCGAACACCATCGAGCGTGACAATAACATCACCCGGCAATATCCCCGCTGTTTGCGCTGGCCCACCATCGGTCACACCAGATACAAACGCACCTTGCTTCACACTCAATTTATTTGCTTCGACGATGTCAGGCGTTACCATGCCATACGAGATCCCCAAGAACGGGTACCGGACCTCACCGTAGGCAATCAACTGTTCCGCGACTTTGCGCACAATAGCCGAAGGTACAGCGAATCCCAATCCTTCGGCAGTGTCCTGCGAAGTAGCCGATCCACGTACGACCAACGTGTTGAGTCCAATGATTTCGCCCCGCGTATTGAGCAATGGTCCACCGCTGTTGCCGTGGTTAATCGCTGCGTCTGTCTGTATAAGTCCCTCAGGAGCATCACTGCCGACATTTCGATTCAACGCACTGACGACGCCGACGGTCACCGTATTGCGATAGCTACCCAGGGGGCTCCCGATTGCAACGACTGTTTCGCCTTGGCGGAGTGCATCCGAATCGCCCAATGCCATCACCGTCGGGACTGCATCTGTTACTTGAATGACTGCCACGTCATTGAGCGGGTCAGTACCAATCAATTTGGCATCGTGCGTTGTGCCATCTGCAAACAAAACCCGCAAATTCAAGGCATCGGCTATGACGTGATTGTTGGTCACGATGTATCCATCCGGACTAATGATTGCACCCGATCCTGTCGATGTCGGCAGAATCGAATCGTTCGGATTCGCATAGTTCTCTACGGTTACTACCGCATCTCCTACACGTTCGATCATTGTTGGGATGTCTTCGCCCTGTGCCACTGTCGACTGCGGCGCAGGTGCAGCGGGAATTGCAGTCGCAACGGGCGGTTCACTCGTCGTAGATGGTTTCTTGGTCGGTTCAAAGGTTGGTGCACTTTGTTGTGAAGCCACCACGGTGATTGGCTGACTCAAGCGCTTTTGGATGAGGTATACCGACGCACCTGCACCTGCGAGTGCTCCGAGCACTGCACCACCGAGCAGGGTAAGCAACAACACCACAACCAGAATGAAGGTATTAGTCCGTCCCATGATTTCCCTCTTTTAAAAACACATACCGTACGAACGTACTCAGTATTTTCGTTGAGTAGACTGAACTCGCAGTGAAAAAGCTATGAGCATATCATGAGGTCGCCCGTCAGGGAACGCATTGCGCTCGGCGGCAGATGGTATAATCCAACCATACTATTCGACGCTGATAGTGCATTGTACTCCGCATGACGTTCGTTGTGGAACACATGCCACATACTGAGGGGCGTATGATCCTCGAGCAACGTTATGGCGCGGCCCAAATTGCGGTCCGTGCTACCGATGAACTCCTGTTGTGCGCACATTCCCGTAGTGCTTCTACCGTCAATGCAATACGACGCGACATTTTCAAAACTGGCTGGAATATCATTCGCCACAAGCAAGCGGTTGGCTCTTTGGTCAACCTGCTCAGTGGATTGCTACACAATCTCGATTCGGCAGGTACTGTCACCGATCTCCAAGCCACTGTTGAAACAACCCTCGCTTCGTTCCGTCATCGGCTCAATCAGGGTGTACCTGATACCGCGGTACAAAGCATGTCGGTACTCAGCGATTGTCGACGCATCATCCTGTACGGATATAGCACGACAGTTTTGTATGCGTTACAGCATGCCCTCCGCAATGGCCATCGTATCGATGTACTATGCGTGTCAGGCAATAATCAAGAGGCACATCAGGCGCTGATTGAACGCATTGCGGCGATTGGGCTAACGGTCACGTCGCAGCAGTATGCTGCGGTGACGTCCTTCATTGGTGGTGTCGACGCTGTGGTTGTCGGAGCAGATTCTCTCGATGTATGCGGTTTGACCAACACCGCAGGGACGAGGTCATTGGCTTCATTGGCATATAGCGCACACATTCCGTTCTACACGTTTTGTACAAGCGAAAAATTGCTCCCCAACGACTTCTTTTATGGCGAACAGCAATCGTGGCCTTTCGATGATACGCCCAGTTCTATTGCTGACGCAGCACCCACAACCTTCGACATAACGCCTATTGAACGCGTCACCGGGGTAATAACCGAACGTGGTTCGTTACCCGCACCCGCTTTAGAGGCGTGGTTAGCAGCAGAACGCATCCACCCATGGCTCAGCGGACGTGGTTCGGTGTTGGATCTGCACCAATCGCTCCAAACCGAATCACAGATGTAGTCGATACTGAGGGTTTTGTGACGAGACAACGACGTCAACCCAGTGCAAATCGGCTGGGCACACCACGACGCACCGCCATCAGAGGCTGCAACACCTGGCTGGTGTTTGCCTGTGTAGCTTTGTGCATGATAGCCGTCTTTGTATGGCGTGTGTACTTTGCACCCGCGGTACAGCCTAAGTCATCCCAAGATACTGCCGCTCCGTGGAATGCACTGAGCTTCGCATCATTTACCCAAGACCCGCGCTTTCTCCCGCCTGGATCAACCGTCATCACCGGTGAACCAACAATCAGCGCCGCCCGTATTGACGAGATTCTGCGCTTGTATAACTCACCAGCACAAGGGACAGGTCAGATATGGATCGACGAAGGGATTGCCTATGGTATCAACCCGGTCTATGCACTGGCATTTTTTATGCATGAGTCGAATCTTGCTACCAATGCTGAGTGGAGCGGCATCAAAGAAGATGGCTCGACGACCCACAACATCGGCAATATCATCTGCGCAGAGTATTCGCGCTGCTATGGAAGATTCCGTGATTATGTCGACTGGCAAGCAGGCATCCATGATTGGTATCGCATCATTGCAGAAGAATATATCGCGCAGCGCGGGTTACGCACCGTCGAAGATATCATCCCCGTCTATGCCCCCAAAAACGAAAACGACGTCACTGGCTACATCGCCAGCGTCCGCGCATATGCGTTGCAATGGAGTGCACCGTAACTCGCGAGAACAGGTCCACCACCAGCGATTTTTCGTAGAGAAAGTGGCTGTGGTTCCGTTTTGACTGCATTGTGTGTCATTCCAAAGACTAGTGTAGACTCAAATCGCGATAAACATACCACGCCAGCCTATAGAGGCTCGGCATCCCATTGCTGCGATAGCATGCTCCACCTGCACACGAGCCATCCACAAACGGAATGTGTACAAGTCCCCACTTTTGGGCATTTACCCCGCTATCTGGGGGGAAGTCCTCATACTTAAACCAAAATATCACCGCAACATCGCGCGCCCCATTTGCCAGTTTGCGATGAGCTAAGATGCGGTAGGTTGTACCCAAAAAAGCTGCCTGTTCGAGTTCGTTTTGATGCCCATATGCCACGTTGTAGCCTAATTCGGTAATCCAGATGGGGCGCAATCCGTCACCAACGGTACGCAATCGTGCACGGACACGATCAATTGCTTGCGACATCGTCGTTACATGCACATATTTCAGCTCAACGGGATAAGGGTGATAGCCGAGTCCATCAAGGGGCCACCGACCGAGCTGTTTTTTGGCGTCCACAAATGCAGGCGATTTATACACCCAGCGAAGGTACTTGATATCGCTGACCGCTCCCACCCTACCTTGGGCGTCCGTTCCGCGCGGATGCAATCCACCCAGGATTATTGGGGTCCCTGCGCACACGCTACGCAACGCGCCGGTGTTGCACGCCCGATACAACGTCGCGGTCAACTGGGCCCAGACCGCTGCGGGCACTGCATTGCCAACGGGACCGCTGACACTGTAGCGCGGCAGTCGATTTGCCTCGTTCAAGACCTCAAGTGCGCCGATTGCCTTGCCGTAGCGGGTAAGAATCCGCTGGACCCGCGTCATCCAGATACGCATGTAGGCGTTATAGCGCGGACCATAGACCCTGTCGGTGGTGTACGGTCCCTTGCTTATTTCGTTTGCATCGACCCCCATCACGACATCGAAGTTAACTAGTAACAACACTTGGAGATGTTCGCGCGGGGCTACTGTTTTGATGAAGTAGTCGTATTGGGCAATGGCAGCATCGACAACGGCATCAGACGCCCAGTAATCTGCGGGGATGCGCATATCTATGCGCACCCAGCGCACACCTAACGTCGCCATGGTGCGCCCCATGGTATCTTGACTGACAGTATTGGGTTTGCCGTTTTTGGTGTCAAAAAAAGGATCACGCCCCACTAAACCCATTATTGCTGCAGGAACTTTTGAACCAGGTATACGCGTGGCTGTAGCAGTGGGGATCCTTATCGCCGTCCGCGATGGCGTCGCAGTGGCGCGCACTGACGGAACTGCACGGGCTGGTTCTGGCCGAATTGCATGGAGCAATCCACCAAGTATCACTGCCACTATGAGCAGTTTCGTCCAGCCATTAGGTTGCATGTCCACCGCATGTACCTCCGAATCAACGTTTTTCGGGGCGGAACCCGACCGCACTGTGCATCCGCTTGGTCAAAGCAAGTGCACCGTAGTATGAGCTGATACTCAACAGCAGTACCACAACCAAACACAACACAACACGCAACAATGTCTGCGTGCCATCGGCAGTGACGACACGAATGGGAGCAGCAACAGCAGCATATTTTGCATCTGTGATGGTGCAACGATCAATGAGTGATGTGTTCTGGACGGAGAGCATTGTCACAACTTCGCCTGCACGACCTGCCCCCGTATCAACGTCCGTATTTGCCTGGACACGCCACAAGCCGGGGCAATGTGCAACACCGGCACCAATGACCACGACCGGCGCATAGGTGGGCAGTTGTTGCAACAGCGGGCGATACCAATCAGCAGCACAGCCGGTGCAGCGAATCGCCATACGTATACTCATACCAACAGGAGTCACCGGTAATCGAAGGGAAGAACCATCTTGGCTGATGGCTCCTGAAACCGGTTTTGAGCGTGCGTACGGGGTCAACGTCGGGATAGCTGTTGCATCAAGTACGCCATTGAACTGGAGTACTTCGGACGTCTCTAATTTGACTGCATAGCGTTCAATCAGATTCACTAATATATCTGTCGTATCACGCTGGGCTATTGCACCGGTCGGAAGGACCAACATCGGAGCTTCGGAATTCGCAGCGGTAATCTCGACAACGAGCATGACCGACCCATCAGGTTGGATTTCAAGTAATGCTGCCTGCGGTACCGCAACGGATTGAGCCAATGCAGTGTCATGTTGTACGTGTATGACGAAAAGTATGACCACAATCAGCATTACAAATGAGAAGCAGCGGGCAATGCGCTTGATCACAGTTCAATCACTTTCACAAAATTCGTGGTTCCCCCCATTGCAATCGGATGACCGCCCACGAGCACGACCTTGACCCCGTTGGGCAACAAGTCCTGCCCAACGAGCATGATGTGCAACATGTCGATGAGATCATCGAGTTTATTGACCGCACGACCGTGTATGGCATGAATACCCCATACGAGCGACAATCGATTCACCGTGGCTATTTCTGGCGATACAGCGATAACCGGTATGGAGGGACGACTACGCGCCACCAAACGGGCAGTCAACCCTGTCACAGTGAAGGCGATAATTGCTACCGCGCCGACTTCTGCGGCAACGCCACAGGCGGCGTGACACATCGCAGCGGCGACAGAATCAGCAGGACCATGTGACCGAAAAGATGGTGCGCTGACCACATGATGACGCCCCGAGCGCTCGGTTTCGAGTGCGATACGATGCATCATTTGTACAGAATCTACCGGCCACGCTCCCGTCGCGGTCTCGCCACTCAACATGACCGCATCGGTGCCGTCGATAATTGCATTGGCGACATCGCTTGCCTCAGCACGGGTTGGTCGCGGATTGCGAATCATCGAATCGAGCATCTGGGTGGCGGTTATAACTGGTACGCCCATGAAGTTCGCTGCTTCGATTATGCGCTTTTGTGCGAGAGGCACCTGTTCGGGCGGCATTTCGACTCCCAAATCGCCACGTGCCACCATCACTCCGTCACAGAGCTGCAAGATCGCGTCGAGGTCATCGAGGGCTTCGGGTTTTTCGATTTTGGCAATAACTCCTACCGTTGCACCGTGCGCTTCAATCGCGTCGCGGATGAGCCGCATGTCTGCGGCACGACGCACAAACGACAATGCCACATAATCGACACCTTGTGATAGGCCAAACGCCAGATCCTCTCGGTCTTTAGCGGTCAAAGCTGGGATACTGACTGCTACACCGGGCAGGTTTATTCCCTGATTTTGTCGCAATTCACCCCCAGATATGACCCGGGTCGAGACCTCGCGGGGACTAACAGCGGTGACCTGTAGGTCGATCAATCCATCACTCACCAAAATATGATCACCGATAGCGACGTCGAGTGGCAGATGCGTATATGTGGTTGACACACGCGCTGCAGTGCCGTCGATTGCGTCGATGGTGATAATGAGTGGAGCACCTGCTTCGAGTAGCACAGAAGTGCCGCCTACGAGTGCACCGGTACGAATTTTGGGACCTTGCAAATCCTGCAAGATGGCAATCGGACGGTGTGCGCGGGCTGCAGCGGCACGCACATCGGCAATCCGACGCGCATGGTCACGGTGTGTCCCATGTGAAAAATTCATGCGGGCGACATTCATCCCCGCGGCAATCAATGCATCGAGTTGCGCAGGTGATTCTGAGGCAGGTCCGATAGTAGCGACAATCCGTGTGCGTCGTGTCGTAGATAACATCTGTACTCCTCGGTGCTCCATCGCTGATGCCGCACTGACTCACACTATTTTGGTGCATTCGGTCAGTCGAGACCGTGATGATATCTCATTATGACTCAAAACCGCACAACAGGTTGGAGCCGCTCGAGTAACGCCGCTCCGATACCACTTACCGCATCCAAATCTGCTAATGTGAGAAACGGGCCGTGCTGCGTACGATAGGCAACGATACGAGCAGCCATGCTCGCACCAATCCCCGGTAGTTGCTCCAATTCAGTAGCAGTAGCAGTGTTTATGGCAATCGTTTGTGCCGTTGTATCGGACTCAGCCACGGATGTTCCCTCCTCCGTGGCAAATGGGATTTTGATGTGCTGGCCGTCAGAAAGATGCTCGGCCATATTCACTGCATCATACGCGGCGTTTGTCGTCATGCCGCCAGCTGCTGCAACCGCGGCACCGACTCGTTCTGTTGGTGATAAGGCATAGAGTCCGGGCTGGAGCACTGCACCTGTGACATACACCACCACACCGGCAACTTCCGTTGGCGTAGGGAGGGGAGCTGATTCGACAAGGGTTGCGGGTTCTTCGGGGGGGACGAGTGGCTCGGCAACGACTGCTTTGGGTGACACCACATACCACACCACCAACAACACCCCGGCAATCAGCACACTCCAAATAAGCACTTTCAACAAACGTTGCAATGAAATAGCAGACATACATATCCTCCTTGCAGTGAACAGACAATCGTTCTACCGTCTGTCCACTCCAAAAAGGTACGGGGTGTTTTGCGTTATTCGCTTTTTCGTTTTGCGGTGCTTGGACGCGGGCTTCGCACTGCGGGATTCGAAGCGGTCGCCGCTGGACTTGTCCCGCTGATTGCTTTCTTGGTGGGTGTGCGGACCGCCGCTGCACTCTTAGTGGCACTTCGTGGGGCTGTTGCAACTTTGGTCGGTTTGGCTGCAACTGTAGTCGGTTTAGCTGCTCTTTTCGTCGGCTTGGCCTTTGTCTTGGTTGATTTCGATGCGGCAATCTTGGTGCTGGCTGGCTTTGCAGCACGCTTCGGAGCAGTCGTTGCGGCACGTGCTGCTTGCGCACGGGCAGCAGCGGCACCCCGACGCGGCGGTTTGGCTGCTTCGACGGCGGGGTCATAGGTAGCAACTTCACCTAAATCATTGATGATGTAGTCACATTTTGGGTATCCGCTACACCCATAGAATGGCCGACCAAACGCACCTTTGCGTTTCAGTAGCTCACGTTCATTACACTTGGGGCAGGTAATTCCGGTCGGTTCCGGTGGTGCAACGGGTTTGCCGTTTTTGTCGAGGCGCAACGTACCTTTGCAGCTTGGGTAGCCGAGGCACGCCAAGAAGTTACCAAAGCGGCCACGCCGCACCATCATCGGACCTTTGCAGGTCGGGCACTCGACATCCGGCATCGGTGCGGTATCGATTGTTTTGAGCGTGATAATACCGTCAGTACGCACAAAGTCACTGGTGAACGAACAATCAGGGTAGCGAGTGCACCCCATGAACTCGCCTTGACTGCCAAATTTCACCATCAACATTCCTGCATCACACTTGGGGCATGGCAGGGCGGTGACGGTATCCACGCGCTCCTTGCGTGCTTGTCCCAATGCTCCCAAAAAGACCTTGTAATACTCGTCGACCACCGCCAACCACTTTTCGTGGCCTTCGGCGACGAGGTCGAGTCGGTCTTCGAGGAGTGATGTATACGGGTAATCGACGATTTTGTTGAAGTCTTCGACCAACAAATCATTGACCTTTTCGCCCAATGTCGTCGGTACATAGCGCCCGCTTGCTACCTCAACATATTTGCGGTCGACGATGGTCGCGGTGATGGTCGAGTACGTTGAAGGCCGCCCAATACCCAGGCGCTCGAGCTCTTTGATCAGCGTAGCATCACTGTAGCGGGGTGGTGGCTCGGTGAAATGCTGCACAGGTGTTAATACATGCAACGCGAGTGCTTCCGCTACTGCAAGCAATGGGAGGCGGCGCTCTTTGTCTTCGTCTTCTTCGCCATCGTCCAGACCGACGTTGTATACGGCTAAAAAGCCCGGCACCTTCAAGACTGAACCCGTGGCACGAAAGGTGTACGGGGCCTTGGATGCCTGATTCGCAGGCAACACCGCTCCAGCGGCGATATCTACCGTCTGCGAATCAAACACGGCGGGTGCCATTTGGCTGGCGATAAAGCGCTTCCAAATCAAGTCATACAACCGCGATTGATCGTGGTTCAACGAACCCCTGATGTCATTCGGATTGCGCGCCGACAACGATGGGCGGATTGCCTCGTGTGCCTCTTGTGCGCCTTTGGCTTTGGTGGTGTAGACATTTGGTTTGCCCGGAATGGCATCTGCACCGTATGTCGCGCTGATGTACGTGCGTGCTTCGTCCTGGGCATCTTTGGCCACATTGACACTGTCGGTTCGCATGTAGGTAATCAAACCGACGGCGCCCTCGGTACCGCCGATGTCGATGCCCTCATAGAGTTGCTGGGCGACCATCATCGTCTTTTTCGCCGTAAAGCCAAGCTTGCGTGACGCCTCCTGCTGCAAGGTACTGGTGATGAATGGCGGTGGGGCATTGCGTTTTTTGTCTTTGCGTTCGATTGATTGCACACGCCACTGGGCATTTTTGAGGTCGGTGACGATGCGACCAGCGTGTGATTCATCTGCGACATAGAATTTTTCGATTTTTTTGCCGTCTACCTCAATCAAATTCGCTCTGAATGGGGTGGCGTTGTCTTTTATTTTGAGCAGGTCGGCTTCGATGCTCCAGTATTCTTGTTTGACGAATGCGAGTATTTCACGCTCTCGCTCGACCACCAGGCGAACCGCTACAGACTGTACGCGACCTCCCGACAGACCCCGTCTGACCCGATCCCACAACACCCGTGACAACCCGTACCCGACCAAACGATCAACGATGCGACGTGCCTGTTGCGCATTGACCAGATCCATATCAATAGTTCGTGGCTGTTCCATAGCTGCACGTACTGCATTCGGCGTAATCTCAGTAAATGTCACACGATGGATAGGAGTTTTACGGGGCACAGCAATTGATTCGACGATATGCCACGCAATTGCCTCGCCCTCGCGATCCGGGTCAGTGGCCATATAGACCGCACTCGCCTTGCGTGCTGCAGCCTTCAAATCTGATATCACCCGTTCCTTGCCGGGCATCACAATGTAATTCGGCAGGTAGTCGTTGGCGATGTCGATGGCACTCTCTTGTTTGGGCAAATCACGGACGTGACCGATCGAGGCGATGACCGTGTAGCCTTTTCCCAAGTATTTTTCAATTGTTTTGGCTTTGGCAGGAGATTCTACAATTACCAATTTATCTGACATAGCTGTGCCTTTTGTTTTTGCATGCCCCAACTTCCTTTTTCAATATAGGTCGAAAAACGCTGTTGTCAAGTATTTTGTCTAATTGCTTCTGATACTCAATCATTTTCATTTTGCTCTTCTGGAGAATCCGATAGCAAATGCACGTTTCGCCCGCAAGAATGCAGCTACCTGTGCATGCTTCGTACTCTTCCCCATATAAAGGCACTCATCACAGCAAACGGAGCAACCAACCGACGTACGTCGCTTTCTAAAAAACTACATCCCACTTTTCACTTCGATTTGGGTGCTACGGATGTTGTGCCGCTTCGAGATGTGATTGCGTTCTATTGGAAAGACCATTCAAAAACGCATACATGTCCACAACGTATGCCTCAATTCATCACGATTTTTGTGACCTGCTGATGACCCTTCTGTTCTGGCACAAACACTCAGCATGCATCCTGGTGAATCGCGGCGTGCTAAAATGCAGCGATGACCGACTCCTATGGCGGAGAAGACGTGAGTATTTTGATCCTCGCCAGCATGCTGATTTTGGTAATTGCCACCGGTTGGCCACTGGTTTCACACTTGGGCGATCCGGGGCAGCCACTCGATAGACTATTCCAATCCGCACTGATTGGCATGCTATTCCATGGCGGATGTGCTGTCCTGATGGCAGGCCTTGGCGTTTTTTCGCTCACCCTGCATCTGCTCTGTACACTAACCTTTGTGGCAGTAACTGGTTGGTGGGCGGTTCGCGGGTCAGGGATGCAATGGCCTACCTGGGCTGTGCTGAAACCATTTCGTTGGGAAATCGTCGCAATGGCGCTCGTACTGACAATCACCCTCGTCCTCAACGGCACGCCGTCCGAGGTGATTTTTGGTGGGCGTGATGCCGGAATTTATGCCAATACCGGTTTTGCGATAGCCCGCACCGGGTCAATTGTCCAGCACGACCCGATTGTGGCTGAGCTTGCAATCCGGCGCAAAACAGATGCTGATGCGGCGCAAGGCTGGTCCAATCTGCTCGGAGTGCAATCTGGCGACCGATTTATGACGACGCGGATGCGTCTCGCAGGACTATTCATCTCTGAATCTGACGCAACCAGCGGCGCCTATACTCCTCAGTTCCTCCATTTATTCCCTGCGTGGATCGGCTTATTCAGTAGTGCGTTCGGCGTGCACATGGGACTATTAGCTACGGGGCTGGCAGGTTTGATGGGCGTCTGGGCATTAGGGATGGCAGGGCGGGCGCTGTTTGGACCGGCAGTGGGTATTATCGCAATGACATTCCTTGCACTCAATGGCGTGCAGGTTTGGTTTAGCCGCTACCCCATGTCCGAAACGACGGCGCAGTGGTTGTTTTTCGCCATGGTATACGGAATGGTGCGCTACAGCGTACCTGCACGGCCCGATCGTTCCCTCGCGGCGCTGATACTGGGCTTGGCCGCCGGACAGTTTCTTTTGGCACGACTCGATTTTGTTTTTGTGTTGGTACCGTTCTGTGCGTGGCTCGTCTGGCAGTGGCTGCGTGACGAGGAACATCAGAGCTTCCGATGGGTCGTTTGGGGCTTTGCTGGGACGGGCGTGCATGGCATCATCCACCTGCTTACCCTGTCGCGCGGCTACTTCATCAATACATTTTTTGCACCAATCCAGGGTAGTGCGCTCAGTGCGCTATTGGTCTACCCATTGTTGACACCCAGACTGCAGCATATTTTTCTCATTCGGCCGTGTTCTGCGCTTACCTACCAACCATGCCCGAGCCAGAGTATTGCTGATGCTGGCTGGAATTACCCGCGCATCGGGCTAGAGCTTGGCATTGTGGCACTGATCGTGTTGGGAGCGTTCTGGTTGCGTCGCAATACAGCAGTTATTGATCGGCTTGTTGTCACGCTACGTCCATTCATCCGTCCGCTGAGCCGTATCAGTGCGGTAATCATCGGCATAGCCATCTGCTATGCCTATCTCATCCGCCCGCAAATTTTGACACCAACCGTCGTTAGCGACGCATTTGGATGCCTCACACAGGGTCAACGTGTCCATCCCACGGGGAGTTGTCTGGCGCTTCAGGGCTACATTGGCGCACCTATTTCGCCACCTATTAACCCTGATGTCATCGCCCAATTGTTCAGCGATATCGGTGCACGTGTTCGTGGCCAGAGTCCGGCTGCGCCGGTACCGCTGCGCGACCTCTATGCAAATTCAATGGCGAATTTGGTTCGCGTCGGCTGGTATATATCGCCATTTGGCATTGAGATGACCTTTTTTGGTCTCGTTGTGCTGCTCTGGCGCGGGATTAATCGACGGAATTGGTTTGTGCTAACGGTGACGCTGCTGACCGCGCTGGTCTTCATCCAGCTCAGCTACGGCACGAGTAGTCAAACCTACATTTACATCATGCGTCGCTATCTCCCCAACATATATCCCGGATTTGCGTTGCTCAGTGCCTATGGTGCGGTGGTCCTCTGGGGGACTGCGTGGTGGCGGCGTCTGTTGAGCGGTGGGAGCGTGACCGCATTAACAGTATTTTTGGCAGGTACACTCAGTCCGCTCATAGCAGTACCCGAGCTCCACGGCTCGTTCGCGTTGGTCGATCGCATCGCGGCGCTCAGCCGTCCGCAAGATATCACTATTGTGCGTGGTGGATCACCACGCTATGTGGCTGCCCGCGATGCTGCAGACACGCTCGCGCTGCCACTGATTGCAATACATGGACAACACGTCTATGGGCTACGCAGTGAACGCCCCGAGAAATACGGGCGTGATTTGGTCACGTTGTATCGCCGCTGGCTCGCCGAAGGGCGCAAAATATACTTTATGGTTGGGGCAGACGGTGCCCTCTGGTTCCCCGGCATGCATTTTGAAAAACGTGAGTATATCCAGGCACGCATCCCTGAATTTTCGCAGCTCCTCAATCAAAAACCAGCGCTCATCGACGCGCTCAATATCAGCTACCAACGGTATGAGCTTGTCGACGGTGCAGCGCCGTTGCCGCGTGCCATTGATGCAACCGATACCGGTGCACAAGTGAGTGGGCTCTATCCCGCCGAAACAATCGCGGGCAGGACTTTTGCCTGGACTGAACCGACCAGTGTGCTGAGACTGCCATTAACCACTCCTGGCGATCACGTTATTTTGACTCTCAATAGTGGACTACCTACGGATGGCAGTGCTCCTGAGGTCTGCATCAGTCTCGCCGGGCAACCATTGCCGTGGGATCCCGCACAACCACAATGGACAGTCCCGATCTGTAACCCCATTCATAACCACGACGAGGCTATGCTGTTGACGGTGCCACCGGGCATCAAATCAGCAACAGGTACGTTGTTGGTGCGTATCGAAACGCCAGGCTGGGTACCAGCGCTCGTTGACCCTGCAATGAACGACTTCCGTACACTGGGGGTCCAATTCGTCGCAGCGGTGGTGCGTCAATGAACGGGGTGCAACATCGCACAATGATAGTGCTCAGCCTCGTGGTCGCGCTAACTTCGCTTGTTGTCTACGGCGCTACGTTGACACAGGTGCACACCTTCGATGCACTGTCATATATCCTCGATGTCAGTCGCAAACCCTGGCAGCAATTATTTCACCCGCATCATCTGGCATACGGACCATTTGGTGCACTCATTGTATCGCTCGCACGAACGGACACTGCACAGGCGTTGCAGTGGGCAAATGCGATCGCAGGGAGCCTCGGGAGTGCGGTTCTATGTGCGATCATCTACCGTCGTTGGCTACGGGTCGATCTTGCGTTACTGGGTGCACTTTCTTGTGCTTTTTCGTATGCCTATTGGTACTACGCTGTCGAAGTCGAAGTGTACACGCTCGCCACACTCTGTCTCTTGGTGGTGCTCTGGTTGGTGATAGAGCCACACCCAGCAGAACGACGGTGGCGCGTCTCACTGGCAGTAGCGTTAGCAGGTGCAGTGCTTTTTCACCAAACCAACGCACTCCTCGCAATTCCATTGCTCGTGCGCGCGTGGCCTGGTGTGCGCACGGGCGGCACAGCGCGGCGCGGATGGCTTGCTGCAGGAGCGGGCGGCATTCTCCTGGTGGCAGGTGCCTACCTGGCGGTAATCATCGGTGTCAGCGGATTCACCAGTTATACAGCAGCCCATCATTGGTTGTTTGAGTATGTCGACAGTGGGTGGTGGGGCGGTAACGCATCCTTCAGTGACGTTTTGCTTGGGCTATCCGACACCCTTGTAGCGGGCTGGGGCACGTATATCGGAATAATCCTCGTTGTGCTTACTACAGCGGTATGGTCGAGCACACGCACCGTCATAAAAAACTGGTGGTTATTGATATGGCTCATGACTTATGGCGTATTTTTCAGCTGGTGGGAGCCCGACAACATTGAGTTTTGGATTGCGGTGACTCCGATTGCCATTATCCTCATCCTCACTCCGTATGCCACCTTGAAGCAATGGGATGTCCGGTTTGTGGGAGCAGTCGTCTTGTTGGCTGTGACTTTTGGGGTCAATCTGAGTGCAATTCGCCTGCGCGGTGATGCGCAGACCGATCTCCAGCGTGATATTGCACGCGCAGTCGCTGCGGCAAGTCAGCCTGCAGATCTTGTATTGGTTCCTGATGGATTACAAGAACTGTACCTCCCCTACTATCAGCAGCGTGAACATTTCCTCTCAGTCAACGCCGCAATTGCTGCCAATACAACATGGCAGGCAGGGTGTGCACAGATCCGCTCGGAGATTACGCGCACCCACCAAGCAGGGGCAGCAGTGCTCATGGCGAGTGATTTTTTGGTGCCGTCGTTGGCAATGCAACAGCGCTACGGACTAACCCCCACAGCAGTGACCGATTGTCTGTTCGATATCCTTCCACTGCTAGAGCCCGTACCCATGCCAGCAGGAGTGCCCGCCGAACAACGCGTACCCACTGCGGGGGAATTGCTTCGTGCCGGCCATCTCACCCTCCTCACTGGTGAACCATTGGGCTGGACCAGCGCGAATGCAACCACGCAAAAACACGCTACTGGCTGGCAGATCCAGGTCGGTCTCGATCCCTCTGTGACTTCGCCACTACTCGATGTTGTGCGTCCTCGCCGCATCGTCATTGATTTGGCTGCGGAAGGGACGGCAGACCGCAACGGGCAACTCTTTGTGGCAACAGCCCCAAATCAGTTCGACGAAGCACATGCGGTGGCGTGGACCTTCGGAGCAGGCCGTCAGCGTGTGGTCATCGATGTGACAACGCTGCCTGATGCATCGCACCGCCTCTACCAACTCCGTATCGACCCTGTAGCAGACGGCAATGGCGGTATTGTCACAATATATGGTATATCACTAGAATAGAGTGATGGAAATAGATTTTTTTCTATATAAAGGCGGTCATATGACAAAGCTTCGCTATATATGTATGGTGTTCCTATTGGCTACCATAGTCCTGCAGCCAACACCGACCTACGCTGCTGGCAGATACACCAGCGGGGAATGTCTGACACCTGCACCGACCAACCGTACGGTCGACTGTGGAACGGTGAGCGTCCCACTGCATCACGATGCGCCAAACGGCACACACATTCAGTTGCCCATCATGATTGTGCGAAGCACCGAATCGAATCAAAATCGTCCCTTATTTTTGCTCCAAGGTGGCCCGGGAGGGGATACGATCGAGACGTTTGTGTCGATTATCAACAAACCGACGGGTGTCATTCCTACCAATCGCGATATTGTGTTCTTCGAACAACGCGGCACTACGCAGGCAACCCCTAGCCTCAACTGCCCTGAACTCTCTGCCCTCACCGCAGAACTGTATGCCACACAAATGACAAATATGCAGCGGACAGACCGTCAAATGCAAGCATGGAAGGTCTGCGCCGATCGATTACGCGCTGCCAGTATCGATTTATCGGCATTTAACAGCGTTGCAAATGCCGACGACGTCGCCGCCGTGGCCAGCATTCTCGGGCACGAGAGCATCGATCTGTATGGCGTGTCGTACGGAACGCTGTTAGCGCAGCATGTGGTTGCCCGTCACCCAGCATTGGTACACGCCCTCGTGCTCGATGGCGTCGTTCCAATGACAGTCAATCCACAGACACAGTGGATCGACTCGAGACAGCAGTCGTTTGCCAATCTCTTTGCAGATTGTGCCGCGGACAGCGCGTGCAATGGCCAATTCCCTGACCTCACCACCCGGCTGCCCGCACTCCTCAAACGTATCAATGCCAACCCGTTGCACATGACGTTGACTGACATCAAAGCAGCTACCCCCCACAACGTCATTTTGACGGGCGATGACGTCGCTGGGGTGTTATTCCAATTAATGTATGACAACGAACTAGTCCGTTATGTACCCTTGCTCATTGACCAGATTGATCGAGGCGACATGGCGTCATTCCAAAGCATCGCAGGACTGTTCATGTTCTATGACGGCATGAGCGAGGGGATGCAGGCGACTACGACATGCGCCGAGGAAGTCATTCCCAGTGTCGCTGATTACCGCGTGCCAAGCAGTGGACTCTTCCCCCTCGACCCCAATATCGTCACCGACGACATCGACTACACATCCCGTTGGTGCGCGATTGCGGCGGTCAGCCGACTCGACAAGACGGTCAATGCCCTTCTCCAGAGTGATATCCCAACCCTTATCAGTTCCGGCCGGTATGACCCCATTACTCCAGAACGGCTGGCAGCAGTGGTGGTGCCTGGATTTCACCATGCAACCGTCATTGTGACTCCCAACGGGGCGCATGGTGCGATTTTGGATAATGTCTGCACGGCGAGTATTTTTCACGCATTTTTGGATGCACCTGAACAAACACCGGATACCGGCTGTTTACAATTACAAAAAACGGCTTTCGCTAGCAGCGATACCATCACCACCACCTCAGCTGCAGCGCAAGTGCTCAACGGGAGCAATCCACTCGGTGCAAACCTTTACCCTGCAATCGCCGGGATTGTATGGTTAATCCTTGCTCTCGCCATTCGGCCGATAGCGTATTTGGTACGCCGGGTACGCGGCATTGCCGCGCCACAGAGCGGTGTTCGTCTCTTTCACTTTGTCCAACTCCTCGTTGCCATAGCCGCAATCGCTTTTCTTGGGATCGTGACGTACATTTTGTATGACAGTGCCCTGGTACAAAACAGTGCGGCATTTCTCTTTGGCATTCCACACAGCGGGCCCGCATATAGCATCCTGCTGTGGGCATTCCCGGCAGTGTATGCGACGTACCTCTTGCTCTGGGTGCGCCTTCTCTCGATGCGGCAACAAACGCTTTTCGGCTTTGTCTATGCACTCAGCATCGGACTCGCCGCAGGCAGTCTCGGGTATGCGCTCTATACGATTGGTATCTCTGTGGTGCGACTCTGATGCAGACACGCCGACCCCTGTGTGCGCAGTGCCGACTCATCATTCACCTCGTCGCTATTATGGGCATTCTGTTGATATTGAACCCGAAGCAGGTTGAAGCGTCGGCATATTCGCAACAGAATCTGGCGATGCATGCAACAGCGCAAAATGACATTGCACAGGCAGGGGACGTCCCGTTATACACAAGCGTAGGGACGGTGGATGTGCAAACCCGAACCGTACAGATGGAGCAGCAGCTCCATTGGATCAATACGACCGGCAGTGTGGTGACGCGTCTGCCGTTCCATTTATTTGCCAATCTCCCGGACTTCGCTGGCCAGACGCGCATCGTGCGTGCCCGTGTCAACGGGAGCACAGTGGGGTATCTGCTCAATCAGACAGGGACCATCGTCGAGGTACTGCTACCACAGCCTTTAGCAGTCGCCAATAGTATCGTGGTCACACTCGACTACCGAACGACTATTCCCGCTGGATTGGGACAGAGCAAATACGGCGCATTCAATGACGATGGTCGTACGCTTTCGTTTGCATCGGCATACCCGCTCTTGGCAATGTCTCAGGGTGGCATGTGGCAGACTGCTGACCCAGACACCAAAGGCGACCTCGTCAACAGTCCGATGGCTCTCTATGATGTCACCCTGACCATTCCCAGCAGCCACCAACTGGTCAGCACCGGTACGATGATTCAGCAACAACGTAATGAGACAACAGATACCGTCCGTATCGTCAGTGGGCTCCAGCGTGATTTCGCATTTGTGCTGACCACACTGACACCCGTTATCACGATGGTCGACGGCACCCGCATCCGAGTCTATGCAGCGGCTGATGAGAGCCATCAAGGAGCAGCACAAACACTCTACTATGCCACCCAATCGCTCCGTCTCTTCAATGCGCGGTTCGGCCAATACCCCTACAATGAACTCGATTTCGTCGCAGTCGATGCTGCATCGTTCTATGGCGTAGAGTATCCAGGTTTACTACTCATCCAAGACCGCACCATGGCGAGCGGCAAACGCCTCGAGAGTACGGTCGTCCACGAAGTCGCACACCAGTGGTTTTATAATCTGGTTGGCAACGACGTGCAGGCAGATGCGTGGGTCGACGAATCACTTGCGACGTATGCACAGGTCATCTACCGGCGTGCGTTTGGCGCTGCTGCAGCGGCACAACGTGAGCTTGCAGAATTCCAGCGTCAATACGACCTCCTCATCAAACGGGAACTCGATGGACCGGTCCACCAACACATGCGCGACTACACACTCTATTCATTTAATGTGCTAGCCTATGCCAAGGGTGCGTTGTTCTACGAGGCTCTTCGCACCAGCATCGGCGCAGACCAATTCGACCGCATGCTCCGTCAATACGTCGCACGGTATCGCTATGGCATTGCTGATAGTCATTCACTCCAGGCTGTTGCGAATGACGCCTGCTCGTGCTCGATCGACACGCTCTACCAGACTTGGATACAGCCATAAACGCTACGGAGGCATCAATGTCATCACCACGTCCCATTTTGTTGGCAGGCGTCCATGCAGACCGACCTGGTCCGATGATTCATTGCCCCTATGACAATGCGCCGATTGGCGCAGTCGGACGTGCTACCCGCGCCGATGTCGACGTGGCTATTGCCGCAGCTCACAAGGCGTTTACACAGACACGTGCGTTACCAGCCCATACCCGGGCACGTATCTTGCGCACGGTTGCGGCAAACCTTGCTACTAATCGCGAATCTTTCGCACAGGCAATCGCACTCGAAGCCGGGAAGCCCATCGTCCAGGCCCGCGCTGAGGTCAGCCGTGCCGTTACCACATTCGAAACAGCCGCCGACGAATGTAGCCAGAGTCACGACGAGGTTCTGCGCCTCGATCGCGCCCCAGGCGGCGAGCAGCGCCACGCCACTGTAAAGCGTTTCCCGATTGGCCCGATTGCTGCTATTTCGCCCTTCAACTTCCCCCTTAATTTGGTAGCCCACAAAGTAGCACCTGCGATTGCAGCAGGATGTCCGATTGTCCTCAAGCCAGCCTCACAGACGCCCACAGCGGCACTCATGCTGGGCGATGCCATTATTGCGGCAGGTTGGCCTGCCGAGGCACTGAGCGTCCTTCCTATCGCCAGCAGTGATGCCCAGGCGCTCGTCCACGACGAACGCATCGCGTTGCTCTCATTCACCGGCTCACCAGCGGTGGGCTGGCAGCTCAAAGCAGCGTGTGGTCGCAAACGGATCACCCTCGAGCTCGGCGGCAACGCCGGCGTCATCGTCCACGACGATGCAGACATCGCCGTCGCTGCTGCAAAATGCGTCGCAGGCGGATTCAATTACGCAGGCCAGAGCTGCATCAGTGTGCAGCGCATTTATGTCCAGCGCAGTGTCTATACCCAATTCGTCGAAGCCATGCGTGCCGGTGTCGAACGCTTGGTGATTGCCCATCCGCTCGACGAGCATGCCGATCTCTGTTCCGTTATCACAGCAGCCGAAGCAGAGCGCATCGCCGACTGGTTCAACGAAGCCCGTGCTGCCGGCGCCACGTTTGTGACCGGGGGGACGGTCGATGGCGGTATCGTGCGCCCGACGATTATCACCGGCGCAGGCCCGCATTTGCACGTAAACTGCCGCGAAGTCTTTGCGCCGGCCGTCACCATTACCCCATACGACGAATACAGCGATGCACTTGCGATGGTCAATGACAGCGAATTCGGCCTCCAGGCGGCGGTGTTCACTCGTGATGTCGGGCGCATATATCAGGCGTATGATCTCCTCGAGGTCGGCGGTCTGATTGTCAACGACATGCCCACCTGGCGTATCGAACCGATGCCCTATGGGGGTGTCAAGCAATCAGGCTTCGGGCGCGAAGGGGTCCGCTATGCCATCGAAGAGATGACCGAACCGAAACTCATGGTCATCAACCTCTCTTAGCTGCAACCAAATGTACTATCGACGCGTCCTACGCGCGATTGTTACAGGAGGTCGTATGAGTACCCGCACAAGATTTTACCGGAGCCGCAGCGACGCCATGGTCGCCGGTGTCTGTAGTGGCATAGCCCGTGCACTTGTCCTCGAGATATGGGTTGTGCGCCTGATTTTCCTTATCCTGGTAATTGGTTTTGGCACTGGTGTGCTCGCGTACTTCGTCTTGTGGTTCATCATGCCAGAGGAGCGCCCTGGCATCGTCATCCAACCCTATGTTTTCGAACAGACTGACGTGAATCAACGCCGTACGACCATCGCGAGCATCCTGATGCTTATCGGTGCATTGTTGCTCGTCAATGTCCTATTCGGTCCGCAGGTTTGGCGCTACGCGCTGCCCGTTCTGCTTATCATCGGAGGGATTATACTTTTCAGTTCCAAAAAGTAACCGCTTCTTGTGATGAAAAATAACCCTTTCGCCGTCGCGCACGGGTCAATAGTAGAATCTGATTACACGGCCTATCCCGTGACGAAGTGAATCAATTCTTCATTTCCGTTAAAAATTACATGTTGTAGGTGTTTTTGTGGAGGATACTTTCATTCAATGAAAGGAACTCCCCATGCATATAAAATTTCTCTCCGTCTTTGTTTGTGTCATTCTGTCTAGTCATTTGTTTGTACTCACTCCTTCCCAAGAAGTTGCAGCCGCAGTCAGCGTACAGTTTGCTGTGGGCAGTGATCACACCTGTGCGCTCAAACAGACATCCGTCTGGTGTTGGGGATAAATTATTATGGACAACTCGGTGAAGGCACAAAAGTCGACAAAAAAGGAGCTGACCAAGTGCTTGATGCTGCACGGAAGCCTTTTACCGGCGTCAGCAAGATACGTACGAGCCGAGGTTTTACGACGTTTTGGTCTGGACCTCGTGATAGAGTGGGGTCGTCTTGCGCAATAAAGGCAACGGAGGTGTGGTGCTGGGGCAACAATGATTTTAACCAATTAGGGAGCACAACTTTCTCAGCACGCACATCTACTTCCCCTGTCTTGGTAACAAAATCCAATCTGGCGAGGCTAAATAAAGTCATTGATGTACAGGTAGGCGGGTTGCATGTATGCGCACTCACATCAACCAAGACGGTGTGGTGTTGGGGACAGAATAATCATGGACAACTAGGCATTGGAACATCGTCTGATTTCTCAACGAAAACTGGTGCGTTTCAAGTCAAAAAGACAGCCAATACCATGCTCACCAATGTCACTGCGGTAACTGCTTCAGAACACTCCACCTGTGCGCTCAGTGCAGACACCGTGTGATGTTGGGGGCAAAACACTCATGGGCAGCTCGGCATCGGTAACAAAAAAACCAAATTGTACGCCACCCAAGTAATTAAACTCCATGGTGCGCCACTCACGGGAGTAACGAGCATTACAGCCGGTGGCGACCACATTTGTGCTACAAATACGACAGGAGCGTGGTGCTGGGGGGACAACAAATATGGTCAAGCACTCAACAATGACATAAATTACGCGGACGTCACAAAAGCCACACCGGCAGTGTACGCAGACGGTTCACGGATTCCAGCAAACGTGATTTTCTCACCTTCTGATCCTATGACGTGTTTTACCAATTCAGGGATGCTTTGGTGTACGAGTTTGAGTACCATGACCCTGTCTCAGGTCAAGTATGCAGACACAACACCAATTTAATCGATGGAGTGTTAGCTGCAGGAGGGCAAACATTTTGCGCGACATTGAAAAGCATCCCAAAGTGCTGGGGGGTGAATGGATTCGGGCAAGTGGGTGATAACACGAACACGGATCGTATGTTTCCTGTTCGGGTGAAATACAACAGCGGCGCAGTATTCCCATAACAAAGCCCCCTGCAGCACGCATGCTGCAGGGGTTTGAAGCGCTCACTCGGATTTCACCAGCGCGACCGCGAGTACTTCGTCCATGGTCGACACCGGAATTAACTCCAAATCGGCACGAATTTTGTCGGGCAGTTCGGGGATGTCCTTGGCGTTTGCGATGGGCAACAGAAATGTCTTGATGCCGGCACGGTGCGCCGCCAACGTCTTTTCCTTCAGACCACCGATGGGCAAAACTTTGCCACGCAGGGTAAAT
>CANJHS010000004.1 GCA_947474225.1 Roseiflexaceae bacterium | reverse complement strand
TTAAAGCAAACGACTGACTACACGTGTAGATGCTCGCAGTTCGCCTATTTTGGACGGGGGTTCGACTCCCCCCATCTCCACCACAAATTCGCACCACAAAAAAACCTTGATTGCTCAAGGTTTTTTTCTGTCTTTTTCACAGGTTATTTTGCAGCTTATTTTACAGGCGTCTGAGTCGATCTATTCTCCATGGGAGGATGCTCACATTGCTGTGAAGATTGCTTTCGAAGAAGATACCTAGACATTTGGAATTTCATCGACGCTGTAGAATATTCGCTTCCCCATCTCTTGTGCTTTTGCCATTTCAAGATCTGCGCCCCGAGATTGACCCGGGATGCGTAATACCGCATCGCATTTTTCGAGAAGCCGGTGTGCAACCGGATATTGATAGGTACGGAATTGTTCTGATGCATGCGAATCGCCACCTGCTTGGCGGATGACTGGCCATGCGAGCCACTCCCCAACCACCGCAATATGCCCCTTCTCAAAAATCGGGAGCGCATATGATTCCATTTTCTTGAGATTCTTCTCTATTGCCGCCTCGTCACCGTCTGTCCCCGACATATACGGACCCGAGATCAGAATCATCAGCGTGTCTGGCATGAAGTGGTATTCTTTCTGCTTTGTTTCAACCCCATCATTGTACCAGACGAGTCTCAATTTTGTTTATATCCAATGAATCAAACAGGCTTACAACGTCCTGCTCTGAAACTCATGTCATCGAAAACAACATTGTTATTGAATAACAGTATTGCGTATAAATGTTTTTCATGGTATTCTTCACGCATTGGAAGCACACAGTGGAGACCGATATGCAAAACCTTCAGAACGTCAGCACGGCATTATCGCGCGCAGAAGGGTGCTTGCTTGGACAAATCGCCGGTGATTCGCTGGGGAGTCTCGTCGAATTTCGGACCGCAGAGAGTATCAAACGGGAATACCCAAACGGTGTAACAGAACTCGCTGACGGCGGCACGCACAGCACGCTCGCAGGCCAACCGACTGACGATTCAGAACTCGCACTCATGCTGGCTCGTTCCCTTGTGGCCGAGGGTACGTATAAGCGTGACATTGTTTTTCAATCGTATGTCTATTGGTTGCGTTCTGGTCCATTTGATTGCGGAACTGCAACGAGGACTGGGCTGACGGGTAAGCCATCAACTGATACACAAGCAAACGGAGCCCTGATGCGGATTAGTCCGTTAGGCATCTTTGGGACACACTATCCTGCCGAAACCGTTGCAGCATGGGCAGAACACGACGCTGCGATGACGCACCCACACCCGATTACGCGTTCGGCGAGTGCATTATTTGCAATGGCGATTGCCCATGTCATCAAAACTGGCTGTAGCGCGCAGCAACTCTATGAATATATCGTGCAACATGCTGACAAAAGGAATGATCCCCAAGCCCTCCGTGATGTCATTTCCAGTGCTGCCACGCAGCGACCCCCAACATATGTCCATCAACAAGGATGGGTAATGATTGCCTTCCAAAACGCCTTGTGGCAGCTTTTGCACGCCGAGTCATTCCGGGCTGGAGTCCAAGATACCGTCATGCAAGGAGGTGACACAGATACCAATGCTGCGATATGTGGCGCGCTCCTCGGTGCAGTATATGGACGTGACGCCGTTCCTCATACATGGGTTGAAGCACTGTTGAACTGTCGCCCGCGCAGAGAAAATCCTCAATGTGTGCATCCTCGCCCAGAAGTATTCTGGCCGGTCGATGCACTCGATCTCGCCGCTCAGTTGCTTGGCCAGACATCTGGGGTGTAATTGACAGGAATACCATCGACAGTCACTTCTTGTTGTATTATGATAGTAATACATACGACATGGAGTAGTAAATGAATCACAGACACCTTATTCTGACCGGGTTGCTCACACTCACGCTCATTGCCTGTGGGCAAACCGACGAGCAGCGCATCCAAACACAGGTCGCAACGGCACTCGTCGCAACACAAGTTGCCCAAGATGCAATTAATACTGCAGTAGCCGCAACAATGGGAATACAAAACACCCCCACAGTGGAAGCAACCGTACCGCCAACTGCAGTACCTGCGCAACCCGCCAAACCAAATGCTACTGCTGTTCCTGAACAGCAGACTGCCGTGCCTGAAACTGCCACGCTGGAAATCATCACTGATACTCCTGCTGCAGCCACTGCGACGACAGATCTCGCGATTGCATCTGCAACAGCACAATTTACATCAGTACCAGCAACAGCAACTGCTGATGGGGCCACTGCGACCGCGGCAGCAACAGCGACCTCTGCTGTGACAACCGTGCCTGCAACCGCAACCGTGGCTGCGCCAACGGCAACACCATAAACAGATGAATTGAGGTCGACTGTGGCACAGATTTTTCAAGGAAGTAATCTGTTAGTGCTGCCGTTTGGCTGCTAATGATTATCCTTCCCAACTGGCATCATACGCGACGTATCATCGGTTCACACGCAATTGTCGTGCCGATTGCACTGTTGTATAGCGTGCTGGTGCTCCCCAACCTGCTTACCATACTGCCCCAACTCGCCAACCCAACGTTGCCTTTTGTTCAGCAACTCTTAGGAACTACTCAAGGGTAAACCACTGCATGGATTCACTTCTTGGCATTTGACCTGTGGACTGGCCGCTGGTTATTTCTTGATGCACGAGACCGTGGCATCCCTGCATGGCAAACGTCACTCTGCCTCGTTTGCACATTCATGGCAGGACCATTTGGCTTGTTGCTCTACGTGATTCTTCGTTGGTATGGAGAAAAGGGCAAGCGCGCGCTGATCCGATCTGAACAGTAAACAGCTGCCACACATAGTTGGTGTGGCAGCTATTTGCGTAGCATGCCCAATGCCAGATCCTGGTGCGTGTCAATCACGTTGCGCGCATTCTTCTACGCGCCATCAATCACCAGCAACGTCGCAGATTCTGCTGGCCATGTGATTGGTTCTCCAATCGAAGCGGAGCCAATTTCACGGAGTCGTGTGTCGACGCCAAATCTCCACATCTTCGCCTCTGCGATCTGCATACCTTCGATCGACAAGGGAGCAATCTGACCTTTGGCACTGGTGTTTACCACGATTATCGTCAACGCGCCATCATCACGGCGTGAGGCAACCAGATGAAGTTCCGCATTTCCAACATCAGCATGCACCAACGTCTGTCCAAAGTGACGGAACAAACGATAAACCTCGGCGATTGGCAACGGCCCGCTACTATACGAAACTGGTCCGAAAATTCCTAATCCCTGTCCAGAAATAGCTCCCAAACAAAATTGATTCACCATGACGACTTGTGCGGTGATAAGCCGTGCCAAAACGGCCGCCCACCAGAGTGCATTACGCCACGAGTTCGTTCCGGTCGTATCATCGACGCGGCCACTCCAATCTGAATTCGCCTCGGTAATTGCGATTGGTACTTCCCGCCCCAAAATGTCTCGCATCAACGAACGTACATAGGCAATCGATTCTGTCCAGCGTACGGGCTCATCTGCGAGTTGGCGCGTCGATACGGCTTTTTCACCGAATGGATACCGATGCAGCGAAACGATTTCGACATCCGGAACACGCTCCAAAAATCCTCGCAGCCAATACTCACCTGATGCATCACGCGGATAGCCATCATCACTACCGAATTGACTTAATTCTGGACCGAGAACGATTATCGATGCGTCTACTTGTCGCATTGCTGCACGGTATGCAACAAAATCACGCGCATAATCAGCGACATTGTACGAAGCTGCCCCACGTTTTTTGACGAACAAATCTGGTTCATTACCAATTGCCCAATAGCGTACTGCGGCTTGTTTTGTTCCATTCACGTAGCTGACCATCTCAGCCGCTTGTGCGGGAGTCCCACCATACAGACGCACGTGAATCATCGGTTCTGCACCGGTAGTTTTACATAGTTCCAGATATTCATCGATCATCAGCGTGGATGGGTCATGTTCGTCACCCCAGTTCCCTCCTGGCCAGCGTATCAACGAAATACCCAAATCCGGCATCAGAGCACGATGATCGAGTCCAATGGTCTGCCAAGGTCCCGTATTCGACCCAAACACACGTGGCGATATCGACCCGTATTGGTACGAAGGGTTTACATATATGCCAGCGTGTGGACCTGGCGTCGGTCCTTCTGATTGCACTGCCTGGGGAGGATTCTTTGTAATACTGGCACACGCGACCAACGGGAGTGTCGCGGTTAATGATAATACTGTTCGACGCTTCATATCGTTCTCACATAGGTGGATAGCTGTATTTTACCGAGTAAATGTCTATCGTACAATAGTGTCAGATACATAAAGGGGCAATCATGTCACTCGCAGAAACCATTGCACAGTTACAGGATTCCAGTCAACTTCCCGGTCTTGTCATCGGCTATCAATACGGCTACAACGACCCCGTCATCCAGGCATACGGCCTCGATGGAGCCAATCACCCGCTCGCACCTCACAGTATCTTTCCGGTAGCATCGGTAACCAAACTTGCCATTTCTCTGGCAATTTTGCATCAGATTGATCGTGGCGTTCTATCACTCGACGAACCTATAGGAAGCTATATATCGACCCTCCATCCAGAGAGCAAAACCCGTACCATCCGACAATTGCTTTCACACACCAGCGGATATGGAATGGATGTGACCAACAAAGAGGGCAGACACAGTATCGGACTCACATGGGAACTTTTGCGGGCTGATTGCGTTGTCGAAGCTCCTGCGCAACCGCCACATACAACCGTCCAATACAGCAATTTAGCCTACATCATCCTCGGATCAATCCTCGAAGTCGTCACTCGGATGCGTTGTCCGGAAGCCTTGGCTGAGACGGTCCTCCGCCCCCTCGGCATTCGCGGTTGGCTCGGGTACAACCCAGATGTCGCGCACGCAGTCATTGGCGACATTCGTGGCACCCATCGTGGCACAGAGCTCGAAACCTTTAATTCCCCGTTCTGGCGATCGCTTTCATTACCCTCTGGTGGGCTCTGTACCGATGCACAGGGCGCATTATCACTGGTGCAGGCATTTTTACCAGACGCTGAGTTTCTCACGCCCGAGCTCCTCCACGCTGCCACAACAGATCAAACCGGGGGGTTGCATGGAGGCTTCATGAAACCACTCTGGTGGGAACACAGCAGTTGGGGGCTCGGACCAGAACTGCGCGGCACGAAAACTCCGCATTGGGTAGATTCATCATTCCCACCACATTCTTTTGGGCATAGTGGCGCATCAGGCATGATTGTTTGGACCGACCCCGATAACCGATTTTCGGTTGCAATTCTCGGCGCACGCGCCGCAGACGGAGGATGGTTATTGCGAAATGGCCCGCTTCTGACGAAAGCAATCCGGGAAGAAGCCGGAATATAAAGTGACATGCCCTCGATTCTATTTTGCAGACACTGAGATTCTGTCTTCTCAGTGAAAATCCTCTACGAACTGTGACGACCACATTCTCTAGTGAGACGACGGTCCACTTGAAGGTCGATTCGCAATAAAGCACTGTTCCTCCATCCATGAAAAACCACTCAACATGAGAAATTAGCCAAAGGCACAGTGACTTCTGAGACACCGAGGATGTGCAAGTTGTATGTATTCATGCTTGCAAACGGTCCTTGCACGACTACGTGCCTTTTTGCACTTCCGAAGCGTTAATTATTTGACGAAACAAATGAGAGTCACTATCATTATCAGTGACAGTCACTCTCATTCGGAGCACACTCATGGCGCGTTTTCTCTCTATTGTTGTAATCCTCGGAATATTTCTCGCGAGTTGCTCAGTGTCACCCAGGAGTACCCAAACTCCATCCATCATGGTGTCGTTTAGTGTGCTCGGCGATATCGTCCAAAACGTCGTTGGTGACGCAGCACAAGTTGATACCATAGTTGGACCGAACAACGATGCACATGCCTACGAACCAACCCCGCAGGATGGCGCAAAGCTCGACCGCGCTGCTGCAGTCGTCACGATTGGACTCGGGTTCGAACCGTGGCTCGACGAACTGTATCGCGCATCAGGGGCGAAGGCACCGAATATCATCAGCAGTGCACGAATACCAGCACACGAGGCAAATCACGGAGACATGCCGCAGCCAGATGCCAACAAAAATGCGACTGTGCAAGAATACGACCCGCATATTTGGCACGATGTACGTAACGCTATTGTGATGGTCGAGACAATCCGTGATGGTTTGACCAAGGCACTCCCATCCAAAGCTACAACCTTTCGTGCAAACAGTGACCGGTACATTGCAGAATTACAGCTCCTCGACGCAGATATCGTATCTATGGTGGCAAAGATTCCCGCTGAACGTCGCAAACTAGTGACGAATCACGACACCTTCGGGTATTTTGCACAACGCTATGGATTTGTCGTTGTCGGGACAATCCTCGGGGTCAGTACCGAGAGCAGCGATCCGAGTGCCACAAAAATCGTAGCGCTCTCTCAGGCAATCCGTGACAGCGGTGTCCCAGCGATTTTTATTGAAAATATGAGCAATAGTGCGTTGATTACAAACGTCGCAAAAGAAGCCGGCGTAGAAATTGCCCCATCACTTTACACCGATGCACTCGGTGAATTAGGTAGTGCGGGGGCAACATACGCCTCTATGATGCGTTACAATGTCACCACAATGAGCACCTCGCTGCAAGGTAACTAACAGATGTTCCTGAATTATAGTGGTCGCACCCATGTGGATTCGGTACCGGATGCACCCGCTATCGAAATCCATGACTTGCATGTTCGCTACGACGCAAAACAAGGCGATGCGCTGTCTGGTGTGACAGTCACGATTCCAGCGAGTGCACGCGTCGCACTCATCGGTCAAAATGGGGCTGGCAAGAGCACATTGCTCAAGACGCTGGTCGGCCTACAAGCATTCAGTGCAGGTACCGTGCAGATTTTCGGGCGTAGCGTACGTGCATGTCATCATCGTGTAGCGTATCTCCCTCAACGAGGAGAAATAGACTGGCGATTCCCCATTTCGGTTCGCCGCTTCGTCCTGACGGGCCGATACGTTCATCTGGGCTGGTTGCGGCAACCGAAGGCACACGATGTCGCACTCGTGAATCAGACTCTCGAACGGCTCAATCTTTCTTCTGTGGCAGATCGCCTCATCAGCGACCTCTCAGGCGGGCAACAACAGCGCGCACTGCTGGCACGGGCCATCGTACAAGAATCAGAGCTCCTCCTGCTCGATGAACCATTCAACAACATAGACCCCGAAACACGCATTTTGATTACCAACATCGTTACAGAACTCAAATCATTCGGGCGGACGATTGTCGTGGCAACCCATGATTTAAGTCGTCTGAGTGAAGAATTCGACTATGTAGCGGTTATTCATGGAGGGACGCTGGCAGCATTTACAGAAGCAGCGAAATACAGCACACTTCACACGGAGATCAACACATGACCGCTCTGTACAACTGGGTATTCGCTCCATTCCAATATGGTTTTATGCAGAGTGCACTCTTTGCATCAATCGTGATTGCAATGACCTGCGGCGTCATTGGTAGTTATGTCGTGTTGCGTCGCTTGGCTTTCATTGGTGATGCATTAGCGCATACCGCATTGCCAGGCGTCGTGGTAGCGTATTTGAACGGCTGGAATTTGTTTGGCGGCGCACTCGCAGCAGGTGTCATGACCGCTCTCGGCATCGGCTGGATGGCGCGTAAAAGTACGCTCCGTGAGGACACAGCAATAGGCGTTATTTTTACTGCAATGTTTGCGCTTGGCATTGTATTAATGAGCGGGACACAATCATTCCGTGATTTGAGTCATATTTTGTTTGGCAACATCCTCGGAGTAGACCGCACCGATGTGTTGCTTATTAGTAGCGTCGCAGTAGCAGTACTGATCGTACTCGTTCTTTTGCACAAAGAGCTCGAACTCGCTTCATTCGACAGCATACAAGCCGAAGTCATGGGCATCCACACAGATTTTTTGCGTACGACGTTGCTGGTGTTGTTAGCGTTCACCGTCGTAACGGGAATTCAAGTCGTGGGGGTAATTCTGACCAGTGCATTGTTGGTCACTCCCGCTGCGACTGCTTCACTCTTGACGCGTGATTTACGAAGCATGATGATCTACGCAGCCACAATCGGTGCTTGCTCTGCAATCCTCGGATTAATCATCTCATTCCACTATGCAGTGTCAACGGGCGCAACTATTGTATTAATTTGCACCGGATTTTTTGCATTTGCCGTCGTTATTCAGCGGATGCGACAGAATCGGACCGAATTAAGCTAATCGGCTCTTGCATACGCGTTAGTTCGTATTCCACCCGGATTCCGTCGATTTGAAGCACCGTAGGCGCTATGAGGTTGTAATCGAGGGTACGACGCCAGAGGTCGGTCAACTTCCGACGCATTTCGCTGAGGACAGT
Source organism: Roseiflexaceae bacterium (assembly GCA_947474225.1). Classification (GTDB taxonomy): domain Bacteria; phylum Chloroflexota; class Chloroflexia; order Chloroflexales; family Roseiflexaceae; genus UBA965. Next base: position 75,164 of record CANJHS010000004.1, on the reverse strand, counting down.
TTGTTTCTGAATTGCATCGAGGCCGGAATACCGTTGACGCACGAGGACAACAAGCTGGTTGAGGTCAATACGCTCATGGAGCAGTTGACTTCGTTCCTCGATGAACGGTGGCGCGAATCCGTTACTGTAGAGAAGCTGATATGCGACGCGGTCATCGGGATGCACGTGCGTGGTGTCAGCGAATTCCAACGCTCGCTCCCCTGGAATATCAGGATTGTACAGACCCTTCTTGCGTGCTTCATCGAGGAGCTGGTCGATTAGCTGCATATGATTCGTCATCTGATACTCCAAATACCACTCCCTATAATTTATCATGAAAATATCACCGGCAGAATACCCTAAAAACCGAGCAGGACGCCTTGCTCGTGTATAATAATGGCATTCATATGTAGTATGGAACACACAGTGCAGAAATCACCGCGACGCCGTTCACTCCGCCCTGCGAAGCTATTGCGCCGCCCGAGCAAATCACTCCTTCCCAATATGACCCCTGGTCGCATGAGCACGAAACGTGCTGATCAACAGGCAAACAATTGGCGCACCTATATTATCGTCGTCGTTGCTCTCGCACTCTTGGGCATCGGTGGTACGGCTTTGGTAATATTGCGACGAACGGATCAGGCACTAGCCAACATTCAGACAAGTGATCCTCGTGCAAATACTCCTAATTCCAACACAAACAATACTGTCGATACCGCCCCCAACACCGCACCTTTTGTTCCGGCTACCCTCAAACAACCGTTCACCATGCTCTTGGTTGGCGTTGACAAACGTGCCGAAGCTGTGACAGAAGGTGTTCGATCAGACACACTGATTCTCGTCCGTATAAACCCCCAAGGGAATTGGGCAACGATGCTCTCTGTCCCGCGTGACTCAGTCGTCCCTCTTCCGAGTGGGGCACTCGGTAAAGTCAACTCAGCCTTTTCGTATGGCTACTATAACGCTGAACAACTCTACGGAGCAGGGACCAGCCAGGATGCTGGCGGTGGTGCGGCAGCAGCCGAGACCATGGAACAATTCCTCAAAATACACGTCGATTATATCGCCCAGGTTGATTTCCATGGGTTCGAGCGCCTCGTCGATAGCGTCGGTGGCGTCATTGTCGATGTGAAGCAAGCACTGGTCGATCCAGAATATCCGACCGAAAATCACGGTGTAGAACGTATTTATATCGCCCCTGGTGTCCAATTGATGGATGGCAAGACCGCATTAATCTTTGCACGTTCTCGTCACTCTACCAACGATTTCGACCGCAGCAAGCGCCAACAACAAGTGCTCAAAGCGGTGTTAAATCAAGTGCGCTCGCGAGACCTGGCGGCAAATGTCTCACTCCTCCCAAATTGGATAAACGTTCTCGAACAAAATGTGCGGACAACCTTGCCTATGAGTGATGTATCTACCATGACCGACCTCGCTGGAATCGCGAGCCATCTTGATTCGAGTCGTATTGCGCAATTCTCTATAAATCCAACTGACGTACGCGTCGACAATGTGTTAACCTCTGACATCTATTGGAACGAAAACGACATCCAGCTCTTGGTTAAAAAATGGCAGAATGGTTCGACAATTCCAGGAGTCGCTACGCTTCAGGTGTTGAATGGGAGTGGTGTCACTGGTGTTGGAAGCAGTATCTCAGATGCGTTGTCCAACACCGGTTTTTCTGTTTTGGCTGCTGGCAACAATCAAGGGTCACCAACGACCATCCTCTACGACATCGGTGATCACACATCTGAGCGTCAACAATTAATGAGTGCTCTCGGTCTCAATACGACACAAGTCATCACCAATGCTGGACGACCAGCAGGTGCTGCGAGTGACGCGAGTATGGTGCTCGTCGTTGGAGCTGATTATCAAGCGAGTTGGACGGGAGCAACCCCATGACGGTCGCCGACCCGTATCGTAGCGCATTACATGCTCAATGGCATGCATCTTCAGACCCCGCGATTATGGTGTACGAACGGATGGTGGCGTGGAAAGGCATGCCTACATTTCGTTTTGGTGCGCGACCAAAGCAGGGTGCGGAAGGTCTTCATCAAGCACTTTCACAACATTTCTCGATATGTGTGTACGAGAGTAACCCTCTCTATTCTGTTTTTTGCACTGTCGGGGCATCGTATAACATCATCCCGAAAAGCGTCCAATCTACCGGCGATGAACGCGGGATGCGTTATGAGTATTTGATGCACGCTCCGGCGCAAAACGCGGAGCTTGCGTGTGAGCTCCTGCTGATGATTGCTGAGCATCCCCATCTCCATCAACGCGAGATTGGGCCTGGCTATATCCTGCCAATTGGTGAACCTCTCGTCACAGGCTCTGTGTTGGAGTTTTTGTATTTCACCTATCCATTTCTCGATGATCCTCACATCTACGAAGTAAATCCTGCAGGTGAAGTCGACCACCCGCGAGCATACATTCAAACATTATGGATCATCCCAATTTCTCGTGCTGAGCGCGACTATATCCGCACGCACGGCGTCGAACAATTCGAAGCATTCTTGCATGCACAACACCGAGAACGCTATAACGCAGAATTCACTCGCACGAGCCTCTGCTGAGGAGAACGACCCCAATGGATGCCTATGCATCAATTGCTTCACTCTATGCTATCGACTTTGCCGACGTCGTCGATGATGTCGATTTTTATCGCTCGCTTGCACGCCACACCACGGGACCAATCGTCGAATTCATGTGTGGAACAGGCCGTGTCTGCGTACCTTTGGCCTGTGATGGCCACCAAGTCACGGGAGTCGATATTTCTGAAGCCATGTTGGCTCACATCCCTTCGCACCGCCAGTACCATACGAATCTGCCACTTATCTCAGTCCAGGCAGACATGTTGAGCTGGGAACCGGACCAGAAGTATGGGTTGGCGATTGTGGCGCTGAACTCATTTATGCACCTCCAGACAACGACTGAACACCTCGCTGCACTCCAAGTCGCGTATCGTGCATTACGTCCAGGCGGCACCCTCGTCATTGACCTCTTTAATCCAGATATGCGGCATTTACCAGACTACAAAGGTGATTTGGTGCTCGACAAACAGTTCGAAACACCAGATGGCCGAATCGTCCAAAAATTCGTCGCACAATGGAGTGACACTGCACAGCAACGGATTCATGTCGTTTTTATGTACGATATAAACGACGCTGCGCAGCGTATTCAGCGCGTCAATGCGAGCTTTGCAATGCGTTACTTCTGGCGCTATGAGCTCGAACACCTCCTCGCTCGGGCAGGGTTCACGGTTGAAGATGTGTATGGGAACTATGAGTTAGCACCATACGAGGCCGAAAGCAGCCAGCTCATTGTCGTCGCTCGGCGTGACAAAAAGCGCTAAAACGGCCTCGAGTGGTATAATACAAGCCTATTCTGTGTCAATCGATTGACAAAGGGGAAAATATGTATCGAACGCATACCTGTGGCCAACTCCGTGCTGAAAACGACAAATCAGTCGTCACGTTAGCCGGATGGGTCCATCGTCGCCGCGACCACGGCCCGTTGATTTTTATCGACCTACGCGATCGCTACGGTTTGACGCAGGTGGTCTTCGATGCCGCCAACGACGCAGCAGTCCATGCGGTGGCCTCTGAGGCCCGTAGCGAATACGTACTCCGGGTCACCGGGACAGTCCGGTTACGTCCTTCAGACGCCATCAATGCAGACATCGCAACAGGCGCAATCGAAATGGTTGCGACATCAGTCGAAGTACTCAATACAGCAAAACAATCACCTTTGCTCATTAATCGTGACGGTAATGAAGAAGAACCGTTGCGTCTGAAGTATCGCTACCTCGACTTACGTCGCGAACGCATGCAACGCAATTTAATCATGCGTCACCGCTTTGTGAAGTTCATTCGTGACTTTTTGGATGCGGAACAGTTTATCGAAATCGAAACACCGATTTTGACAAAATCGACCCCCGAAGGTGCCCGAGATTATCTCGTCGCGAGTCGGGTTCACGCGGGTGAATTTTTTGCGTTGCCGCAGTCACCCCAGCAGATGAAGCAACTGTTGATGGTGGCAGGCTATGACCGCTACTTCCAGATCGCCCGCTGCTTCCGCGACGAAGACTTGCGCGCAGATCGCCAGCCTGAATTTACGCAATTAGACATGGAGATGTCCTTCGTCGACATGGAAGATATCATCGATGTCGTCGAACGCTTGTTCACTGCCATGGTTCCTGCGGTGGTCCCACACAAACGTGCACTTACTCCATTCATGCGCATGTCATATGACCACGCTGTAGAGCGCTACGGGTCAGACAAACCCGACTTGCGGTATGGACTCGAGCTAGTGAATCTGAGCGACGTCTTGGCCGGCACGCAATTCCAGGTTATCCAAAATGCACTCAGCACCGGTGGGACAGTCAAAGCCATTTGTGTTCCAGGGATTGCCGGGTATTCGCGCAAACAAATCGACGAATTAACCGACATCGCCAAGCAAAATGGGGCGAAGGGGTTGCTTTGGGTTGCAATTCCTGCAGAAGGAGGCGAGGTACGCTCGTCTTTTGCAAAGAATGTCGAACCGAGCGAAATGCAGGCAATCTTGTCTGCGACGCAGGCTGCCGCAGGCGACATGGTGCTCATCGTCGCAGACAGCTACAAAGTTGTCACCGCCGTCCTTGATAAACTCCGCCGCGAATGTGCGAACCGCTTGAATTTGGCTGATCCGAATGTGCTTGCGTTTGCATGGATTATTGACTTCCCGTTGGTTGAATGGAACGAAGGTGAAAACCGCTGGGACGCGGCGCATCACCCCTTCACCGCCCCGCTTGATAGCGATGTCGGCTTGATGGATACCGATCCCGCGGCAGTACGAGCCAAAGCCTACGACCTCGTACTCAATGGCTACGAAGTGGCCAGTGGCTCGGTACGTATCCACCAACGCGCTGTGCAACAGAAGCTATTCGACTTGCTTGGCATCAGCCGCGAGACGTCGGAGCTTCAATTTGGGCACATGCTGGAAGCATTCGAGTTCGGTGCGCCACCCCATGCAGGTATTGCACCGGGAATTGACCGCATTGCAATGATTTTGGCGGATGAGCAAACAATCCGTGAAGTCGTGGCATTCCCCAAGACACAACAAGCTCAAGATTTGATGATGGGGGCACCTTCTCCGGTCGATGAGCGACAGCTCCGTGATTTGCACATTAAACTTCGGTAGCCAAAGCAACGCCTGCATTGAAAGAATGCAGGCGTTGTTCTTTTGAGGAATCAAAATGAAGCTTTATACAAAAACGGGTGACGACGGCGAAACAGGGCTGTGGGGCGGATTGCGCGTCTCAAAAGATACCACCCGCGTCCATGCATACGGTACTGTCGATGAGTGTAATGCGGCTATTGGTATAGCGCGGGCGTATGAAGCGCCTGCGTTCCTCGATTGCTACCTCGAAGTCATCCAAAATCAACTTTTTGTCGTTGGTTCAGATTTGGCTACCCCCGGGGAGGCTGCTAGCATCCCACGTGTTCAACAGTCAGACATCGATGCCATCGAACGGGCAATAGATGCACTCGAGGAATTATTACCTGCACTCACGCAATTCATTCTCCCCGGCGGGAGCGTGATTGCCGCACACCTGCATTTTGCGCGGACGGTCTGCCGTCGTGCGGAACGCTCTGTAGTGACGTTGAGCCGCGAAGAAGCGTGCAACGGTCTCGTGGTGATGTATCTCAATCGCTTGTCTGATTTCTTGTTTGTCGCAGCGCGTGCAGCCAATCATGCCGCATCTGTTCCCGATGTTCCATGGAAAAGCCCAAGAAAAAGCAATTAAGGAGTACCGATGCATATTAGCGCACTGTATATCTACCCCATAAAAAGCTGCCGCGGGATTGCAGTCGACAGCGCTTCAGTCCACGACATCGGCCTCGAGCACGATCGACGCTTTATGGTAATAGATGAACATAACCGCTTTGTGACACAACGCGATTATCCCGCCATGGCCCAGATTGGGGTGCATCAGACAGCGACGGGATGGGCATTGCATCGCGTTGGAATGCCCACCTTGCGCTGGGATCCGACGACGAATGGGGCGGAGTCTGTGGTCCAAATATGGAAAGACTCAGTTACCGTCGTCGATCAAGGGCCTGCTGCTGCAAACTGGTTTTCTGAAGCCACTGGGGCGAAGTGCCGGCTGGTTGGATTTGCACCCCATTCACGTCGCTCCGTTGATCAAACGTATGCGGTTGATCAAGATGATGCAGTCAGCTTTGCTGATGGATACGCGAGTCTGATTGTTACCGAAGCATCTTTGATAGATCTCAATACCCGTACCAAAGAAAACGTGCCTATGGATCGTTTTCGTCCTAACATCGTTGTCGCTGGTGCTTCTGCGTGGGAAGAAGACAACTGGCGCAATGTTCGCGTAGGCACCGTCGACATGGTTGCTGTCAAAAAATGTGCCCGTTGCGTTATGACAACAACTGATCAGTTGACCGGTGAGCGCCATGTCGAACCACTACACACACTGGCAGTCTTTCGCCATATCGGCCACGGGTTAATTTTTGGGCAAAACATGGTCCACGTCGGCCGCGGTACAATCCGCATTGGCGATGCCGTTACGATAGGTTAATTTTTCTGTTTGCCCCGTCCATACCATCTCTCGCGTGGTGGTTTTTTCATTGAAAAACAACAGGAAGTTCCAGCAGAGTTTCGGTTCCATTCCTTGTGATACGCAACTGCAGCTGCCATTCACCAGCCATATCGATTTGGAGTGTATCGAATTGATACCCCGCAGGCGTTTCGTTCAGCGCAAAGGGAGGCAGAATCATACCATGTTGTTGCATTACCGCAGTTACGGTCACAGTCGCATCACGCATCGGGGTCCCATCCACGTTGCTTAGGAGAATCGTCCCCGAACGCTTACCGAGGCTTCGTTGATCCAATGTGAGCAGAGCGACAAGCGTGCTGTTTTGGACGCGAATCGGCGCAGGAGCAGCACAGGCTATGCACAACAGAAAGCCACAGAGCACCAATAGATTGCGCATATTATGCTCCTTCGGTTGTAACCGTTATGGGAACGGTCAAAATCTTTCCTTGTGTTTGTATCTGAAACCACAAGGAATATGTCCCGTCACGCGGGAATGTATAGACAAATGATACTTTATTCCCGGTCTGCACAGCGGGCTCAAATGACTGCTCCATTGGTCCTACTGCATGGACATGTCCGTACAGTGCACCATCGTGACTCCGCACAATGAGATGGCCACGCATTCCGAGCCATAATTGAATGGCATCCACCGGACGCCCATTCTGCGCTATCGCTACCCGCAAAGTCACAGGTACTCCAGTGACAACAGGTTGATCGGATTGAACAACGGCTTCATAGCCTTCGATTGACTGTGTCGCACCGAGTCGTACGCCAGGTGATCGGGCAACGATTATGCCAGGAATGTCCACATGGGTTTTTAATAACTGCGAACCTGTGTTGGCTCGTTCGACTTCAAGCGTACATTCATACGAGCCCGCAGGAATGAGAGAACGTGCAAGTTTGTATACCCCAGCAACGACGCGGGCAGGATGCACATGACTGATGAGATTGTGTGACGGATCGATGCAGACCGCATGCATCAGCGCTTGATGATGAGGGACGATATCGTCAACAGGCAATCCAGTAGAACCATCATAGAGATGAAAATCAATACTGGCATCGGTCAATGTCGTCGTCGATGTAATAAAAGGCATGGGGAGCGGGAGCGGCGTATTCCATTCAAGCCGAATCTGCGGGCTTGCAACGATGGCGCCGAGCGCAATGACACACGTCAGAGCACTGACAAATACTGTCCGGCTTATCAACAGTACCAACGGCGGAGCAGAAAGCCACAGAACCTGGACACTTAATACCATTGCAAGTAACCCAAATGCGACAAAAAGCGGATATGTGGTGAGCGGCACCGTGACTTCGCTTATGGTGACCGGGAGAGAAAAGACCCCCGGTTGGTGCAAACCATCATCTACTGCAATGGCAATATTCCAAATTCCCACAGCTGGTATAGGAATATCGACGACCGTTATTGCCTTGATTCCTGCAGGGATTGAAAATTCCTGCTGTGGAGTCGCTATGCCAGACATAGATTGAGCAGAAACACGGAGCGATCCGGTCTCAACAAATGGTGTCAGTGGAAGTATCTTGATGGTCAACACGGTAGGGGCACCTGATGGGACTATTGCTTCGATGCGGAGATGATGAATACCCGCATCTACTTCAATGACACGTGACCCACCAGCGACTATTCCATGCGCCAACGCCCCTGTGGGTGCAGCAGAGAGCACACAAATGAACACGAATAGTATCCAAGCACAACGCTGCATATCCAGAAATCCTTCGCACACTCTCAGCACATAATGCACTAGAATGCGCTGTAATGCTTGTTATGGGTATCATACCACGACGAATATGCTATGATATATCAAGCTTTGATGAGGGAAAGCAATCATGCCATTGCAGTCTATGGTGGTTCATCCTGCCACAGTGCATATCCCCATAGGGGTGTTCTTTGCGGCCTGTGTGTTCGCCGGAGTTGCGTACTTTCGACGCCAGCCACGCCTCGAAGTGACTGCGTTGCATTTGGTCGTTTTTAGCTGGTTCAGCCTCATACCTGCAACAATTAGCGGTACTATCGACGCAGTTGCACGACTGGAGTCACCCGCAACGCCATCTGGTGCATTGTTTTGGATCAATCTGCATGCAGCAAGTGCCCTTGTGCTGTGGCTGGTCATCTGGCAGGCATGGCAGCTTCGCCGCAAGATGACGCATGACCCCATTTGGGAAGCTCCAACATACGCTACGTACCTCGTTCGACTGGGCATTGGCCTCTCATGCATCTTTTTATCGGGATGGAGCGGTGGGCACATGGTCTATGCACTACATATCGGAATATTGCCCTAATTTGCCATGAAGAGGTATCACGAGTCATGACAGAAGTACTCAGTGTGTTGAACTTTATTGCGATTACCTGGTCCATGGAGGTCTTGCGTGTTATAGGATTATTACGCTGGAGCGTATCGGGGAAAGAAAACTTGCCCCCGCGCCCCCAAGGCATGGTCCTTGTCGTCAATCACATCCAGTGGCACGACATCCCGTTCATCGGGTGGGCACTCCCACTTTCGCATCGACCATGGTGGCTTGCAAAAGTTGAAATTGTAAATTCCGCTTTTGGTTGGTGGTTTCATATGATGCACGTCATCCCTGTCCGCCGCGGCCAACGTGACATTCAGGCTATCGACCGCGCCGCTGATGCAGCACGGTCTGGTAAGGTCGTCATCATCTTCCCGGAAGGAACACGCAGTCACGATGGCAAAATGCTCCAAGGCCGCGGTGGTACCGCGCGCATTGCCCTCCGTGCTGGAGTACCAATTGTACCGATGGCTATTACTGGAACCCAAAAAAAGGTCCTGTTTAGCAAACGACATATCACCATTGGTATGCCGTATTACCCTGAAGTACGTGGCGTTGATGGGAATATCGACAAAATACCCGCACCCGAAATGGCCCGATTGACCAACGAGATTATGCTCAAGATTGCAGAACTCCTGCCTGCGGAATACCACGGATATTATTCCGACATGATGCAGGAATCCGCTCGCACAGACGAAACTTCAGACGAATAGCCTTGACTGAGATGACTATGGGGAACCAATTCACGAAGCGTGTGGTGACATTTCTGAGCAAGGGATGTATTGTCTCGTGTGTCAGACTACTCCGCATGTGCAGGCTTTTGGACTGGCGAGTCATCAACCGCGAAGCCCTGCCTGAACCGGGAATGCCGCTCATCTTTGTAAGCAATCACATCGATTGGCATGATATTCCACTCGTTGGCTGGGCAATCTCTGCCCCGCACACCCTGTGGTGGTTCGCAAAAGCTGAACTCCTTGGACACTGGATGGGATGGTGGTTCCACCTCCTCCCGATGATTCCAGTTCAGCGTGGTAAAGGTGACACGACGGCGATACAGATTGCAATCAAATGCGTCGCATCCAACTCGCCGTTGGTGATCTTCCCGGAAGGGACATGGGACGATGGGAGAATCCTCCGCGCCAAGACCGGTGCGGCACGCATCGCACAAGCGACAGGTGCACTGATTGTGCCGCTGGGATTGACCGGGCGTCTCCAGCCACTCTGGTTCCACACCCGTACTATTACCGTTGGCCAGGCATTTCGTATTACAGATTTGCCTTCCTACGTGCCGGGTGTAGCAGCGTCGGAACAACCGATGACTGATCTTACGACCGATCTGATGCATCGCATCACAGCGTTACTTCCGGCAGAGTATCATGGGTATTATGCGGCAACCGGCGAGGCATCGGCAATTAACTAGGAGTTCATACATGTTTGCGTATCGCCATTTTGCCTTCATTCATTGGTTGAGCAACCTGCTGCGTCGTTGGGGGATATTCAATTGGCAGGTCAGTGGTGTTGCCGACCTTCCTCCGGTAGGGTCGCCGTTTGTACTGGTGGTCAATCACATCAAATGGAGCGACATTTGGCTGGTTGCAGCTACCATTCCATTGACACATATCCCACACTGGCTTGCGAAGGCAGAATTATTCAGTCCGTTAACGCGCTGGTGGTTTGTCGGAATGCAAGCTATCCCCGTACGTCGCGGACAAAATGATGTTGCAGCCATTGACCTGGCTGTCGCCACTCTGCAATCAGGCAATATTATGATTGTCTTCCCCGAAGGCACTCGCAGTGGCAATGGAAAGCTCAAAAAAGGACGTGGTGGCGCAATGCGGATGGCATTACGTGCGGGTGTGCCTATCGTGCCAGTCGCAATCACCGGCGTACAGGGCGGTCTGCGCGCACCTGCAAGTATTACCTATGGGCCCGCATGGACTCCCCAGGCACACAGCGGTGTAGACACTCTCGACGTAGATGAGATGACCACGTTGACAGACGATATGATGAGACACATCGCAGTGTTGCTCCCCCCGGAATATCATGGGTACTACGCAGAAGATGCTACGCCTCTTCACCCATGAGCTTATCCACGACCCACACTGCGAGTCGTGCCGCAACAAGTGCGAACACGGTGCTCACAATTTGATGGAGGATTTTTCGTTGACTTTTAGAATCCATGGCGCCGTCGCTTCTATGTGATGCAAAATCGCTGAAGTAGTCTGTTGTAGACCCGCGGAAGGTTCGACGAGTAGTGGTATAGTCGTTTGGGTAGCGGATTCTGCTGGTCGTTGCATCCGCAACCAAACCCAACATACAACCGCAACAATGACACCTACGGTTACACCACGTCGCAACATAGACCCCTCACAGTTTGTCTGACAACCACATTCTACCACTGTCCATTCTGACAGTCCCGCAAGGAGCGCCAATGCCTACCGTCTACACTGCAATCGCAACCCCACTGAATGCACACGGTACATTTGATCCCGTTGCTATGTCACGCTTAATCACACACCTGCATGCTGCTGGTGTCGATGGCATTGTGCCGTGCGGGACTACCGGCGAAGGACCATCTTTTAGTGTCACCGAACGACTGGCGATCATCAAGCATTGCGTCGCGCAGCGAGCAGGTCGTGGTGTTATTGCAGGGACAGGATGTCAATCGCTGAGTGACACAATCACACTTTCCGCAGCGGCATTTGCTGCGGGGGTCGATGCATGTCTCGTTTTGCCGCCATTTTTCTTCAAACAAGCAGGTGAGCAGGGTGTGCTCGCCTGGTACCGTGCACTCTGTGATGCATTGCCAATGAACAGCAAACTTATTCTGTACCACATCCCTCCAATGACCGGGGTGCCGATAACCCGGTCAATCATCGATGGGTTATTGAGCAGCCATCCATCATATGTTGCTGGTATCAAAGACAGTGGTGTTGATGCAGCCCACACTGCAATGTTGACCGCGCGCTACCCACAATTAGCCATTTATACGGGCAATGCGCCACTCCTTGCACAGGCCATCCGTGATGGTGCGAGTGGTTCTATCTTGGCAATCGCCAACATCGTCGCTCCGTCAGTACGTATCCTGACCGATGACCCAGCACGGGAAGACGCCCAAGTATATCTCGCAGCCGTCGATGGTTATGTGCGTAAGGTCGGAGCAGTTGCAACCATCAAAGCTATCCTTGGTCAATCGGGTATACCCGTAGGCAATCCGTTGGCACCACAACTTGCTCACCCTGACGCGCAGGCTGCGTACCGCGATTTTTGCGCGTTTGCAGTACCTTCCTAGGATTGGGATTGCGGAGAGGACGCCATGATTGTATTGCTCCATGGACCAGACGAATATCGCCGCAGTGAGCGCCTCCACGAGTATCTCGCGGTAATCCCTGCTGCAGCACGTTCACTTAATATCTCGCAGTTGGACGGCAAGCGATTCAAACTCGATGCGTTCATACAGGCGAGCGAAGCATTCCCGTTCCTCCATGATCGGCGGACGGTCATCGTCGAAGATTTGCTGAAGCATCACAAAGCAGGCAAAGAACGGGACGAATTCAAACTCGTACTAGAGCGCCTGCCTGCTTGGTGTGATGTCATATTTGTAGAAAACGATGACATCGATAAACGCAACGCCCTCTACACACATCTCACCAAAATTGCCACGGTCGAGGAATTCGCATACCTGAAAGAAACCGACATCGTACGCTGGCTCGGTGAATTGGCCCGTTCGCTACGTGTCACCATCGACAACCGCGCTGCGTACCGCTTGCTGACACTTGTGGGGAACAACGGTCGGACGTTGCTCAACGAAATGACGAAGCTGGCTACATATGTCAGACCGGGAGGATCGGTCGACGAAGGTGTAGTAGATTTGATGGTATCGGATGATACCGAAGAGAACATGTTCGCCTTTGTTGACGCACTTGCCGCTCGTCGCAAAGGTGTCGCACTAGCAAAATTGCGTAATCTCTTGGCAGATGGGCAAGCACCACAGTACATCATCTACATGATTGCCCGTCAGGTTCGTATTTTGTTGCAAGTGCGCGAACTTGATGGGCAGCGGATGCGTCCAAACGAAATCTCTTCTCGGGTAGGATTACGACCCGGTTTTCTCACGGACAAAGCAATTGAGCAGGCGCGTGGCTTCAGCACGACCGATCTAGAGCAGTTGCATGACCGCGTGCTCAGCCTCGACCACAAAAGCAAAACGGGCGGAATAGACGTCAATGCGGGACTCGATTTGCTGGTGATGGAGACATGAAAAAGCCCCACTCGCTGACGCGAGTGGGGCGTCGCACGAACACTATTTGCTCGCGGCGTTCATCTTTTTCATCAAGCGTGACTTGCGGCGGGCTGCATTGTTGCGGTGAATAACACCCTTTGATGCCGCTTTGTCGAGTGTGCTCAATGCGGTAATGATTGCCTTTTGGTCGAGTTTGCCTGACGTAATCGTCTGTTCTGCCTTTTTGACCATTGTCTTGAGGCGTGCATTGTAGGACGAGTTACGAGCGTGGCGGTTTTCTGAAGTACGGATGCGCTTCAACGCAGATTTGGTGTTGGCCAAGGTATCACTTCTCCCGTATAATTCATGAATCATTGCACATGAGCATCTGGAATCTGATTATACCAAAACCCGCAGGAGTGTGCAACATGAAGGCTGGAATGGCACCAGGTAGCTCGCGCACACTTTTGAATACGGTCGTTGTGGCGTTTGGTTACTTTGCCAGCCGCGTGCTGGGGCTCGTGCGTGATATGTTTATTACGGCTCACTTTGGTACTTCTCCGCAAGTAGACGCGTATCGTGCCGCTTTTGCCTTACCTGATCTTCTTTATCTCGTGGTAGCAGGAGGAGCGCTGGGAACGGCGTTGATTCCCGTTTTCCAGCAACGACGTGCCGAAGCGAGTGAATCAGCAGCTTGGGATCTTGCCAATGCGGTGCTTAATCTCACCTTACCTGTATTGATTGGGGCCGCCATCATCGGCTGTGTTTTTGCAGAGCCTATTGTCAACATGACGACAGCGCGCGGATTTACCCCCGAACAGCAGGCGTTGACGGCACATTTGATGCGTTTGCTGCTGATCCAACCGGTTATTCTCGGTGTCGGGGGAATTGCCAAAGCAACGCTCGAGGCACACGAGCAATTCCGCATCCCTACACTCGGGTCTAATCTCTACAATGTCGGCATCATCATGGGGGCAGCAGTCCTTGCACCGTTCTACGGGATTGATGGTGTCGTCTATGGAGTACTCCTCGGTGCAGGAGCATTTTTGGTCGTCCAAATACCAGCACTGTACCGTTTGGGGTGGCATTATCGGTTGTCTGGCTGGGCGACGACGGGGGTCCGCACGGTGGGCCGATTGATCCTACCGCGGCTGTTTGGCCAGTCTATTTGGCAAATTAATCTCACCACCATGGTAGGCGTAACGTCTGCTTTTGGACTCGGGGCAGTTGCGTCCTCAGGATATGCGTTGCAAATCATGTTATTGCCACACGGGCTGATTGGGTTAAGCATCGGGACCGTTATCTTTCCACTACTCGCAAAACATTTGGCGAGCGGTGATCATACTTCTTTTGCCCGGGCAGCCAGTCTCGCGGTGCAAAGTGTGCTTGCGGTGACGATTCCCGCATCAATCGTGCTCTATGCAGGCGCAGGCACGGTAGTCAAGCTCTTGTATGAGCGCGGCTCATTCGACAGTACGTCTGCAACATTAACTGTCGCCGCCTTGCAGGGCTATGCAATCGGGCTCGCAGGGTTTAGTGTGGCCGAAATTGCCGTCCGGATCTGGTATGCGCTCCAAAATACGCGTCTACCCGTCTATGTGGGAGCGATAGCAGTCCTCTTCAATGTTGCGGTCGGTTGGTCACTTACCCAAACGGGCTCCACAGCAGACCGATTGTGGACCTTGGCCACGGTATTCAGCGCTGCCAACATACTCGAAGCAGGATTATTACTCTGGTATCTCGTGCAGAGGTATCCCAACATTCGACTCTATGAATCACTGCGCCTCTGGGTGTTGAGTATCGGTGGGATGATGCTATTATTGACAGCGTCGCAACCATTCCTGCCGGCACTCCCATCGGGACCATTGCGCACCTCCATGGATTGGCTGCTGTGTGCAGTCCATCTGGCTGTGCTCGCCGTGGCCTTTGGCTGGGGGGTAACCTGGGGTTCAAATCGATTCGCCCTGCTTCGCGCTGCGCGGCGCGGAGAACCTGCCGTAGCTGAAGGAGTGCATCCATGAGTCGCGTTCTTGCATTGATATTAGCGGGCGGTGAGCACCCCGCGTTGAGTGTTTTGACCGCAGAGCGCGCCGAGGCTGCGGTGCCGTTTGCCGGCAAATACCGCATCATAGACTTTACGTTGTCCAACTGTATCAACTCTGGCATCACGAATGTCGGCGTCCTGACACAATACCGCCCGCGCTCACTACAGGAGCACATCGGTGTGGGGAAGCCCTGGGACCTGGATCGACGTATCGGTGGGGTGCACATTCTCCATCCCTATGTCGGAGCTGGGATTAGTTGGCAAAAAGGGAACGGAGATGCACTGCGCGCTAATCTTGACTTCATAACTGATCAACTCGAAGAACACGTCCTGGTTCTCGCTGGCGATCATGTATACAAAATGGACTATCGACCGATGATTCAGGCACATTTGGCCGCACAGCGTGATGTTACTATCGCAGTCCATGGTGTGGAACGTCACGAAGTCCAGCGCTTCGGTATTGTCACCACAGACAGCGACGGCGTGGTAACGAAGTTCGAAGAAAAACCCACCCGTAGTGATTCGACATTGGCCTCGATGGGCATCTATCTCTTTCGCAAACAATATCTGATTGATATTCTGCAAGGAGGCAGTCATGTAAATATCGGCCGTGACTTGATGCCGTCGCTGATTACGCAGACCCCTGTGCTGACCCATAACTTTCAAGGGTATTGGGCCGATGTCGGCACCGTACAGGCATATTACGAAGCAAGCATGGCATTGCTGAGCGAGACACCAGCACTCGACCTCAGCGACCCTGAATGGGTTATTCACACAAAAAGTGCCGAAATGCCCGCCGCAGAAATCACTGCAGGTGCAGTCGTCCGCAATAGCATGATTTGTGATGGGTGCAGAATCGCTGGGACCGTCAGTGGTTCGCTGATCGGGCCAGGTGTGGTGGTGCCTGCTGGGAGCACCGTTATTGACAGCATCATTCTGCCTGATGTGATAATCGCACCAGGGTGCACCATTACACGGGCAATCATTGACAAAGGCACCACAATTGGCGCAAACACAACCATCGGGCACGGAGCAGCTGCCGCGCCCAACATGAAAGTGCCGGATTTGCTGCATACCGGCTTGACACTCATTGGGATGCGCAGTACTGTCCCTGCGGGAACGCACATCGGGGCGAACGTACTGGTCGTTCCACGCGTCACAGGTGCGACATGGCAGCAGAGTCGGGAGTATCCTGACGGGAGCTCCATCGGGTAGTTCTGCAAAAAAAGACTCCCTACGCCTTGGCGCAGGAAGTCTTTTTGATTGTTACGAAGTCAGGGCAGCGACAATTGCGCTGCCGGCAGCGCTGAGTTCATTTGGCGTGTAGAGGCTGTAGGCCATCCGTATGGCTTCGTATCCTAACGGTTTGCTACTAAACAGCGTCGCTGGCAATGCATCGACGCTCTTTGCCCGAATCCTGGCCAGTGCACTGCTCGCGGTAATCGTCGGTGGCAATCGCATCCACAAGAAATATCCGCCATGTGGAGGTTGCCATGTATAACCATGTGCATACAAAGGCTGCAGCGCTTTTTCGAGCGCATTCCGACGTTCTGCATAGTTCTGACGGTATGTAGCAACGATACGGTCGTACGATCCATTGCTATAGAGTTCTGCGAGGATGAATGCAGGAAAATGCGCCATCCCACCACCACTATCTAGCAAACCGCACCCAGATAATCGGTCGATGGTCGCGGTGTCGGCGGTGATAAAGCCGATGCGCAATCCAGGGGCTAGTGATTTGGAAAAAGAACCAAGTCTGATGACACTCCCACGTGGGAATGTTGCCCACAGCGACGGGAGCGGCTTTTCGTCAAACCACAGCTCCCGATATACATCATCCTCGACGATGCGCAATCCGCTACGCGCCTGCAACTCCCGCAACGCGTCACGACGTGCTGCGCTGAGCGTCACACCGGTGGGATTTTGATAGGTTGGGATGGTATAGAGAAAAGCAATCTGCTGACCAGCAGCACGATAAGAATCTATTGCTTGGCCCAATTCCTCGACATCGAGTCCGTCTTGGTCACCATTGATGGGATGAATGCGTACGGGCAAGTCACGCAGGATGCGCAAGGCAAGATGATAGGTGGGGTTTTCCACAAAAACTACATCATTCGGTGCAGCATAGAGCATTGCAACCTGTGAGAGAGCCTGAGAATTACCGGCGCTCAGCATGATTTCGCTCGGCTGAGGAGTGACCCCTTCTGATTGACCAATCTGCGCAGCTACCATATCCCGTAAAGGACCGACACCACGATCGATACCATAGGTCAACATCACGCCTGCATAGCGCTCGAGAGCACTCAGCGTTGCGGCTTTAATGTCAGCGACAGGGAGCAGGGACAAGTCAGGATGTCCCCATGCAAGGTCAAAAACTCCGGGGGTACGCTGGAGTTGAAGGATACGAGACAAATCCATGATGCGATACTCTCGATTCACTGAATGGGCAAGTCGGGGATGGTCAAAAGGAATACCGGGATCAACACTTCGAAATCGTTGTTGTCGCTATCGGTAAAGGTATAGTATCCACCCATACTGCCGTGCCCGGATTTCAGGACACAGAAGCTGCGGTATTCATGCACATCACTTGGTTGGAGTATCGGCTGCTGCCCGACCACACCCTCGCCACTGACGTGATATTCTTCGCCAACACTATCAGAAATTGTCCAATCACGACTCCGCAATTGGGCAATGATGCGACTACAGTTCTCAATACGAACCGTATATGAGAAGACGTATCGTCCTATATGTTGATCGGACTCTGCGACAAGGTACGTTGGATGAACGGTCACACGAAAGCCGTTCGTTTCTTTGTAGAAAAACGCTCGCTGGTGCATGCACTCATCCTACATCTGTATGTGTAGTGCATAATAACACGCGCGCCTACGACTATCAACGGTACGAAGCCATGCAACGGTTGCAGTGATTGGCGTCGCGCGGCATTCGACAGATACACTCACCTGCAATATCAGTTCCCGTGTCATTGCGTCACAACCGCGCCGTTTTGAATATAGGCATATGACTCGTCCGCACGATGAGGGATAATTCGTCCCGGTACCAAATCTTCGAATGCCGGTATCACAAGATAGGTATTTCCTATCACAAAGCATGGAACGGCTTCTGCAGCAACGCGCACACTCGGGACGAGAATGCACGGATGAAGGTGCGCACAGAGCGTATATCCGTCGGTGGTACGCGGTTCATGGAGAAAGGTCAAGCCTTCTACGGTGTATCCCGGATCAACACACGTTATGTTGAGCTGCACTGGAGGATCGCCCAAGACACGCTCGTGGTTGCCACGTACCAACAGCAGGTCCAACGTTGGGAATTGTTCACGCCACGCGGTAACCACACTGAGTAAATCAGCGTTATATTGCCGCTTCATATGAAACAAATCACCCAAGAAGACAATACGTTGTGCATCGTACCGACGAACAATAGCGGTCAACCGCTCGAGCGTCTGTATAGCCGTGGTATTGGCAACGTGGGGCGGCATTGCAGCGCGACCGAGGTGGAGGTCTGCGACGAAAATCGTTTTTTGTTGTGCCCACCAGACGACACGCTCAGGGCACAGCACTAACGTGACGAATGTGGTTGGATGAATCGTCGTCATGACGCCTTTAGTGCTTCCATAACAGTAACATAGTGAATATCAACAGTGTCGTTGATATCTCGACCATACCCGCCCGCCATCGTCACGACAAACGGTACCCCCAGTGTGCGACAGCGAGCAAACACCATCCTATCGCGTTCTTGAAGGCCGGCTTTGGTTAGCGCTAAGCGACCAATTGAGTCATTCTCATGTGCATCTGCACCCGAAGTATAAAACACCACATCCGGACGCGAAGCAGCACTGACAAAATCCAGTGCCGTGTCGAGCGTGCTGAGGTATTCGTCGTCCTGCGTCCCATCGGCAAACTCGATGTCACAGTCGCTAGGAATTTTACGAAATGGATAATTCTTGGCGCCATGCATCGAGAAGCTGTAACACCAATCCTCACCGGTCATGATATCTGCAGTGCCGTTCCCCTGGTGCACATCGAGGTCTACCACAAGTGCACGGCGGATGATCCCTCTGGAGCGACCATCCATTGCTGCAACAGCAACATCATTAAAGACACAATACCCTTCACCATGTGAGCGACAGGCATGATGCGTTCCTCCTGCAAGGTGAATCGCACCTCCATCATTCATAGCAGCTGTGAGAGCGGCGGTGGTAGCCCCGCAGACTCGCCGCGCGCGCTCGACGAAAGCCGCTGACCAAGGAATACCGATGCGTCGTTGTTCTGTCGCAGAGAGCGCTCCATCAATAACCTGTTGCACATACAGGGATGCATGCACGCGCTCTACAGTGTCTAATGCGGCCAACGGTGACTCGATAAATGTGTGCATCTCTGTCTCATTCATCTCGCGCAAACGTTCGCGAAGAAGACGAAATTTCGGCATAGGGAAGCGATGTCCAAGAGGAAGTGGAATCTCAAATGTATCACTGTAGTACAGATTCATTGAGTAAATATAACACAACCTGTCCTCACATAGGCCCGTACTATGTGCTAAAACAGAGGACTAAGCGTATAATTTACCCACACTGAAAGTGAGGACAATATGAGTAACAAAGTAGTGAGAGTAACCCGTCAGGGCTGGGGACAACGAGTTTCTAATTCGTTTGGTGGTCTGATTTTTGGTCTCGTGTTGATTCCCATCGCCATATGGGGTCTCTGGTACGGAGAGGGCATCCGTGATCTCTCAAAAATTGCTGCGACTGCCGTTCAAGTCGATTCAACACAACCCTCTGCGACAAATGATGGGGCGTTCGTTTCGGTCACGGGAGCGTTGGGAACAAATGTCCAGCTCGGTGATGCACCGTATCTCGCAGATGGCAATTATGTCTCGTTGAATCGTGTCGTCGAAATGTACGCGTGGAACGAAAAGAGCGAATCGACCACGCAAGATGACGCAATTGGCGGTGGTTCAACGACCACGACTACCTATACCTACACGAAAGTATGGACTGATGCTCCATCTGATTCAAACGCTTTTAACGAGCCAACTGGTCACGTAAATCCCGCCAAAGTGCTGGATAATGCGACCCTTACGACAGACTACGCTACCATCAACAACTTCGAGTTAAATCCACAGACAATTCAACTTCCTGAAGGCGACAAAATCACTCCAGAACCGGTTGAATTGCCTGCTGGGTATACCCAGACGGGGAACTACATTTTTTCTTCAGCGACTGCAGCAACACAGCCAGTCGTCGGCGACATTCGCATTTCGTACACCGTGTTGCCTGTCGGCAAGACCGTGACAGCATTTGGACAACAAAACGGTACAACGATTGTCAGCAAAACCGTCGAAGATGAGCAGTTCTTTCGGATGTTCATTGGATCAAACCAAGAAGCATTGAACACAATGCACTCAGAATACGTTGTAACAGTCTGGATTGTACGACTATTAGGAATCTTCGGAATTTTCTTGGGTTTGCAGTTGATTGTCCAACCACTTGCGCGTGTCTTGGGTGTCATTGGGATTATCGGGAATGTGGTCGAAGGTATTACCGGCTTTATCAATGCAATTATCGCATTGGTACTTGGCGTGGCGATAATCATTGTCAGCCAAATCGCACACAATATCTATCTGCTGATTGCCGCTCTTCTCCTCATCGGAGGAGGTGTGTACTTCTATTTGCATCGCCGCAATAATGCCCCCGGTAAGGTTGGTGCTTCTGCAGCCGGAAGCTCTTCATCAGATACCAACGAGGTCGACAACTCACCACCCAAAATGACGTAGAAGCAGCATCTCGAAACGAAGCCCCCATGCTTTTCTGCATGGGGGCTTCGTTGTGCATAGCGAACACTATGAAAGTGGGTCGTGATTGCGCGTATTCGCCCATGTACAGCATGAGGCTGAATGATATACGTTATACGTTTCGTGCACAGACAATGTCGGAGAGAGTCCGCAGTGCGGAGCGGTGCGGCTTTCCCTAGAGAAAAATCGTCATGGTGTGGCTGGTGGAGTCCACTTCCCTTGCTCTTTCTTGATGCGCATGTGGATACCTTGGAGGGCAATAAAAGCGGGTCGTGGGCTCCAATCCGGATTGAGGATGCTATAGGATGCCTGTTCGTGGAGCGGATTGCCCTGTTGGTCCCACAACACTGAAAAATTCATATTCCAGAGAAACATCACACCAATCCACGAACGCCCTACCTCGTCGCGATATGATTTGTACACCATCTGTGTCGCATCACCGATGTATTGCGCTTGTTCTTCCATAGTAACTTCTTTGCCATATTCATAGCCTGGAGTGTTATTGACGGTCGCCCAACCATACTCGGTCAGCCAGATTTGTTTGTCGGCAAGGCCATTTGCAATCATTGTTTTGCGGATGTCTTCGACATGGCGAAAGTAGTGTGTGGGGTGATTATTCCAGCCAATTGGGTTGCCTGGTTTGTCGGGATACATCGTGTCAGGCGGATTTGCAGCGGCACCGGGGTGTACTCCTTGGGCATCGAACGAGTCTTTAACGGCGCCGTTGTTGTATGTATACAGTTTGTTCAAAAAAACCGTGTCGTCCATGGCAATGTTCACATCGTTGACCCCCGTCGACGAAGGCGCAGCGGCGATGACGTAGGTATACGAACGCACAGTTTTGATACGGCGGTATGCCTCAATGAGCATCTCGGCGTAATGTGCAATTGCCGCGTCATCAATCGTACCGCCGTTTTCAACAGCGAGGTTGGGTTCATTCCAGATTTCCACGGCGGTGATCAGCCCCCCGTAGCGCTGGACCATGTTTTCAACGAAATTGCCGAATGGGATAGGATCGATGGGTATGCCATGATTGGTTTCATAAAAAGCAGGTGCCTGGACCACGCTAATCATTAATTTCACGTTATGAGCGGAGGTATCTGCGATGATTCGATCGACTTCATCCCAGTAATACACACCAGGCGATGCTTCGACATCCTTCCAGTGGATTTGCTGACGGACCCAATCGAACCCGGCAATCTCGGTCAATGTCAAGACCCGTTCACGGTCGGTATAAAAGAGGTGCTCGACGACACCGAATTCGACCTCGTCAATCCGGGGGAAATTACCCAGCGATTCGAGTTGGGAACTCACTTGATTCGACGCAACGGACGTCGCAATGAGTCCACTCGGATTAAGTGTTGGGACAACGGGTGCAACAGTCTGAGGCGTGCTACAAGCAATCAACGTGCCTACGCACACCCAGACGACCAGACGTTGTATGGAACTACGACTCAACACAGTGGGCGTTCTCGATGCTGAAAGGCGGAGGGTGCGGCGAATGAATCAAGTATACATGGGATGGTCAGGGCTGGCTGATATCAAAGGTGACCGTTTGCCCTACCGCGAGATCGAGCACAGCGTCCGAAGACTTTGTCTGTGTGAATATCCATCCATCCGTGAGCCGTAGCGCTATACGTGACAGTGCGGTTGTCGAAGGATTCGTAACACGCACATGCGTACCCTGCTGGTCGCTCCACAATTGCTGTTGCAGGGCATTGATGTGCTGTTGCCGTGCAGCAATCTCAGCCAATGGGGCTACCCATACATCGCCTGCGCTGGCGGTTGCGTCTACGACTGATTGCCACGCAGCAATCTGCTCTGCGCTGGTGACTTCTTCGGTGTGCGACCAAAAATCAATCATGCCATCATGGGTTCTGATGGAATCGAGCAATGCGAGGGCTGCAGGAGTGCGC
The DNA here is from genome assembly GCA_947474225.1 of Roseiflexaceae bacterium. GTDB lineage: Bacteria > Chloroflexota > Chloroflexia > Chloroflexales > Roseiflexaceae > UBA965. Next base: position 52,284 of record CANJHS010000004.1, on the reverse strand, counting down.
GCGACGGTGAGGTAGTAATCAGGGCAGACCATGATGCGTTCGTGGCCAGGCAGTGCCAGACAGCGTGCGTCTTTGGCTTCGACGATGTGATATTGTGGGAGCCGTGGATTCCACGCCGTACGGGTTAGTGACGCAATACCAGCCTGTTCGAGGGTATCCCAATTTGCATTGGTCATTCCAGCGCTACTACTCCAAGGGAATGCCAATGATGTCGCAGCAGGTATGCGGTGGTCGGCGGCGAGTTCATTCCATGCGTTGAGATCAGCCTGCCATTCGGCACTACTCGCGTAGCCGCCATAGAAATGACTAAAGGTGTGGCTCTGGATTGCGTGCCCTCCATCACGGAGAGGTGCGAGCAAATCACCGAAGTACCAATCTGGTGCGTGGCCCTCTGCGGCATACGGATCGCGACTGAACCATGGTTGGTTCGCCCAAATGTCTGACTGCCAACCATTTGCCTTGGTTGCCCAGGCAAATATCGGGTCACCCATGAAGCGGCGCTGTGTCGGATTGCCGGTGAGGAAATTGTAGCCATTGACATAGTAGGTCGCCGCAAAATGATATGGAGAAAATAATTTGAGCGAATTCCATAAGCCCTCACGCATGCGCTGCGCACGCAAGAGTGGATCGAGAGACGCATTGGGGTCATCGACAGAGCGGGAATGAATCAGACCACCCATCGCAGATTCGAAATCATACGAAAACGACACCGCAGCATTATAGCCACCCGGCCACGGCCGGATACGCAATGGAGATGCGATATCCGGATCAGCAAGCGGCAGTGCAGTCCCGATATAACTGCGGCGCAGTGTAATCTGGTCAATGTAGAGGCGGTCGTCGGACGACGGCTCAAAGCGGACGGTGAAAGTTTCGGCATCGACTGGTGCAACCGTCGTATCGACAATTGCACTCCACGGTGCCGTGTCGGCTGCACCAGCCCACGCACGAACCGGATGCCAAGGACCGATCTGAGTAACGGTCTCGCCGCTGTGGAGCTTCCACATCCACCGGGTGCGGAGTTGTGTCGCAGAGGAGCTATCTGCCAACGCACGTGCATTGACACACACATGCGTGCCCGCTCCGGTTAACAGAAGTGGTGTAGCCAGCCACGTCCCAATCCCCATCATGTGTACGGAGGTACCGCCATCAACCGAGAATGTACCAACCCTGACTCCCGGTGCACCGGCAGACCAGCCGGCGGGGAGACCAGTCTTGACGGTATCGAGTGCGGTATCATTCAGCACAGTTGTTTGCCAGGGTGCATCGCATGCACGCTCGCGATGTACTGCGATGAAGCATACAAAGGCGAGACCGGCAAAGAGCAATCCGAGGTATATGTGGCTTCGTTGCATCGTGTTCACCGTAGCTGGAACGAAAGATCGGGTGCAATCAACTGTGTACGCGCCACCGCTTCCCACACAACCGGCAGACGTTCGATACGATTGCTCTGACTCACGTAGCGAATAACGCCCTTTTCAAACAGCTGTGTCGACATCGGTTCGGTACTCGTGGGCATGAATACCTCATCAGAGCGCGGTGCACCAAGGAGTACCTCACCGTCTGTGCGCACAACATAGCGTGAAAACGCATCGTGGATTGTGTATGGATTGGACGGATTCGTGAGGACAGATTCGAAATCAATGGTATCGACTGCCGGTCCACTGACATATGATTCGGGGATGGGGAGCAGACTGACTGCTTGAAATTCCAGCGTGCTGTCGTAGCGCACCCGTGCAGTGGTGAAATCTTGGATGTAGACACCATCGGCAACAGTTGCACTTTTCAGCGGCGGACCCAGGAGATCGGCCCCGTATGCGCGCCAGAAACGCCAAATCGGCAACGGCATAGTGACATCGTCTACCGTGCGAAAACCCAGCGCTGGAATGAGCGTATTGACATTATGAAATACGACGCGCAAGCCGCCCAGATTCTGGGTAAACTCAGGGTCTTCCCCGGTTAATAATTCTGGAATGATGGAAGGCAGGTCGACCCCACGGGCCCAGTCGTGCATGCCGCCGGTGATGTGATATTTGTCCCAATACCGCGCATACGTATACCCTGCGCCTGCCGCATACGCTTGCGCAAATGCAATTGATACAGGGTCGTCACACGAAGGAGGAAACACCAAACCGGCATCCGAGTGGAGGAATACTACCGCAGAAGCATCCAAGAGAAAACTCCGTATGACACGACTCTCTGGTTCGGAGTCGGCAAACGGTCCGCCAGTATCCGACACGACCCCGCCGGCGCCATTGACGGTTGTATTCCAATCATTATCACTACAGGCATCGCGTGACGTATCCATGTTTCGATTCAAATCGACACCATTGGCGTTTTGGCGCGAATCGAGGACATCACCGTCGGGATTAAGTACCGGGATGATATAGAGGCGCACAGAATCGGGGATTTCACTTGGGTGTGTATGATACCAATCTATCAACATACGGCTGAGTTGTTGTGTATTACGCTCCGGTGCTCCGTGCGTTGCTCCGACCACAACAAATTTGCGAGAACCGCTCCCAAAGCGGAAGGCTTCAATAGGTCGTCCTTGGACACTGCGGCCGATGATAATGGGATCGTTGGCAGTCGAAGCAGTCGCAAGACGAGCACTCCATGGCATGAGGATAGCCGCAAGTGCAAGTGCAATTATGATGAAGCTCTGACGTGCTTGTTGAGAATGCTGTGTTTCCATGCTGGTATTATACCAACCGTCCCTGAGAGAAGTGTAGAAGCAACCGGGCAATTCCCGATCTCGATTTGACATCGTCTATTTTGGCGTGCTATACTCCCATTCGTTGTGATGACACGGGCGTATAGCTCAGCTGGTTAGAGCGCGATCCTGATAAGATCGAGGTCGGTGGTTCGAGTCCACCTACGCCCACCACGCAACACATGGGGCAATAGCTCAGTTGGTAGAGCGCCTGCTTTGCACGCAGGAGGTCTAGGGTTCGAATCCCTATTGCTCCACCATGAACGTCAAACCACCGTTGCGTTGCAACGGTGGTTTGTTTTTATTCACGAAAGGCTATGACTGATGATGACACACCTCAGTGACCACATCAAAATCACCCAAGAGCGCTGGTACAAAGGGACAATCTACCAGAGCGAGCACATGTTGGTAGGGGTCGACTGTTTGGCTTCTGGGCAATCCCAGCCACCACATTTGCATCGTGGTCACGACAAAATGTACTATATTCACGCTGGTACCGCGGTCTTTACGATAGGGACAGAAGAATCGCACGCAACTGCTGGTATGGTAATCATCGCACCCGCAGATACACTCCATGCGGTGACGAATACCGGTGCTGAACCGCTGATATTACTGATTGTAATGGCGCCGGAGCCAAAATAATGACGCTCCATCATATCTTCCAGAAAGTAGACCGTGTCTTGCGGAATCGCCCCGATGCCCTGCGTTGGCGGGTCACCACGAGCGAGCACAAGGTTGAAGTCTTTCGACGGCCCATATTGACAAGTGACGTCACCCTTGGTGCACTGGGATTGACCGACGCGCCAATGCCCGTACCTCGCTGTGTGGCGCAGATAACGCTCAAAGATGCACATACTGCTTCGATACTTGGGCTTGATGATGGCACACGGTACGACGATCCTATCAATCGAGCAGTTGACCGTGTGCTCTGGCTGGTTCGCTCATATGCGGAGTCGGACGACTAATAAAAATTCTCATCTATGTGCATGTGTGTACGAATCTGTCGTGCAGATAGAACCTACACAATTCCTTTTGGTCAGATCTGAGTGCGCACGTTCGAGTTGCCCATTGACGAAAAGCGTCTCACCGTATCCAACTCGATTGTTTGAAACGCTTTTGTCACTCCGCAACCCCTCGTTATCCAAAATACATCCATGCGCGAACGAACCGTACCTTTTCTCCATCTGCCGACGGTATATCTATCGAGGTGCAGAATGGTAACTGTATGGATGATAGTTCTCGCATGGGTAGGCGGCGTTTTCTTACAAAATGCAGTCCCGTGGACTGGCCTATACCTGTGTCTCGGCGCAACGCTCCTGATGCGCACAATACCAAATCGTCAATACCAGTGGCTCGTGATTGCATGTGTGCTTGGTACGTGCAGAATGGCCTGGTATCAGTGGATGCCGTACGCTGCACAGCGCGAGTTGCACAACGCTCGTGTGACGGTAATTGACGTAAAGGCTACATGGCAGGAACAGCGGATACAAGCGCGTGGCACAGATGGCTACGGATATGTCTTTAAAATACCACCCGAACCACTTTTTCTGCGTGGGATTGACCTCTGTGTGTCAGGCAATATCAGACCTTTCGCAGCAGGCCACTCGAGTTACGAGGACGGCCTTATCCAACGTCACATTATTGGTGAGGTAGATCTGACAACAAATCCAACCGTTATGTCAACAAAAAATTGGCTGGTATCGATAGAACATTTACGGATTGCCACGCAACAGCGAATTCATGGTGCATTTCGTGAACCAATTGCTAGTGTGGTCGTTGGGATGCTATTGGGGATTGGAGGAGATGTCAGTCCAAATATAGCACGTGCATTCCGCACCAGTGGGACATCACATATTTTGGTCATTTCGGGGTGGAATATCACAATTGTCGCGGCACTCTGTCAACTGGTGGTGCGTGCGTGTCGCATGCGCGGCGTGTGGCCGTTGATCATACCGTTATGTGTCATTAGTGTCTATGTTGTTTTCACCGGCGCCTCCGCAGCGGTCGTGCGTGCAGGCTACATGGGTGCCGTGATGGTCATTGGGAAATGGCTCGACAGACCCCGCGACATGTGGAACATCATTGCATGTGCGGTCTGGCTTATGAGTGTCTTTGATCCGACCACGCTGTGGGACCTCGGATTTCAACTGAGTACGGGTGCAACAATTGGTCTGATTGGCTTTGGATCACACATTGATAACGCGCTCAATCGTACCCCGTTTGGCAAACCCGAACTTTCATGGGCAAGGGAAGGTCTCTCTGCCACAATGGCCGCCCAAATACCAACACTCCCAATTATGCTCTGCAGATTAGGGACACCATCACCGTGGACATTTCTGGCAAATATTATTCTCACACCAATCGTGCCGTATGCAATGGCAAGTGGAGCATTGACAACACTGGTCGCGTGGCCGTCACCTGATTTGGCAAGTATTGTGGCATGGTGTGCAATCCCCGCATACGCATGGATCATCGACGGATCGCTGGCAATAGCGCAACTTCCAGCACCATTTCAGATGCACATCGAAAACGTATGGGTAGAGTATGTGCTTCATTTACTCTGGATTATGCAGTTACTGCGCGGTAAAAGCCGAATCATACGTCCGCAACAGAAAGAGATGGTATAGTATCAACATCAAATTGTTGTTAAGGTATCAAAGCAATGGAACGTCGTGGGTCGCGTCTGATGACGCTCGCAGGGATTGCAGTGCATATTTATACTGCATTCGGTGCAATTTTGGCGATGCTCACCATCATGGAAGCCATTCGCGGCAACGTTGTCTTAGCACTCTGGTACTGTTTCGCGGCGGTATTCATTGACAGCACTGATGGTACGTTAGCGCGCAGATTCAAAGTATCGGAGACCGTACCATGGTTTGATGGTCGTCGGCTCGACGACATCGTCGATTATTTGACTTATGTGTTCGCACCTATCTTGTTACTCTGGCAGAATGGGTACCTTCCGGAGGGGACGACAGGACAGCTCATTGCGATGATCCCGTTGTTTGCTTCTGCATATCAATTTTGTCGCGTGGATGCAAAAACCGATGGATATGAAGTGATGGCAGAAGATCATTTCTTCCTGGGATTCCCGAGTTACTGGAATATCATCGCCTTTTATGCGGTGGTGATGAAGCTCGATGTTTCTACCGTGACGAGTATTCTGGTAATCTGTTCCATTCTGGTATTCATCCCCATTCGCTATATCTATCCATCGCGAACCATGATGCTACGCCGCGTTACATTGCTGTATACCACGCTATGTTCAATTCTGTATGGGATAGTACTCTGGCAAATGCCCAACCCACAGTCGTGGCTTTTGACGATTACACTTTCATACATTGTGTATTATGTCGGCTTAAGTTTTTATTTGACATATCGCATCCTCCGGCCACTGAAGGTCGCACACACGTAGGGCTATATGGAATCACAATCTGGTCTGCGCATTCTGCTACCGTATGGACGCCCGTATCGGTGGTTGTTGGCTCGTGGTACGTTGTATGCGTTTTTGGGGGCCGCAGCGAGTGCGTACAATCCGGTAGTCCTGGGCTATGCAATTGATGCACTCAAAGCACAAATGACCAGCCAAACGTTGTTGTTTTATGCGTTAATAATTATTGGTTTGACGATAGTACTTGCGATTTTTCGTTACCTCTTACGAATGTTGACAGGGACAATGGCTGCTGGTGTGAGTTACACAATGGCCCAAGATCTCTATCGGCATATATTGACGTTTGATCGAACGACACAGGCCTCGTTCGGTACCGGTGACCTATTGTCACGTGCATCGAGTGACTTTATTTATATTTGGCGGTTCTACAGCGCCGGCTTTCAAATGGCCATTCATGCGATATTTTTGCTGCTGATTGGCTGTGCGCTGATGGCATTGACCAGTGTTCCCCTTGCTGTGGTGACGGTCGTTATGCTGGTATTGAGTCTGCTTGCTCAGGCAAAGCTCGGGAGTTTGGTAGAGCATGCATTTGACTTGGTGCAACAACGACTTGCGAAGATTTCTGCGTTTGCGCAGGAGCACATTTCAGCACAGCGCACCATCGCTGCCTACACCCAAGAAGCACACAGTGGCGAAGCGTTCAAGAAACTCAGTGATGAATATGCACTCGAGTCGATACGCTTTGTGCTCTACTCGAGTGCAATCTCACCGTTACCACAAATGGTCGTCCGTTTGGCTGCAACTGCTGTCGTCGCATATGGCGCGTACCTGATTATCAAAAATCACCTGTCCATCGGCCAATATGTCCAATTCATCGTCTATCTTGGTCTGCTGAGTAATGCGGCAAATGCATTGAGTAATGCATTTGAACGCCTCCAACAAGGGAGTGCCGCCGCTGGTCGAATCGGCGCAGTATTACGTAGAATCCCAGCGGTGATTGACCGCAATGATGCTGTGACGCACATTCCAGCAGGGGACATTGAAATTCGACACGCCTCATGGATTCAAGAAAATGCACACGTCCTGAGCGATGTGTCGCTTCACATCCCTGCAGGACAACACATCGGTGTCGTCGGTGCGACAGGGTCCGGCAAAAGCAGCCTTCTCTCATTGATTATGCGTATGCGCGATCCAGAACATGGCAGTGTGTTGTTTGATGGGATAGACGCACAAGATATTTCACTAGAATCGTTACGCAACGGACTCGCGTACGTCCCACAAGAACATATTTTGTTCAGTATGACCCTGCGAGAAAATATCACGCTCGGAGTATCAGTAGCAACCAAAGCACAGATTATGCACGCATTAGAAGTTTCATGTCTGGATCGTGATATTGCCCAACTCTCCGACGGACTCGATACCATCGTTGGTGAACGGGGCACAATGCTCTCGGGTGGACAAAAACAACGTTTAGGCATTGCCAGAGCCATTATCACCGACGCGCCGGTCATGCTGTTCGACGATGCGCTTTCCAACATTGATGCACACACCGCAAATGACATCGTCTTGCGTGTCACTGCTGCCCGCGCCGGTAAAACAACGGTCATGGTGAGTCAAAAAATATCTGCCGTCAAAAATCTCGATGCTATCCTCGTTTTAGCCGCTGGACGAGTGATAGAGTATGGGACCCATGACGAGCTTATTGCACGCAATGGAGTCTATGCGGAGCTCTTTGTTCGTGAATTGCACGCGCATTAAGGACCGTCCTAATAGGAACCATGTACGCATCAGATTACAAACATTCAAAATACTTTTCATCGCGAGGCGTTGTCCTGCCGGTTTTTGTGTGCATACTTACCTGTATGTGGGCACTTTGGGTTTCTGCGTTCAGTCCTTTACCGCGCCAACAACTCAACATCGGTGGCGACCCAGTGACTTTGCGTCGTGGTTTGGATGAGCCGTTCCTTACTGGATTCTGGGGAGCAGAACCAGAGCAGTTTAATGCTACGACTTCCGTCGCCTATCGCTGGACAACCCCATCTTGGCGGATTACATGGCCGATGGCTGGACGAGGTTGGTTCATCAGTGCATCGTCTTTTGATGCAACTGCATGGGACACGCATAATGGTGCTGTGTTGCATTGGAACGAGCCAAATATCGGGACCACGCAGTCACTTCATGGTGTGCGATTGGCAAAGGTACTCACATATGGTGACGGCCTCTCAGTCTCCATAGCAGTCACTTCCAATCGATTGCCGATGATTGCAGATCGTCGCGACCTCGGTATCATTCTGACGAAAACTGAACTTATCCCACTCACTGGAGTCTGGCGACCCGTACAGCTCGCACTCTTGAGCGCCGCATTGCTGGGCACATATCTGATACTTTCATGTTTGCTGCTCCGTCGTTCATGGATGCTTGCCGCTGTAGGGCTCTTTTTTGGGGTTGGGTGGTATAGTGCCCCGCTCTGGTGGATGGTGCACAGCGCTGATATCGTCATTTCGTACAGTGTCGCTGCTATTTCCGCGATGCTCCTGGTGTGGCTCGTGTTGCCACGTACACTGGAACGAGTACAGTGGTGGTCGGTGACGACGCTTGCTATTGCAATTCCTTTGGTAGCAGTCTTGAGTCCGTTCCGTCACACTTCAGATGGTGCGATGCATGCGCGCATGCTTTTCGATGTGATGCGCGGCAACATTTTTCAAATAGCAGAATTACCGTGTGAAGCCGGGGCGCTGACGGTACCTTATCCTCCTCTCGTCTATCTGCTGGCAGCACCGTTAACGTTCTGGACATGGGATCGTTCTGTCGCAATACCAATTCTTATGTCGGGCGCACTTGTCGTTCACACCGGATCGTTACTGTACTTTCTACGTGTTATACAAAAAAACGACCAACGCGATTTCAAGGCAACGGCGGTGTTACTGCTCTCTGCATTGAGCATGCCGTTCTTACAATCAGTACACATAGGTGAACTCACCAACGTCTGGGGCCATGCACTGTTCTTGATTGCAGTGACCGCATACTTTGACCATCGCGCATCGGTCGCACTACGACTGATGCTGTCGATTGCTGTGTTACTCACACATACCGGTGTTGCCCTGAGTTTTGGACTGACAATGGGTACGATCGGACTTTTTCAATGGATAGACACAAAGCGTATCCCGATTCGTCTGGTTGCAATTTGTGCTGTCAGCATAGCGAGTGTTGTTGGAGTGTATTACAGCACTTTTTTTGATTTACTCGGACAAACAACCAAATATCCTGGATGTCCGACGCAACTCAGCCTCTTATCAAAACTCGTTCAGGTACCCAACGCACTCCCAGGTATCGTGGTCGGTCTCGCAATCGTCGGGCTCTGTATCACATCAAAGCGACAGCATTCGACGGTGGTTCTGTCTGCGATAATTGTTGCTTTGCTTTCAATATCTGTATTGATTTTTCGCGACCAAACAGTTCGTTGGGCAATAGCAGTGTATCCGTTTGCGACCTTAGCTACCACAAGAGCGCTACAACTTTATCGACGCATAGGGGTGGCAGGCTCGGTATTGACTGTGTGTACTCTCATGGGGCTGTTGTGTATCGGAATGACACAATATTGGGAACGTATTTACAGCTATCTGCATTAGCTAGTATCTGCATGATATTCCGCTAAATCGGTACACGAGTTTGCGTGCTGGCTATAGAATGTATTACAGTATATCGGTGACTTCCAAACCATTCGGTCAGGCAAAGGATTGCAATGCGCAGCTACTTACCCCACTGGAAAACACTCACGTTCATTTTTTTGCTGAGTTCCGCACTCGTGTTCTTTGTGACACGATTTCGGACGGATACAAACATTGATTTTGTAGAAGCACGTGCAGCCCTCAAATTAGACAACTTCCACGCCCGCGAATATACCGCCAAGTATCCTCGCAGCCAATTGACATTCACCCAGGTTACGCCCAACGAAGTCCAAGCAATACTTCCCGTTTCGTATGCTGGTCCGTTGGCGATTGAATTTACGATTGATCCACTGCCAAAAGGATTAAGACGGCGTTTAATTGCATTGTATGTAGACAATGCACGTCTTTTGGATGCACGTGACACCGGCGGGTCTCATGATTTTGGTGTCATTGTTCCGCACAACGCTGCATTAAACGCTGGTAGCGTCATTCGTATTTTGTGTATTCCTGATGACAAATCGACCCCGCCGACACTCACGCTCCAACGAGTATCCGTAACGGCAATCACAGCTTATCGTTGGAGCACAGAGGATTCTACCGTCGCATTCCCCGGGGTCACTGGTGGCTGGTGGGTATTGTCTACCATGATGATGCCCACCCATCCTGACAATAAGCCATACCATACAGATATACGTGTCGGTGATTTCAACATCACCAGTATCCCCACGGGGGATGGCACTTTCCGTCGTTACCAATACCTCTTACCGCCTACTGCTTCTCAGTATGGTGACCTTTCAGTTCATTATCGTAGTGAGACTTGGGGAAAGAACGAATCTGATGCGCGCGCTTTGGGGGTCGCCATATCTACCGTAGGAATCACACCAACCTCGCTAAACGCCGGATTCACAGGAGCTCCCTTCCGATTTTTGAGCATTCCTGTTATTGTCCTGATGATCATGGGAGTCGCCATTCTGCTACAGCTACCCTATCACGCACTCGGCGGAATTATTGCGGTTGGTTTGACACTTCCACTTTTCTTCGAACGTGTCTACTTGGGGATGTGGTATCCACATTTAGCGCTCCTCATTGCGATAAGTTGCTTCACGATTCCGTTGTGGTTTAAACTTATCAATTGGTTGACTTCCAACGTCCCGATACCGCACCGAACACAGACACTGCTCGTTGGTCTGGTGTTATTGACCGTGTGGCTCAAGGGAGGCGGCATTCTGTTCCCGATCATGCGTCCCATCGACATCAGTTGGCATATGGACAAAGTGCGCGAAATAGCAATGACATGGGACTTTGCGAAGTTTTATCAGCCCGGTGCATTCTCAGAGTCGGTCATGCCGATTACCGAATGGGGCGAGCAACGGCCAATGATCCCGTATTCGCCGTTTTTTCATTTTGCGAGTCTTCTGTACCTTGCGCTTCCCTGGAGCTTGGAAGTTTCTGCAACGATTTTCAACACATTTCTCGATGCATCACGAGTTATTTTGATCGCAATCATTGCCCGTCAAGGTGGGTTGAGCGTACGGGTTGCTTGGCTCGCAGCACTGCTCTACGCAGTAACGCCAGTTACATTCCTGTTACATGCATGGGGCAACGTTCCCACTACAACTGGGTTATGGTGGATGCTCGTTGCCACTGTAGCGCTCTTGGTCTCGGGACGGACACTGGGTAACAGACGTGTGTTTGTCGCTGTAGTGGTCATCACAACAGGCGCAATGCTCTCATATACGGTTGCGGCAGTATTTCATGTCGTGTTTGTGACAATCCTTGCAGGGTTGCTCTGGATCATCCCAAACTCTGGTGAGAAGCCAAGCAGCGGACGCATTCTCGCAGCAACCTATGGAGGCCTGCTCGTCGCAACGGTTATTTACTACGGGCAATATGTTCCGCCCATAATCGAGCGTACGATTCCGTACTTTCTGAATATTAGCACCCAATCGACAGCGACCATCGGGGTAGTGCGTGCGCCGTTCAATGAATATATCGCTGCGTTCTTTCCTTCATTACGGTACGATTTTGTGCAAAATCCATACTTATATTATGGGTTATTCATCCCAATTCTTATGGTGATTCCGGCGTTTGTACTGATGTGGAAGCATCGGACGTTGTGGACATTTGCTACGGCCTGGTATGTCGTTGCAATACTCTTCATGCTGGTTGGATACAAAATATCGATGGTCGACAAACAGCTTTTTTACATTATTCCTTTATTGATGGTGAGCTGGGCTATGATCGCCGAACGCCTGTGGATTCGCGGCCCGAGTGGGCGAATAATTGTGAGTACCACGGTGCTCTACACACTATGGAGTGCAGTGCAACTATGGATTATCCGCATCGACCGAGCGCCACTGGTACTGCCATGAGTGAATTACCTCCAGCGCAGATTCCCATCGAGGTACTAGCAGCAGCGATTGATCCTTGGCTCCAACATATGACGTGGCGCAGGGATTATGTCACTTGGCGTGAGCGCAGGCTCTATCAAGAGCACCACCAGGGTGAACGCATCGCCCAGATTTCACACTATGCGGGTTCATTTGTCGGCAAAGAGCTGCTCGACTTAGGTGCAGGTATGGGAGGGTTTGCTGTAGCTGCTGCGCTCGGCGGCGCACACGTCCATGTGTCTGAATACAATCACCCGTACTGTGAGATTATTCGGCTCCGTGCAGATCGCTACGGGCTCGATGTACCGGTGTTGAACGGGGCGGGCGAGCATCTCCCCTACGCCGACGGCATCTTCGACATGGTTGTCTGTTGGGATGTAATCGAGCATGTGCAGGTGCCGAGCGCCATGCTCGACGAGATTTACCGTGTTCTCAAACCCGGTGGCCTGTTGTTTTTGACCGCTATCAATCGCCGCGCATGGGTCGACCCGCATTACCACATACGTGGATTGAATTGGCTCCCACGGAGTCTCGCAGAGTGGAGTATTACCTGGCGCGGCAGGAGCAAAGACAGCAGTCAATTCACAGACATGCAGCAGCTCAGTGAAATGCACTACTATGATTTCCCTGCGTTTTGTCAGCTCGCGTTGGCGCACGGATTTTCGACCAGAGACATGAATGAAGATGCACTTTTGGTGGGCAATTTTGTCAGCAAAAAACCATCGCGTATCAAAATTCGTTCATTCCTTCGCGCTGTTGGGCTCGAACGCTTCGCCTATCGCATCCAACGTGCATGGTATACCGGCATGTTCGAGTTGGCGTTGCGCAAAGAGGGCGCATGAGCGATCAGAAAAACCCATCGCTGCAACAACAGGTGTCGAGAGCAGTGTTATGGAATGCGCTCTTTGTCCCGTTCCGAATGCTGGCTGAAGTAGCCGCGACTGCGCTCAAATTGACGGTTCTCCCGATTGCAGCATATGGATTGCTTGCGTTGATTAGTGGTGCATCCTCTGCATTTGGTACTTGGATCGACCTAGGCACAACACGCGCCCTTCCGAAATTCATTCCCGAAACGATGAAGACGCACGGGCCGGTAGGTGTCTTGCGGATGTTGTTGAATGTCTTTTGGGCACAATCCATCGTCTTGGTGACCATTGCTGCTGGTCTCATCTGGCAACAATCTGCCTACCTGGGAACGCTTTCGGCAAAAATCCATGCGGACACGCGTATTGATGTCGTTGCGCAGACAATGCTCCAAGAGCTTCTCGGTAGCCACGGCTGGCTGTTTATCACGATCATTATTTTGATGCTGATTACAGGTGTAGCGTATGACATGCTCATGGCCTACCTCAATAGCTTTTTTAAGCAGCGCGCATGGAACGGCATTAGTTTACTTGCTGGGCTCCTCCCGCAACTTCTTGCGGTCGTTGCAATTCTCGTTGCGCAACTGACTGCTGATGCACTCCGTTGGAGTGTGATTGGCATTTTGGTTACAGCAGCGTTAGCACCTGCACTAGCGGTCGCATTGGCTGCATGGCAAGTGGTCGTCATCTGGCGCAGTGCACCTGAGGCGGCTCCGCAACTTGATGCAAAAGCCTTTCGCTGGCTTCCTGAAGGATTCCTCCGTTATACCGGAGTGTCGTATCTTATGACCATGACCGATTTTGTGGCAAGCAAATCGTTCGCGGTCTACCTGACCAATAGCATTACGGATGCAGCACTCTTGTGGGCGGGCGCATCCTTGGTGGGGATGGTATTGTCGTACCTCTATACGCCACTCGTAGGCATCACGGTTCCGTTGTTTACCCGTGTACGCAGTGGTGAGGGTGGCACAATCCAGGGTGCGTACGGATCCATCGTCCGCATCCAGATGCTATTGTTGGTACCAGGCGGAGTTGCCCTCGTGCTATTAGCAAAAGCCGCGTTACAAATTCTCACGCCACAATATGCTGATGCGGTATCCATTGTCTATGTACTCGTTCCCTGTTTGTTTGTTGAGAGTTTATTGACCATGGCTCACAACGTGCTCATTGTCTATGAGGAACTTCGTTTGGTGACGGTTGGTCGTGTATTGACACTCGTGGTCATCCCGTTGGGATTTCTACTTGCACCGACGTATGGGGTAATAGGCCTGGCAATCGCCTATGGATCCGCACGCCTCGTGGCGGGGATTTGGGCGACATTTTGGGGCTGGCAGCGTATCGGCCTTCTGTGGCCATGGAGATTTATGTTCCGCGTCTGTGCTGCGAGTGGGGTGATGGCGCTGACACTTTATGGATGTCACATGCTTATGCCGGCGCTCGGCAACGCATTGTCGATGACTGCCAGATTGACACTCATACCGAGTTATGGGCTCGTCGTGCTCGGCAACGCAGCAGTCTTTTTGTTGGTGTTCCGACTATTAGGTGGATTAGAACAATCCGACCGTGATCAGTTGGCCAAAATGAAACTTCCACTGAAAAAATATATTTTGCAGGTGCTTTGATGCGCGTCGCACTCTACAATCTCACTACTACGACGGCATATGGTGGCGTCGAAAGCTTTGTGTGGGATCTTGCGACACAACTGAGTGAGCGCGGCCATGAAGTAACAATTTTTGGTGGTACTGGTTCACGGCGCGAAGCAACTCCTGCAGTGGTTGTACGCACATTCCCATTTATCGATCGTGCCACATTTCGTTGGATACCTGGATTCGCACGTGCATATGCGGAACGCAAGCTTTTGGAACGACTGAGCCATGCGTGTTGTGCACTTCCCGCACTCATCGCCGGCAGATTTGACATCATTCACATCCAAAAACCATACGACATGCTGCCCGCACTCATTGCGGCACGATTGACCGGCGCGCGCGTCGTGTTGGGTTGTCACGGCGAAGATTTTTTTGCTGGGGACCGCTGGCTTGCATCCCGGATGGACGCTGCGGTGAGTTGTAGTCACTATAACGCGCAGACCGTCGACGCCCGCTATCATATTCCTATTACGGTGGTTTTCAATGGAATCGACACCCGGACATTTCATACCCCCCTGGCCATGCGCGACCTCCCTGATTCCCCATTCAAACTGCTATTTGTCGGACGACTCCAGGAATGGAAGGGTGTTGAAACTATTCTCTGTGCACTTGCATTGCTCGACGACGTGACGCTGACCATTGCCGGGGATGGCAATGACCGATCGCGTCTTGAGGAATTGACCCAGCAATTAGGGATCAGCGAACGTGTGACCTTCCTCGGCGCTGTCCCGCGTGTCGATTTGCCGGACATCATGCATACACACCATGCGTTGGTTGCATCCAGCTATGCGAGCGAAACATTCGGCATTGGGCTTGTTGAAGCACAGGCATGCGGGCTTCCTGTCATTGCATCTCGATTTGGTGGGTTTGTTGAGGTTGTCTCCGAAGGAAGAACTGGGCTGCTGTATACCCCACGCGATCCAGACAATCTTGCTTCGTGTGTGCGCACTTTACAGTCCGATCCCCCACTGCGCTTGCAGTTAGCACACAATGCTCCGCTGTGGGCACAGCAATTTGCGTGGTCGGCAGTGACTGATCGTATCGAATCGGTTTATCGTAGCGTGCGAGGAAAATAAGATGCAGATAATCCAGATATCGACATATGGATTTGATTCGCGCTACCCAAGCCGTCCCGAGTTCGTGCTGGCACGGACCTTGGCTGCACAAGGGCACACCGTGCATGCCATTGAATATTGGCACGACCGTACGCAGCCGCAAATCGAACTGCATTCACCAAGATTAACAATATACCGTTGTCGTACATTTGGGTTTGCATCATATGATCTCTGGCGATTAGCAGGGGCACTCCCTCAACCAGACATTATTCACGTACATCATCTGCGTCATTTGTTGGCTTATCAAGCCCAGTTGCATTGGCGTGGCAAAATCCCCATGGTGTTGACTCCGCATGGAATATTGCACGATGGTGATCTCGTGGTTGATCGAGAACAACCTCTTGACAATCCACTGACGCCCGAGAAGCTCTACATGGATAGATCATCTCTTTGGAACTCCCTGCTCGCCGGTAAACACCCACGTCGTACATTTCGAAATTTTTTCATTCACGCACCATTACTCCGATACAACGGCATTTTTGCGCTCTCAAATCATGAAAAATCAATAATCCACACATTAGGTTTTCCAGCTGAACAGATCTCGATTATCCCAAATTCGATTGTTCTGACCCAATACCAGACCCCACCCCCGATACAACGAGCCAACCATCCAACCCTGATATTCATAGGGCAGCTTGTCCCCCGGAAAGGCTGGGACATCCTCGTCGATGCACTCCCGACTATCAAAAATACCATTGCGGATATTCGCGTTGTTATCGTTACGCACAACACAAGCCAACTCGATGCACTCGAAGCACGTGCGTCTGCACTCGGGGTTCGCGATGTCATCGATATCCGCACCAAAGTCGATGAAGCAACCAAAGTACTGCTGCTCGAATCAGCGCATCTGCTCGTTGCCCCAAGCCGGTACGAGGGGTTCGGTATTCCTCCCATCGAGGCAATGGCGGCAGGATGCGCCGTCGTGACGACAGATTGCGCCGCTGGGAACGAGATTGTTACAGACATGCAAACCGGACTGTTGACGCGTTACAACGACCCGGCAGACCTCGCTGCCCAAATTCTTGTGTTGCTCCAAAATGAACAGCTTCGTGCAGAACTCGTCACCCGCGGCAAGACGCATGTACATGCTACATATGACCCAGATGTGGTTGCTCAGACAACCTTGGACGCATATCAGTCACATATCAGCAGGTTCCAACGCGCTGCTGTGCTATAATATTCGAGCATTGGATTGAGAGGAAATGCGGATTATGGTGACATTGTCGAGTATACGGGCGCTACTTTTTGAAATTTCACTGAATGGTCCGCGCATTTTGTGGCGCACCGTCAACGATTTCAGTTTGTGGCGCATCATCGAGTACCCATGGGTCACGCGTCATCTGCAGGCAAAACCTGGAGATATTATTGTTGATATAGGGTCTGGAACTTCTACCTATCCCCATATGTTGACGAAAACAGGGCTCGATGTCATCATCATTGAACTTGATGCAGACCGCGTACGCTGGCAAGCACAAAAGCGCCGCGAAACTGCCCAACCGGGTGATGGTCGATTGATTCCCATCGTTGCAGATGCCACCAAAATGCCGTTTCGCGATGGCGTGGTCAGACGCATCAGTGCAGTATCTTCCCTCGAACATATTCCAGACGATCATGCGGTAGGCCGCGAGATTGCCCGTGTCCTCTCGGATGATGGGGTAGCAGTAATGACGCTTCCCTACACAAGCACCGAGCGTACGAGTTTTATGAAGGGCATCCGTAATTTTGCCCAAGTCGCCAAAAATACATTCGACCAGGTTGGCAAGAGCGGTTCGTTTTTCCGCTTTTACACCGATGAAGATCTCAAGCAGGTCTACCTGGACCCAGCACATGCAATTGTCACCGCACGCAGTGCCTTCGGCAGAAGTTTCCTCAATGGTCGTTACCACGAGACGAAACTGACAAAATATTGGCGCATCTTTGTTATCAAAGACATCCTTCTTGCGTGGATCATCCACCCCCTCGAAGAAATGTTTGATTCGACTGATCCTATGTATGTCATGTTAGCCTACAAGAAGGGCAAAACAGGACCACAGGAGTAGTTGATGCGGATACTTTACTGCATCCCACGCTATGACGACAACGCTCTCGGCAATCAAATCCATACCGAAGTGATTGCCGAGTGGTGTGCCCAGGGGCACACGGTAGACATCGCCACCATGACGTCGACGACACGACAAATCAGTGCTCGTGTCGTTGGAGGTATACCTGTTTATGCACTTCCCACGCGCAAATCACGTTTTGTTGCTGCCATAAACCGTATTGGGAACTGGCTTACCGGCTATCCTTATTTTTGGGGCGCAATACAGAGCTTTGGTCAATTTTTTCGGACGCAACAGCCTTACGATGTCATCCATGTCGAAACTGCATTTCCGCTGGGAATCGTCGTCCAACTGACAAAACCCACAACTAGTCGGCTTGCGGTGACTCTCCCAGGTGCAGATATTATGCGTGTACCTGCATTCGACTATGGCTATGCGCGCTATCGAACCGTACGGGTATTGATTCGTTACTTGCTTGCGCGAGCAGATGCGGTACGTGCAGATTCACGTCAAATCGAAGCATTGGCGTTGACCTATGGAGCGCCAGCAAAACGTCTCACGGCGGTTCCTTATAACATCACCGCACACTCCTTTGTTTCTTCTGAAACATCCCTGGCAGCCGAAAAAACTGCTTCTCGGGCATTCCTGTGTCAAACCTATGCGATATCGACAGATGCTACCATCGTGCTGAGCCTCAATCGTCTGCATCCGTTTAAGGGAATTGAATATATCATTGAGGCTGTTCCTGCTACGGTAGCCGCAGGGTTAAACGTGCATGTCCTCGTCGTAGGGCATAATCGTACAACGCCGAAGTATGGTGACTATGGAGCGTATTTGGCCGACAAAGCCAAGTTATTGGGTGTTTCACACCGTGTTCACTTCGTCGGAGGCATACCACATCACGAAGCACGCGCGTACCTGGCGGGCAGTGACACAACCATCGTACCCTCAATAGCAGAGTCATTTAGTCGTGTTGTCATCGAATCAGCAGCAGTAGGTACGCCCCCGATTGTCACAGCCACTACTGGTGCAAGTGATTATGTCAGAGATGCCGCTTGTGGGGTTGTTGTTGCACCGCACAGTAGTAGTGCAATCTGTGCAGGGATACTCGAAGTAATGGAAAAACATGCTCAACTGGCTGAACGTTGTGTGCCGTTCGCCTTGGAATTCCGCAGTCACGTCATTGCAGCCACTCTATTGGATATCTACACATCTATATGACACAAGAACAAACACCCATGCGTATATGTTATGTCGCGTATCCGACAAGTTTAACCCTAGGGTCAGCGAACGCTGTACAGACGTATTCCACCCTGTGTGAATTACGGTCGCAATATGCAGACTTACAAATCATCATCCCACGGATGACATCGGCACACAATCCATTTGATGCGCTTGGAGTCACATACATCCCGCGCATTGGTATTGGCAGGTTATCACGACTACACAAATCGACACTCTGGTATTATGCAGAACGCTCTGTTTTCGCGTGGATAGTATTTGTATTGTTGTGGGTCCAACAGCTCCGCGGCACGCGCACAGCTGTCATTTATGTACGTGAAGTGATTTGCGCGTATTGGTTATCGCAGTGGGCTCCCCGCTGGTTACGTGCACAAGTCGTTTACGAGGTTCATCATCTTGAATCGACCAATCACTCACGGCCCAAAGAGGTCTGGGCGGCCGCGCTTGTCCAACGAATCGACACTGTTACCCTGAGTATGCCTGCACGATTAGTTTCTCTCACAAGCACCTTTCGTCAACTGCTCGAAAAGCAAGGCTTACGTATGGCAGCGACGGTCGACATTTTACCTGATGCATATAATGCAACAATATACCACCAGAGTGATGCTGTGGTTGCCCGCGATGCATTGGCTATTCCCCGTGATCTGAATGTCATATGCTACGCAGGGCTTACCTTTGCATATCGACGATTAGAACTTCTCGTGCAAGCCTTTGCACAGCTCGATCAAGAATGCAGAGCCAAGTCACGCATGTACTTTGTCGGTGGTCGTCCGCAAGAGATAGCGGTACTCGTGTTGCAAGTTGCTTCCTTGGGGCTTCAAGATGCAGTGTTTTTTACCGGTGTGCAGTCACAAACGGTTGTTGCACAGTACATGGCGGCGAGTGATATTTTGGTTATCCCCGACACGGTAACCGACGAAACCGCCTCACCGTTGAAGCTGTTTGAATACATGGCTACTGGACGTGTCGTTCTTTGCCCCGAAATGCAGTCACTGCGCGAAATTATCGGTTCTGACGGTGCATGCGTCTTTGAGCGTGGGAATCTTGATTCGCTCACTGCGCAACTCACAAAACTGATCCGCTCGCCCGAGTTGCGTAAAGACATAGCTGGACGTGGCTTGAACGCAGTATCACCCCATACATATCAGAATCGCGCTACCCGCCTGATTGCGGTATGTCGCACAGCAGTAAGTGAATAGCCAGATGACTACCCACCAAACTCGCGCCACAAAAATCGTCAGACAGTACGCTGACGTCAGCAAAACAAATAAGCCAGACTATTATCGATATCACCGCATCAGATTCGCTGCGATGTTGGCAATGTTGCTTTCATTACCTGGCAAAAAGGTGCTCGAAATCGGGGTGAATCCTGGTCAATTCACCGAAATGCTGGTGAATGCAGGGTACGACGTGTACGGTACCGATATTTTTCCCGAGCACCGAGCTGAAGTATGGCAGCGGCTTGGTGTTGAGGTGCGTAGATGGAATATTGACATTGAGGAACCTCCATATCCGCTTGGTATGTTCGACATCATTATTTTTTCGGAAGTCATAGAACATCTTGCAAATCCACCATTAGGCGCACTCGAACAGTTTTCTACCATGCTGGTTCCTGGCGGCCACCTGGTTATCAGCACACCTAATCAGTTCTACTTCAAAAGTAGAATGCGAACGTTGTTTGATGTATTGCTATGGCAGCCGTTTGATCATACCGATGAATTCGAATGCTGGGCGACACTACGTACCGATGCACGCTATTACACTCACAGTCGGTTGTTCAGTATGAAACAACTTGGCTGGATGGCACGTACATCTGGATACACTGTTATCGCCGAACAATATCATGCGGCATATGAGCCGATTGGCCTCGAATGGCCACGCATCATTTCTGCACCGCACCGCTGGATTATCAAAGCGGCTATTGCTTTAGTGACGATAATTTTATGGAAGTCTCGTTCAATGATTCTTATCGCTGTTCAAAAACCATGTTAGCCAACCTCTTATACCTAAGCAATTTTGTTGGTGAGTATCAGGCTTTGCTCATCTGAACATATTGATTGGTGCAAATTGTGGGACTATAATACATCTACCAAACGATAATAAGGGTTGACAAATGTACAAGAGTTTCAAACGTTTTCTCGCAGTAGTCTTACTGGGACTAACCTTAGTACTGACCCCACAGACTCCAGCGCAAGCTTCGTTAAAGTGGGCGAGTACATGTAACTTACACACTGGGTTCAGCTACACAGTCTCTGCTACATTGAGCGGGAATGGCCTAATATATGTAGCTCTCGCCGATGCAGGTGGTTCATCTGAAGCCAATATGCAGAGTAGAGCCCAGATTATCATTCATGTGGTTGATCCTAACTCGCCAAACTGCAAAATTCTCGCAACGTATCGTGATAGTCAGTCATATTCTGCAATTAGTGTCCAAATCACACCAGCAATTGCGCGAACTGATAGCTTGGGCAATGTCTATGTCGGCAAAATTGCCAAGGGTGGATTCAGGACGGTTTTCATTCCTGCAACCGCACCTGTGAATAATCCACTTTTAGGCCTCAAGGCAACAACTATTTCGGGCCTTCCTGCGGGCGGTAATGATTATGTCACACACGGAGGTATGGCTGTTACAGACAAGTATATCTTGATGACTGCATCTAAATATGTGGCAGGACAAAAACTGTACTCCAAATATGCAGTCCTTCCCATTGCAAGTGTGCAGTCGGGTGTAAGCACCAGTGCAAGTTGGGCCGATTTTTCGAGCATGCCAGCATTTGGTCAGCAGTATTCGTCGAATGATTCCGTCGAAGGACTCCCAGATGGTAGCTTCTATATGTCTGGTTCATTTGAACTGGGTAGCAAATTTACTGCTGCTCATGTTTTTCTTGATCCAGTAAACAAGACTTTAAAGGGTGCTGTATCGAAATCACCGAACACTTGGGATATTCTTCCTTGCGACTATGACAAACTGCTGATGTATCCCTACGGCTGTTATTACCCATCAGCACGTCTCGGAGCCGATAGCAATTTGTACACGACCTACACTGCTGGTGAAAAGGAAACGGGAGCCAAATTTATATATGGAATGAAATACGATACAACGCAAAAAAAATGGATAGGTATCAACGATACACTATACCCAGAACGAATCACTGCATTCAATGGTAAAGATGCCAATGGAACTGGCATTGTCGCAGATGCCGATGGCAAAGCCTATTTTGCCGGGACAAACAGATTCCTACAAGGGTTGATTCTTGCCAATTATGAGAACAGCAAATGGATAAATAGTGGCTACAATTTTACAAATGTCGAATTAAGTAAGCCTGCGCTCCTCTTTAGTCCATATGGCTCTGGATCACGTCTCAGTGTGTTTGTGGTTCTCTGGAAACCAAATGGGGCAGATATTGTTTGGACGACCAACACAGGTAACTTCAACATCACACTCAACACCTGCACCCCAACTGTGGTTTTAGAAGACGGCGCTGCCACGATAAACAAAACCAAGGCGTCAGGTATTATCTACGTGAGCTCCGATTGTACTGCCGCATACTATATTGCTAAAGTGTCTTCATCAGCTACACCGCCAACGGCAGCGCTCACAGCAAGTGATTACCAAAAATTCGATATCGATAACCCTACAATCTCTGTCTCAGGACTTGCCGCAAATGCCAAAAGTTATGTGCATGTCAAGATGTTCGATGCTTCGAAAAACACAGTTTCTGACTGGGAGAGTGTCAAGATTAGTACAGATACTGAAGCATTAGTAGGTGCTACCGCAACACTCACATCACCATACAACATCCAAAAGTATAATGATCGACTCGCAATGGGCGGTTCGTCGTATGCAGACAGCGCGTATGTTCGCGACACAGTAGGACGCTTCACCGTCACCGGCGTATCCGATCCATCGGGTCTCGATAGCTACAAAATAAACGAAAGTACGACGTCATTTAGTCCGTCAATGATAGGGTCGAACCAATCCGTTATCCTGACCAAAAGTAGTATTAGAGCGAATAAAGTGGGTGTGACGGTTGCTTTAACAGATGGAGCAGGCAACGTAGAAACCCGTTTAATTGAAAGTCTCACCTTTGACAACACCCCACCGGTGATTGTTACAAACCCAGGCATCGCATTTACTCCAGGTGCGAGTTCGTATGACAGTACAGTAACATTGTCAGGTGGTACAATCACCGACAATCTCTATCCGGGTGACGCTGGCGCGCACCAATATTGGGGGGTTTGGGTTGCAAATGCAGTGTGTACCGCTGCCAGTACTGGCTGTCTCGCTGATACAAACACCACACTCAATTGGGCTGCAGTGAAAACACCGTCGCCATACAATTCGTTTGCATGGAATTTGCACAACGGACTGAACACCACTCCCATAACAACCGGTAGCGAGTTCTACAGAACGTATATAAAATTCCTGGATGGGGCCGGTAATCCTACTGCTACTTCGATTTACTTTGATACAACGGTTACCTCTGTGGAAAACACCCTGTTTGTGCCGCTTATTCGCGTCCAGCGGTAAGTGTGTCTATGTACGCAACGCTTCGTAAGATTGTTGAAAAGGACGCCGGGCAGCTTTTGCTCGGCGTTCTGTTCATCGTATCCCTTGGCGTCTCTTTCCCACGGGTGTATGCCACGGACGAAGTCCAATACTTTTCATGGGTTCGTTCACTGTGGTTCGACCACGATGTCGATTTTGCAAACGAGTATCGTACGTTTGCTATACTGAACTCCAAATCAGGCATTGCCGAAAGCTTACTCCTCCCCAATCGGATACGTCCTAAAACGCAACTCTATGGCAATATCGCACCAGTCGGTTCTGCATTGCTCTGGTCCCCGTGGTTCATCACCGCAGATGTGCTGCTACGCGGGGTGCACGCGTTGGGATTTGGCCAACAGATACCCGCTGATGGATACAGCTGGCCGTATCAACGCGCGGTGTGTTATGCATCAGCAGTCTACGCATATATGGGTCTGCTCATCGTTCGCCGGATCGCAGCACGCTGGGTGTCGTCTTGGCAAAGCACCGTTGCGACGATTGCATTTTGGCTCGCGACACCCTTAGTCTTTTATATGACTGTGCAAATGCCGTTTGCCCATGCAAATGCGTTTTTTGTGTCTGCGCTGTTTGTCCGTGCTTGGATATGGCACACCGAACATCCAACCCGCTGGCAACCATGGGTCGCAATTGGCGCATCATTGGGCGGCTTGTTTATGGTACGTGAACAGCTCATCTTGATGGCCGTCCTGCCGCTGACGAGTGTCGCTCTAGAGCTCATCCAAACTCGTATGTCGTTTTTTTCTAACATACGGGTACACCTCCGCAACTATGCGTTCTTTGTGGGCACTCTTGCTCTCGTCGTATCGCCGCAGTTCATTGCGTATACCGCAATAAATGGTGAACCAAAACCCGCAAGCGAAGTGTCGAGCAAACTCAATTGGTGCAGCCCACATGCGATCGATACGCTCATTGATTTCGATCCGACACCTGAGCCCATGTGCAACGTTCCGGCAGAGCCCGTGAATATTCCTGCGTGGAGTCGTGGAGCACTTGTGTGGAGTCCTATTCTGGTGTTTGGCATTATGGGATTAGTGTTCTTTGCGATTGACTTCCCAGCATATGGAGTACCCATGATCGTCGCATTTGTTGTGCAAATTTGGCTCAACGGTGCATTCGGTACAACGTGGCATCTCAGTGGCGCATTTGGATTCCGCAGATATATTGAATGTACGCCGTTTTTTATCGTTGGTGGTGCGTACCTCCTTTCCAAGCTAAAAAGGAGGCGTGCGCGCTTGACTGCCCTGAGTCTCGTTGCTTTTTTCATCCTGTGGAACATGGGGTTGATCGTAAACGGAACCATATTCAACGGGCTGACAAATGTACGGCGTGGGTTACAATGGCCAGCGTTGTGGCAGTGGCAATTTTCTCTTCCGCAGCGGTTATGGGAGTTGGGGGGCACGTTTTTCGACCGGTGTAGAGTGCTCAAAAACGGGTGCTAAATTTGCATCTCCCTGGTTGCCATGCTACGATATATAGAGAGGGGCCGGTAGCTCAATGGCAGAGCACGTCGCTCATAACGACTTGGTTCCTGGTTCGAATCCAGGCCGGCCCACCACTCACTTTATGTCATTTCCCCCCAACACACTGAACAAGGCACTGATCTCTCGATAGACGAGGCGCGTATCGCGACAGACCTCTGCTATCAGTGCGCCCTCGGCGCGTGAAAGTGCACGAATCTGCCCTGCGACGGGATATTGTGTTGTTACAATTTCAAACAGAAAAATGACATCGTGGTACGCTGCCTCTAGAGAATGGAGCGCTGAACGGGAGTGTTCTGGTAATCGTGCATCCGCAGACCACGCAGCGACAACCTGTTGCGCTAATCGGGCACGCTCTGCATACTGCGCAAAAACGAACGCAACGGTGTCGGAGACAATTGAGAGTGGTGCAGCTTCTTCTGCAGCAAGAGCAATCACCTCCAGGCTCGCAGCGCCGAGGTGCCATGCCTGCCAGAGCCTGACTGGATGCGTAGGAGTCGGGAATCGAAATACCTCGTCAGAAGCTATTAGTGACGCGGCCCATGCAGCCTGTTCAGCGACGGATAGTACTGGGGTAGGTGCGCACAATGAAAGTCCTACCCACAAGAATCCATTCGGGGCATGCATGGTACTGACACTCCCGCGCCAATCGCTTGTTTCGTCATCTACGGAAGTCCAATTTTCACTGCGTCTCACGAACACAGGGTAGTGCCCCTCTATCGCAGTAAAACAAACCCAAACGGACGTGGTTTGATCAAGTTGATCAAGAATCACCTCGACTGCGGTGACATCTGCACACCAGCGCGTCGTTATGTGCACACCATGGGCAGCAATCCGGTCATAACATTGCTGCCGAAATCCAATGAGTCTCTCTGGTATGGTAGTTCGCATCCGCGGATACAGTTGCAGCGTTGCACGATCGAGCCACTCTTCACTCCCTAACAGAATGAACGGAATGCCCATCGTCGAAGCGATTTGCGTTGGTGTAATGGCAACTCCCATGCATGCACATGCACGTGCGATTGCGGGTATGTCAGATGGTAAACGCTGGTCCGACATAACGTACTTATAGCGTCACGCGCAGACGACCGAAGCGAGATGGAATGTGAAAATCCGCTGGTTCGCGCAGGGTCGCACTCCACGCCGATTCTTCACTTGTGGAACCATCGCGTGGTCGATCGATGCGGTACATATTTAATCGCCAAGAACCAATACCCGTGTCAGCACCTAAACTGCGCCAGGGGATTGACATGACACAGCGCCAACCCGCTGGGTCTGTGCGTGTCCAACTCTGCCACTGCGGATTCCAACTTGTGTCGAGGGTCATCGTGGAACGGACCTCGTCTGGATTTTCGATAATGCCATCAAACCGAACGTTGAGTGGATTTACTTCCAATTCGAAATATTTCGTCGGGGTCTGTTCCCCCGCTGCAATAAAGAGCTCGACAACTTCTTCGGTATAAATCGGGTCATCGTGTTGCGTCAGTGTGGCCCATGCGTCCGTATCTGCAGCGTCGAAACAGAGCCACAAGGACGTTGGTGTCGCACACAGTCGTACAATCGTCGCTTGCTTCTGCGCTTTGCCGGTGATGGTATGACGGAGGGTGCTATACGGCTGAATTGTGCTCCAATCAGCACGTGTCGGATCGCCAGTCTGCGAAAGCCAGAGATGCGGAAGTTGCTGCAGGTCGATTACTGGGAGTTCCATCTAAGACCTCTTTCCACGGGCGACAATCGAAAACGGTGTACATTCGTTGGTGGTTGAATCACTAAAATACAGAACATCTGAGAGATTGACCGTCGTGCATACATGGATCGGTCGGAGATCGATCCTCGCTCCAATGGCGAGCTGCGTCGGCTCAGCAAATTGAATGACACCGTGTTCCTCGGACATACGGACGAGTACTCCGGTGGTTCCAATCACGGCAGCATATCCCGGGAGTGCCGCGCGCTCAAAATTGATGTCGCCAGCAAACGTTTTCGAGCCGCCATCTACGGTGGCAGTGGTCGCTGATGGACGACTAATGACCGTACATTGGATGCGCAAAGCAACATCTGACGCAGTCGCAGATCCAGCTTTGAGTTGCATGAGGTCACCGTAGACGTAGGTACCCGGCCTGATTTCTGTGACGCCGGCTACTTGCGCGGCAGCCCAACCAGTAGGAGTAGAGCCCACGCTGATGGAGTCAATGTGGATTCCGCTGGCGCGCAATTGCTCCGCAAGCGCAACAATGAGCATTCCTTCTTGTCGTCCGAGTTCTGCTGGTAAACGCCCATCTGCACCCGCAAACCAGGCACCACGATAGGTAAAAATTCCATCTAATCGCAGCCCCGGGGCCGTAATGACGTTGCGTGCGAGAGCTTCAACTCTTTCAGGGAGTGCCCCACATCGTTGTAAACCCGTCTCTACTTCGATCCGAACCCAAATATGTGCGCCGACCGACACTGCAGCAGCAGACAAATCGGCGATAGTTGCCTCGTTTTCTACCCCGACAATGAGACGGCATCGCAGAGCGAGCTGAGCTGCATGTTTCGCCTTCGATGTGCCGACAATTGGGTAGGCGACAAAGACATCGGCGAACCCAGCGTCGACAAATACCTCAGCCTCTGAAAGTTTGGCTGCAGTGATTCCTATTGCGCCAGCCGCTCGTTGCATGCGTGCGATTTCTAGCGATTTATGCGTTTTGATATGAGGCCGGAGTGCAACGCCATTGGCAGTAGCATGCGCTTGCCAACGAGAGATATTGGCTTCGACAATCGCTTTGTCAACAAGGAGCGCGGGTGTTGGGACATCGGTGATATGCATACTGTACCTCAAAAATGTGGTTGGTCAATTATACGTGCATCTTGTCAAAGCGCTCATAGCGACGCCATCAGCACACCATCAACGCAACGAATGGGAATCTGACCGTGCGCTTCGATGCGACGTACCCACAGGTCTGCTTCGGGCACCCTGTACGGCTGATTCCGCATATCGGTCATCATCACAAATCGAGCCGTGCGCCTCATTGTCCATTCTGGCCGTAATGTGAAATCTTCTGCAGTAGGAATTGCCGCCCAGCGCTGATTTTCACTGTCACCTTGTGGAAAAGGTGTATGCAGATGATTCGTCGTGTATCGGTAGAGATCCGCAGCAACGGTTGCATGCGTGATGATCGTTTGCCGTTCGGTGCACTCTTCTGATAGGTCAACGGGTAGTGTGGCAATGATTGGACCAGTGTCGTATGTGACATCGAGCTCATGTATGGTGACTGCGGGTTCTGCATCACCTCGTGCGACATAAAAAAGTGGGTCTGGACCCCGTAATGCTGGGAGCGCAGATGGATGTACGTTCCATGCAGGCACTCCAATGCGGAGAAATCGGGCTGCGGGGAGCTTCTTTGGGTAGCACGCAACCAAAATCATTGCAAACTGTGTGAGGAATGCATCAGGAACAAGATTCCAGTCATTGACTCGAAACAATGTGATTCCATAGCGATGTGCAATTTGGTCGACACGATCATCGTTGCGTATAAGATTGACACGTGTCTGTACTCGCTGATAGCCGTGTGCATCTCGGTCTGCTACAAATATTGCATCTGGAATCGTCCCCGCCATGCATAATGAACGAAGAAACGTCGCACTCAACAGACATTCCATTGTAACGAGAAGGAGCATCACACACTCCATGGTATTATCCCTAGAAGAAGGAGTTACAGATGTCAACACCACTCATCCATTGTACCTATTTCGATCGCATGCTCCCGGCATTGTCTGACGCGCCAGTCCCCGGAGATCTCGGCGAGCGGATTTTGACCACTATATCAGCGCTCGGCTGGAATGCCTGGGTCCGTAGCGAGCGGATTTTCATTGCGCAGTTCGATATTGACCCAACAATGGCGCAGTACGAGCGTCGCCGTATGGCAGCCATTCAAATGTTTTTCTTCGGACCTCCAGAAGGACCACGGATGGTCTCTTGCGTGAAATATAAACGGATACTTCCCGGGTTGGCGAAACCGCCTTTCCCTGGCGAATTAGGGACGAAAATTTACGAAACTGTTTCGGCACGTGGTTGGGCTCTGTGGCCAGAGCAAGAACGCATTCTGATAAATCACTACAGCATGAGTCTCGTCGATCCACAATCCCAGGGTGTTTTGCTCAAAGCAATGGATGATTTCTTTTTCGGCGAAGGCGCTGCTACTCCAGAAGGGTGGACCCCACAGGCAGCAGCCCCCAGCAAAGGCGGACCAAGAAAATAGTTATGTCAACAAAAAATGCGGCATAATGGTTATCGAAAGCTTACTGTGTGCGGAGCGCAGCGCATCTTCAACTTCTGCCGGGGTATCTCCCCGGGCGAAAATAAAGCCGAGATAACTCTCGCCCGCAGGGAGCGTCTGTATTGCCTGATGCAAGGGGCTGGTAATTTCGACTGATTCTATTCCAGGTACAAGACAGGCATCGGCAATCCCTTCGACACGCTGCAAGATCCCCGCATGCGGGATGGGAATCATCATCACTCCACTGGCGTTGGTTTGGAGTGATGGTTCACGAAAAACACCCATTGCTTGCTGCAAAATAAGCTCTTCGAGGGAATCTCGCACGCCGAAACGCAGTGTGCGCGAACACAGTCCGCCAATAGACCTGCCTGCGACTTCGACCACCCATACACCAGCATCATTAAACCGAAGTTCTGCGTGCACGGGACCATTCACGAGTCCAATCGCTGCAGCAGCATCACGTGCGGTCGCAATAATTGCTGACTGTATAGCGGCAGAATGACGCGAAGGTGTGACGTAAATAGTCTCTTCGAAAAGTGGGCCCGTGAGGGGGTCGGGTTTGTCAAACAGGGCAAGTGGATAAAGTTGACCATTATCGAGAATCGCCTCAAGGGCAACTTCAATACCAGGAATATAGGCTTCGACCAAAAACGCATGCTCTCCATCAGATCCTTCGATATTATCTAATATCGCCAGGAGCTCGGTACGAGCCACGAGAAACTCCTCTGGAGTATTGGTGCGAATCACGCCTCGTGAACCATTCAGCAATAATGGTTTTATCACACAGGGGAATTCTATCTGCGCAACGATATCTGCAACGGGGGTTGCGCCAACAAACCGATGAAACCACGGGACAGGGACGCCTGCATCGTACAGCACGGTTCGCATACGTCCTTTATTACGTGCAGCCTCGATTGCTTCGAATCGATTATGCGGGATATGTAACGCTTCTGCGATTGCAGCAGCAATATGTGCTCCACTATCGTCTAATGCCATAACTGCACCAAATAGCTGTTGATCGTGGAGCTGGGCTATACGTGCGAGTAGCAATTCTACATGTGCAAAATCGGCAACTATATGCTGCTCATCCAGGTGACCAATGCTCCCTTCACAAAGCAGTAGATAATCATAGGATTGTGTTTTTGCAGCAGCGATAAAATCGTTGTTCCGATACGAATGTGCCGTCGATACAAATAACAATCGCATACCATATCCTCTATCTCAGAATAAATGGATCGAGACTTGCGTATAGCACCGGGATAGTTGCATCGAGCTCCGCATTGATTCGGTGGTGTCAATTTTCCAGAATTCACGTTCGTATCGAAACAGCCAACTATACCTAATCTTCCCCAAGGCTTGACGTGCGTATCACTGCAAATGCGCGAACGCACACTGTACGTGACATGCGTGGGAACGTCAGTCATTACGGGTGAGTACGAATTAATGTCCGAGTCGGAATTGTCGTTTTGGTTGGAATACTCGTTTCGGTGGGATGTGTTGTGGGCAAGAGTGGGAGCGCGGTTGGAATGAGCGGTATAAATGTGCTGACGCGCATTGACCAGAGTTGTTGAACGAGCGCAGGAGCATGTCTATCTGGGTTTGGTGAAACACCGAGTTGGCCAGAAGCATTCTCACCCCAACACCAAGCCTCACCATTTTCGATGACCGCACAGGTTCTCGCACCCGCCGCTGCGATGCTCTGGACTTTTTTCAGACCTGTTACGAGCGTCGGTGGTACAAGTGTGGGCGGTTCGGTACGTGGACTCCCAAGTTGACCGTGTTCGTTGTTGCCCCAGCACCATACGGTATTCGTCGCATCGAGCGCGCACGAATGTTGACTCCCCGTGACGACAGAACGTGCTGCAGGAATACCCTCGACGTGTTGTATGGTCTTTATGGACTCACCAACCACACTCAGTTGTCCGGATTGATTATTTCCCCAGCACCAAACGCCGCCAACGGTATCAACAGCGCAGGTATGATCTGCGCTCGAACCAATTGCAGCGATGGGATTCTGGAGTGCGCTGCGAGTTGGAGCAACGACAATGTCAGCGGATGATTCATTGACTTGGTGCGCGTTGTTTCGTCCCCAGCACCACACACTACGGTCTTGCCGCAGCGCGCAGACGTGATGCGTACCAACCGTTACATCAATCACCGCATCGATCCCCGATACGACCGTCGCCGTTGTGCGATAATCGCCGACGCCGACCGTTGCTGTCCCGAGCTGTCCGTATTGGTTGTCGCCCCAACACGAAACGATACCTGCTGACACAGCACAACTGGTATCACCACCTGCACTATACGCAGAAACGTTTGTCAGACCAACGACAAAGTTTGGCACCACACTATCTGCAATATCACCAGCATACGAATTACCAAGTTGGCCGAAGTTGTTCCTTCCCCAGCAGTTGAGTTCAGCAGTAACCAGTAGTGCGCAACTATGCCCAGCACCGAGTTCAACCGAGACGGTGTTGACGGCGGCGTCCACTTCGTTGGGCAACCCTAGATCACCAACATTCCCCATAATGCCAATGCCCAATTGCCCTACATCATTGTCGCCCCAACACCACACCGTCCCGACGGTGTCGACATCGCAGAGATGACCTTCCCCAAGCGCGAGTGAACTAACATGCGATTGTCCGACGATTGGGATTGGTGCGTAGACATCTGTGAGTTGCGTACGGCTCCCATTACCAAGCTGACCATCTCGATTCCACCCCCAACAACGCACGTTACCACGTTGTTGCAGCACACACGTGTGCGCACCGCCTGTCGCGATTTGGATAACGCTCTCGAGACCAATAATGTCCTGACCATGGCTATCGAAGGTGTTCGTATTTGTGCTTTCGATGCCTAATTGACCATTATAGTTATCCCCCCAACAGCGCACCAGCCCGTTGCGTTGGAGCGCACAGGTGTGATTCCCGCCCGCCTGGACGGCAATGACATTGGCCAAGTCAGGGACCTTGACCGGCACGAGGGTGAATGCCTTCTCACCTACCGCGGGAGAACCCGTCTGTCCAAAACGATTCCATCCCCAACACCAAACCATACCTTCTGTGGTAAGTGCACAGGAGTGATCGGTACCTGCGGTCAGGGCTGTGACGCCCATTAAACCTCGTATTTCAGCGGGTACCGAGATGCCGGGTCCAGCCGTCCCAATTCCGAGCTGTCCTTGCTCATCCCGACCCCAACAGAGCACTTTTGCATTCTGCAACAGCGCACAGGTGTGATTACCTCCGCTTGCAAGAGCAATCGCGGTACTGAGTGATGCAACTCGAAGCGGCATCCCAGAGTTCGCCGTATTGCCACTCCCGAGCTGGCCATCGTCATTGCGCCCCCAACATGCCCCGCCGCCGTCTTGCAAAAGCGCACAGCTGTGAGACTGTCCGAGCGACAGCTGTACCACAGATTGGACGGCAGCGACCACAGGGGTCGAGCTATCTTCTGTTGTCTCGTTGCCGAGTTGCCCGAAATTATTGTGGCCCCAGCAACGCACCGTGCCGTCAATCACGATGCTACACGCATGCGCTGAACCGGCAGCAATACTGACAACCTCTTCGTTACTACGAACGCTTTGCGGCACAGCGGATGCCGTTGTGGTTCCGTCTCCTAACTGTCCGTACTCGTTACTCCCCCAACATCGAACCGAAACATACTTCAAAACAGCACAACTGAAATTTCCTCCGGCAACCAGCGAAAACCCGTCGTCATATCCTTTCACTGGTGATTCACTCACCAATGGATCAGAGTCAGCGAGCTGACCGTACCGGTTATCACCCCAACAGAGTGTGGTTCCATCGACGTTGCGAGCACAACTGGTCGCAAAGCCTGTCGCCACAGCAGCGACATTGTCTGCGCGCATTATTGGTTCGTTGATGAACAACCGCGTGTCTTGTGGCGCAACCTGACCGAATTGATTCGCACCCCAACACCAGAGATGCCGTACCGTATCGATTGCACAAATATGCTGTCCACCTGCACGTATGGCACGGATAGGAGGTAAGCCGTCTACGCGATGTGGTACAGGAGTAGCACCAACGCCTTCTTCGACTCCCCAACACCACACTGATCCGTCTATGCGCAGTGCACAGACGAATCGATTACCCACTCCCACTGCTATTATGTCGGTGAGTTCTGCAATTGGTTCGAATGATGGATTTCGACCAATTTGCGCCCCCCAACAAACCACGAGAGCATCGGTTTGGAGTGCACAATTCGTCGATCCGCCAGAGGCAATTGCAACAACAGACTGTAAATTTTCGATATGCTGAGGGAATGGTACAAGCAACGACCCACTCCCGGCTTGATGCTCGCTGTTATCCCCCCAACACCACACGGAGCCACTACGTTCTAAAAGGCACGTATGGTCACTGCCGGCACTTAACGCAACACCGCCCTGCACCCCCACCACGACCTGCGGCACTGCACGATCCAGGGTGTCACCGCTGCCGAGTTGTCCCGCATTATTTGCACCCCAACAACGGACACTTTCATCGTGACGCAATGCACAGGTATGATTATTGCCGGTAGCGATGGCAAGTACGCCGTTGATATCTGGCGTGACAGGTTCAGGATGACTTCGCGTTCCCATAAGATCTGCAACACCGATTTGGCCTTCGTATGCTCGACCCCAACAGCGGAGTGCACCGAGTTGCCACATCCCACAGATATGACCAGCCCCTGCACTCAACAACGAACTGCTGTTACCGAGTGGTACGGTGATAAATTCGTTCTGCGTCGATTGAACGGAGCTTGCTAGCTGCCCATGCGTGTTTTCACCGCGGCAGCGCAAGCGGCCAGCTCTCAGTGCTATACATTGGAACGCTAATCCACCGGAAATATCACTTACCCCGCGTTCCTCGATGTTTTGGATATGCATCGCATCATCCCAACACAAAACCCCATTTTTGCCGATTCCGCAGATGCTCCCGTCTCGGAGGGCGCGCAACAGCGCTGTTCCTTGGGAGTTGGGGATTTCGTAGCTTTTTTGATCACCAGTCCTCCAACAACGGACTGGAGTTGCTGCGCTAAAACCACATATTTGCGTCGTACTGATGACAAATTGGGCATCAACTGGCAAATCAGACACTTCCATGGGTATCGGAACAGGAGATTCAGTTCTGTTGCCGAATACACCTCGACCCCAACAATACAGTGCATTGGTCTGCGCTCGTGCACAGCTCGTGTTTGCACCGACGAACAACGCAACACTCGGTTCAGGGAGTTCGACGTTCTGGAGCCCACCACTGAGACTTATTCCACCAGTACCAAGTTGACCATGATCGTTGGCTCCCCAGCACCAAATTGTCCCATCCTTTTTGCGCGCGCATGTATGCGAGTCCCCCGCAGCGATGGTGGTCACATGATCAAGCCCTGCGACTGCTTGGGCGAAAGAAGTAGAAGTCTGCGGTCCTTCTGCATATTGGCCGATTTCTCGGTGTGTGTTCGATCCCCAACACCAAACAGCGCCAGTACTTGCCACAAGAGCACAACTGTGGCGCAACCCAAGCGCGACCATCTGGACGTTTTCGAGTGACGCAACGAGATTCGCAGTGCGCCCAACGGGCAGTGCAGTACCGTCACTGCCAAAACCGAGTTGTCCGGATTCATTCGCTCCCCAACACATCACCTGACCAGAGTAGACGACGGTACAGCTAAATGCGGCACCGCTACTCAGCGTCATTGTTGTCTGATTCGAAGGTGAGACGACGTCTTCGTTGGGCATCGGGTCTATATCAATAAACTGATCACGATTTGTCTGGATCACATCGGGAATAACTGCCTGTCGATCTGCGACCTTCTTGACGATAAAACCGACCAACGCCGTTGTGGGCGCAACAACCAACAAAACGATAAATACTGCTATTACCGCATACCAAAAGCGTAGAATAAAGCGTTGCATAGAGCTCTTTTACCACTACAAAGTGACTCTATTGTACCAGTAGTCCAATTAGAAGTGAGAGTCAACCGTTTTGAATCACGCACGTGCGTGCCAGCACAAACGTATCAAATGTGCATCGTCCTAGTTTTATCCAACTTTTGACGGGTTAGTGGTGCGTGGTTAACAAACCTTTCATGTGCTTATTACGCATTCGAAAGGTGGGAGTTGTCACATTGAAAACCCGGAACATAGAATTTTTGCGCATCCTACTGTGTTCGTTGAATCTAGGGCGGAAGCGGAGCCCAAACATCCTCGGCGAATCTTTATGCAACCGAAAGTGTTGACACAAAAGCGCAAATAGTTTCATACCAGTAGATATTCACGACACACAATGCATAAATCACATATCTACATATATGCAAAGCATGCTGCTATGTGGTAATGTATGTCAGACACTTTTTTGTAACGGTCATATGGTGGTGAAGTGCAGTCGAGCACTGCGATTGGGAGTGAGGACAGGATCAACCTGCTTCTCTTTATTACGCCACATATGATGCTTGTACAACGTGGTACAAACAGCGAACGTCCAACACCTATTGAGCGTACGCACACAGAATCCGGCACTGTTATGAAAGGGATTGCACCTGCATGGTAATCTACATCCTCTCGCGACTGTTGAGACTCATTATCGTCTTCTTTGTTGTGACGATTTTTGCGTTTTTACTCATGCACAACGTCCCTGGTGGTCCATGGGATGAGACGAACCGCAATCTGACAGAACAACAACGCGCCAACATGATGGCCAAATTCGGCCTCGACAAACCACTCCATGAGCAGTACCTTACGTATATCGGCAACGCCCTGCATGGCGACTTCGGTATTTCATATCAATTCAAAGACCGCACTGTTATCCAAGTGATTTCTTCCGTGTGGCCCAAGAGCATTCAACTTGGCGGAACTACCGTTGTCTTTGCCATCACATTGGGTATTTTTATGGGTATTTTGGCAGGCATCCGCCAAAATACCTGGGTAGATACCGTCGTAACCTTCATCTCGACACTCGGCATGACCGTTCCGAACTTCATTATCTCAATCTGGATGATTCTCATCCTTGTGGTAAAGCTCAAGTGGTTACCAATCTCGCTTGATGCAGATCGGTGGAGCGACCCAAAGGCATGGATCATGCCTGTTATCGCACTCGGGCTTGGACCTATGGGTATTGCAGCTCGATTTACTCGTGGCAGCTTAACCGAAGTCTTAACGGCAGACTATATACGTACTGCACGTGCAAAAGGTCTCTCCGAGACGATGGTGATTTGGCGTCACACTATGAAGAACGCACTCATTCCAATCATCACTGCGCTCGGACCGATGATACCAAACATGATCACTGGTACGATTTTCGTCGAGACCATGTTCCGTGTAAATGGTATCGGCAAGTTCTTTGTAACCAGTATCATCCAACGCGATTACCCAATGATTTTGGCATTGATGCTTATCATTGCCTCGTTGTGGGGCATTTTGTACCTGTTGACCGACCTTCTGGCCACGATTATTGACCCACGCATCAAGCTGGATTAATCGGACTACAC
This sequence comes from Roseiflexaceae bacterium, assembly GCA_947474225.1. Lineage (GTDB taxonomy): Bacteria > Chloroflexota > Chloroflexia > Chloroflexales > Roseiflexaceae > UBA965. Next base: position 15,437 of record CANJHS010000004.1, on the reverse strand, counting down.
AAAAGGAACAATAATTATGACCTCAATACCAATGATGGAACGGAAACCTGCCAATTTGTGGCGCGATGCGGCAATTCGCTTCAGTCGCAATAAACTCGCAGTCGCAGCCCTCTTTGTTGTGTTTATGTTTTTGTTTATGGCGATTTTCGCAGATGTGATTTCGCCGTCGCCGTATGACAAGACTAATTTGACGCAGTCACGTAAGTTCCCTAGTTGGCAATACCCAATGGGAACAGACACCATTGGCCGTAACCAATTAAGCCGTATTATCTATGGAGCTCGCGTTTCGCTCACGATTGGATTAAGTGTCCAGATAATCGCCGTCCTGATCGGTGTTTCACTCGGGGCTGCTGCGGGCTTTTTGGGCGGTTGGGTTGACACTTTGGTAATGGGTACAATCGAAGTCTTTACTGCGATTCCACAGCTTCTGTTTGCACTCTTCTTATTGGCCCTCTGGGGCGGCGGCTTGATAAATATTATCATTGCACTCGGTATTATTAGCTGGATCGAAATGTGTCGTCTGACACGCGCACAAATTCTCTCGCTCCGCGAAAAAGAATACATCGAATCCGCTCGTGCAATCGGTGTAACCAATGTCAATATTGCACTCAAGCACCTCTTGCCAAATGCGTTATCACCGTTAATTATCTCGTTCACCTTGGGCATTCCGGCCACAATGTTTGCAGAAGCCGGACTGAGCTTTTTGGGAATCGGCATTAACGATCCAATTCCCAGCTGGGGCAAAATGGCAGGACAATCCTTCGGCAACATTGAGGTCTATTGGCACTTGGGCTTGTTCCCAACCATGATGATTGCCCTCACGATGTTAAGCTTCTCGTTTGTCGGCGACGGTTTACGTGATGCCCTTGATCCACGCCTACGGAAGTAAAATTGCATTTGAACGCACCCTGTGACAAACACAGGGTGCGTTTTTGTTCAATGTAGACAATATGTTACATGAAATACTAATCGGTGTCGTAGATTTAGGATGGAAATACATGATTAGGATGCGTAGGGTACAAGAGTATTTCTTTGTATTCCGAAACCAAACTATATATTCGTTATGAAGTTGACATGATAGAATAGTATCAATCCCTGCGTGTTATGTTAAAATACGGTCAACTTATTGGTTTGGTCAATCTCTGAATGTGGGCGGTCCACATTCGGATTGATATATGACAGAGTGGCAACACGATGTCTATTGTTTTTTATCGTTAAGGAGTTCACAGATGACCCGTACGCACAAAGGCGCACGTTGGGCACTGGCACTCGTCATTGCAATGCTGGTAACAGCTTGTGGTGGCGCAGCTCCAGCAGCAGAGCCAACTGCCGCACCGCCCGAAGAAGCCACTGCGATCCCAACTGCAGCATCAGTTATTGATGCAACTGCAGTTCCCGCAGAGCCAACCGCAGTACCAAGCGGTGCTGGCGAAAAATTGCCAAACGGCAACGTATTGCCAGACGACGCAGCCCCAGTCGCAGACCAGGTGTACAAGGTGTACTTCGACAGCACGCTGTCGTTCTCCACTGTTGACTTCTTGGTAAGCGTCTACGAAGAGGGTGGCGCAGTCACCAACATCCACAGCGAACCATTGATTCGCTTGGACAACAACTTCATTCCACAGCCAGCAGCAGCTCTTTCATGGGCATCAAATGCTGACGGCACAGAGTGGACCTTCAACCTGGATCCAAACTTGGTTTGGAACGACGGTACGCCGGTGACCGCTGCCGACTACGTCACGACCTTCCAGTATGCTGCTAACAAAGAGCATGCCTGGGACTTCGCATGGTTCTTCCAAGCACCAGGCGAAATCAAGAACTGGTCCAAGGTCAACGCAGGCGAAGTTGCTGACGATCAGTTGGGCGTCGTTGCAAAAGACGAGCACACCCTTGTCTTCACCACCGAAACGCCAGCTCCGTTCTTCCCAGCCAAGGCACTCTACAGCACCCCGCTGCAGAAGGCTGCATTTGAGAAGTATGGTCCTAACTACAACAACGATCCAAAGACCTCCGTCTCCTGTGGACCATTCATGTTGAAGGAATGGACCAAGGGCGAAAAGCTGGTTTGGGTTGCCAACGACAAGTACACCGGCACCAACAAGCCATTCATCCGCGAAATCCAGAGCATCGCTGCTAAGCCAGAGACCTTCTTCGCAGGCTACCGTGCCGGTGAAGTCGACTCCGTCGGCGGCGAGTTCTTGGACCAGGCAGCAGTCGACATCATTCAAGCAGACCCAGACTTGAAGTCACAGGTTCGCGTGAATGCAAACGACTTCCGCACCGACTACCTGTTCTTCGACAACCAGACCAAGCCGTTTAACGACGTCAAGGTCCGTCAGGCCTTCTCGCACTTGATCGACCGTGATGGTTTGATCTCGGGCGCCGTCGGCACGACCCAGGCTATCCCAGCCTACTCCTTCTTGATGCCGGGCTTCCACTCGGAAAACTCGAAGGGTCTTTCGGGCATCCAGAACTACGACGTTGAAGCTGCTAAGAAGCTGATCGCCGAAGCTGGCTACCCAGAAGGTAAGGGCTTCCCGAAGATCACCTTGTGGTTGCGCAACGAGAACCAGTCACGGCAGGCAGCTGCCCAGGCTATCGCTGACTCCATCAAGACGAACCTCGGAATCGAAGTCGAAGTTTCCAACAAAGAACAAAAAGTCTTCATGGAAGCTTTGAACGCCAAGCCAACCCAGGTTCAGTTCGGTATGGTTTCGTACGGTATCGACTTCTTCGATGCTTCGAACATGCTGGGCGTGTTCCATTCGGGCGGTCGCCACAACTGGAACAACGCCGCTTACGACAAGTTGGTCGACGAAGCTTCGGCTTCGAACGATCAGACCGGTCGTATCGCTCAGTTCCAGGAAGCTGAAAAGCTCTTGGTCAGCGACGTCGGTGGTATCTTCCTCTGGCACCGTGTCAACTCCGGTTTGCTGAAGCCATACGTCGGCGGCAGCCAGCTCGAGGCAAACAAGGCTGGATTCTCCGGTATCCAGTGGCCAGGTATGTCGGCATATAGCACCGTACCAGGCTCCATGTACATCAAGAACAACGTCGGCGAATACCGCAAGTAATCGCTTGGTTGTCGGCAGGGACATCGCTCACGCGATGTCCCTGTTTTTTTGTGCGACTGAATGCGCTACAATGAAGAAAATTAATCGAGTGAGTCACCCATGCTGCTGATTTTGGTCCGACACGGCGAAACTGCCTACAATGCCATCGGCCGCTACCAGGGCCATGTCCAAATCGAACTCAATACGCTCGGTCATCGGCAGGCAGCTCGTGTCGGCCGTCGTTTGGCACAGCGTTCCATCACCGCAATCTACAGCAGTGACTTGACGCGCTGTCTCCAGACTATCCAACCGCTCGTCGAAGTAACACAACTCCCCATCACCCTAGAACCACGGCTGCGTGAAATTGATGTTGGGTTGTGGGAACATCTGACGATTCCCGAAATCCGCGAAGCGTTCCCTGGGAACTACGCTGCATTCAAGCAAAATCCCGGTACAACGATCCATGTCGGTGGCGAAGCATACACACAGCTCCAAGCGCGTGCAGTAAGCGCAATGCAAGCCATAATTGCGACGCATCATGCCGACGACACCATCGTCGTCTGTACCCATGGTGGCACGATTCGGGCCATTGCGTGTTGGGTGCTGGGGTTAGATGTCAATCACTATAACAAAATGTGGATAGATAATTGTGCGATTACGACGTTACTCAACAACGATGGGCATATCCGGCTCGTGTCGTTGAATGACAACGCACACGCAGAAGACGCATTTGCAGCAGTCATCCCTCAGGTGACAGGCACATCACGGGGGACAGTGGCGTGAATATAGTTCTCGTACGCCATGGTGAAACGGACTACAATCGCGACGGCCGGATGTATGGTCATGCACAAGTAGCGTTGAATCAACGTGGCCACACGCAGGCAGCCGCGGTTGCACATCGCTTGCGCACCACAGCATTTAGTGCAATATATGCAAGCGACCTTATCCGGGCTGTCCAAACCGCTGCCGCAATCGCAGAATATCAGTCTGTCCCTGTGAACTATGAACCAGCCTTGCGAGAGCAACATGTTGGGGATTGGGAGCACTTGACGATACCTGAGGTCCAGCTTCGATTCCCCCAGCACTATGCAGACTATACTGCAGACCCCGCGTACACTGCATACACCAACGGCGAATCATTCGCAATGCTACAACATCGTGCATACACAAGCCTTCGTGCGATCATGTCAAACCATCAACCTACAGATACGCTTTGCATCGTCTGTCACGGTGGGACAATCAATGCACTGATATGTGCAGTACTCGAACTCGATATCAAACATCATCGCAAGCTCTGGGTAGACAATTGTTCGTTGACAACCGTCCGAATTACAGACACACAGACACATCTAATCGGCCTCAATGATCACACACATCTTGCACATATGGAACAGAAGCAATGAGCACTCTGCAGTTTGATCAAAATTTGCTCGGCTTTAATGCCGATGTGGTGATTATCGGTGCGGGTTTGGCCGGTTTAATTGCAACACGCAGACTTATCGCTGAGGGCGTCAATGTGATTACCGTTGAGGCGCGTGAGCGTGCTGGCGGTCGTATGGGTGGCGGCACGTTCAATGGCGAATCGTATGATTTTGGTGCACAATGGGTAGCCCCGCAGTCCACTGCCTTACGCACGCTAGTGCATGAACTCGGTTTGCCACTGACGAATCAATACCACGAGGGTGAAAGTACAATCGGATTGCGCAACCGCGCAACGCGGTATACCAAACGTGCACCGTTCTTCGCCCCGCATGTAGCGCTCGACTACCGCCGTCTCATTCGCTTATTAGATGCCACCGCACGCAAACTCGATGCAGCCACGGACGAATCCCTCGAACGGGCGCGCCGTATCGATACACGCTCGTTTGCCGCGTGGCTTCACGATAGCTGTCGTTCACGAACAACGATTGCATTATTCAACGTGTTAACACGTGTTCACTTCCACGCCGAACCGACCGAAATTTCACTCTATTACATCATCGATCAAGTATCTGCTCATCGTGGCGCAGGGCAACTATTCCGCACGCGTCCAGCTGTATTGCAGGAACGCGTTATCGGCGGAAGTGCACGAATAGCAGAGCGAATTACACAACAGTTTCGCCAACAAATATTGCTCGACACACCCATTCTCGCGATGCGCCAAGATGAACATAGCGTCACCGCGTATTCCCGTGGGACATCATTTCGTGCGCGCTATGCAATTATTACTACGCCACCGGTGGTGACGCAGCAGATTTATTTTGAACCACATCTCCCTCCTGCTCGCGATGCCCTCCAACAACGTATCATCATGGGTCGTGCCATCACCATGATTCTGTTTTACGACTATCCGTTCTGGCGCGAAAATGGTAAGTCTGGGACCGTCCTCGACGACGCAGGTCCATTTTCGTTATGTCATGATGTATCCCCGGTCAATGCATCTGAAGGCGCACTGGCATGCATTATTAGTGGAGAAGCTGCCCACCACTGGGGGATGCAACCGCGGAGCGAACGTCTCGCAGCGGTTGTCAAGCAACTGCAACACTGGTTTGGACCAGAAGCCCTCGCCTACCGCGGGATGATAGAACGCGATTGGAATGCTGAACGATGGAATCGTGGTGCAAATGGATTTCTTGCACCTGGAGCGGCATCGTATATCCACAATGTCGCCACGCCCGTAGGCAGGATGCACTGGGCCGGGAGCGAAACTGCCACGCATTGGACCAATACCCTCGAAGGCGCAATTGAATCGGGAGAACGGGCCGCCGCTGAAGTGATGGTAGAACTCGGGAGTGCAGGGTTACTCCGTACCAATCGATAGTGTGAATTGTCCGCGTCTCGTCGCCCAGCTTGCACGAATCGGCAACATGGCGTACACTAGGCGCGGTATTTCCGTGCAAAATTCCGGTGGAGATGTCAGCGTGCAATGACGCATATGCCGCTCCGTTGCGTGAACGCACATCCAAATACGTAGTCTGCACAGTAGAGGAGCATTTTCCATGTCAAAGAAATGGGTATACCTTTTTACCGAGGGTAATTCCACCATGCGTGAACTCCTTGGTGGCAAAGGCGCAGGAATGGGCGAAATGACCCGCACCGGCGTCCCCGTTCCTCCAGGATTCACCATTACAACCGAAGCCTGCAATGCGTACTACGACCTCGGCAAAAAAATGCCCGAAGGCTTGTGGGATCAGGCACGTGAAGCATTGAAGGACGTCGAAGCAAAATCCGGCAAGAAATTCGGCGATGCAAACAATCCATTGCTCGTGTCGGTACGCTCAGGTGCACGCGAATCCATGCCAGGCATGATGGATACGGTTTTGAATCTTGGCTTGAATGCACAAACCCTCGAAGGTTTGTCAAAGCAGACGGGCAATCCCCGCTTTGCGGCAGACGCATACCGTCGCTTTGTGCAGCTCTTTGGCAAGATTGTGTTGGGCGTCGATGGCGAAAAGCTCGAGCATGTGATGAATCATGCCAAGGGCAAGAATCGTGCCGATACCGACCTGAGCGCGCAAGAACTGACCGACATCGCAAATCAGTTCAAGAAACTCATCAAAGAAGACACGGGCAACGATTTCCCCGAAGATCCAAACAAACAGTTGGAAATGGCAATCATGGCCGTGTTCAACTCATGGATGGGTCGACGTGCCATCGACTATCGCCGCATCGAAAAGATTCCCGATAATATTGGAACCGGTGTGAACGTCCAAGCCATGGTCTTTGGTAACATGGGCGACGACAGTGCTACCGGCGTTGCCTTCACCCGCAACCCTGCTACTGGCGAAAACGACATGTTTGGTGAATACCTCATCAATGCCCAAGGCGAAGACGTCGTCGCAGGTATCCGCACTCCTAAACCCATCGACCAGATGGCAAAAGAATTGCCTCAGTCACACAAAGAATTCCTCACCATTGCGCATAAGCTCGAAGCACACTACAAAGACGTCCAGGATGTCGAGTTCACTATCGAGCGCGGCAAATTGTGGATGTTGCAGACACGCAATGGCAAACGCACCGGCATGGCCGCTGTGCGCATCGCCGTTGATTTAGTCGAAGAAGGCGTCATCGATAAGAAGACCGCCCTCGGCCGTGTCAAACCCGAAATGCTCAATCAATTCTTGTTCCCCATTGTCGATGGCAAAACCGCTGCGGTGACGCCTAAGTTGGCAACTGGTTTGGCAGCAGGTCCTGGCGCAGCCAGCGGCAAGGTCTGCTTCGATCCTGACCGTGCAGCCGAATGGGCAGAAAAGGGTGAAGTAGTCATCCTGGTACGCACTGAAACAGCACCCGAAGATTTCCATGGCATGGTCGCTTCTGCGGCAATTCTGACTGCTCGTGGTGGTTTGACCAGCCACGCCGCAGTGGTAGCCCGTCAGATGGGTAAATGCTGCGTTTGTGGTTGTGGCGATATCGAAATCGACTACCAAAAAGGCATCTTCACATCCGGTGATGTTGTGGTCAAAGAAGGTGATTTCATCACCGTTGACGGTCACAGCGGTACCGTCTACAACGGTCAAATCAAGACCAGTGAATCCGAAGTCATCCAGGTTATCCGTGGCACATTGAAGCCAGAGCAGTCGTTGTTGTACGGCTACTTCTTCAAGTTCCTCAGCTGGTCGGATGAAGTACGTACGATGGGCGTCCGCGCAAATGCAGACACCCCAACCGACGCACGTGTCGCCCGCATGTTTGGGGCACAGGGTATCGGATTGTGCCGCACCGAGCACATGTTCTTCGAAGGCGATCGCATCGATGCCATTCGACAGATGATTGTGGCCTCGACCGTCGCAGAACGCAAAGCAGCCTTGGCCAAAGTCGAACCACTCCAGCAGGCCGACTTCGAAGGCTTGTTCACCGAGATGGACGGATTCCCCGTTACCATTCGTACCCTTGACCCACCGTTGCATGAGTTCTTGCCACATGGCGATGCAGAAATCGACGCTTTGGCCAAGAAGATGGGTATCTCGTATGCCGTCCTCAAGGGCAAAATCGAAAATATGCACGAATCAAACCCAATGCTCGGCTTCCGCGGGTGCCGTTTGGGTATTGAATATCCCGAAATCACCGAAATGCAGGCACGGGCCATCTTCCGGGCGGTTGTTGCCGTCAAGAAGCGTGGTATCACCGTTCTCCCCGAAGTGATGATTCCGTTGGTCGGTGATGTCAGCGAGCTGCGCATCCAAAAGGCGTTGGTCGTCCGTGTCGCTGAAGAAGTCAAGAAGGAAAGCGGAATCGACTTCGAGTACATGGTCGGTACCATGATCGAGTTGCCACGCGCTGCGTTGACTGCCGACAAAATTGCTGCCGAAGCCGAGTTCTTCTCTTTCGGTACCAACGACCTGACGCAAACAACCTTCGGTATGAGCCGTGACGATGCCGGTAAGTTCTTGCCGAAGTATGTCGAACAGAAGCTCTTGCCAGAGGACCCATTCCAGGTTCTCGACCAAGAAGGCGTCGGCCAACTCGTCCGTATGGGCGTCGAGCGCGGTCGTGCGACTCGCCCAGGGATGAAGACCGGTATCTGTGGCGAACACGGCGGCGAACCAGCCAGCGTCAAGTTCTGTCACAACGCAGGGTTGAACTACGTCTCGTGTAGCCCGTATCGCGTGGTCATTGCTCGCTTGGCCGCAGCCCAGGCTGTCCTCGAAGCCAAGAAGTAAACGACACAACTCGGTCCGAAACGCCTCACCAGCAGTGCTGGTGAGGCGTTTATCGTGGACTATGGGGATTACTCAACGTAATTTTCAGTTTACGAAATTCATGTCCAAAATGCGCGAGTTCAAGAGTGCGAGTTTTCTATGGATGCACCTATGCGTGGCCCCATGTCCCGTTGCGCCATTCCGCAACGACTCGATCATAGATGACCGTGGTAGCTTCTGCTACCAACTGCCAATTATAGGTAGTGCTCGCGTCAGCAAAGGCTGCTTCGACACGTAGATTGGTTGCAGCGCGGTCTATAATCGTACGCTGAATCGCCGCAGCGAGTGCGGCAACATCGTCCGGTGCGACGAGGAAACCAGTTATATTTGGCTGTACGACCTCGCGTAGCCCACCAGTATCACTCACCACAACAGGACAATGGAGGGCCATTGCCTCAAGGGCAACAATGCCAAATGGTTCGTAGAGAGAAGGAAAAACCGCACAGTCCGCAATACTATACAGCCCGTTGCGTTCTTCATCAGAAATGAACCCAATCAACGCAATTTGTTCAACTACCCCGCAGCTCTGGGCAACACGGAGCAGCTCATCACGATATCCACCGACACCAGCCAACACAAGTCTGATAGACGGGAACGTTGCTCGCAGTCGTTCTATTGCGGCAATGAGCACATGCCACCCCTTTTCGTGTACCAGTCGACCGACCGCAAACACGAGCGGCCCATCATCAGGTTGGTAGCGTGACCGAAAAATATTCCGCTGAGCAGGCGACGTAAATGCAAAATTCGGCACCACAATACCATTGGGAATAACATCAAGCTTGTCGAGTGGCACCGAAAAATCTTGAGCGAGGCGCTGTTGCATGTATCCCGAGCAGACGATTACGCGCCATGCCTCATACGAGAGTTTCCACTCGATGGAATCGATATACCGTGATTCAGGAGCACCAATGTCGCCACGTCTGCGGCCACGTTCATGCGCATGAATCGTCGCAATGAGCGGTCGTCGATAGTGGTGCTTGAGGGCAATTGCTACATCAGCTAAAAGCCAGTCGTGGACGTGGATAAGGTCAAACCCACCTACCTCACGCCACAGCGCATGAGCAGCATTCAACACAGGCTCATATGCATCGTGAACTTGACCGACGATGTCTGGAGCAGATTGAGGGGCGTATACCCGGTGCACCATTGCGTGTGCAGAAGCATGTTCCACATTGAGCGGGGAGTTGCCACGGAGTGTCAGTAATTGGATCTGATACGACTCGCTGGCGAGTTCAGGAATTATGTCTGCGACATGACGCCCTAATCCACCGACGATGTGCGGTGGGAACTCCCACGAAATCATCAATACGCGCATGTAGGTTCCTTTTGCATATTTGTATTATAGCAATATTTCCTTTTTTGACGCGCTCTATCCATTCATACAGAGATGGTAGAATGTATCAATGAAAGCATCCATGCCACGAACAACAACATATACAGCCGGCCTGGTTTTGACCGCAGGGATCGTCATCATCGCTACCGCATCAATCCTGATTCGTTATGCACAGCTGGCAAACGTCCCGTCATTGTCCATTGCCGCAATCCGGCTGGGCATTTCTGCGAGTGTATTAAGTATTATCGTAGGCGTGCGGGCTGCACAGTGGCCACGTGGGATGACGAAACGGCATGCGTGGCTGGCACTGTTGTCCGGTACATGTCTTGCATTGCACTTCGCGACTTGGATTACCTCATTACAATACACAAGTGTTGCTTCTTCTGCAGCACTCGTCGCCACCACACCGCTTTGGGTAGGCATCGTGGCACGCGTGATGTTCAAAGAAGTCCTCAATCGGTATCGTATTGTGGGTATGGCACTTACCATCGCGGGATCAATAGGAATAGCCATTAGTGACCATTCTGCATCGGTAGGGATACATCCAGTGCTCGGGAATGGGCTTGCGATTATCGGTGCCATCAGCGGGTCCGCGTACTTTCTGTTAGGGCGCGGACTACGCAACGAAGTTCCATTGCTCCACTATATCTGGATGACGTATGGTGCGGCAGCGCTGGTCCTGCTCGCAGCGGCAATTGCGTTTGGGTACCGAACACTTCCCAATACTTCGACAACTTGGCTGGTCCTTGCTGGGTTGGCATTTGGGCCACAATTACTCGGTCATACATCCATCAACTATGCAATGCGCCATCTCTCTGCACTGCTGGTTACTATTGCGCTCTTGGGTGAGCCTGTTGGGTCTGCGATTTTGGCATTTGCACTGTTCCACGAACAGGTTGCAGTGCTTCAAATTATCGGTCTTTTTGGCTTATTGGTGGGAATCGCCGTCACTGCAATAGGGGAACGCACGCAATGACATTACCTGCAGACCATCTCCGTTCGTTTGCCCACATTGATTTATTACGCAGTGCACGCACTGGCATGCCTGAGATTGTCTATGCAGCAAGCAAGACGACACATCAAGTCATTGCGATCGCCGACCACATCCTGGCAGCGCACGGACGCGTTCTGATAAGCAGACCGACACAAGAAACGGTCGAACGCTGTCTCGCGGTCTATGCTGAGCACGCGATAACCCGCTCGACGATTGACCGGATATTGACGATTGCGCGTCACGATACTCCTCCCAAGCAACATGGTGGAATCGTTGGTATTATTGCGGCAGGGACAAGTGATTTACCAGCCGCTGATGAAGCAGCTGCTATTTGTAACGAACTCGGATGCACCGTAGAGCGCGTCACCGATGTTGGTGTCGCCGGGATCCACAGACTATTTGAGCCACTTGCGCGACTCATCGACATCCCGGTTGACGTCATTATCGTGGCTGCAGGAATGGATGGAGCACTCCCTGCAGTAGTTACGGGGTTGGTGGATGTCCCAGTCATCGGGTTACCCACTGCTGTGGGGTATGGTCACGGTGCCGCTGGTGAAGCAGCGTTGGGTACGATGTTACAAAGTTGCGCTCCAGGGATAGCGGTGGTGAATATCGAAAACGGCGTAGGTGCAGGGGCCATGGCTGCTCGCATCGCGACAAAGGCTGCACACGCTCGTACACGGGGGACTCGTACATGACACTGACACTCGATCAAAAATACGCGCACTTACAAGATATCCTGCGTTCAATGGGTTCGGTAGTCGTTGCTTTTTCGGGAGGCGTCGACAGTACCCTCCTGCTGAAAGCCGCCCATGACGTGTTGGGTACGCACTGCATCGCTGGCACCGCAGACTCCGAAACATACCCGCGTGAGGAACTGGGATTAGCAATCGAATTGGCTCAATTCATCGGCGCACGTCATATTGTGGTCAAAACAAATGAATTAGCACTCGAAGGGTATGCAGTGAACGACACGAATCGGTGCTATTTCTGCAAAAAAACACTGTTCAGCGAACTCGAACCCGTCGCACGCGAACACGGCATTAGCCATATCGTCTATGGCGCAATGGCTGACGACGTCGGCACGCATCGCCCGGGCCACCAGGCTGCTACCGAATTCGCTGTACGGAGTCCACTCATCGAAGCAGGTTTGGGCAAAGCAGAAATTCGCGTCTTGGCCAAGAATTTCGGCTTATCCAACTGGAACAAACCTTCGTATGCCTGCTTGTCATCACGAATTCAATATGGGGAGCGTGTGACTGCAGACAAATTACGTACCCTCGATGACGCTGAACGGTTCGTCAGAAGTTTGGGCTTCGTCCAATTTCGTGTCCGACACCATGACACGTTGGCACGAATCGAAGTAACCCCTGATCAGTTTGCCCTCGCAATGGATCAACGTACTGTGCTAACGTCCAAACTCAAGGAGCTCGGCTACAAGTATGTAACCCTAGACATGGCAGGATTCCGATCCGGTAGCATGAACGAAGCCACTCCTCCCAAATCCCAAGAAATTTTGCTTATTTAGTTCATACGCAAAAGCAGCTGTGCTTGGCACAGCTGCTTTTTTGTGCCCAAACGCACCGTTGTTTTCCGTAAAGACGCGTCATTATTTGACTGCCAAAAATATAGCCGAGCAACGCACATGCATATCATGTGACGTATTGAGAAGAAAAGGCACGACAACAAGCATTATGTCAGATGCTTGTAATAAAACGCAGTTCCCTCGATTGAACCATCAGGGCTATATGCATACTCCGGCACAACGCCAAACTTGGTCCAGCCGCACGCGGTATAGAGTCGCTCACCTGCATCATTTGCACGTGTGTCTAGGAGCAACAAGGTGCGACCTTGTGTACGGGCAAAATCTTCCACCGCATGCATGAGTTTCGTGCCAATGCCGTGTTTGCGGAGGCGGCTGGTCACGATGACTTTTTGTACTTCTGCGCGGTGACGCCCGTTTGCTTTTCCTGCAGGTTCGATTTGCGCAGTACCGACGAGTGTGCCATCGCCAAGCCGTGCAATGACCAGCCATTTATGCCCTGCCCGCACAGCAGTGGCAACGCCCTGCCAGTAACTCTCGATATCGGCAGGGTTGTATGGCAGCGTGTAGCCGATGCTGGCACCGGATTCGACGGCGTCGATGAGCAGAGAAGCGAGTTCAGGGAGTGTGTTGTCGACTGCATCTGGAGTAAGCCATTCGAGCACAATCATTGGGAGACCTCCGTACGATAGTGAACTTCAGAGCATTCTCGCAGACGTCGCGCGGCCTGCTCTGGGGTTATGTCACGCTGCGGTTCAGCGAGCAACTCAAAGCCCACCATAAATTTACGCACCGTCGCGGAGCGGAGCAGTGGCGGCACAATGTGAATGTGCCAGTGCCAGTGACCGTTGTTGAGTATTTTGGTAGGCGCCTGATGGATCCCTAAGGAATAGGGGAAAAGGGTTTGAAAGAGATTATCATAGCGTGTCACGGTGCGCTTGAGCATATCTGCAAGGTCTGTTGCTTCGCCGGTACTCATTTGATCAATGGTGGCCATTGGTCGGCGTGGCACGATGATAGTCTCGAACGGCCAAACCGCCCAAAATGGCACAAGTGCCACAAAGGAACTGTTCTCACAGACAATGCGCTCTCCTGCCTGTAATTCTTGGGCCACATACGCGGCCAACATCGTCTGACGATGTGTATCGTAATAGGCGAGTTGGGTTGCGTCTTCTTTGGCCACGATCGTAGGAGTATGTTGGGTCGCCCAGATTTGCCCGTGTGGGTGTGGATTACTCGAACCCATCATCGCACCACGATTTTCAAATATCTGCACATAACCGATGTCGAGATGCGTGGCCAGCTCGGTGAATTGTTGTTGCCACACAGCGACAACGCCAGCGATTTCGTGTTGGGACATTTCTCCAAGCGTTAAATCGTGCTGCGGACTAAAGCAAATGACCCGGCACACACCCTTTTCACTGACACTCCGAAAGAATCCGTCGTTGCTGCCTCCCTCGGGCGCATCTTTTTGGAGTGCAGCAAAATCGTTATCGAACACAAATGTCGCGGAATACGCGGGATTCGATTCGCCACCCATGCGCGTATTGCCGGGGCACAGATAGCATGTTGCATCGAAGGGATTACGAGCGGGGATGACAGGTGCTTCGATTTGCCCCTGCCACGGCCTTTTGGTGCGATGCGGCGAGACGAGCACCCACTCGTCGAGGAGTGCGTTGTAACGGCGGTGAGAATGATCCTCGGGTACAAACACTGGTCTACCTCTTTCTTTTCTTTGCATCATTCTACCAAACCAGCTCCAACAAAAAACCGACCCGTCGTAACGGGTCGGTCGCGGAGAAGGCTCTTACTTTAGCGAGTAGATGATGGTGACATCTACCGTGACATCTTGGGTACCGGTCTGGATTGGCGCAGCAGCCATTGCATCCATGGCCACTCTGCCATTCGTCATAGGCTGGGCATTCTGCGATGACTCGGTCACCGAGATAATGTCACCCAATTCGACTCCGGCGGCTTTCGCCATTGCTTCGGCTTTTGTTTTGGCAGCCTCAAATGCGAGGATGCGTGCTTGGTTGACGAGCGCACTGGTATCAGAGATGCTGAAGTTCAATCCGGTGATGTTATTGGCCCCAGCTTGAACGACCTGATCGAGGAGTGGTCCAGCTTTGACCAAATCACGAACGGTGACGGTAACGGAATTGCTTACCTGATACCCGCTAATCCGTGTACCCGAAGTGTCATACGTTGGGTAGACGCTGAAGTTACTGGTCTGGATGTCTTTTTCTGCGACGCCCAGTTTAATCACACTGGCAATGACTGCTGCAGTATCGGTCGAATTTTGCGTTAACGCAGCAGCTGCGGTCGTGGCTTGTGTCGTCACACCTAATTGAATCGTTGCTTGATCAGGAACGGCAGATACCGCGCCGCTCGCATTGACATCGAGGTGTCGAGTCGAACCGCCAAAGCCGCCCATCATAGCGCTGACATCTGGCATCATGCTCCGAGAATTTGCACCGGTATTGGGGATAGCGAATGTTCCCGACATCATGGTCATTCCGCGAGACATCCAAAACGAAGGCAGCATCGAACCGAGAATACCGGCGATAAATGTACCAATGATGACAAAGGCAATAGTTGTGCGTGACATACACTCTTCTTTCACTAATAGAAACACCTACAGGACGACGGCAGATCAAAGAATGTTCCATTCTGCCGCCGTCCTCATCAAACGTTAATCCCGTACAGTTCACTGTATTTGGATTTGAGGTAGCGGAAGTATGGTTCGACACTCAAATCCTGACCCGTGACTCGTTTGAGTGTCGTTGGTGCATCATAGCGGCGGCCAGTGGAGTAGAGATTCTTTTGCAGCCAT
>CANJHS010000003.1 GCA_947474225.1 Roseiflexaceae bacterium | reverse complement strand
ATCGTTGGCGCAGGCATCAGCCAAGCGAACATGCTCTGCTGCAGGACGACCGCCGAACGCACTATTCCAGCTGGTGACTGTGGTAATGGTAGGCTGCGTCCCACTGCGGTCTATCCATATTGAATCGGGTCCAAGTGCACCATGGATGAGGCAAGCGTCGGCATGGTCATCGGTTACCGTGGCTGCGATGAGCGTGTTGAGCGCATCGCCTGTTGCAGAAGTGAGCAGCTGTGCATCAATCAGACGTGTGATGGCTTCTGTGATGCGGATTTGTAGCTGTGCCTTGTGGTTCTGATATCCGGGTGTGTGCAATGCGCCATAGGATGGAACAGCGTGCTGGTGGATGTCTGCCACGATGTTCCCGAGTTGGCGCCCGATAGCGTGTTGTTGGGTTGTACTGAGGCGATCGATGATTGTCCCCAATGGGACGCCGCTCGGCGAGTCGACAACAATCGCGGGCCGTTGTGAAACCGTACCGGTGACGTCGGCTGCGCGGAGTGCCGGTATCTTTTGCGTGCCGCGGAGCAATTCGAGAGCGCTGAGTGCCGTTTTGGCTTGTTGTGGAGTGCGGAACCACCAAATCGTCACATCGCTGCCGTCTGCTGTCTGCGCACGGGCACCATCGGGGCTCAGCCGGGTGATGCTGTGTTCGGGCAACAGGATGTTGAGCAGGATGTGGGTCGGGGTGTTCATCATCGATTCCTATGCCAATGCGCCGAGTTCGTGGACGAATGCGTCAATATCTGCCTTGGGATTCATCTCGGTTGCTGCCACCAGCATATGCTGCTGGAGATGCGGGTAATCTTGGCCGAGGTCGTAGCCGCCGATGATGCCGTGTTCGGCGAGGCGCTCGTTGATGAGGTGCACGGGCTTGGGGCACTTCACCACGAATTCACGGAAGAACGGACCATTGTCCACGACTTCATAGCCACGCAATGTCGCAATTTGTTTGGCGGTATACTGCGTGTTTTGGTAGGTCAAATTGGCGACTTGCCGTAATCCTTGACGACCCATCAACGACATATATACCGCTGCGGCAAGGGCCATCAATGCCTGATTGGTACAGATGTTGCTGGTCGCACGTTCACGGCGAATGTCTTGTTCACGGGCACGCAGGGTCATCACATAGGCCATTGCACCGTTGACATCACGGGTGAGGCCGACGATGCGGCCGGCGATTTTGTGGACAAATTGTTTGCGTGTGGCAAAAATGCCGAGATAAGGACCACCGAAATTCAAACCGATGCCGAGTGGTTGTCCCTCTGCGGTGGCAATATCGGCTCCGTTTTCGTTTGGTGTCTGAAAGATTGCAAGCCCGATTGGGTCGAAGTGATGCACCATCAGCGCACCTTTGGCATGTGCGGCAGCTGCAATCGGTTTAAGGTCGTGGATGGTCCCAAAGAAATCAGGGCTCTGGACCATTACCGCAGCGGTCTGATCGTCAATGTGGTTGAGGACGTCACTGATTGGTGCGGCCAAATTCTCGTCCCCGACGACTTCGATACCGCTGCCAATGAGCAGGGTGCGAATGACACGGCGATAGTGCGGATGAATGCTGGCGGTGATTACCACCTTACGCCGATTTTTGAGGACATTGATGGCCATGACTGCCGCTTCGGCCATCGCAGTAGCGCCGTCGTAGTGCGAAGCATTCGCAACATCCATGCCTGTCAACGCGCACAGCAGGCTCTGGTATTCAAAAATAGCCTGTAATGTACCCTGGCTGACTTCCGGCTGGTACGGAGTGTAGGCGGTGTAGAATTCTGAGCGGCGCAAAATCTGATCGACGGCACTCGGGACGAAGTGGTTGTAAGCGCCTGCACCCAAAAACATACTGTGGGTATGAGCCCCGGCATTTTTGTTGGCCATTGATGCCAACTCGCGGCGCACTTCTGGTTCGGACAACGAACGGCTCAAATCGAGCGTGGGGAAGCGGACGTCGGCAGGAATCGCCGCGAATAACTCTGACACGCTGTTGACCCCGATCGAGGCCAACATCTCACTTCGTTCTGCGTCGGTGATGGAAATAAAGTGTGACATGCGGGCTATTCCTCCTAGTGCTTGATTGAATCGACGAGGGCAGCATATGCAGCTGCGTCGAGGAGTTTTGCGGTGGTGCCGTCGAGACGAATTTTGATCAGCCAGCCGTTCCCGTAGGGGTCCGTATTGACCAATTCGGTGCGCTCACTGACGGCAGCATTGACTGCAATCACGGTGCCACCGGCTGGCGTGTACAGCTCCGAAGAGGCTTTGACGGACTCGACGACACCGAACTCTGCGCCTGCGGAAAACGTGGTCCCAATTGCCGGCAAATCGACGTAGACGACATCACCGAGTGAGTCTTGGGCGTAATCGGTGATACCGATGGTTGCGGTGTCACCCTCGACGAGAATCCATTCGTGTGACGACAAGTACTGCAGAGTGCTGAGAGTTTTGAACGACATGGGGAGCTCCTTCTCTGGCTACTTTTTGTAGCGTGATTGATAGAACGGATATTTGACAATAACTGCGCTGACCGGTTTGTCGCGCACAATAATCTCGATGCTGCCGCCTTCTTGTGTATACGCGCGGTCGATGAGGGCGATACCCAATGGCTTGGCAAAAGTCGGTGACGGCATCCCCGTAGTTACCTGACCAATAGGCTGTCCGTCGCTTGAATGTACCGCGTAGCCACCTCGTGCAATCCCTTTGCCGGTCACCTCGAAGGCAACGAGCCGGCGCGTGTAGTTCGATTTCAGGTCATGCAAGGCAGCACTACCTACAAACTCGCCTTTATTGAGTTTGACCGCCCAGCCGAGTCGCGCTTCGTAGGGGTTGATGGTGTCATCGAGTTCGTGGCCATACAGCGCCAGGCATGGTTCGAAGCGCAGGCTGTCCCGTGCACCCAAGCCACACGCTTGGGCCCCAGCTGCCAATAACGCCCGCCACAGCGCAGCTGCATATTGATTGCCGACGAATAATTCGAAACCGTCCTCGCCGGTATACCCGGTACGTGCAATGATGAGTTCGAGGCCGTTCCAAGACGTCGTTGTAACCCCGTGGAAGACCAGGTCGACTGCGACGTGACCCACCAAAGACTGCAAAATTCCTTCTGCCCGGGGCCCTTGCAGTGCAATCAATGCGGTGCTGGGCGATGCATCACGCAACGTGACTCGGAGGGTTCCGATGAATTGCGACATCCATGCGTAGTCTTTGGCAATGTTCGAGGCATTGACGACGAGGAGGTAGCGGTCTGAGGACATGTGATAGATGAACAAATCGTCGACCACTCCGCCGTCTGGACGGCACAACAGTGCATAACCGGCGTGACCAATGGCGAGTTGACTTACATCAGCGGTTGTCACGTGCTGCAGGAATGCGAGTGCATCAGATCCCTCCACCCAAAACTCACCCATGTGACTGACATCGAAAATCCCGGCCCGCTCACGTACGGCACGATGTTCATCGATGATGCCGGTGTATTGCACGGGCATATCCCATCCTCCGAATTCGACCATGCGGGCGTTGAGCGCAATGTGCTCGGCGTGGAGCACTGTTTGCAGGAGTGGAGTCGACATGTGGTGATCCTCCATACACAAAAAACAAAACACCGACGCTCCGGAAGGAGGTGGTGCTGTTGTGTGTCGTACGCTGACACAAAAAAACAGACATCACACGCCCCGGCGTCACGGATGACGCACGTTGCCTATGACTCTGTCCTGTGACCTGAGAGGTGCCCTGCGGGTGCAGGTTGCTCCGTCGGTGCCTGTGTGGCTCTCCAGAGTGTCGTCAGATTACCGTTCGTGGGCCTGAGAGATTCGGGACGAGGCGGCTGACTCGAACCTTGCTCCTTCGGCGACTGCATTGGTTGGCAGTGCTCTTCGGTAGTCGTCATTCGACATTAATTTAATTTGAGTATAGCATGATTTGTCATTCTTTTGGCTACGCGCTGCCACGATTATCAGATTGTAGTGTGCTACACTGCAGGTGGAATTATTCGCCAAAAGAGCTCAGTGCTCTCTGGTACAAGAGAAGAATGGCGCGTATGCATCCCTGGGAACAACGCGAAGCAGATAGACAACTCCTTGAACTTACCACCCTGCAGACGGTGCAGTCCCCCCCTGCGTACTATGCGCCATCACGGGTAGCACGTGAGATTGTCGAGATGCTTTTATTCGTTTTTTTCCTCTTTTTTATGGTTCGCGGTGTCATGCAGAACTTCCTCATTGAAGGAATGAGCATGGAGCCGACACTCCACAACAATCAATACATACTGGTCAATAAGCTGGCGTATTTTCATTTCGATTTGAATGCTCCTGCGCGGATATTCGATCCCAACGTCTCCACACAGCAGATATACCCATTCGGCATCCCACAGTACGGTCAAGTGGTGGTATTTGAATACCCCAATGACCCAAGCAAAGATTACATCAAACGGGTCGTTGGCCGTCCCGGTGACGAGGTGGCAGTGCACGATGGGGTCGTTGTGGTCAATGGCGTGCAGTTATTTGAGCCGTATTTGCAAGGTGCACCAACGTATTGTCAGATGATGGATGTGTGTGTCGACAAACCAATAATTGTCCCCGATGGTGCTGTTTTTGTGATGGGTGACAACCGAGAAAACAGCAGCGATTCGCGTGAATGGGGCGTATTGCCACTAGAAAGGGTCATTGGCCAAGCCTGGGTCTCCTATTGGCCAAATGACCAAATCGGTGTCATTGCGCAGTACAATCCCTTTGCAGCCGCACCAAAGGTGCCGTAGTGAACACACATCACCCAATGCATGTCGCGGTGAATGCCCATTTGCTGGCGCATACCGACAACTTCCGGCGCGCAGGTGTTTCTCATTACATCGAAGCCCTGCTCGAGCATCTAGGGCACATCGACACCGTCAATCCCTATACGATTTACACAACCCGTGGTGTCGATGCAGCCGCGCTCAATCTGCCAGCGAATTATCGTGTGCGACCGAGCCGCTTTCATACGATAAATCCGCGGGTGCGCATCCCATGGGAGCAGTTGCTGGCGCCGTTACTGCTGGCTGCAGACGGTGCATCGCTGTATCACGGTGTACTCAATGTCATGCCCGTTCTGGCAACGGTGCCGTCTGTGGTGACCATCCACGATATTAGTCCGATTCTGTTCCCACAGACATTCCGCCGCATTAATCGGATGTATACCAAGTGGGCAATCCGCCGTTCTGCCAAGCATGCAGCGCAGCTTTTCACGGTATCGGAACATGCCAAAAAAGAAATCGTCGAGCATCTCGGCGTCGAACCTACGCGGGTCACAGTCACCTATGATGCCTGTGATGTGAGGTTTGCCCCGGCGACTGAGGCAGAGTTGGCGGCATTCCGACAACGGAACGGCTTGCCGGAGCGGTATTTGTTTTATCTCGGCACACTCGAACCACGCAAAAACATCCCGCGTCTGATTGACGCCTACGCCCAAATCGCCAAAGAGACTGGCGTGCCGTTGCTTATTGGTGGCGGCAAAGGCTGGCTGTACGAGCCCATCTTGGCACAGGCAGAACGATTGCACCTCGGCGATCAATTGCGCTTTGTGGGATATGTGCCGCAGGCAGAGCAACATCTGTGGTACGGGGCTGCGACGGCATTTGTCTTCCCATCGTTGTATGAGGGCTTTGGAATGCCTCCGCTCGAGGCGATGGCGTGTGGCACTCCAGTGATTGCCAGCAATGCTAGTTGCCTGCCTGAAATAGTTGGAGATGCAGCTGTGCTCGTTGACCCATACGACATCGATGCGTTGGCAGATGCGATGCGTCGTGTGCTCACGGATGAGGGGTTGCGAGCAGAGATGCGCAAAAACGGCATTGCACAAGCTGCCAAATTTTCGTGGCTCGAGACCGCCCAACGGACACATGCGGTGTACCAAGCCGTTTCACGGCGTTGACATGCACTCGATGTGGGGTATAATTGTTTTGTGATAGAGAACATGCAAAGCGGAGGTCGATATGCTTGGACTACGTGGACCTGAACTGATTATCATTCTTGTTATTATTATCCTGTTGTTCGGGGCAAGCCGTATCACGGGCATTGCGACTGCGCTGGGTGGTAGCATTAATGCGTTCCGCAAAGCCGTCAAAGACGAGGACACAGAGAAAAAAGACGACGTCGCAAAGTAATCTGCCTCGTCGCAGCGACCAGCGGTCGCTCGGTTCGGTGCCTTCGTGCCAGCGCCGCTTGCGCTGGCATTTTTATCGGATATGGGTGGTATGACGGCAGACTATTTTGATCAGGCGACGGTATATCTCCATGCGGGCGTTGGTGGCGATGGTATGGCTACCATGCGCCGCGAGAAGTTTGTGCCGCGTGGGGGTCCCGATGGCGGCGACGGTGGTCGCGGTGGCCATATTTACTTGCAGGCAGACGCATCCATCAATACGTTGCTGCAATTCCGCGAGAAGGTTCGCTTCGAAGCGACGAACGGCAGCAATGGTGGGACAGCCCGCCGGCATGGTGGCGACGGCGATGATGTCATCATTAAGGTGCCATTGGGTACACAGGTCCATGCAACCATCGATGGTGCCAGTTATACCGTCGACCTGATCGCGCAGGGCCAACGCCTTTTGGCGGCTCGAGGTGGCAAGGGTGGCTTAGGCAATCTGCACTTCACAACCGCGACACAACAGGCCCCACGTATCGCCGAACTCGGTGAACCAGGGCAAAAACTCGAACTGCGACTCGAACTCAAATTGCTCGCCGATGTGGGATTGGTCGGCTTCCCCAACGCGGGCAAATCTTCACTTATTGCTGCTGTCAGTGCTGCACGTCCCAAGATCGCCTCGTACCCATTCACCACACTCCAACCCAATTTGGGTGTCGTTGCCTATGGTGACGATTCATTCGTCATAGCAGACATCCCCGGCCTCGTCGAAGGGGCACATCGCGGTGTCGGGCTTGGGCATAGCTTCTTGCGTCACATTGAGCGTACCCGCGTGCTGCTGCATGTCATCGACATCGCTGCGGTCGATACGCGTGACCCATGGGAAGATTACCTGCGCATCAACGACGAACTCATCCGCTATCGCCCAGAGCTCGCCCAACGCCCGCAGATTATCGTGCTGAACAAAACCGATCTGCCCGATGCCGAGATTTTTTTGAATGAATACCTCGCACGATTCCAGGCGGAAGGCCGACCCGTGTTTGTGGTTTCGGCAGCCGCACGGACTGGGCTCGAGCCGCTCGTGCGCGAGATTGTCGCGGTGATGGCCACCCAACCGGTGCTGATTGACCGTACCCCGCGCAACGAAACACTCGAATGGCCTATCCCCGTACAGGATGAATTCAAATTCACCATCGAAGCAACGCGTCACGGCTACCGCGTCCATGGACGTCGTATCGAGCGCTTGGTATCGATGACCAACTTCGCCCAATCCGAGTCAATGGCCCGTTTGCAGCGTGTGTTTGAGGCAACCGGCATTTCGGCCGAACTCATCAAAAGCGGCATCGAAATTGGCCAGACCGTGTATGTCGAAAAGGCTGCACTCGTATGGACCGAAGAGTTTGTCCCCTAACTCCCGCTCTGATGACAGAGGAAGACCGTGACAAACACGACTCCACTCCGGAACCCAAAAAAGCGCATCTTTGATGAAGCATCATGGTTCGCCATGTTCGTGGTTGACAGTCTCGTCATCTTAACGAGTGTCGCCATGGCCTATGCAGTACGCTACCTTGTCGTGTGGCCGGGGTGGATTGGTGACTTTGTGCGGGCAGTGCCCACCGAATTCTATGTGCAGTGGAATGCGTTCATCCCCATCGGCATGCTGCTCTTACTGCTCATGCAAGTGCAATTTACGGTGCGCGGCATGTATCGCCTGCCCACCAATGCTGGCTTGACTGCACACCTGCGTATCATCTTCAATAGCACCACTACCGCTGCAGCATTGCTGGTGGTGGTGGTTTTTTCGTATCGGCCGCTCTACTTTTCGCGATTAGTCATCGCCCTCGCATTTGCGTTTGTCATACTGCTGCTCAGCCTCGTGCGGGTAGGTTTAGTATTGGTACGACGGTTGCGTTGGTCACGCGGGATTGGTCGCGAACGGTACCTCATCGTTGGTGGTGGTGACATAAGTCATACCCTGATGACTGGCATTGTGGCGCGACCACATTTGGGCTACGCATTGGTAGGATATGTCGCCAATCGTGACGGCACTGACGAACCCAACAGTACCGACGGGGTACAACCGTTGCACTTTCATTATCTCGGCGGGGTCGAACGCCTCAAGGATTTGTTGTCTACCTATGCCGTCGATCAAGTCATCATTGCACTGCCGTTTAATGAACAGCACCTCTTGCCAGGGGTGGTCGAAGCGTGTCGGCAGACTCGTGTTGACTTCCGCCTTGTCCCAGACTTGCTGGAACTGAGTTTTGACCGTGTCGACATCGGTGAATTCGATGGACTACCGTTAATCGGCCTGCGCGAAGTGTCGATCCAGGGTATCAACTTGATTCTCAAGCGTGTTACTGACATTACCATTACGCTCTTGTTCAGCCCGTTTGTGCTGGTGGCGTCTGCACTGATTGCAGTAGCAATCAAACTCGATTCACCCGGTCCGATTTTGTTCACACAGAAGCGTGTGGGCACGAATGGTCGGCACTTCACCATGTACAAGTTTCGTACCATGGTGGTGAATGCAGAGCAAATCAAAGCTGAGCTGAAGCAACACAACGAAGCAGATGGCCCGATATTCAAAATTCGCCACGACCCGCGGCACACCCGTGTCGGCAGGTGGCTGCGACGGACAAGCCTCGACGAATTGCCGCAACTGTGGAATATATTGCGTGGTGAGATGAGTTGGGTCGGTCCGCGGCCTGCCACGCCCCACGAAGTTGCACAGTACGCGCCGTGGAACTTGCGGCGGCTCGAGGCCAAACCAGGCCTCACGGGACTGTGGCAAGTATCGGGACGTAGCGATACGACGTTCGAAGAAATGGTCAGGCTTGATATTTACTATGTCGAACACTGGTCGCTGATGATGGACCTCAGAATTGTCCTGCAGACTATCCCCACTGTGCTGTTGGGGCGTGGTGCCTACTGATCATTTTTGCCACAGCCGCGCGATAGGAAACGAAAAGGTGTGACATGCGTGTACTTATCACCGGTGGCGCCGGGTTCCTCGGATCTCATCTCAGCGATCGCTTCATTGCCGAAGGCCATACGGTCATCGCCATGGATAACCTCATCACGGGGAATGCCCATAACATCGCGCATTTGTTCGGCCACGAACGATTCCGCTTCATGAAGCACGATGTCACCGACTACATTCATATTGATGGGGCGTTGGATGCGGTGTTGCACTTTGCATCACCTGCATCGCCTGTTGATTATCTCGAATTGCCTATACAGACACTCAAAGTAGGCGCATTAGGTACACACAAAGCGCTCGGGTTAGCCAAAGAAAAAAACGCACGATTTCTATTGGCATCGACGTCAGAAGTCTATGGTGATCCGCAGATTCATCCTCAACCCGAGAGTTATTATGGGCATGTGAATCCCATTGGTCCGCGTGGCGTCTATGACGAAGCCAAGCGCTTTGCCGAGGCGATGACCATGGCGTACCATCGCACACATGGTGTCCCAACGCGTATCGTCCGCATTTTTAACACCTACGGTCCCCGCATGCGTTTGCGCGATGGACGCGTGGTCCCCAACTTCATTCAGCAAGCACTGCGCCACGAGCCAATTACGGTCTATGGTGATGGTAGCCAGACCAGGTCATTTCAATATGTGTCTGACCTCGTCGAAGGGGTGTATCGGCTGTTGCAGAGTGAATATAGTGATCCGGTGAACATTGGCAACCCGCAAGAACGGACTATTTTGCAGTTCGCTGAGGTTATCAACGAATTAACTGGCAATCCAGCAGGGGTGATCCGCCAAGATATGCGCACGCAGGATGATCCTCAAGTACGCCAGCCAGATATTACCCGTGCAGGGCAGATCCTCGGCTGGGCACCGCAGGTGTCGCTACACGAGGGGCTCAACAAGACAATTCCCTGGTTCCGTGAGGAACTCATCAAACGGGGTGAGCTCGCATGAATCTGCCGCGCGGCTTGCGTCTCCCTGGGGTTTTGGTCTGTGCGCTCTGCTATATCATTGCAGCAGTGCCGTTCCAAGATTTTCTCATGATTGGGGGGCGGAGCCAGAGTCAGCTTGCAACTGCCCTGCTGGTAGCTGCGCTGGTGCTGCATTGGGCGTTACATCGACCGCTGCATATTCCTCGTGACGAGACACTCTGGGCGCGCGCGGCAGTCATCAGTGCGCTCGTGCTAGCGACGGGATTTTCGTCCTACTCGTGGTCGAATGGCGTCGACGAAATCAGGCGATGGGGGTTGGCAGTACTTGTGGGGTACCTCGTTGCGGTAGTCCCGCAGACGCGCCGTGATTTGGTGGCAATACTGGTAGTGCTCTGCATTGCTCCGATTGCTGCTTCACTGTATGCCTTGCTCCAGAGTCTGCGCGGTATCGGTCCGGCAGCATTTGGTATTGCCGGGACGGGGCTCACAAGGGCCAATGGTACCATCGGACAACCCAACTCGTTTGCAGGGTACATCAACGGTGCATGGCCACTTCTTGCTGCGCTGACTCTCTGGGGTCATCGGACGCGTAGTCGCTGGCGTTGGTTTGTGACGGCCGGGCTGCTGTTGTGCGCGGTCGTGCTCTTGCTGTCGTTCTCACGCGGTGGCTGGTTCGGCGCCGGGGTAGGGATCATTGCGATGTTGATTGTCGCCGGCGGGGTATGGCGCCGACTCGCGCTGGTAGTTGTTGTTTCGACCATGATTGTCTACGCGGGCGGTTGGCGCTATATCCCTGGGCCATTTGGTGTGCGTTTGGGCAGTGCTTCTCAGGTCTTTTCGGCCCCACTAATCCCCCGAGACGAAGCGCAACAACGGCCTGATATTTATGCAGCCGTCGAGCGTGCCATGCAATTCCACGCAGGGTTGGCGATGTGGCACAGGGCACCGTTGATAGGTATTGGCCCTGGGACGTACACACTTGCGTATCCTGATGTTGCGTATAATGGATGGTGGATATCGCGGGGGCACGCACATAATGCGTACGTGCAAATTGCTGCAGAACAAGGTCTTTTCGGCCTGTCTGCATACATCCTTCTGTCGTTGCTCTTGTTTCGTCGCGCATACCGTTTGCGGGTGCAGCCGGGATTCCAACGCGTTATGGCACTCGGGCTATGCGCATCATTGGTGGCGGTTGCGGGACATGAGTGCTTTGAATATCTGCAGGTCAACTACTTGCCAATCCATGTTGCAGCGGTGATGGGATTAGCCGGGGCGTTACCGAGACTGTGTACGGTGGAGGATGGAATATGACGTATTTTGTCACCGGTGGTGCAGGATTCATTGGTAGCCACCTTGTCGATGCCCTCCTCGCCCGCGGCGCAGACGTTGTCGCCTACGATAACTTCAACGATTACTACGACCCAGCACGGAAAAGGCGTAACATAGCTGCCGCGCTGACGCACCCACGGTTTACCCTCGTCGAAGGGGATATCCGCGACCGTTCTGCCCTCGATGCTGCATTTGCACGGTATCAACCGCAATA
Source organism: Roseiflexaceae bacterium (assembly GCA_947474225.1). Classification (GTDB taxonomy): domain Bacteria; phylum Chloroflexota; class Chloroflexia; order Chloroflexales; family Roseiflexaceae; genus UBA965. The sequence continues at coordinate 107,862 of CANJHS010000003.1, read as the reverse complement.
TATCGCCCATCTGGGCGCCATGGCGGGACCCCGCTATTCCGTCGCACATCCATTCCTCTACGAAGAAGTCAATGTACGGGCGACCATGCACATCCTTGATTTGGCCCGTTTGCATGCGGTCAAAGGAATCATTGTTGCATCAACATCGTCGGTATATGGGGCACTCCCTACCCCGTGGGATGAATCGCAAAGCGCTGACCAGCCGCTTTCGCCCTATGCCGCTACCAAACGTGCGGCGGAGTTGTTAGCATATACCTACCACTACCAGTATGGTGTCCCGACGCGCGTGCTCCGCTTTTTTACGGTATATGGACCGCGTGGTCGACCAGATATGACGCCCAGCCTCTTTGTCGACAACATGCGTGTCGGTAAGCCAATAACGCTCTTTAATGGCGGTGTTGGCGTGTATCGTGACTGGACATACGTTGCAGACATCATCGCAGGGATTGTGGCAGCACTACATACCGATGTGCCATTTGGGACCTATAATTTGGGCAATTCGTCGCCTATCGAACTCATCGCCTTTGTGCGTTTGCTCGAGCAGATAACCGGCTATACGGCAATTATTGATACGAAACCCTTGCCTGCTGCTGACCCACCGCGCACCTATGCCAACATCAGTCGTGCACAGGCACAACTAGGCTTTCATCCACAGACGCCACTCGAAGTCGGGCTGGCAGCATTTTGGAAATGGTATCGCAACGAATATGACAGCTGAACATCCCAACACGGACAACGCATTTTCTCTCGCTGATTCGTTGCGCCGCCCCCGCACCTGGGTCTCGTTTGGATTGGCTGTGATGATGATTTACTTTATCTTCAAAAGCCTCGACATCAGTGTCGCCGAGACAATTGCAGAGATGCGCATGGCGAACCCGATGTACCTTATCGTTGCGCTCATCATCTTTTATTTGACATTCCCGTTGCGCGCCCTTCGTTGGCGGCTCCTTCTCGAGCAATCCAACATTACTACCCGTGCCGATCGCAAGAGTTGGGCGTCGATGCCAGCGTTGATGGAATACATCTACCTCTCATGGTTTGTCAATTGTGTCGTCCCCGCCAAATTGGGTGATGTCTATCGCGGCTACCTGCTCAAACACAACGGCAAAACCTCCTTCTCGTCGACCATTGGCACTATTTTTGCTGAGCGATTGCTCGACATGTTGGGTTTGTTCACGTTTCTCACCCTTTCGGGATTCGCCCTGTTTGGCACACATCTGCCACCCGAGACGCAATGGTTGTTTTATGTCGGTGCCGCGTTAGTTGCAGTCATCATCCTCTTGTTGCTTAGTTTGCGTTGGTTGGGACCAATCCTCGAGCGCTACATCCCGGAACGATTCAAAGAGCGGTATGTACGCTTTTCGGCTTCTGCGCTCGTCTCGTTCAAGCCAGCGATGTTGCCACGCCTCATCGGTCTGACCATGCTGATTTGGCTTCTCGAAGGGTGCCGTCTGTATTTTGTCATTGTGTCGATGAATCTGAGCCTGCCGCTCCCGCTGGTTGTCTTTGTCTCGTTGGCTTCTTCATTGCTCACCGTCGTTCCATTCACTCCTGCGGGGTTGGGTTTGGTCGAAGGAGCAGTCACCGCAGTATTGGTGACGGTCGTCAATCTCAGCCGTCCCGTTGCTCTGGCCATCACGTTGCTCGATCGACTCATCAACTTCTGGAGCATCATTATCTTTGGTTTGATTCTGTATCTGGTCAGCAAACGACGATGAGTCCGCACATAGCCATCGACTACACTGCGGGTGCGTGGCAAGGCGCAGGTATTGGTCGTTATACACGCGAGCTTATCGCTGAGGTGATCCGCAGCGCTCCTCCACAATACTCTTTTGTGCTCTTCTATGCAGCTGGGTGGCCAGGAACCGTTGTTCCCTACCAGTCTTCTCTCGATGCATTGGTACAGGCACGCCCCGGCACACGTGTCTGCGCGATTCCACTTCCCGAACGTCGCTTGACGCAATTTTGGCATCGATTGCATATCGCACTTCCGGTTGAGTGGATAACCGGAGCATTCGATGTGTTGCACGCTCCCGATTTTGTGCTTGCTCCGACCCGCAATGCGGGTATTGTGACCATCCATGATTTGTCGTATCTGGTCCATCCAGAATGTGCGGTACCTGGAGTGGCACGCTATTTGCGCGCTGCGGTCCCTCCGTCGTTGGCACGTGCCAAGGCCATCTTTGCTGATTCAGTTGCTACACAGCGCGATTTAACAGAGTACTACGGGGTACCTGCGACGCAGATTGACGTCGTCTATGCTGCAGTCGCTGCACGCTTCAAGCCGCTCGATCCCGCAGTAACTGAGCCTATCCGTACAAAATATCAGCTGCCTGAGCAGTTCATTTTGGCTGGTGGGACGCTCGAGCCGCGCAAAAACTATGTCCGCCTTTTTGAGGCCTATGCGCTTGCCCGGACACAACACACGCTCCCACCATTGGTGGTGTTTGGCCGGCGCGGCTGGATGTACGAAGATATTTTGGCTACACCTGCACGTCTCGGTATTGCTGAAGCAGTACGCTTTGTTGATTATTTAGATGACAATGATCTCCCTGCGGTGTATAATCTGGCGTGGGGATTTGTCTATCCATCCCTATACGAGGGCTTTGGATTGCCCCCGCTCGAGTCACTCGCATGTGGGACACCGACGTTGGTGTCAAACGTCTCGAGTCTCCCCGAAGTCGTCGGAGCAGCCGCGCTGCTGGTCAACCCTACCGATGTAGAGGGGATGGCCGCCCAGCTGATTCGATTAGTGACAGACGACGATACCCGCGCGATGCTGCGTAAATCAGGGCCAGTGCAGGCACAGTCTTTTTCTTGGGCGACCGCAGCACAGTCGGTGCTTCGACAGTATGCACAGCTCATGCAGCGCGACAAATGAGGTATCACCATGGCGCACCACAATACATCGAGCGATGTTATGCTCGTTCCTGTTGAACGCATTGATCGCATTGCGCTGTTCTTTTCAAAGCTTTTTTCTCCCCTGTTTGGCTTCATCGGAGGATACACTGTCGTCGTATTGGCTGCTGCTGATACCCGTTCTGTCCTTCGTTGGGCAGTCATTTCGATGTGCATCCAGATCCTACCAGTGTTGATCCTGTATCGCATCCGCATTGCTCAGCGTCGCTATAGTGACCCCGACATGTCCAAACGGACAGACCGCAACGAGATATACGCCCTCGGCGCAGTCTCGATGTTGACAGCAGTCCTGATTCTCGGGTATTATGGCGCGCCGACATCGATAACGCAGTTGGCGACGTCATTTTTTGTCATTGGCGCTGCCAGTGGCATTATCAATGTGTGGTGGAAGATCAGCATGCACGCCTCAGCGATAGCTGCAGTGGCGACAATTGCAACGATGCAATCGCGCAGCCTCGGGATTGTCTTTTGGATGGTGGTCGCCGCAGTGGCGTGGTCGCGCCTCCATACGCGCAATCACACTGCCGGTCAGGTCGCCGCAGGGACCGTTCTGGCAACGATGGTCGTTTATGTTGTTCATCGCTTTATCGCCTAATAGACGTGCGTATGCACAAGGAGTGGATTGTGGCGAAAGTCAAAATGACCAAGGGAAAGTATACCCACCTGCTTGCATGTTCTGACAGCAACGGGATTATCGCAGCCGCTGCCGCCGATCAGCGCGGTTCATTGCAAAAAGCCATTGCCAAAGCCCGTGGCGAGAACGGTACCGCATCGTCCCAAGACTTGAGCAACTTCAAAACCAGCGTCACCAAAATTTTGACGCAACACTCCAGTGCCATTTTGATGGACCCTGAGTATGGTATGGAGGCTATCAAGGCTCGCCAGCCAGGTTCTGGGGTGCTTGTCTCGTACGAAAAGACTGGCTACGACGTCAGCGTCAAAGGCCGTTTACCTGATTTGCTGTCCAACTGGAGCGTGAAACGCATCGTCGAGCTGGGTGGCAACGGTGTCAAAATCCTGCTCTATTACAATGCCTTCGACGATCAGAATATCAACGACATCAAGCACGCCTTCATCGAGCGCGTCGGTGCCGAATGTGCCGCCAACGACATCCCGTTCTTCCTCGAACCCCTCGCATATGACGACAACGTCGGCCCAGAATCCAGCTTTGAGTTTGCCAAAGTCAAGCCAAAGTACGTCACGGCCTACATGAAGGAATTCTCGAAGCCACGCTATGGCGTCGACATCCTCAAAGTCGAAGTTCCTGTCAACATCAAGCATGTCGCCGGCACACGTGCCTTTAATGGCGAACAAGCTTACACCATCGCCGAAGCACAAGAACACTTCCGCACCGCAGGCGCAGCCGCTGCCAAGCCATTCATCTACCTCAGCGCCGGTGTAACCGACGAAATCTTCCGCGAGACGCTCGAAATCGCAGCCCAAGCCGGCACCCAGTTCTCGGGCGTGCTCTGTGGCCGTGCGACCTGGCAAGATGCCATCCCATCATATGCCACCAAAGGCGTCGCCGCCCTCGAAGAGTGGTTGCTCGACCGTGGTATTACCAACGTCAAGGCCCTCAACGCCGTGCTGGCCAAGGGTGCCAAGCCATGGTGGGACTTCTACGGCGGCAAAGCCAACATCGAAGTTGTCGATCAGGTTATTTCCTAATCGATTCTTCCCCGACGCGTCGCAGCATCGCCTGCGGCGCGTTTTTTGTTTTTTTGTAGGAGAAAGCCAACGGGCACGCACGACTGTCTCTACGAAAATCTCTCTGTGGAATAGGAGTCACACAACCGTCGGATAGAAACGGTTAGATGATTGATTGCCGCACTCGGCGCCATGACTCAGGATTTTGGTTGTACAATATGCACGTCCACGGAACACATCAATAGCTACAAGGAGCAGTCGAAGATGACGACGCCGCCAATTCGTTGGGGAATTCTGGGCACTGGCCGTATCGCCGGTGTCTTTGCCGAAGGGCTCAAAGCCCAACACGACGCCAAACTCGTGGCGGTCGGCTCGCGCACCGCTGCCTCAGCGCAACGCTTCGCTGACACATATTCCATACCACGCGTCCACGCTAGCTATGCCGATTTGGCACACGACCCCGAAGTCGATGCCATCTATGTGGCGACTCCGCACACTGGCCATATGGAAGAGACGTTGCGCTGTATTGACGCAGGCAAAGCAGTACTCTGTGAAAAGCCCTTTGCGATTAATACCGCACAAGCACAAATCATGATCGAAGCAGCGCAACTCGCCAATGTGCCGCTGATGGAAGCAATGTGGACCCGCTTTCTCCCGGCTGTCCGCAAAGCCGTCGAACTCATTGAGTCTGGTGCAATTGGTGAACTCCGCATGATTCAGTCCGACTTCGGATTCCGCACAAATATAAACCCAAAAGGTCGGCTTTTTGACCTGAACTATGGTGGCGGTGGCTTGCTCGACGTCGGCGTCTACTGTGTCTCGTTGTCGGTCATGTTGCTCGGAGCGGTCAATTCGGTCGCAGGATTGGCCGACATTGGCTCAACGGGAGTCGACGAACAAGGTGCCGCAGTCATGGGCTTCCATGGCGGCAAATTAGCCTACTTCTCGACCGCCGTGCGCACCACCACGCCGATGGAAGCTACCATCATCGGCACCGAAGGTTCCATCCGCATTAATTCTCCATGGTTTGTCGCCAAGTCACTCACCGTTATCAAAAGTGGCAAAAGCGAGACCATCGAGGTGCCATTCGAGGGGAACGGATATCACTACGAAGCCGCCGAGATGGGTCGTCTCATCCGCGAAAAACGCGTCGAAAGTGACATCATGCCGTGGAGTGATACGATTCATACCATGCAGGCAATGGATCGGATTCGCGAGCAGTGGGGTTTGCGCTACCCAATGGAGTAATCCACGGGTTGTTTCAATAGGCTTTTTCGCAACATGCACCAATGAAGGAACAACACAATGCAGTACGGTAAAATTGCCGGTGTACCCAATCCTATCTCGCGGCTGGTCCAAGGCAGCGTGATGGTCGAGTCCAAGGCCATTCCAGAATGCTTCTACTTGCTCGATGCAATCCGTGATTTGGGCTGTACCACATTTGACACCGCCCATGTCTACGGCAGCGGCGACAACGAACGCACTTTTGGCAAGTGGGTCCGCGAGCGCGGCATCCGCAACAAAATCAATATCATTGGCAAAGGTGCGCATCACAGCCAAGACCGCAAGCGCGTCACCCCTTGGGACATCAGCGCTGACATCTACGACTCGTTGGCACGCTTCCAGACCGATCACATCGATATTTACCTGCTCCATCGTGATGACCCTGCAGTGCCAGTTGGACCAATCGTCGAGACGTTGAATGGTCACCTCAAAGCAGGTCGGATTTTGGCATACGGCGGCTCAAACTGGAGTCACACCCGTGTCCAAGAGGCAAACGACTACGCTGCATCCCACGGTTTGGCACCATTTGTCGCGAGCAGCCCCAACTTCTCATTGGCTATGCAAGTCCAGCCACCTTGGGATGGGTGTATTACCATCAGCGGACCTGCCCAGCAGACCCCACGTGACTACTACGCAAAGCTCAACATGCCGTTGTTCACCTGGTCGAGTTTGGCTGGCGGGTTCTTCTCGGGTCGCTTGCGCCGCGACAACCTGGCAACATTCGAGACATATCTCGATAAGCTGGCTGTCACGTCATATGCACACGAAGACAACTTCAAGCGTCTCGACCGCGTGCAGCAATTGGCCGAAGAAAAGAATATGTCTATCCCACAAATAGCAACGGCATATGTGATGAGCTATCCGCTCAATATCTTTGCCTTGGTGGGTTGTCAGACAGCCGATGAATTCAAAGCAAATGCAGCAGCGAGTGAATTGCGCCTCAGCCAAAACGAGATGGAATGGCTGGACCTTAAACGCCCAAGCCGCTAATGTTCGCCCCGAGAAGCGGAGCTGCATCGCAGCTCCGCTTTTCTCTTTCAAAAATCCAATTGAGAAATAGGTTGAAACGTTTTTATCGCATTAGAGTCATATATAATTATATTTTCGGTTGCATAAAAAGCAATTTTGTGCTACATTCGAAGTGATTCTTTTCACAGAGGTACATTCCGTTCATGAAATTCTCGATATATGGACGTTTGTTGATTGCAGCAGTGGCCTTGTGCACACTTATCGCATGTGGTCGACAATCAGCAGCATCCATTGCTACAGTAGAGCAGGCTATTCCGACGGTGACTCCCGAGCCGCGTGTCGCTGCCAATGTATGGCTATTCGGAGTAAATGTCGGCGGGCAAACTGCCGATGCTGTGAAACGTACCGTTGCAGCCAACAAGGTAGCCCCGCGAGAGCTGACGCTCCATATGGGTGCAACTACTATCCCGATGACCGTTACCGCTCTCAGCATTGATACGCCTGCCACCGTCGCAGCGCTGATGAAGGCGACAACAGGCGTCACCGTTACCCCGGTGTTGCGGGTTGATGCAGCAGCGCTCCAGCGCCAACTCGGTATCATTCAGCACGATATCGAGACTGCGAGTGGAATCTCGCTGGCGCACGCAGATGAACGCTATAGTGCCCGTTTTGTTGGTTCTGCCGTGCAGTCCTTTGACGCTACCACCGCACAAACACTCGTAATCGATGCAATTGCAGAGAACCAAACGAATGTGATACTCCCTGTTGCTCCCCAAGTCGGTGGGATGCAGGTGACCGCCGAGGCACTATCGGCTGCTGTGACACAGATGGCCAAACGTTGGGAAGGAGTGGTCGGGGTCTATGTTATCAATCTCGACACCGATGAGGTAGTGACAACCCTCAACGAAAATACCGTCTTTTCGGGGGCGAGTGTGATGAAGGTACCCATCCTCATCCATGCCTATACCCGCATCAAACAATTCAACGACAAACAAGTCGCCTGGATGCGTCGCATGATTATCGACAGCGATAACATTGCTGCAAATCGCATGCTCGCTACATCTATGAATGGCGAAGGTACCGAAGCTGCCTACCAGGGTGCCCAAGATATGAACGAGATGTTCACGGCACTGGGGCTGGAGCATACGTACCAAAATCTTCCCTATGAGGCACGAGAATATCTTATTGGGACGCTAAACTACACCATCAAAGGTGGTCCCAAAGAAGAAGGTCCGCCACCGTTCACCGATGCCGATCCGATGCTCCGTACCACCCCACGTGAGATGGCGACCATGTTCCATGTACTCTATCAATGTAGCCTCGGTGCAGGACCACTGCTGACGCTCTACCCCGAATCATTGTCTGCAGATCGCTGTACCGAGATGCTCATGCTGATGCGCGAAAACGCCGATCATTCACGGATGATTCGTGGACTGCCCGACGACGTCGTCGTTTCGCACAAATCCGGCTGGATAGAGGACATGCAGGCAGATGTGGGCATCATCACAACCCCTGCGAACCAACACTATTTGATTGCAATTTACGTCTACCGTCCCATCGGTGCCGATGGTGCCTTTCTGTCTGATCCGTTGGCAAGTGACGCCATCAGTGGGTTTGCACGGCTGATTCATAGCGCGTTTGTTCCCGGCGCAGAGTAGTCTATTCATAGCATTGTCATCTACGAGACTTGACAGTACGCACCCAGAAGCGGTAACGTATATGTGTGTGGTACGAGGGACAGTAGTTGTAAAAATTTAAAACATCACGGTGTGTGTCAGGGAATCATTGCACCAGTATGGGAGAATTACATGTATCGACGGAAGAACATCTTGGGGTTGATAACGGGTTTGGTCATGCTAGTCCTCGCATTGCCGTTTGTGGCACTTGCGCAGGAAGCACCTCCTATTTCGGACGGATCTCAAAGCGCCGAAACCGCCGAACCAGCTCCGACGCAAGCCCCGCCTGCATTCCAACAGGGTTTCGCACCGACTTATTCGGTCCGCTCTACCCGTGAAGGCCTGGTCGGCAAGAAAACCGCCAATGGCTATCGTATACCTGAACGCGCCTGGTTTGTGGCTTTACCTTCGTGGAAAGTACTGTCGAGTCAGGGTGGGAATGAGTTCCAGGTCCGGGTCACATACAAAGATAAGAGTGTTGTCCTGCCGGTTTGGGATGTTGGTCCGTGGAATACGAACGATGAATATTGGACCCCTGAGCGACGTTTCTATCGTGACTTGCCCATTGGTATGCCGATGGCACAAGCAGCCGTAGACTTTGGCTACAATGGCGGACTTGACATGTTCGGTCGTCATGTCACCATTGGTAACGGTATTGACATTGCCGACGGTGCATTTTGGGATGGACTCGGGATGCAACGGAACGATTGGGTCAAAGTCACCTACTTGTGGATGGGTCTCGACCCTGGTCCAGATGGGCTCGTCGACTCATCAGCAGCCAACTTCGCCTATCCTCCGGGCACCGTCATCATTGACAATGGTGCAGATGGATACCATAGTTCGGCGAAAGTTGAATGGTATGATAATTACTGCGGTCTCAATGGCAAGCATGACTGGACCATCGGTACCAACGATCCCGCACAGAGTGAGAATGATGCGAGTTGGCAGACGAATCTCGGTCAAATTGGGTATTACGAGGTCATGGCGTTCATTCCGCCATGTGGCAAGTTCGCAACGCGTCAAGCAATCTATCACGTCAATAACAATGGCGACGAGCATGAGGTCTGGGTTGACCAGGCATTGCAGAGCGGTCGTTGGGCATCATTGGGTATCTACAACATGAATCCTGGCTTTTCGAAGGTCACGCTGACAGATATTACCGGCGATAGTAGTCAAGGTGTGCGTTTCGATGCAGTGATGTGGGTCCCCCGCTATGACAATATGCCACCGGTAGCGTGGATCCAAGAAGTAACTCCGATGGACGGCGGTGCGGTCTATGTCAAATGGGCCGGGAACGATGACGTCAGCGGGATTCAGTCGTATGATGTCCAGTACCATGTGGATGGCGGCGAGTGGCTCGACTGGCAAATGGGAACATCTGCTAATGGAGCACTCTTTTCGCCAACGGGACCAGGCGCCTATGAATTCCGCGCTCGTGCAACCGACTGGATGAGCAAGGTCGGCACGTGGGATGTCGATCCAATCACCATCAAAGGCATAGTAATTCCATAACACGCGCAACCGCTAGATTGGTGGAGCCGTCGTAGACGGCTCCATATTTTTTCTCATGAATTATCTTGTCGATGGACATAATCTTATCGGGAGCATGCCCGACATCAGTCTTAGCGATCACGATGACGAATTCAAGCTCGTCATGCAGTTACGCAAAGTCGCCACTGCCAAAAAAGGCCGCCACGTCGTGGTGGTCTTTGATCGTGGTGTATATGGCCATCAACAATCACTCAACGGCTATGGAGTGACATGCCACTTTGCGCTGTCGCCCGAAGATGCCGATACACAGATTATTCGTCGCATCAAACAAACTGCGCGGCCCAAAGAATGGGCCTTGGTCACCGCAGATCGCCGCATCATCGATGTTGCTCATCAATATGGTATGCGGGTGATGCCCAATGGAATCCTCGTCCAACAAATGTCACGGCAAACGAGCTCGAAGACCGAATACCACGATGAAAAACCCGAGGTGCCACTCACGGCAATCCAGATAGAGCAATGGCGCGTCGAAATGAACTTGCCGCGCGAAGTCAGCGACGAAGAGCTCCTCTTGCAAGAGAGCTTACGCGATCTCAAACCCAAACAACGCAAATAACCACAGGCTACTCTGGATGCATGATGCGGGTACACGATGCCAATATTTCTCGTTGATGTAAATAGACAATCATTGTTTGGCCGACCTTTGTCAGCTATTGATGATGCGTCCATGGCTCGCAACCACACCGCTATATATGACGGTTGTGAATACGGCTGCGCGTATTGTGAGGGATGGGGAATCGTGTCACGTCCGCTGAACGAGAGTGTTCGCATGATGGCAAACATTGCTCAGAGCGCTCAGGACGAGCTCGATACTATGCACCCAGATGATGTCATTGGCCTTGTTGCGGATAGTGACCCGTACCAACCGGCAGAACAGCGCTTTCGTCGTACCCGCTCTGTCCTCACGGTGTTGGCCGAACGTCCACATCCCGTTGTGATCATGACCAAAAGCCCGTTTGTGCTGGATGACCTCGATTTGCTGACACAGATACATGCCAAACGATTTGCAATGGTTGTCGTTTCGGTCATGTCACACACGCAGGACCTGCAGCAGAAATTCGAAGACAAAGTCGCATCGTTTGCACAGCGTTTGGCACTAGTACGTACGCTCAAACAAGCAGGAATTCCCGTCGGTGTTGCATTTATGCCCCTCGTGCCGTACATAAATGACACAGACTATGCGATGACGCAGGTTATCCAACAGGTCGCGGCAGCGGGTGCAGATTTTGTCTACTGGGACTACTTGCGAATGCCAAATATACGGCATCGGAATCGTATGAATGACGTCATGATCCGCGTGGGAAATTATCCTCTTTCGTATCTTCGAGAGCTCTATCGTGATGGATCGACCATTGACCTGTTATATCAGAGTGAACGCAATGCTGCGCTGCTCAGGATCTGTGATGACCATCGATTGCCGGTGCGATTACCCTATCCGTTATTTCGTGACAGATTCGGTCCATCGTATACTGTTGCACATATCATTGCGCAGCAATCTAGTCGCGATGCACTCCATGGACGTGATGTCTTGGCAAGCCAAGGTCATACACTTGCAGAGGCAGTGTGGCGAGGAGAATGGCCAATTGAGCGCCTTAAGAACCATCCCACCTTCCCGCTTTTTCGCGAACTCGTGCCTTCGTCGGGCCTCGGAAGTGCTGTGCTATAATGACGCAATTGTATTGGTCTGCATGGAGGGGATGCATGTCTCGTAGCCATTTGCGTACGTTTCGCGTTTTCGCTTTCTGCGTATTCGTACTCTGCTTGATGAGCTGCTCCTCTGCGACCGATGCACTCGCCCCGCGTGAGACGTCGGCTGCATTGTTGTATATCACTCCGGCTGCCACACTTGACATTAACGCCACTGTGACTGCCTATGCGCTTGGAATCATTCCGTCTGCCACGCCGAGTGGGTTATATATTGTGAAGTCCGGTGACACCCTCAGTGCGATAGCGGATGACTTCAGTACGACCGTCGAAGAAATCATGGTAGCGAACGACATTGCCAGTCCTGAATCGATTCAAATCGGTCAGTCGCTGATCATCCCTTCTCTCGTTGATCGCACCCCACTCCCCGCTCCTACTTTTGGCCCACAAGACACCCCTACTATCGAACCGACAGAGACGCCGGTACCGACCATCGATAGCGTAGCCACAGCAACCCCCTAAGGAACACGTATGCCGCCAGCTCCTCTGCACATTGTGCTCATTGGACCGCCTGGTGCGGGCAAAAGCACAGTGGGTCAGTCACTCAGTGCCCTTATCGACATCACAGTGATTTCGACGGGGGTGATTTTGCGGGATGAAATACAAACTGGCTCGGCGTTGGGTCAAGAGATTGCCCGGCGTATCGATGCCGGGGACTTCGTGACGGATGACATGATTGGTCGAGTGCTCTTGGCCCAGTGTACCCAGATTGCATCACAGCACGGCATTCTCCTCGATGGGTATCCACGGAATTTGGCGCAGGCAGCAGCCTTACCGCAGATGTTGGCCCGCTTTGGCCGGCGCATTGATGCGGTCATCCTCCTCGAACTCCCGGATGAACAGGTATTCGAACGACTCGGTGGCCGTCGTATGTGTGTCACTCCGGATGAGACATACCCTGTCCATATGTCTGATGCGACTGCTATGGCGCGTTGTGTAGCGCAACATGGTGTCCTCACCGTGCGCCCTGATGATGCACCAGATATCATTGCGCACCGCCTTCGGGTATATCACAACACCACTGCTCCTCTGATTGCGCACTACGAAGAGCAAGGCATTCTTTGTAGGGTGGATGCGCGCGCCGAGGCTGGCGCAATTGCACGTACCATTTTGTCGATGCTCAACCAGACCGTTACACCGGTATAGAGCGTCGGAATATATTCTTTCTCTCTCTTGAAAGGCGACACGATGACGATTTACCAAGAAAAGTCCGACCAGGCGGCGGCATTGTTGCACGAATTCGATTTGGATTGTTGGTTGACCTTTGCTCGCGAGACGGTTGTATCACCCGATCCGGGCGTCGAGTTGGCGATCGGCAGCAACGTGACCTGGCCGTCTGCGTTTATTTATGCACGCAATGGCCAGCGTGTTGCCATTGTCGGTCGGTATGATGCCCCTGGCGTCGAAGCCTACGGCGTTTTCCCCCGCATTGTCTCGTACGATGCGGGTATTCGTCAGGCGCTCATCGCCGAGCTGACTGCCCTCAATCCACGACACATTGGGCTCAATTACAGCATGGACGACAAAACCTCAGATGGGTTGACGGTCGGGATGCATCTGATGCTCCAGGATTTGTTGCGCGGTACACCGTTTATCGATCGTTTGGTCAGTGCCGGACCGTTGCTGAGTGCACTCCGTTCGCGCAAAACGGCAGGCGAAGTACAGCGTATTCAGGCTGCAATTGACACCACCGAAGATATCGTCGACCTCGTCGACCGCGAAATTCGCATCGGCCGGAGCGAAAAAGACATCGGTGACTTTATCCACAGTGAATTCAAACGCCGTGGTTTGCCCGCTGCCTGGGCGTGGGACGGTTGTCCGATTGTCAATAGCGGTCCGAACTCAGCGATTGGGCATGGGGTCCCAAGCGAACATATCAAAATCGAAGCTGGGCATATCGTCCATATCGATTTGGGTGTCCAACAGGATGGCTATTGCTCAGACATCCAACGACTCTGGTATGTGCGCAAGCCGGGCGAAACCGCGATGCCGGCCGAACTGCAGCGTGCATTCGATACGGTCCGTCAGGCCATCCGCGAGGGTGCAAAAGCGCTCCGTCCTGGTGCGAAAGGTCATGAAGTCGATGCCGTGGCGCGCGATGTCATTATTGACGCCGGCTATGACGAATATATGCATGCATTTGGCCACGGTCTCGGGAAGGCGTGTCACGATGGTGGCCCGCTGCTCGGACCTCGGTGGGAACGCTATGGATCTACCCCCGATATGAAGGTCGAAGTAGGCAACATCTATACCCTCGAGCTCGGAGTGATTACGTCGGCAGGGTACATCGGTCTCGAAGAGGATGTTCTCGTGACCGAAACTGGCGTTGAATTCTTGTCAAAAGAACAGACATCTATCCGTCTGATCTGATTTTGCACTGCTTCTGTTATGGCTTTGCAAAGCTCTAATACCACTGCATACGCACGTTTCGTGCGTATGCTTTTTTGTGTAGCTATTGTGTACAAATAATCCAATGCTTGTGCGAAATACCGTTTCAGTTGCAGATTTTTCCAGTGATATACTCTGCGTTAGACTCGGTACTACGTCAGTCCGTGACGGAGACGAGAAGACTGAAAGGTGGAACGCTATGGTAGCATTGTTGCGCGTAGGTCGGGGTATTTTGAATACCCTCCGGCTGGCACTCCCCAAAATCGGCGCAGGTTGGATGTTTGCATTGTTGACGAGTAATTTTAATCGTGTATCAATCCATGAACTCGGTATTACTGCAGTGGTCATCACCATCATGATTGGCATGCACCACTTTTTGTCGCCATTCCAGGTTGTTATGGGTCGACTCACCGATCGTTACCCGTTGCTCGGCTATCGCCGCACCCCATATTTCTTCATTGGGAGTATGTTGGCAGCGATGGTCTTCGTCTTCTTGCCACGCGTTGCATTGATGATGAGTCAAGGCAGTACATTGGGCTTCGTCTTTGGATTTGGCTTACTGTTCCTTTTTGGCATTGGGATTGCAACCACCGGTGACTCACACCATGCGTTGATTGCAGAAGTGACCCCATCCGAAAAACGCGGCGCAGTGGTTGCAGTTGTCTGGACCTTCACGATTATCAGTGCAATTGCAGCAGCAATCGTCATCAAAGTAAACATCAGCGAGACATTTGTCTTTGCCGAGATGGAGCGAATCTACTCATTCACCCCCCTGATTGTCCTGATAGCGGCATTACCAATCCTTGGTGTCGAGAAGCGACGTACAAACGAAGAGCTCCGCCAGATGGCCGCATCGTCGATGACCGCCGCGGTAACGCCGCTGAATGCGTTGGGCGTTGCAGCCAAACTTATCAGAACAAACAGTCAGGTCCGCGCATTTTTCTTGTTTGTCATTTTCTCGATTATTGGCATTTTCTTGCAGGATGCAATCCTGGAAGTGTTCGGCGGTGAAGTGTTCGGGATGAGCATCAAAGAAACGTCATCGTTCAACACGATGTGGGGCAGCGGCGTGCTCATTGGCATGATTATCATGGGTATTTTGAGTAGCACGACATCGGTCAAGAAGAAAACGATTGGGATTGTCGGTGGTCTCGGGACGGCATTTGGGCTGGGTATGCTCGCCATTGCCGCATACACGGAACAACGCTCCTTGATGACCCCTTCGTTAATTGTGATGGGGTTGTTTACTGGATTCTATAACGTTGGTGCATTGTCATTGATGATGGATATGACCGTCGAAGGATCGACAGGACTATACATGGGCATGTGGGGTATGGCGCAGGCGTTCGGTACGGGGCTTTCGACGATTCTGAGCGGTGCCCTCAAATCAGGTCTTATAGAGACAGGGTTGATGTCGCCAACCCTTGGATACACGACGATATTCGGGTTGGAGTTGGTTCTGATGGTGCTCGGTGCAGCGATGCTCCGCAATGTCAGTATTGCGGAATTCCGCTCGTTGAGTGTCAGAGACTTATCGTTGGCGATGGAAAATGGCGCTGCTGCGTAGCTGATAGGGATCCGATGAGCAAATTCGACTTCCAAAAAGTAGCCGCGAACTACGACGATATCCATGTACACAGCACAACGGTCTCGACAGATATCGGTCGTTATCTGGCCACACACGTTGGCTTGGGCGGGCGCATTCTGGAAATAGGGATAGGCACGGGGCGCATTGCCGCCCCGGTGGTCGCCAATGGCTGTACGCTGGTCGGCTTCGATGTCTCGCCGGGGATGTTGCATGGAGCTACACAACGTGGTCTCGATAAGCTTGTTGTCGCCGACATGATGGCTATGCCGTTTGCGACTGGGAGTTTCGACGCAACCCTGGCCGTGCATGTGTTGCACCACGCCAGCGACTGGCGTGAAGTATTACGTGAATCGGTGCGCGTGTTGCGAGAGGGCGGGTTGTTTATCGAAGGCCGGGATTGGAATGACCCGGCGTCGCCGGCGATGCGTATGCGGAATCGCATGCGCGAAGTCATAATGGCGCTGTCGCCCGGTATCCGTCCTCCTGGTGCTGGGGCGGCCAAACAACAATTCTTGGCGAGAATGGGCGCAGAACCAATCCCCGAGGGTGTTGCCGCCAGCTGGCAAGCATTTGCGTCACCTGCGCAGATGCTCGCCCAGATGCAGAGCCGCAGCGATCCCGAGACCTGGGCGATCGAACCCACCCTGCTCGACGCAACCTTGGTGAAGGTTGCGGAATGGGCGCACGAAGAATGGCCGGACTTCGACACGGTCGTGCCGTACGAGCGTCGCTTCGTGATAAACTCGTACCGTATCCACCATCAAGCCGCCGAAGTAGCGCGTTGACGGACGGAAAGGACTCCTCAGCATGGCACAGGATGCCGCTCAGTCGAAGCCCAAGGCGCAACAGGTGTTCCCTTTTTCGGCAATTGTCGGTCAAGCAGAGCTCAAACTCGCGCTGACCTTGTGTGTCATCGACCCCACCATTGGTGGGGTAATGATTATGGGTCATCGCGGGACCGCCAAAAGCACAGCAGTGCGTGCATTGGCCGACATGTTGCCGCAGGTTTCTACCGTGGTTGGATGCCCGTATAACTGTAATCCATTACATCCGTCGCCGATGTGTACGTTCTGTAATGATGGCCACAAGCATGCAGCGCAGATGCACCCTGTCCCCGTTGTCGATTTGCCGTTGGGCGCGACAGAGGATCGGGTTGTTGGTGCACTCGACATCGAACGTGCATTGGTCGACGGCGTGCAGGCATTTGCGCCAGGGTTGTTGGCCCGGGCCAATCGCGGATTTTTGTACATCGACGAAGTCAACTTGCTCGAAGATCACCTGGTCGACTTGCTGTTGGACGTCGCCACCTCGGGTGTCAATGTCGTCGAGCGTGAAGGCATCAGTGTGCGCCACCCCGCGCGCTTTGTGCTGGTCGGATCGGGTAATCCCGAAGAAGGTGATTTACGTCCGCAGCTACTTGATCGCTTTGGATTACACGCACGTATCACCACGATTACGAATATCCCAGAGCGCGTCGAAATTGTGCGGCGCCGGCGTGCCTACGACCTCGATCCGGTCACGTTTTGTGAGACATGGGAAAAAGAACAGCTCAAGTTGGGCAAAAAAATCAAAGCTGCCCAGAAGTTGCTCCCCGATGTCGAAATCTTGGACACCTGTCTCTATGCGGCCGCAGAACTGTGTGCCTTGTTAGCAATCGATGGCCATCGCGGCGAATTGACCCTCACCCGCGCTGCCGGTGCATTAGCAGCATACGAAAAGCGCACCAGCGCCGGTGCAGATGACGTCCTACGCGTTGCTGTCTTGGCATTGCGTCACCGGTTGCGCAAGGATCCCCTCGAGACGGCCGGCGACGAACACCGCATCCAACGCGCCATCGAAGACATGCGCGCCAAGCATAAAAGCTAAACGCGCGGAACAACGTTGCGCTCACACCTCCCGCGGTATTCCGCGGGAGGTGTTTTTTGACGGCCGATCGGGGATGGCGTAAGATCTATGGATCACGATCGTACGTCAAAATGAGAAAAGAGCTTTCTATGGCTGCACCAACGAATATCCCTCAATCACCGTGCTTGTCTATTCATGATTTTTTTCAACGGCCATATTGTGTCCCTGATTTTCAACGCGGTTATGCCTGGAAGGAAGAGCAGGTAACACAATTGCTGGAAGATATCAGGTTCTTTTTTGAAACCGGAAAGCCAGTTTATCTCTTGGGGCAGGTAATTGTTTCTTATGGACCTGATTCCGATGATTACACTCTCGTTGATGGCCAGCAGCGTGTAACGACGCTCTTATTGCTCTTGATCGTATTGCACAAAAGATTCATGCGAATCCCAAATATTCATCTTAATCAGGGTTTGAACTTCACCGCAGGGAAACTCATGAGTTTATTTGTTCGTGAAAGCGGTGTTTCTAGCTCGCCACTCCGTGCAACAGTGCTGGTCGCTCACGAAGGAATAGCAATCGTTGAGGCGTATATTCACGGAAAGGAGCAGCCACAGATTGTTGGATGGACGGCTGAAAATATTCACAATGCATATGCCACAATTGAAGAGTATTTCGATGAGCACTGGTCTGACGTAACCCATATCCCAGAACTCTACTCCCAAATCGTTAATAGGATATTCCTTGTCCGGCTAGAATTGAACGATGTAGAGATGGCCGTTGACACATTTGAGAAAATCAATAACCGAGGACTCGGACTGAATAGTGCTGACCTCATAAAAAACGTTATCTTCCAGCTCGTTAACGATGATGATTTTGTTGCTAAAGTTTCGTCTGATTGGGATCTTGCAAATGCCACCCTGTATCTTTGCAAAACGGGACGCATCAGACAAATTGAGTATCTACTGCGGTCAATGCTCTTTGCGAAACGCGGAGAAAATGTGTCAAGCAGAGGAATTCGAGATGCATGGAGGCATGAGCTGAATACGGCGAAGGAAGCTATAGATTTTGCAAAGAAGCTTCCGATTAATGCAACCTATTTGCAGAATATTGACCTGGGTAAAACACCACGTGGTGAAGATACCAGAGCGAACCAGGGAGCGAGATATTTTGGTTCGGTACAAAATTACCCAATCCTCTTGGCCGCTGCTCACCTAAACAAAGAAGGGTATGAAGTTTTAAGTAATTTAGTGGATGATCGAACGGTGATCTCACTATTAGCTAAAGAACGCCCACAAGAATTTGAAAGTGTTGTTCCAACTTGGTGCAAACGCGTGCGTGATTTATCAGCAAATGCTACCAAAGAAGAAATTCAGCAAGCTTGCGTGGAAGCCTACATAGATATCGATCGGTTGCTTGCTACTATTCGAGTAAATCTAATTGGGTTACGTACGAAGCGTAGTTCAGACAAAAAACGGATTCGCTATATCCTCGCTCGTATAAGCCGAAAGGTGCAGATTGATGCATCCGTAGCTGCTGTCCCGGACCTAAATACAATGCTCCATGCAAGTGCAAAAACCAAGAATCAACCAAAGATGGGTTACGACATCGAACATGTGAACCCATTGTCTACACATCGCGATAACCCTCTTACTGATACAATTGGCAACCTTGTGCTTGCTCACCCAGTAGATCAACGTGATGCAAGTGATGACGAGCCGAGCCTGAAAATGGGAGTATACAGGACTTCAAATTTGGTTCTTACACAATCACTTTGTGCGATTGATCAACTCTTGATTAGCCCGAAACAAGAACAAATTATTCGAAAACTCCAAGAAACCGCACAGCCGTATGCTGGAAAATGGGATGATCATGCAATTGAGAATCGTGCTTTGCTCTATTTCAATCTGCTTGTCGATGATTTTATTATTTCGAAACTATGAAAATCTGTATTGCGACTTATTTATACAAGATTTGGCGTATCGTCCATAGTCAAGGGTGATGCAAATATAAATCCCCACCAAGTGACTTTTTCTTCGCTCGGTGGGGAGAGTTCAGTCTACTACAAACTCGCCGTGCCCCCCGCTGGAATCTTGATGATGCCGCTGGGTAACACAATCTCGCCACTCATGCCTGCCGGCAACGTCACCTTGCCGCGCATCACACCGTTGTCACGCCAGAAGGTCGACTCCACATGCCCCTGGGGAAACGGCGTGGTAGCATTCGCACGCACCAGAGGCCCGAGTTGGGGCGTGATAGTGACATGCTGTGCGCCAGGAGTCGCAGGCCGTATCCCGATGATGGTTGCATGGTAGTGGTACAGCGGATGCGAACCCCAGGCGTGACAGTCTGACCGCGTCGGTTCCGGCATTTCGACCGTCGTGGTCAGTCCCTGTGCCGGCAAGTCAAACCACAACTGCATGCGCTCGATGAGCAGGTCAATCGCCCCGATGACGCGATAGGCTTCAAACAGATAATGGCTGAAGTAAATTGTCGTCCGTGCCAGATGGGCGTCGCTGCGCAATGCCTGTGCCATCGCCGTGTTGTGCGGCTTTGGAGCATATCCACTGAGCAACGCCAAACACTGCGCATGTTCACTGACCAGGGTACTGTCTTTGCTTTCACGGTAGACGCCGCGCTGTCCGTCCCACAGGATGTCAGCGAGGGCCTTTGAAACAGACTGTGCATGGCCACGCCAGCGTTGGGCGAGCAGGGCTTCACCGTAATGCTCTTCGAGATCTGCTGCGAGGTTGAGTGTATAGACGAGGTGCCAATTCAGGGTGGCACAGGGGTGTCTGTCAGCGTCCGGTGGCATGCCGCCTTGCCAACCGGGGACCCAGTCGATGAAGTTCCAGCCTGCTGGCGGCGCTACCAGACCATTTGGATGCGCGCCCGCCAAAAACGCATCCAACACCGCCCGCATGGCGGGCAACATGCTGGTTACTTCGGCCGCCCTGCCCCGCCAGTAGGCACTGTCGTGGAGCATTCCAATCCACCACAGCGAGAACGGTGGGATGATTTGTTGGACCCGGCTCGGGTAGCGTGATTGGGTCAAGTTGTTGGGCATACGCGACTGATGGAAAAGCCGGATGGACTTTACCGGCAGCCGGTCATCCTGCGTCAACACATAGGTTGCCAGCGCTTCGAGGCGTGTGTCGCCGATGTACATGAGCTGCTCGTAGTACGGGCAGTCCATGTATGTTTCGTGGGCGCACATCCGGAGCACACGTTGCATCATCGGGATGACGCTGCTGAGGCGCGGGTCGTTGCTGTCGAATTTTCCGGTGAATGCGAATGGATACCCTGTCTCGCCGATGGTGATGCGTTCGATGGTGAGCGGCTGGTCGGCCGTTGTCACACACACTTCCACGTAGCGCCCTGATTGCCACCAGAGTGGTTGATGCAGTGCTGACGTGCTCCCGTCGGCAATGAAGGTATCGCCTACCCCCGCAAAGGACTTGCCAAAGACTTCGTCACGATTCGTTTTGATGCGGAAGTACTCGTGTGGGTTGGTCGAAAGTGCTTCTTCCCAATGTACCCGTACTTGGGCATCTGCACCACCACTCAGGATGAGGCGGTGGTAGCCACACACATATACCTGCAGGTCATAGATGACACGCACGGTCTGATGAGCTGGGATGGTCAGTGCTTTCGTGCCATCAGCCAACGCCTGCCAGGCAGGGTGTTGTGTGCGCAGGTCGTTCTTTTTACGCAGGATGGTCTGCACAGACTTATCGGCTGCGACTGCGTCGATATAGCGCACCAGACCGAGACCGCGGGCATCGTCGCGTTGCGGTGGCAGGGGTGCCGGTTGGAGATGTTTGTGGCTGCCCAATTCATAGTCGTAGAGCGAGTCTTCGCCGTGGTAGATTGGTGTCACCGGCGCCCAGTCGTCTCCCTCCCCTACCTGCCACTGCCACGGATGGAGGCGCGCATCAAACACGACATTTGCACCGGTACCCCATGCTTGTTTGGGTGGAGTAAATGTATAGCTCGTCAACGTTTTGGTGCGCCATGGAGCAACTCCCGTCGCACACAACGCACTGTTTTTTTCATCGGTCGAGACAATCAATCCGTGGGATTTGCCAATCTGCGCAAACGCCGCAGCATCGCCGAGGCTCCAGACCAGTGCTGCGAGGTGATGGACACCGGCGGTCAGCGTGACGGTGACGGTGTGATAATGCCACATGCTGCCATCCCCCCGTTCGGGACCGCGGGCATGACACACCCCGTCGACATACCATTCGAAGCGTTCGTCGCCACTCACACGGAAGGTCAGCGTGCGTTTTTTGGGAAGGGTGATTGCCAGGTGAAAGAGGCTCACGACTGGTGCACTGGTGATACTTCCGCGTACCCATTGTGCCTGCCAACGTCCGTGTTGGTGCCATGCAAGTGCCATCGTATACTCCTTGTGTGATTATCCGACGGCTGCAACCGCCAAAATGCGACCGAGATGATGGGGAAGTTCACTGACCTGTGTGTCGTCTAATGCAACCACACGGCCGGATGTCGTGCCGACGATGACCGCGTCGCCGCTGCGCGTCATCCCACTGCGCAACACACAACTATAATCGCGGCCACCACCAAAGGGAATGTTGGTGGTGCTGCGCGTCATTGCATCGACGATCCAAAACGATAACTCACCGTTCAACGCAGTCCGTTGTTCGTCATAGACCAGGGGAATGGCAACGAAGTCATCGTGGGTGGGACGGTATATCGTCGAAAAGCCGGCATAGTGTCCTGGTTTTTCGACGTTGTGCCACTGCTGTCCATCGAACAGTGTGAGCCCGCGGTGGAACTGCACCAGCATGTCATTATGAGTACCCGCAGAGACACCATGCACACACCGGAGCACGAGCGCATCGTCAGACGAGATAGCGTGAAGGTACTCCGGATGATCCAACACTTCCCATCCATGGGGGCGGTGAATCCATAGGCCGCCGCAACTGACTGCAATGATGCCGTGACCGGTGCGAGGATCGCAGGTAATCATCGAAATGGCACTGCCATAATTACTCTCATGGAGTTCTTCGGTGCGCAGTGCAGCCTCGAACACATCGTCGCTGTTGAGGATTCCTTCATCGAGGTTGTAGACGTGGTGCCCTTCGGTGCCGATACGAATCAACCCGTCAGCAATCCCGATGGTGGTAACCCGCGGGATGAGCATATCACTCGCTGGGATAAGGGTTTGGGCAACAGGATCGTACCAGAGCAGACGCGAATGCCGATGATCCTCGTTGCTGTGGTAGACGGCGCACAGCACGCCACGCCCTGGAATCGTTGCGGCTGCAATCACCGGTTCGGTGCCCAGGTGGATAATGGCTGCTTCCGCGATCGTTGTCTGCCATGTAACAAGAAAGGCACCGCTGTTGGCGCCAATAAAAATCTGGTGCATAGCATGCCTTTCTCTGACTGAATCCAGCGAATTCGTTGGTTATGCACGACTGACTTGGGCGAGCAACAGATCAGCAATCCGGCCGAGCAATTCGGTGACTTTTGGATCAACCAGTGCACCGTCTTTGAATGCCTCGTGGAAGCGCACGGCGAGCTCGGGACGAGGCAGCACATGGCATCCGCAGCCGTTGAGCACCTGGCGTAATTGGATTTGGGCACGGATGCCGCCAGTCCCGCCGCCGCCACCGATGACAGCCGCGTGCTTGCCGTTCAATGACGCCCTGCCATACGGCCGTGATGCCCAGTCAAGGGCGTTTTTGAGTGCGCCAGGATAGCCGTGGTTGTACTCGGGAGTGGCAATCACGATGGCATCCGCCGATTGGATGGCAGTGCGGAAGGCGGTCACTGATGCGGGTGCAGGACGTTCAGCGCTGCCGTCGTGGTCTTCGCTATAGTGGGGTAAATCTGCGATTTCGAGCATGCTCGCCGTATGTGGTGCAGGGAGGATGCGTGCGAATTCAACAAGAAGCGCGCGATTCAACGATGCTGTGCGAATACTCCCTGACAGGGTCACAATGTGCATGTAAGTTCTCATTCTGTATATCGAAGGGTGCAGTATATGTCCGTCTATATCATACCAAAATCGCCCAAAAAATGCCGAGTACGCCAGTAAATCTGTGCAAAGTATTTGCACAGATTTTGCAGGTTTTTACAATCAAAAATTCAATTATGTATGCAAAAAATGTTTTTCCGCGTGCTGTGTGTATACATTGTGCATGTTTTGTTGCACTTATGTATCGAGAAAAAGTAAACCGCAGTGCTATAATAAC
This sequence comes from Roseiflexaceae bacterium, assembly GCA_947474225.1. GTDB lineage: Bacteria > Chloroflexota > Chloroflexia > Chloroflexales > Roseiflexaceae > UBA965. Next base: position 84,070 of record CANJHS010000003.1, on the reverse strand, counting down.
GTGCAACGCCTTTTCCCATACCAAAGCACTAAACATCGTCAAAACATCATTCTATCCCGGTGTTGTAACGTGTCGGTCGAAAAGGTATGGAGGATGCTCTGGTTGGTGCATCGCTGGTAGTGCTACGTTCCTCCTGCGAACATTCCGTGAGGATACACAGATGGCACAGACAATGCCAATGGCAGGTCTCGTAGGAATTGATACTGCGCTCGAAGCTGTCCGTATGTTGGCGGTTGATCCACGCCTAGGCGGTGTGGCGATTGGCGCCCCGGTCGGCTCGGGGAAGAGTTCCCTCGCACGTGCGACGGTGGGCTTGTTTGGTGCTGCAACTTCATTCATTGAATTGCCGTTAGGGAGCGACGAAGAAGCGCTCCTCGGCGGGATAGATATCGAAGCGACCCTGCGTACGGGGACGCGGGCTGCACGGCGTGGGTTATTGGCACGTGCAGATGGTGGTGTTCTCTATGCAGATGCATTGAATCTGCTGCCAGATGCCGTGGTGAATATATTGCTTGGCGCGCTCGATACGGGGCGTGTGCAGCTCGAACGTGAAGGGATGAGTCAGCAGATTACCTGCCGTTTTCGTTTGATAGGAACGTACGATCCCGCCGAAGGGCTGCCGCGCCGGCATCTGCTCGATCGCATCGGTCTGCTGGTGTTGCTACCCAATCTCAGCAGCGCCGAACAGCGCCGAGAAGTATTGGCCCATCATCATCACCCAGACTATGCACACTGGCACGAATTGGATGTGCTCGATGCCGAGCTCATCGACCAAGCACGAGAGCTCCTGCCGCAGGTTGTCATAACCGTAGAGCAACAGCAGCTATTGGTCGATTTGGCGTTGCGTGCAGGAGTCGAGGGTCACCGCGTGGATATGTTTGCCACTGCCGCAGCCTGTGCCGCTGCTGCACTCGATTTGCGCACATCGGTCAGCATGGAAGATTTGGATGTCGCAGCGCGGCTGACGATCTTGCCACGGGCGACACGTGACGTTGCACCACCCGAGCCACCTCCTACAGACCAGCAGCAACCACCCCCGCCTCCGCCTCCGTCGGCAGAGACGCCCCCCGACGACATGGATCAGCCGGAGGCAGAGCAGCAACCGACACCTGACGAATTGACACCTCCTAGCGAAGAAATCATGAGTGCGCTGTTGACGGAACTCCCCATCACCCTCAGCGACCTCCCTTTCCGGACGATACGGCGTGGCCGCTCGGGCTCACGCGGAGCAACGAATGGGACGCGCGGTCGGCATATCCGGAGTACAGCGGGTGATCCACGTCGGGCACGGATTGATGTGCCGTCTACATTACGTGCCGCAGCGCCATGGCAGCCCTTGCGTCACAAAAGCGGAGCGACGACACGCAAAATTGCGCTGCGTGTCGACGACGTCCGCGTCAAGGAATTCCGTTCCAAAGCAGGGGTGTTATTCTGTTTTGTCGTCGATGCCAGCGGGAGTATGGCACTCAATCGTATGCGTCAGGCCAAAGGTGCAGTCCAAACATTATTGCAACAGGCCTATGTGCATCGTGATCGGGTGGCTTTGCTGGCTTTTCGCGGTGAACAGTGCGAGGTGTTGTTGCCGGCATCACAGAGTGTCGAACTCGCCCGGCGTGCACTGGATATTCTGCCCACCGGTGGCACGACCCCCCTCGCCGCTGCACTCCTTGGGACAATCGAGGTTGCCAAGCAGGCACGGAGCAAGGGCATCCAACAATGTGTTGCATTGTTTTTGACCGATGGCCGCGGCAACGTCGGATTGCAGGATGGTGTGTCAATTGAATCCGAAATCGTCACGCTTGCGGCTGCTGTCGCGGCCGAAGGTATTAAGACAATGGTTATCGACACCCAACGCAACTACCTGAGCCGCGGCGAAGGTCGTAAACTCGCCGAAAAGTTGAGCGGTGAATATGTGTACCTACCCAACGCGAGCGGCGCCGATATTGCGGCGACGGCGGTGAATCTTGTATAAGAAAACCCACACAACTGTCGTTGCATGGGTCGGATGGGTCGGGCCGCCGTGTTTAGGAATGATGTTGTGGTGCGTCTGCAAACCAGACGGTTACCAGCGAGTAGAGCAAAGGCAAGAAGAATGCCAATTCTACCAACAACAGGACGATTGTACGAGCCATACGTCACCTCCATAGTAGTGCGAACGCCATTATTATACGCAGATATCTCCAAACTTCAATACATCGATGTCGATGTGTCAACGGGAAGGAACACCATATGAAAACCATAACGATGATCAACGGCATGGAGCGCTTCAATGCCCATGTGTGGACCGAAGTCCAAAAGTTGCTGACCGCAGGTGGGATTGATGTGCGTATTCATCGATTCCACGATGGGCATGTCATCGAACACGACGAGGCACTCAGAAAGGCCATTGCTCAAGCCGATGTCGTCTTTATCTCGCTCATCAATGACCGCGACCAAGCAGATTGGTTGTCGGACCAAATAAAACGGGCCGGCGTGCAGACGATTTTTTGCTACGAAAGCATGCCAGAAATCATGGGCCTGACCAAGGTAGGCGACTACCACATCGATCCTAACAAGAAGTCTGGCATGCCCAAACCGATGCAGGCTATTTTGCGCCTCATCACCAAAGGGCGTGACGAAGACACGCTGTACGCATACACCAAACTCACCAAGGCAGCTGCGAAGTTGTTACCCTTGATGCCGGCAAAGCTCAAAGACTTTCGGACATGGTTAAGTGTGAATATCTACTGGAACCAACCAGATTCTGCGAACTTGGCGCAGATGATTCGCTTGATTCTGCGCGATTGCTTGGGCGTTGCGGTGGCGGTTACGCCGCCGCGGATGATTCCGCAGATGGGTTGCTTCCACCCCGACACCCATGAATTATTCGAGAGCAACGCTGATTACATGCGTTGGGCTCTCAAAACAAAGCATTACCGCCGTGGCCAACCGCTGGTCGCGTTGATGGTATTCCGCAAGCACTTGCTGCAGGAGCAGACCTACCCGCACGACCTGATCCGGGCGCTCGAAGCAAAAGGATTGGCGGTTTTGCCGATTTTCGTCAGTGGCATCGAAGCACATGTTGCCTTGCGTGAATGGGTCGCCAAAGAAAAAGTAGATTTCGTGGTCAGTACGATGGGATTTGCCGTCGTCGGCGGTCCAGCAGGATCGACACGGCCTGGTGCACATGCCGAGACGTCGGCAGAAATTATGAGTGCGCTGGATGTCCCGTACATGGTCGCACAACCCTTGATGATGCAAAATCTCGAGCAGTGGACCGACAGCGGCGTGTCGCCGATGCAGTCTGTCATTATGTATGATTTGCCCGAAATGGACGGGAGTATTTCACCTATTGTTATCGGTGCGATCGAAAACGACGTCATCGTCACCGTGCCGGATCGTATCGAACGAGTAGCTACCATTGCTGCCAAGTGGGCGAATCTGCGTCGGAAATCGCCGAGTGAGCGTAAGATTGCCCTTGTGGTCTACAACTACCCACCGGGATTGGGTCGACTAGGTACCGCTGCGTTGCTGAATGTCCCAGCCACACTGCATGCGCTGATGACGCGCTTGAAGCAAGATGGCTATCAAATCAATGACATCCCGGCGAGTCCAGATGCACTCGCCAAACGCATGGCGAGCATGGAGGGTGGCCAGGGCGATCACGTGGCAGTACCTGTCAGTGATTTGCGGACGGTGATCAAGGATTCGATTTTGCGTCGTATCGACAACAAATGGGGCGCTATGCCAGGCGACATTGCTCCTGCTGGGCGCGATGCAATCCGACTTGATGGATTCGCGCTCAACAACGTGTTTGTCGGCGTCCAACCCCCGCTCGCAGTCCCCGGCGACCCCATGCGCATGCTGTTTGATCACGACTATGCACCACATCATCAATATGTCGCGTTCTATCGCTATCTCATTGATATCTGGAAGGCTGACGCAATTGTGCATGTGGGTATGCACGGCACCGCAGAATGGCTGCCTGGCTTGCAACTCGGTCTGACCGGCGAATGTTGGCCAGACATCGTGATGGGCGATGTGCCACAGTTGTACCTCTATCCGCTGAATAACCCGGCAGAATCAGCAATCGCCAAGCGGCGTGGTGGCGCTGCGGTAATCAGTCACCTCATCCCCCCGTATGCACGCGCAGGCTTGTACAAGCAACTCGCCCAATTGCGTCATCAACTCAGTGGTAATACCCCCGCCATCGACCTCGCACCGCTGGTACCCGAAGTGCCCATTCGCGCAGGCGAACACGATGGTGCCTACCGGATGCGGCTGACCCGATACCTCGATGACCTCGAACAGCGGTTGATTTTGGATGGCTTGCATGTGATGGGTCAACGTGTGTCACGCGATCGCTCGATTGCTTTGGTCGAGGCTGCATTGGACATTCCCCGCATGGGGAACAATGGGTTGTTGCAGACCATTCTCGAGCAAGGGGTCGATGTCGGCTCTGCACCCACCGTGCGTGGCGAGTTTGTGTCGAAAGTGGTCTACGGCCGTGAGGCATCGGATGTCTTTTGGAAGAATTACTTTAATACGTCCACTCCTGCACACGTGAACGAAATGGTATCGCATGGGCGAGAGATGCTTATCCGTCTCGAGGAGAGTGGTGACGAAATCAATGTGGTCATGCACGCCCTCGATGGTGGCTATATCTTGCCTGGCCATGGTGCAGATCCGATTCGTGGCGGTGCAGCCGCATTGCCGAGTGGGCGTAATATCCACGGAATCGATCCATGGCGCTTGCCGAGTGATGCTGCGTTGATGCGCGGCCAACAGATGGCCGAGCAGTTGATTCGGTCACATATTGCAGACAATGGCACGATGCCCGCGACCGTGTCGTTGACCCTGTGGGCACTCGATACAATCAAGAGCGAAGGCGAAAGTATCGGCGTGGTCTTGGGGCTTATTGGTGCCGTACCTGCACGGGATGGGCAAGGTAAAATCTACCGCTACGATCTGGTCCCTCTGAATAAATTGGGGAGAGCCCGAGTCGATGTGGTGCTCGACATCAGTAGTATCTTCCGGGACAACTTCCCCATGATTATCGATATGATGGACGATTTGATTGTGCGGGCAGCCCGCGCAGACGAACCAATCGACAAGAATCCTATCAAAGCCCATGTAGCTGCAATGCAACAGGACGGCCAAAGCTTCGAGACAGCCACCGCCCGGCTCTTTACGCAGGCACAAGGGGAATACGGGACGGGTGTGGATATGGTGGTGGACGAGAGCCAGTGGGAAAGTAAGTCAGATCTCGCCTCGATGTACATCAAACGCAGCGGATTCGCCTATGGCGGCAAACGCAACGGCGTTGCTGCACAGGCAACCTATCGCAGTCTGCTTGGCACTGTCGAGCATGTCTTCCAGGCCATCGACAGTGTAGAATATGGGTTGACCGACATGCAACACTACTACGGACATAGTGGTGCTGTGCAATTGGCGGCGAGCTACGAGAGTGGCCGAAACGTCCAATTAAGCTATGCCGAGACGTATACCGGCAAGACAACTATTACTAGTGCTAAGCAGATGATTACGATAGAAGCACGCACCAAAATCCTCAATCCGCGCTGGTTTGAACCCCTGTTGGCACAGGGCTATGCCGGTGCGACCGAGATTGCCAATCGCTTCACCAATGTGATGGGGTGGAGTGCTGTAGGGGATTCGGTCGAAAACTGGGTCTATGATGGCATGTCTGACACCTTCATCATGGATGAAGACGTACGCCGGCGCTTCACTGCTGCCAATCCACATGCCGCCAAAGCCGCGGTACAGCGCCTCTTAGAAGCAAATAACCGAGGGTTGTGGCAGAGCGACGATGCCACCATCGCAAAACTGCAAGAAATCTACGCTGACATCGAGGACCGTATCGAAGGCGTCGTCGGAGTCTAGTCTCGAGCGAATCCACAGAGCGCACCGCACGTATGTTTCGTGTGGTGCGCTTTTCGTTGATTAGACATACGCGGGACCGAACGAAACTGAGCTGGATGCTGACAAGAGACACAATTCACGCGGCCAAAAGGCTCAGTGAAGGAATGTATTGAGGTGGTTATGGCTGTTCAACGCGCACTGAGGTGTCGACTGCAGAGATTGCAACACAGCGGATGGCAGTAGGGGGAGCATGTTTTGACTAATGCAGCGTAGAAACACGCTTCTCGGGGCACATGTATTTTTGCAATCAGCAGGTGGTGTGCAGACCGCCCACAGGAAGATGTGGAAGGCAGTATCCTGTGCGGCGTCGCGTGCGCGTGGGGCATCTGTGGAAGGAGCTGTCCCCAGGCAGGGCATGTCATCAGGGTCCGGCCGCGCCTGCGCGGACGGCTTTCGCCCTCTGACGAATACGGTGTCTACATACCTTCGTAATCTATTTTCGGGTCGTCTTCGGTTCCTTCGAGAATATCGACGATTTCTTTATGCGTCAGCGGGATATCACGCGAGAGACGCCACCGTTTGAACCAGCGGATGTTGTTGCGGAATGCGCGTTCGACTTCGGCCGTGGTCAGGTTGGGGATTTTTTGGCGGATGAGGGCATTAATCGCGATTCGCTCGGCCTCGTCGATGGCGGGGATGCCCATCATGATGCGTTCGGCGCGGATGAAGAAAATTTCGCGCTCGAGGGCAGAAAACTCGCCGTTGATTTGGCGAATATTGCCGAGATAGCCAATGGTGCGTTGGCGCGGTTGACTGGCTTCATCGCGATAACTCTCGACCAAATAGGCATCATAGAAAGAGACGTTGGCTGTTTCGGCGTTTTTGTGGTGGCGGACAATCCAGCGAATGTACATGATTCCTCCCGTGCTAGCGGTGGCGACCAACCCCGTGTTGCGGACAGAGGTGACGAATCGGGCAAGACGAACAGAGTGGGGACGTAGGCTTGCAGATGTGTTGGCCGAGTGTCACGAGGCGTTGATTGATGTTAATCCACGCATCCATTGGGACGCGCTGCCGAAGTTCCGCTTCGGTCTGTTCGGGAGTGGTGGTGGTCACAAATTGCCACCGATTACAGATGCGATGGACATGGATGTCTACGCATATTGCGGGAATCCCATAGCCCACAGACAGCACCAAATTCGCAGTCTTGAGACCGACGCCAGGGAGTGCCAACAATGCGTCACGCGTATTGGGTACGATTCCATTATACTCCGTGGTCAAAATCCGGCAGATCTCGACGATGGATTTTGCTTTGGTGCGATAGAATCCCACCGGGTAGATAAGGGCTGCGACGTCATCCGGATTGAGGGTTGCGCCAGTCGCCGGGCTATCGAGGACTGCGAAGAGTCCCGGTGTGACCTGCGCAGTGGTTTCGTCGCGCGTGCGCAGACTGAGAATGGTGGCGATGAGCACCTGGAACGGGTTGCTGCGACCCATTTGGTCAATCAGTGGAACAGGGTAGTCGGCAAGTTCAGCACCGAGTCGTTCGAGTACGGCAACAAACGGAAAAGCACTCAAGGTTGGAGTTCGGTAAGCACAAAGTTATCAAACGCGACTTCGGCTTGTGCATTCCCACAGACCAAAATCATCCCAACACTGCCGGATCGCGTGGGGAGATTATCAATCGACCCGACCTGTTCGTCGTTAACAAACAGGGTCAGGGTCGTTCCTACTTTCCGAACGTCGATGTGGTTGGTGGCGTCGGGGCCTGTTTCGAGCATAGGGAGGAGGAGTGGTTCGAGCAGCCGATTGGTAGGCTTGGCGCTATTGGTCTGTAGTAGTTGCACCGTCCCGTTGCCGCTGAACAGCAGAATGGAATGACCAAAATCGCCGGTATCGCCGTAGACTATCCCGTAGCCGATTTTGGCGGCGTCCCCGCTGATGATTTGGGTGTCGAGACTGAGCTCAAAGTCGGTCACCTGGGTCAGCTTTTGGGGCAGGGGATTTTGCCAGACGGACACGCCTGCATTTGCGCGCATGCGGTATTGGCCATCGGTGGTAAACGAACCACCGGTGCTAAAGCGGGTCGTGGTGGGGGTGTCAAAATCGTCGCTGTAGGCAATCTTTCCCACAGACCCGTGGACGGCATCGAAATCGACACGTACATCGCCAGTATCCGCAGTCGCAGCAGCAAGGGTCAACTGCCCTGCAACCGGCGCCTGGTCGGTTACGGTGCCCACATCAACGCCATTGATGCGCACAGTGATGCGTGGGCCTGTCGCGGTGACACTGAGATCATTTGAAAAGCCGATGCCTTGTTCTATCGTATGGCTGTATGTCCAGGGCACTAATTCTGCGCGTACACCCGCCGTGGAGCGGATGGCATGCCAGTAGCCACGGGCATTGAGTGCAATCATGATATAGCTGTCGGGTGAATCTTGACGGAATCGGATGCCATAGCTGGCATCGTCTGCGCCAGACACTTGCGTGACCGTGGTGTTGATGGTGAAATCAGTCACCTGTGAACCATTGGTCGCATCGCCCAACCAGAGTGCGTAGGCATCGGCATTGGGGAGGCGCAGATGCATGGCCAGGTGACTGTCTTGGATAGTGATGTTGGTTTGGTCCCATAACGCGCTGGGGACATCAAAGGTGTCACGCAGGAGCAACGGCCGCGGGTAGGGAGTTTGTGGCACATTGAGTCGAAACGGTGGCACAGGCAGCCGCTCCGTGGTGGTCAAACGCAACAATCGTGCGGTCAAATCTGGCACCTGTAGCGGCACCAGTCCGAGTGTGACACACTCACAGACAAGAACCACACACAGGGCGATGTTGAGTCGACGCAACAGGGAGCGAATCATGAAACTCCTAGGGTATACCAAAATACGCGGCTGTTATTCTGCAGCCTTGAAGCCAATGACCTGTGCGCACGCACGCAAGAGCTTTTGTGCTGCTGCAACCGAGTGCGTCTTGGCACTCGTATTGATGTGCGTGATCATCGTCTTGAGATGGGTCAGTGCGGTATGCATTGCCAAATCATCGTCGAGGGCTGCGTAGAACGCCGCTGCATCTGCGCTGAGGTCGAGTACCGGGCCAGTGCCTGCAGGTGCGGATAAGGCGCTGACGAGTGCGGCGATGTCGCCTTCGGCTGCTTTGGCATCGGCGCGGATGTAGTTGAAATCCTCGCGGTACGGGAACGATGCAAGGTACCAGCGGATGGAATCGGGGCTCTGTTGGATGACGGCGTCACGGACAAAAACAAGATTCCCGAGTGATTTGCTCATTTTGGCACCGTCGAGCCACGTCAATCCGCCGTGCATCCAGAAACGTGTAAAGGGGCGCTTGCCGGTGTACCCCTCGGTCTGGACGATTTCGGACGGATGGTGGGGGAACATCAAATCGCGGCCGCCGCCGTGGATGTCGAGTTGGTCACCGAGGTAGCGGGTCGACATGGCGGTGCATTCGATGTGCCAACCGGGGCGACCAAGACCCCATGGGCTGGGCCATGTTGGCTCGCCGGGGTTGGACGTGCGCCACAGTACAAAGTCAAGAGGATCGGTTTTGTTGGGGTCATTGGGATTGTTGCCGCGTTCGTTGGCGGTCTTGAGGAGCTCTGCGTAGCCTCCGAGACGGGCCATTTCGCCGTAGGTCGGCTCGCTGCTGACATCGAAGAAGACGTTCCCGTTGGCTACATAGGCTTTGCCGTTTTTGAGCAGACCTTCGATAATAGGAATCATCCCGCTGATTTCTTCGGAGACTTTGGGAAAGAAATCAGGCGTGAGGAAATTCATTGCCTGACAATCCTTGAGATACTGGTCTACTTCGCGCTTGGCGAGGGCGTCCCAGGCAATGTTGTCACGATTGGCGCGTTCAAACAACGGATCGTCGACGTCGGTGACGTTTTGACAGTAGGTTACTTGCCCACCTTGTGAGCGAATATAGCGAATCAGTATGTCGAAAATCAGAAAGGTGTGTGCGTGACCGATATGTGTCGTATCGTAAGGCGTGACTCCGCAGACATAGAGGGTTAATGGACGGTCCTTGGGAATCTCGAGTGTCGCTTTGTGACCACGCAATGAGTCGTAGAGTTGCATATGGGGAATCCTTTTTGGAAGTGAATACTGCCATTATACACGCGGCAAGGTGAAAAAATGCAAATCCACAGAATACCGTCTGAGTCTGTTCTCTAGCCTGTCAGGAGTGTTATTCTAGACCCATCAAAAAAGGAGTGCCAGTGCGCATTGGAATAGATATTAGCCGATTGGCGGCTCGCCAACGAACCGGGACAGAACGGTACACCTGGGAACTCATAACAGCACTTGCTGGGGATCCTGGTCCTCATACATACGTGTTGTACACGCGCGAGTTGCCCGTTGATTTGCCGCAATTGCCGCCGCAGATGCAGGTACGAAGGTTGCCTGGTCGGCGCTTGTGGACGCATGTGAATCTCGCCTGGGAGCTCGCACGGGACTGCCCGGATGTGCTGTTTGTGCCGTCGCATGTGGTGCCGTGGATTACACCGTTGCTGACCAGAATGCGAGTGGTGACAACCATTCATGATTTAGGATTTCTGGAATTTCCTGTGGCGCATACGACCTTCCAAAACGTCTATTTGCGCCTGAGCACTCGCTGGGCTGCCTGGGCTGCACAGCGGATTATCGCCATCTCGCAGGCAACAGCGAGCGACCTTGTGCGCTATACGGGGATGGACGTCAGCCGCATTGCAGTAATTCCTCATGGCGTCTCGCCTCTGTTTACTCCCGCGAATCGAACTATTCAACCATATCAGCGGTACTACCTGACGGTAGGGACATTGCAGCCACGGAAAAATCTGCAACGCCTCATCGAGGCGTTTGTGCGGATGCCACAGACTCACGAAAGTCACCTGGTCATCGCTGGCAAAGTAGGGTGGCTAGGTGAGCCGCTCCAAGCGCTCATCGATGCATCGCCGGTGCGTGACCGCATCCATGTGCTGGGATTTGTGCCTGACACAGCGCTATACGGATTGATGGCGAGTGCGCGCGCGTTTGTCTTCCCGTCACTCTACGAAGGGTTTGGTATGCCGGTGCTCGAAGCGATGGCGAGTGGAACTGCGGTTGTCTGTTCGAATACCTCAGCGCTGCCAGAAGTGGCTGGCGACGCAGCGCTGCTGTTTGACCCGCAGTCGGTCAGCTCAATCTGCGACGCGCTGACACGGATCGACAGCGATGATGCGCTGCGCGCAACATGCGTGGCACGGGGTCTGGAACGTGTCAAGGAGTATCGTTGGACGACGTGTGCAGCCCAGACACGTGCAGTCCTCGAAGGGCAGCACTAATGCGCCGCTGGTACTACGGCTGGAGCATGGTGGGGGTGTTGGCGGTCACCGAGACGCTGTCGTACGGGATTTTGATCTATGCATTCAGTGTGTATGTGGTGCCGTTGGAGCACGCATTCGGCTGGTCACGGGCGACCATCAATGGGGCAATTACTGCAGCCCAGTTGGTAGCGGGCTTGCTGGCATGGCCCATCGGGGTATTGCTAGACCGCTACGGGGCGCGCTGGTTGATGACGGGTGGAGCGGTCTGGGCAGCACTTTGGCTGGGGCTCTGGGGTTTTGTGGATCAACCCTGGCAGCATATCGTCGTGTGGATCATGCTTGGGTTCTCGATGGCGACGACGCTCTATGAGCCGGCATTTGTAGTAGTTGCCCAGTGGTTTGAACGGCTGCGCAGCACGGCCCTGACGGTATTGACCTTTGTGGCGGGTTTTGCCATTATTATTGCGACCCCGAGTACCACCTGGCTGATCGAGACGTATTCTTGGCAGATTACGACCTGGATCTATGCAGCAATCATGCTGGTGGTGGTCGCACCGTTACTCGCCTGGTGGATCCGCAAAAGCCCGGCAGATGTCGGTGCAACGGTCGATGGCATGCCGCAGACGGGATTGCAACCGGTGCGGGCTGTCCCGCTGGCAGCAGTGCGGGAAGCGCTACGTGATGGCGGATTTTGGCTACTTGGCGGTGCATTCTTGGCGTCGACCTGTGCGCTCGTCGTGGTATTGCAGACGTTCGTCCCGCTCTTGATAGACCGCGGCTATAGTGCCACCGATGCTGCATGGTATGCAGCTGCTGCGGGGGTGCTGGCATTGCCGAGTCGCCTTTTGTTCACACCGCTCGGGACGTATTTTTCGCGCTATACACTCGCGACACTCTTGTGTGTGATGCAAGGGCTCGCACTGGTCGTGCTGATGGTGCTACCCGGAGGTGTCGGTGTATGGGCGTGTGTCGTGTTGTTCGGATTGAGCTTCGGTGCCATCACTCCAGCCCGTGCCGCGCTATTTGCGGACCGCTATGGCGTGGCAATTTATGGTGCGTTGAGTGGTATTTTGGCATTGGTGTTGACGTTGGCACGTGCGGTCATGCCCGTACTCGTCGAAATGTTGCGTGAATGGAGTGGCGCGTACACCAGCATCTACATTTGGGTGGGTATGTTGAGTGCAATCGGATCACTCGGTATAGCCTTCGTGCCCTCCCTGCGACAGGGAAGGCACGAAAAGTTACCAGATAGCCGACAGCACTAGGCGAGTGCGTTGAGCGCGGAAAGTAGGCGATCGACTTCTTGTGTGGTGTTGTAGTGCACCAAACCGATGCGTACCATGCCACCCGAATCTTCGACACCGAGGCGTTCGGTGAGATTGAGGGCGTAATAGTTGCCGTCCCACACAAATATGCCCTGTGCGGCGAGTGATTCTGCAATTGCGTGCGGACTGTGCTTGGCCATACGAATGGCCACCGTGGGAGTGCGCTTGCCGAATTCGGTACTATCGCTGATGCCGTAGAACGTCAGCCCGGGGACTTTGAGCAGGCCGCTGATGAGATATTCGCTCAGCGTCCGCTCATATGCTTGGATCTCGTGCATCGCATAATCGACTGCTTGGCGGCGCGTCGCAAACGGTTTGCCGGCGGTGTGTGTGCCTAATTCGGCAAGGTAATCAATAGCCGCAGTCACGCCAGCCATCACTTCGTGATTTTTGGTGCCGGTCTCCCAGCGTTCGGTAGAATCGTTACCGGCGGGCCGTACTTTGTAGGCAGCGATGCCTTCGAGGTGGGCTTTTTTGCCGTAGATTGTACCGCTATGGGGAGCAAAGAATTTGTATGGAGAACAAGCCAAAAAGTCGACATCGAGGGCTTTGACGTCGATGGGACCATGTGGTGCATAGTGGACAGCGTCGACAAACACCATTGCGCCGACGGCACGACCCAACTTCACTGCTGCCTTGATGTCGTTGATGGTGCCAACGGCATTGGACGCAAAACCAACTGCAATCAGTTTGGTTTTGGCGTTGACTTTGCTGGCAAAGTCTGCCATGTCCAAGGTGCAGTCCTCGACATCGACATCGACTTCGCGGATGACGACGCCGAGCTCTTTGAGTGCGTGCCACGGGGCGACGTTGGCATCGTGGTCGAGTTTGGTGGTGACAATTTCGTCGCCCGGTTTGAGCGTACGGCCGATGGCGCGCGCCAGGGCAAACGTCAGCGTGGTCATATTGGCGCCGAATATTACTTCGTCTTGGGCACAACCGAGGAAGTCGGCCATTGCCTCGCGGGCAGCAACAATTGCGGCATCCGTGCGTTGGCTGGTCAAAAACGACCCGTGTGTGTTTGCGTTTGAATGGCGCAGATAGTTACTAATTGCATCGATCACGCCGTTCGGCACTTGGGTGCCGCCAGGTCCGTCAAAAAATACTGCTGGTTGCTGATTGACTTGCTCTGCCAATGCAGGGAATTGACTCCGAATCCAGGTGAGATCGAGTGTCATGTGCGTTTCCTCTGTGTGCGGTTGGGTGCTGATATTCTAGCATGATACACGGCGAACGCCGCCAGAAAAGCTCTGGCGGCATGTACGTGAGGGGTGCGGAATGATGCTAATTGCGTGTCAGTAAGAGGACTGCAGCTGCACGATTAATCATCCAGAAGCTTATCGGCAACAGGACAACGGTCGACCCGAAGAGCCATGCCAGACTCAGCCACAACGCGCTCAACCACCAGCCCACCAAAACAAAGTAGAGGGCACGGACCAACATGGGGTACTGCTGTGAATTGGCGACGGTGACGCCGCCACGAGCATCGACAATGGTAACGACATCTCGGCTGCGGAGCGTGGTTACTTGCGGGAGCGCATTGAGCATGATGATTCCAATTGGCAGACCAATGATGGATACGCACAGTACCCAGGCGATGACGGTCCAGGCGCCGCTCAACCACCATCCGATGGCTACAAACCAGACGATACGAATGATAATGTTGGGCGATTGTTTGAGATTAACAGTTGTCACAGTAGTACTCCTTTTGTACAGGGCTGGGACGCCCTCTGTCGTGGCATTGTTGCATCGGCTATAATACCCAGTATCCACCCGTTATACACCAAGAACGACCGTCGTGTAGACGACAGTTCGGACAGAGGAGCAGATATGTCAACGACGACCATCATTCTCAATCCATGGGCAGGTCGGGGTAAAGCCGGTCGCAGGCAAGAAGCCCTCGAACTAGCCCTCCGTCACGCAGGCATCGACTACACGCTGCGACGCACCACTGGTCGTGGTCATGCCACAGAATTAGCGCGAGAAGCAGTAATCGGCGGCAGTGATGTTGTCATTGCAATCGGCGGCGATGGCACGCTCAATGAGGTCGTCAATGGCGTTGTTGAGGGCAATGAAGCAAGCGGCCGGCGGGCTGCTTTTGGAGTCATACCGCTCGGGACCGGGAGCGATTTTGTCAAAGTACTCGAAAATGTGGCGGCAGATGATATCGAGGGCGGTATTCGCCGTATCCTCGAAAATCGACGACGGCCGATTGACCTCGGTTTGGTAGAAGTCCCTGGGCAAGTCAAGCGCTACCTCCTCAATGCTGTTGGTGCAGGATTCGATGCCCAAGCGGCAGCCGAAGCACTGAAGTTCAAACGCATTAGTGGCTGGTTGGTGTATTACTTGGCTATTCTGAAAGCGCTGATTAACTATAAAGCGTTCCCGATGAAAATTTCGTTCCGTGATGAGGTCGTCGAGCGCCGTATGATGTTCGCTACCATCGCCAATGGCCGGTGCCAAGGAGCTGGATTTTGGTTGACTCCCGACGCCCACATCGATGATGGTCAAATGGACATCTGCATGGTCGATATGCTGGGTATTATCAAAGTACTGCAGTATATCCCACTTATCCAGAAAGCCGCACACACCAATCTGCCGGAAGTCCGTATGGAGCGTACGCCACGCATCCATATCAGTTGCGAAAACGATCTGCCGGTGGCAATCGACGGTGAAGTTGTGAGTACGACTGCACGTGACATAACGGTGACTGCATGCCCAGGAATCGTCGATTTACTGCACTAGGATCTGTATGATAGATCACGCGCAGCTGCATCGGGACATCGCTACACTCGCCACAATTGTCGAACCAGAGTGTTCCGGGACGACACGCAGAGCGTTCACCGCTGCACATGCTGCTGGCAGACAATGGCTGACGACTCAGTTCCAGGCTGCAGGACTCGAAACGTCCATCGATGCGGGTGGAAATCTCATCGGTCGACGTGCAGGATCTGCCAATTTGCCTCCCATCATGATTGGTTCGCATAGCGATACCGTGATGGCAGGAGGGAGTTATGACGGCGCACTGGGTGTGCTGGCAGGGTTGGCAGTTGCACGAGCACTCGAGTCTGACGGGCTGATGTTGCGACATCCGCTTGAAGTAGTCGACTTCCTCGCAGAGGAGTCCACGCCGCTCGGATCGCTGGTGGGCAGTACGGCGATGTGTCTCGGTATTGATGATGTCACTATGATGCTCGAGATACCGGGATGGGGAAGACTTTCTGATGGAATCATTCGTGCGGGTGGTAATCCCACACGTGCCCGCACTGCGCTCCGCACGCACGGAGATATTGCTGCCTATATCGAAGTACACATAGAGCAGGGACCGTTCCTCGAAGCTGCCAAGCAGCCGATTGGCGTTGTTACGGGAATTGTTGGTATTCGCCGTGCAGACATCATCTGCCGCGGCAGGCCAGACCATGCAGGCACCGCGTCAATGGCGCTCCGGCATGACGCACTCGCAGCAGTAGCAGAGGTTATCTCGGCGGCAGAACGCGCAGCTGTCGCAATGCCAGGGACGGTAGCAACGGTCGGTTCACTCACGATTGGCCCCAATCAATCAAACGTTGTGCCGGATTATGTCCGCTTTTCGGTCGAGATGCGGAGTCTCGATTGGGCAGAAGTCGAATCGTTGTGGCAGCACATTTCCATGATTCTCGCGCAGTCGTGTGAGCGCCGCGGTGTACAGTTTGCGTATGAGATGATCCATGATTCCGCACCCGTGACATTCCCTGATGCACTGGTTGCGTTGGTTGATTCTGCGTGTACGACAGCCAGTGGTACGAGTATGCGGTTGTCGAGTGGCGCTGGTCATGACGCTAGTTTGTTGGCTGGAATTACCCCCGCTGCCATGATTTTTGTACAAACCCGCGCGGGGAGGAGTCACTGTCCAGATGAGTATGCAGAGCCTGCCGACATTAATATGGCTGTTGATGCACTTGCCCTCGCCGTAACGATGCTCGATGCACAGAATAGGTAGCATAGCGACAGTGGCGAATGCTAACGCCCAAAAAATGAACAAGCGCATATGGCGGTACTGTGACGGTATCGTACGGACGTATTGCGATCACGCATCTCGTAGCTCTGCCGAAAAGACGCCAGTACAATAACATTTTGAAATCTCTCCCCGTTCGCCTCCGTACCGAAACGCACCGCTCCAACGGTAGTATGCGTAGGAGGTGGGAGATGTTTGAGCGATTATTACAGTGGATTTATCCTGATCTGTGTATTGGGTGCGGAAAGCTCGGGCACTTGGTGTGTGCCGCTTGTCTGGCGCGTGCACCGCGTTACAGCGATCCGTTGCCTGATGTCGGTGCGCAGCATGTATATGTCTGTTTTGTGTACACCGCTGTCATCCGCCAAGCGTTGTTGTTGCTCAAGTACTGTGGGAAGCGTCGCTATGCGCGGGTACTGGCTACAACTCTAGTAGACACGGTACCGCGCGCATATGCTGGTGTTGTCGCTTTGCCTGCCGCAGAGAGCCGAATAGCACATCGAGGCTACGATCAGGCGGTTTTGTTGGCTCAGTCGGTTGCTGATGATTTGCAGTTGCCGTATTGTCCCGGTTTGGTGCGCACGCGCGACACAACGGCACAGGCACATCTCAGCCGCCAGCAACGTGCGCACAATGTCGCAGCTGCGTTCGGTTGGCGCGGTCCATCCCTCTCAGGGCGTGTGCTGCTGATAGATGATATCTGTACGACCGGTGCAACCGTCCGCGAGGCAATATTGGCAATCAAAGCTGCGGGAATGTTGGAGGTTGATGTCGCTGTCGTTGCGCGGGGCAAGACAAATCCCTCCCGTTCAAATGAACGGGAGGGATAGTGTGTAGAGATTTATTCTTCTTCGACGTCGTCGTGTTTGGATTCGTCTTTGGCAAGGTCGCCGAGACTGATTTCCTTTTCGCCGTAGGTTGCTTTAGGTGCAGGGCCTGTGCGCGCTTTGGCCTTTTTGGAGCCAGGGAACTCGTCGATCTCTTCGTCGGTGTCGCTGTTTTCTTCGCCGCCTTCGAAGGTGTCATCGTCGTCGTCATACGACAGACGTGGCATTTCTTCTTCTTCGTCGTAGCCGCTGTTGAGGCCGCCCTCTTCGATTTCTTCATCTGCCAAGTCCAACAACGGTGCTTTGTCTTCGTCGATGAGCTTGCCTGGGAACGAGACTTCGCCACGGTGATCTGGGTTATGGTAGACCTCTCGGACAACGAGGTCGACGTGGTGATAGTGCTCACTCACACGCCACACAACGGCTGCGTAGCGGTTCCCCACACGCATAAAGCGAATGATGCGTTGCGCGACACGTGGCTCGAGGCGTCCGATGAGCTTGTTATTGCTGTCATAGACATCGATGGCGTTTGCTTCGTCTGGAATTGCATCGATGGCGTACTCCACGGATGGGATAGAGTCCAGTGTGGTCAGCGCATATTGTAATGATGTATGCGTAACGGCAGCCTGGCTTTCGCCTGCCTTGGATTTGGGCGTTTTGGTTTTGGTCGTCTTGCTGGTGGGTTCTGGCGTATTCACACCGAGCACCATATAGACTACCTCGCCAGGCAAGAGTGACAGGGGCTCGGGCTGGTCGATGTGGATTGTCGTCAGTATTGATTTGCCGGTCTCGATGACGAAATTGCGCATTTCGACATATGTGCGCGTCTTGGTGGGTTGCGTCTCGGTTTTTTCGATGACACTCAGTGCACGGCGGGCGATAGGATTTAGTTCGTTGTACTCGATGACTAAGGCATACGTGCGTTTGGCTGCTTCGACATCGCCGCTTTCATAATAGGCTTTGGCAAGACGATTGAGCGTCTCGACGTCTTTCTCGTCGAGGGACAACATATCCTCGTTGGCAATAATTGCATTGCCCCAATCACCCTGGATTGCGTAGGTAACGGCGACGGTTTGCATGCGTCGACGTTGTCGTACTAGTTCGTCTTTTTTACTCATCATCACTCCTTCGCCATGCCGGCATTAGGTTCGGGCGCATCCAAGATCCGGATGGTTAACACAAGATAGAACGAACAGGAGGGCAAATGCATTGTTACATGCATGGGCGATCATGCTCGGGAAGATACTTTGACTCTGTCGGCGAATCCAGCCAAGAACTAATCCTAAAGCAAACGTCTGGACAACCAGGGTGGTATTTCCAATGCTAGCGGACCAAGCATGTGCACCCGCGAACACCAGTGCACTCAATCCTACCGCACGTGTGGATGAACCAAGGTTCGTGAGTTTGCCATAGAGATAGCCTCGAAACAAGACTTCCTCACTGACTGGAACGACCAATGTTGCAACAACTCCGAACGCCACTTGACCAATGATATCGCCTGCCTGTAATGGATAGAGTGCCGACTGATTATGCTGAACGCCCAAAACGACCGTCAGCGCACCAACCACAATGTTGACCCCCAGAACCAAAGGGATAGCCAGCACGCTGTACACAAGTATGGTCCGAGATTTGGACGGGTGGCCCAACAGAAAGTCCCAGTTTCGTTCCCCGCGCCAACCGACATAAACCAGAATAAGTGCGTTTTGCACGAACAGAACAGCGCATACAGCCCAAATTCCCAGACTCGTCAATGTAATGCCCTGGCTTGGAATCCCAGCTACCCAGGGGTACACGCGTGTCGCGACCAGCGATGCACAGACTGCGAACGCGAGGCATACAACCACATCTACGCAGAGGATAAGCCATCGTTTAGTCAGACAGGACCTCGCCAATGACATCGCCTGACAGGGACCATGGACTGGTATGGGTCACGCGCACGCGGGCGACGCGACCACGCCAGTCATCCGGGCTGGCAAAGAACACCAACTGATTTGCACTGGACCGACCGCGCCACTTTCCTTTGCTTTCGCCCTCGACGAGCACCTCTACGAAGCTGTTGAGGAGTCGTGCACTGCGATGTGTGGCAATCTCTTCTTGGACGCGTTCGAGTTCAATCCGTCGTTGCGCTTTGACACTTTCGGGGATTGCATGGACCGGGTCTTCTTCGAGGGTCGCGGCACGGGTGCCAGGTCGTGAAGAAAACGCCGCGATATGTATCTTGTCGAAGTGTAGTTCTTTGACAAGGTCGATCGTTGCCTGGAATTCCTCGTCCGATTCGCCGGGATGCCCAACGATGATGTCCGTGCTCAGGGCGATATCGGGCATCGCCAGACGCAGACTAGCAGCCAGCTCACGATAGCGTTGCACGGTATAGCCGCGCCGCATTCGCTTGAGCATTGCATCATGCCCATGCTGTATGGGTAGGTTGATCTCACGCGGGCATTTGGGTAATGATGCCATGGTCTGCATCAACCGTTCGTTGATCCAGGCAGGGTGTGACGTCAAAAATCGCAAACGCACCAGACCAGGCACATCGTGCACAGCCTTGAGTAAATCTGCGAGCTCGGGTCGCCCCGTGAGGTCGTGCCCCCATGAATCGACGATTTGCCCCAACAGCGTAATCTCTTTGGCGCCACGGGCGACAATGCGTGTCACTTCATGAACGATTTCGTCGAGGGGGCGGCTTATCTCTTTGCCGCGACGTAACGGGATCACACAGTACGAGCACGACATGTTACAGCCATATTGGATCGGTACATGCACCACAACTGGTGGGTTCGTCCAGTCTGCGACAGGTAAGGCGGGTTCATCCATCGTGTAGATGGGGTTAGGAGCGAGCGCCACGACTTGATCGACCGCCGAAGGTGAGACGAAGTGATCGACAATGGGCAGCCGTTGTTTGAATATGGACGTGTTCTCAGGACCGACCATGCACCCCCAGAGAACAATCTGCATGTCGGGATTTTCTCGTTTGACACGATGCAAATCGCCGATTTTGCCGATGATGCGCTCTTCGGCTGATGCCCGGACACTACACGAATTGAGCACGACGAAACTCGCATCCTCAGGACGCGCAGCAGGGGCGTACCCAACACTCTGGAGCCCACTTTCGAGGCGCTCAGAGTCAGAGATATTCATTTGACAACCCACCGTCCACACATAATAGCGACGCTCGCGCGGTGTGTCATCGCGCGAAGTCGTCGCTGCTGCGTTCAAGATGAGAGGGATATCCTGCATCGACCGATACATCCTTGCTCGATACTACTAAAAGAGAAGTATAGCACAGGTCAGCGTCTCGACTACCAAATCAACATCGGCAAATCGGTATTGACGCTCATCTGGGCACCTTCCAT
Organism: Roseiflexaceae bacterium; assembly: GCA_947474225.1. Lineage (GTDB taxonomy): Bacteria > Chloroflexota > Chloroflexia > Chloroflexales > Roseiflexaceae > UBA965. The sequence continues at coordinate 63,413 of CANJHS010000003.1, read as the reverse complement.
GAGTGCGCTCAGGCACTTCATGGTTGCATGTTTGGGTGATACGTCAAATTGCTGCATCAACCCACGGAGCATGTGCAGCTCCCGCAATAGGGCAGGTGCTGAGCCAAACGAAAAGAGTTCGACATCATCTTCTTCGGGATCTTCGCCTTCTGCATCCGCTTCGGGCAAAAACCAAATGGGCTCGGGGAAGTCAATGGGCAGGTAATACCCATCAATCGCTTGATGCTTGATGAGATGAGGGAACTGCGTATCAATCTCGTCTTCCCAAATTTGTTCGAGGAGCGGATCAACATCATCTTCTTCTTTGGATGGGCGATTCAAAATCGCTTGGAAGTCTTTGCCGTTTTCGAGATAAGCGGCAACGAGACAAAGTCGATCGAGATCAACCCCGTGACGAATCCCTCCCTCCCAGATGTTGGTGCCGGGATTTGCCATTAGGTCGATGATAATCTCTTCACTACGGAGGAGATCTTGAATCTCTTGGACCCATTCACGTTCTACTTCAAACGCAGCACGGTCTTCTTGAGGAGTCACGGTGAAAATCGAACCGACAACGAGATTTAATTCATAATCCTGCTCGTCAAAGCGCGGTGATTGAGATTTATTGCTCACAAGAGGCTCCTCTATGGGTGTATGCATAACCGTATAAGCATACACAATCCCAGTCAGATACGCAATGGAGGTACTGTCAGGCTACGGAACTACTCCTCGAGAATTCAGGTCTTGTCCGAGTATCCCGCGCATACCGGGTGTAAGATAGTGATACTCACTCTAACGAGTTTATCGCATGCGCAGTTTTGTACTATCCCTTTTACTAATTGCTGTTCTGGTGGGCTGGAACTTCCCGGCGCATGCAGAAAATCTGTATACACCAAATATCGTAGGGGGAACCGAGGCCACGCCGAATGAATTCCCTTTTATGGCGCAGATTTATAATTCCACTTCTTCGTCACATCGCTGCGGTGGGACACTCATAAGCCCGACATGGGTGATGTCTGCGGCTCATTGTTTCGTAAATTATGGGACTGTTGTGGGGAATTCGACCTACAGCGTGGCTATGGGGATGCACAGCAGGTCCGGTACCAATCCGTATGTTCAGACCAGTGCCATAAAAAGAATCATCGTGCATCCCTCGTATGATGAATCAATCTACGATTACGATATTGCATTACTCGAGCTTGTAACACCGATCAACATGACCGGCCAAGTCGGCATTGCGGCACTTGCGGTACTGCCATCCTCTGCTGCTCTGTATGCTGATGGTGCACGTGTGACGGTGGCTGGCTGGGGCACAACGTCCTATGGAGGAAGCCTCGCGTCAAAACTGCTCAAAGTTACTGTTCCCATTGTCAACAATGCACACTGTGATGATAAGTACCTCCTCCTTCCCTCACCCCAACCAATCACCAGCCGAATGGTCTGCGCTGGTGATTTTACCAATGGGGGAATTGACTCCTGTCAGGGAGACAGCGGTGGACCACTTTTTGCCATTCAAAATGGGGTTTTTACCGTGATTGGTATCGTCAGTTCAGGGGAAGGATGTGCATTCCTTGAGTATCCAGGGATTTATACGCGGGTATCCTTCTTTGAAAGCTGGATTTCCTCATACACGGGGTCACGCGGGCCGGTCTTGACCCTTACCCCGTCACTCACTCCTACCGCAACAATTCCTCCGACTGCCACACACAGACCGATTCCATCGCGAACCCCAACGTCTATACCCAGTCCTATGCCGACCCGCACGTCCACTCCTACACCGACTCCCACCAACACCCCTACGCCACTTCCCATAGCGTTCAAACGGGTTGCCAGCGGTGGGTCGTTTTCTGTAGCCGCGCTCTACAACGGTGCGCTTGTGTCGTGGGGATTCAACGCGAAGGGACAATCTGCAATTCCGTTACGTCTGTCACATGTGTTGTTTAACGATGTTGCAACGGGCAATAATTACACTATTGCCCTGAGTCGTGGGGGGCAAGTCTACGGCTGGGGGGCAAATGACTTCGAGCAGCTGGATATTCCTGTTGCTGCGCAATCTGGCGTGTCTCAGATTTCGGCAGGATCGAGTCATGTATTGGCACTCAAGAGCGGCACAGTGCTCTGCTGGGGCAGTGATTCGACCAAACAGTGTAGTAGCAAACCCGCCGGGCTGACGGGTGTTTTGGCAGTGTCCGCAGGAACTGGGTACTCGCTCGCACTCAAAAGCAGCGGCGAAGTTGTCGGGTGGGGCAGTAACTCCATGGGACAAACCAACATCCCATCAGCAGCGCGTACGCACATCGTTGCAATCAGCGCAGGTACGAATCATGCCCTAGCGCTTACCGATTCGGGAACGGTTATTGGGTGGGGAGGGAATACCTACGGTCAGGCGAAAGCCCCACTCGGTTTGAAGGATGTGTATGCGATTAGTGCCGGGAATGCGTTTTCGCTCGCACTCAAACGCAATGGCGCGGTGGTCGGTTGGGGTCGAAATAGTGATGGGCAGCTCGATATTCCGGTAACCTCGAATGCTGTTTCGATTGCTGCAGGCAAGCGTAATAGCGTCATCGGTATGCGCAATGGCAGCGTGCTGGTGTTAGGGTCTGCGGCTTTTGATGCAAAAAAAACTCGGACACCCACACGAACACGCTAGTGATGGGGTAGAAAAGGGACTTCATCAGAATTGAACGAATTCACAAGTGACATCGTCTGTAATACATGAACGCATGATGCATTGAAAGAGGGTTCGATGAAGCGACTGATACTGTTCTTTTTCGTGGTTTTTGCACTGTCACAGCGTCTCCCTGCTGCACACGCACAAATGAGTGTTCGTCCGTCAATTGTCGGCGGATCCGTTGCTGCCAAGGCTGAGTTCCCGTACCAAGTGCTTGTACTCGCAGGGGGGTATATGTGTGGCGGGTCACTTATCGCAAACCAATATGTAATGACCGCAGCGCACTGCTCGGTAGACGATTCAGGCGCTCCGTATGCTCCTTCTGAGTTTGAGATATATGCAGGTCTGCAGAATATGAATTCGTTAGCACTCAACAGTCTCAACCCGTACTTCCAAAAGCGATTGGTCGCAAGTGTGGCTGTCCATCCAAGATATGACGCAAATACGTATGATTATGACGTTGCAGTACTCAAACTCAAAACTGCCGTTACTCCGAGTGTCGGGGTGAAGGTGATCAAACTTGCCACAAAGCTAGCACCCTACAATCCGCTGTATGCAAGCGGAACACTCGCAACTGTCTCGGGTTGGGGCACGACAACAAGCGACGGCGATGTATCAAATGTTTTGCGCAAGGTTCAGGTACCGATTGTCTCAAACGCTGCCTGCAATACGTTTTATGGCGGTGAGATTAGTAATCGGATGGTCTGCGCTGGGTACACTAAAGGCGGCAAAGATTCGTGCCAAGGTGATAGTGGTGGTCCGCTCGTTGCTCCGCAAGGTACCACAAAAATCCAAATAGGGATTGTCAGTTGGGGGGAAGGGTGTGCATTGAAGCTGTATCCTGGGGTTTATACCAGTATCCGTGAAGTCTATCCGTGGATCAAAACACAAGCAAAACTCACTTATTGACGCAGCACGCAGAACCCGGCGTACGAATGTACCGTACGCCGGTTTTTTTATGCTGCAATGACTCCGTAGTGTGCTGCGACATGCGCAAATGCGTCGATGTACCCCAACACGCGACGGTGGATGGTGTGTTCTTCTTCGTAGCACCACCACGCCGAGAGTACCATCAGTACGTAATTCCATCCGGCAATCTCAGCAGCGGGGACCCCGAGAATCTGATGAAAAATGTCAATACGGCGTATTGTCAGTGCGACGACGTCTATGCCACTATCGAGCAGTCGGCCTGGGTTGCGGAGGAATGCAGCACACTCCGCCGCAGGGTTGCCGATGATGCCTTTGGGGTCAATGATGAGCCACTGAGAACCGTGTTGCAGGATGTTTTCGTGGTGTAAATCGCCATGCAGAGGCACCCCAACATCCGGACGTTGTAATTGTGCACACAACCTGACAGCAGTAAGGAGATGACTGCTGCCCAACAGTGCGACTGCAGCAGGGTGGTCGGTGGAGAGTGTCGACAATATTCCTACTTGACTCACTATTGTTGGCAAATTGAGGACGGAAGATTTGGGATACCAAGATGCTCGCATAAGCTGCGCAGCAATCCCCGTCTGTTCATCATCGTGGAGCCCACTGTCTACCAAACGTATACCTGGGTCTGCGCGTGCGATGAGCAGGGCTGTAGCGTGATCATCGACGGCGATAATTTCGACCGCACTGCGACCGCCATAGTGCTGGAGCATCGCGACTTCGGTGTCGAAATCTGGGTTCGCGGGGGCAGTTTTGAGCACGACGGCGCGTTGTGTTTTTGTAATTGTTGCAGTGCAGACATAGTTATAACTCAACGGGAAGGCATCCCCGAGCGACAGATCCCATTGCACCGCGAGTTTTGCGAGGTGCATACCAATAGTCGTACACCAGTCGGTACCCCGCTGGCCGTAGAGGTTGCTCATTGTGGAGATGAATTCAGGCGGGAGGGGACGAATCATTGGTATCTTGTACTGCAATCATGACGGCCATGCGACGGTCGATAGCGACAGATGCCCCATCCACGGAAATGGACAGTGGACCGTCGAAAGGAGCAAATGTGTCGACGATAACGGTTTTGCCAGGCACCAGACCGAGTGATTCGAGATATTTGAGTCGCTCTGGGTATTTATCGCCGCGCACACGGGTAATCATATATTTGTTGCCAGCACGCACATCCGCAAGGCTCAGCGAGCTATACGCAGGCATGGTGCCGTCCATCGCCGGAATAGGAGCGCCGTGGGGGTCAGTGGTTGGATTGCCTAATAACGTGGCAATGCGCGCTTCGAACTTCTCAGAGATAACATGCTCGAGGCGGTCTGCTTCGTCGTGGACCTCGTCCCAGCCAAATCCTAGTGCTTCGACGAGGTATCGCTCTATGAGTCGATGATGGCGCAAAATTTCGAGTGCTACCCGTTCCCCAGCAGGGGTGAGACTCACCCCATAATAGCGGGTATGGGCAACGAGGTGTAGCTCCGCCAGAGTTTTGAGCATGCCGGTAGCCGAAGCCGGGCGCACGTTCATCCGTTCGGCAAGACGCGATGTGGTGACCTGTGCTTGGTCCTGCGAGAGTTCATAAATAGTCTTGAGATAGTCTTCCATCGCATGGGTGACTGTCGCGGGACGACTGACGTCTGCTGCCATGGTGACCTCACAGATACTGCCAAAACAGGTCACGGCGTATCGCCGTGCCTGTAGTCTATCATATGCCAAACGCCAATGTATGGTCAGGCAGCAATTGCACGCTGTCGAACGTACAGGAGGACACTTCCGCTACAGACGCCGAAGATGCTTGTTCCAACCAACACGGGAATGGTGGAGTTGCTCTGGAGTGGGACGCCACACACAAACCCCCAGATTTGAGCGGGCGAGGCCAGGATGGCAGCGATATCGCTTGCATAGGCATACGCAAAGAGGATGCTACAGACAGCCAACCCCCAGCTCGCCGCTGCTGCGATTTGGAGTGCGAATTCGTGTGGGGTGAGTTTTTTCAACACAGCGATATTCCTTGCGGAGGAGTGCGAACACCCCTCCGCTGTGTGTAATCGTTACGGCTTGTAGAGACCACCGTTGGGGTTGTAGCCAGGGATCTGGAATCCATGCGTAAAGTCGACGACCTCCATAAAGACCGGAGCCCATGCGATGACACACAAGATTGCCACAATACTCAGCCAGAGCCCCCACTTTTCCATCCAGAGCGGCGACTTGGTTTCGACGTAGGTATCGATGGGTGCTTCTTCGGTCAATGGCTGCTTGGAGAGCATGAGGGTCCCGAATACATTGACAAAGAAGAGGATTGCACTGATGAGCAGAAGTACCCCACTCGCAATCGACAGATTGAGATATGGGACAGCGTCTGCATTGATATATGGTGCTGCACCAAGGTCAGTCCGACGGGGGACACCGAGCAACCCGGCGGCACCGTAGCTATATCCGAATATCATCATGCCGATTGACCAAGTGTGGACTTGCCAAAGTGCAATCTTAACACTATACAGTGCACGACCACGAATCATGGGTATTAACCAATAGCAGATACCCATGAACGTGAGTGTTACGGCACCACCCAGTGTCTGATGGAAGTGGGCCGGGATCCAGGATGTGTTGTGGAGCGCGATATTGAGCGTCAAGGAGGCATTCATTATGCCGGTAATGCCGCCTGTGATGAACAAAAGCATTGCCGAAATCTGGGCGGCGATGACTGGATTCTTCCAGTCTTGCTTCCACATCCAGTCAAAGAGCCCCTTGGCGCCCCGGTTCCGACCAGCACGCTCGAGCATTGAGCCGACATTGAACGCGGTCAATAAGCTCGGGATTGCCACCACGAACGTGAACACTGTTTGAATGCCCTTCATTACTTCGCTGACCCCAGGATCAGTGAACATATGATGGACGCCCACCGGAATGGAGAAAATCATCAGCAAAATAAAGGCGACACGTGCTAATGGATCAGAGAAAATCTTGCTGTTGGCCTGTTTTGGTAACATCGCATACCACGAAGTATAGGCCGGCAATAGCCAAAAGTAGACCAGCGGATGGCCAAAGAACCAAAACAGCGCACGCCCTGCTTGTGGGTCGGTGTGTGTAATCAGTCCGAGCGACAACGGCAACAGCATGAACAACACTTCGATTGCGACTCCCAGCGAAGCGACACACCAGAGGACGAAGTTCGTCAGCGTTGCAAATACGGCTAACGGTAAGTGCTCTTGCGGATTTTCTTTGCGCCATTGATAGTAGGTCAAAAATAAATTCGCGGTCACAATCCAGGTGCCGACGATCAATAACACTAAGCCCAAGTAGAATGCTGGGTGGGCAATCAGCGATGGGTAGAAGGTGTACAGCACATTTGCTTGGTTGGTGACCAGTGCATAGACAACCAACAAAAGGCCAATCAGCATCGATGCGTACGCAATCCAGACCAGTTTGGTACTCCACATCTGGCGTTTGAGCGAGCGGATGACGGTGAAGTAGCTGAATCCAACGATAAAAAAGGTCGTGAAGAAGAGCGCATTCATCACGCCGTGCACGGTGAGTGCTTGATAATAGTACGAAAAAACGGGGATAGCCCACTTGAGTGCGGGAGCGCGACGGAATACTTGGAATGGTCCGAGAAATATGCCAATCAACAGGGCCAGGAGTCCTGTCAGGACATGCGAGCCGACAATCCACTGTTCTGAACTCAACAGGCCAATTTTGGGAAAGGTAAGTTCAGCTGCGTTGTTCTGTGGTTTTATTTGTTGCATCGTTTTGCCTTAACTTATTTCAATGGACGCGACCATTGCCTGATGTCCAGGGCCGCAATATTCGTGACAAATAATGTGGTAGACGCCTGGTTTATTGAACGTCACGACGACCTCCGAAATCTGCCCTGGGAGCAGCATCATATTGACATCGTGTTGCTCGATATAGAATCCATGCGTGACATCGAGACTTGTGGCAATAATCGTCAGCTTGCTGCCGACAGGGAGCTTGATGGTCGGCTGCGGTTCTTTCGAACCCACGTCAAAGCGCCACATCTTGGCGACGAGATGCAGCGTGTAGGCATGATCGCTGTCTTGTGTCAGCCCAGGATGAGCGAACTCAGATTCTGCGATTTTGGCAGGGTCGATACGCCCGACAGGGCTCGGCAAATGGACGCCAAACACAACCACAGAAGCGATAATTGCAGCCGCGAAGATCCCAAACACGACCCCCACTGCAATAATCCAATACCGTTCGAGTCGATCAATATGCATACTCAATTCCCTCCCCGTTCGATGACTACCAAGAACCAAATGTAGCCCCAATACACGACATACCCAAGAATCATAATCATCACAAATAGGAGCGTTCCTACTGGTGAAAACTCATCCTTGTCCGCGATTGGTGCTGTTGGAACGTTGTCCATCGAGCCCTCCTCTTTGTACGTGTATGACTCCCCGGCTTTGTGATTGCATCGATCCTATCGTCTGCAAAAAATAGGGAATCAAATGGCAATGCCGTATGTGGCAATAACCCACGATTGAGGTGAACAGGGGAGGTCATGGTCAAAAGACCGCTGTTTGGTGATGCTGACGTTGATTTCTGCATACAAAAAAACTGCACACCATGTATCGAAATACAAAGTGTCGCAGCAAAGAGAATGCAGCAGACAAAATCATCAGTTGTCATATGCCCCCCATAAGGGGATGCACTACGGGTTCTAGGTCGCAATATGCGACAAAAAGAAGTGTGGTGGGTCAGGTGGGATTCGAACCTACAACTCATTGCTTAAAAGGCAAGTGCTCTGCCATTGAGCTACTGACCCACACACCATTAGTATAACGTGCGGTGTATTACTTTGCAAATACACCGCACCAAAAACTCGAAACGAGCTAGGCGTTTTGAACAACAATGGGGAGGCGTTCAGGACGTACATTCGTGAGGCGGTAGACTGCGTTGGCAATTGCGCCTGCGATAGGACCAATCGGAGGTTCGCCCATTCCACCGGGTTCAGCAGTGCTCGGTACAATCACGACCGATATGTCTGGGGCACGGCTCGTACGCAAGAGCGGGTATGCATCAAAGTTGGATGCACTCACTGCGCCGTCGACGACCGTCAAGGCCTCAATCAGCGTCGAACCGACACCCATCATGATGCCGCCTTCTGTCTGAGCTATGACGCCGTCTGGATTGATGACTTGGCCACAGTCGACTGCTGCATAGACATGGTGGACCACGACCTGACCAGCGTCGACCGATACTTCTGCAATTTGGGCGACACAGGTACCTGCATCTGCAGAGCATGCCAACCCATACGCGTGGCCGGGTGCAGGAGGCGTATCCCAGTGGGCCAGGGCAGCAACTGCTTTCAGGGTGTTTTTCATACGCTGACCGAATTCTGTGTCGGGCAAATTGCGGAGACGGAATTCGAGCGGATCGATGGCAGCTTTTTCGGCGAGCTCATCAATAAAACTCTCGATTGCAAAACCATCAGCCAACAGTCCAAGTCCACGCCAGAAGCTTGTCGCGATAGGAAGCTGGACGCGCTGGGCGGTCATGAGCCGACCGGCAGATGCGCTGTAATACCATTTTGCGCCACGGACTGCGCCGATGTCCCAACCGAGGAAGGTGCCGACAGAGGCTGGGAAAATCGTCAACAGGACATCGCCGCTGGCTTGGTGGTGACTCAGTGCTTCGATGTGTCCGTCATTCGTCAGGCTCCCACGCATGACATGGTGAGTGGGCGGTCGTACAAAGCCGTTATGAAATTCGTCTGCGCGTGACCAAGCAATGGCGACGGGGCGTTTGGCGGCTGCTGACAGGCGCGCAGCTTCTACACCGAGACCTTGGTCGAGGCGACGGCCAAATCCGCCACCGAGGAAGACCGGATGGACGGTGACGGCAGCGACATCACGGTTCAGTGCTTTGGCGATTGCTGAGGCCATTCCTGCTGGCACTTGCGTCGAGACCCATGCATCCACGCTGTTTTCTTTCACATCGACAACAGATGCTTGCGGTTCGAGGTGTGCGTGGACCGCCATAGGCGTGCGAAATTCGCGTTGGTAGACGGTTTTCGCCTGATCGAGCGCGGTCTGTGCATCGCCATCCCGTTGGATTTGGATACCAGTGGTGGGATCGACGGTCGTTGCTGCTTCGATTGCTTCTTGGGTAACAAGTGGCGTTGGATTAGTCCAAGTAATCGTCATTGCGAGCAACGCAGTCTGCGCTTGCGCTTTTGTCTCGGCTGCTACTGCAACGAACTGGCCATCGACGACGACTGCAAGTACTCCGGGCATCGAGGAAGCGTTGTTTTGTTCGACGGTTGCGATTGTGGCACCGATAATACGCGGCCGGGCAACGACACCCCATGCCATATTGGGCAAGCGGATATCGTGACCGTACTGTGCGCTCCCATTGACTTTACTAGGGATGTCGAGCCGTTGCTGTGACGTACCAATCAGGGTAAATTCACTCGGGTTTTTGAGGACGGGGGGAGTTTTTGGGGTTTGCCATTCACCACTGTGCGCTGCCACGATGGCACCGTATGTGAGTGCTTGACCGGTTGCGCTGAGGACTCCGGTGGGAGTCGCCGTCAGTGTGGAAGCGCCGACTCCGAGTTGCGTGGCTGCGGCAGCAATCAACATTTCGCGTAGGGTAGCAGCCGCGGTGCGTAGAGTCAGATAGTGCGATACGACGCTTTCGCTATTGCCCGTGCCGTTGGGGTCTTGGACGGCAGAGCCAGTGGGATCCATCTCGACCCGGACATTTTGCCATGGAATGGAGAGTTCTTCGGCGGCAATCTGTGCCAAGGCAGTCAAAATTCCCTGCCCCATTTCGATTTTTTGGACATGGACCGTCAGCAGATTGTCGGCACTGAAGCTTAGCCATTGGGTCGGGGTTGCTTTGGGAGCGCCACGGCTGACTGCCTTTTCGGTGCCTTCTGCGAGATTTGAAATGCCACGCCGCAGCGCGTCTTTGCCGGCAACCCAACCAACGGCGACTACAGCGACGGTCGTACCCACACCTATGAGCAGGCCGCGGCGATTCAACTTCCAACGAAGTGATGATTGTTTCATTTTGTTGCACCGTTTTTCAAAGATGCCGCATGGGCAACGGCGATGCGGATGCGGTGGTAAGTACCGCAACGGCAGTAGTTTTTGTCCATGGCTTCGACAATATCTGCGCGTGATGGATTGGCATTTGATTCAAGTAATGCAGCAGCGGTCATTATCTGTCCGCTCATACACCACCCACACTGGGGTACCTGATGGTCGATGAATGCTTGTTGGAGCGGGTGTGGGGTCCCGTCTGCGTTTGCAAGTCCTTCGATGGTCGTAATCTGCTTCCCGACGAGCTGATTTACCGGTGTCTGGCACGCGCGGGTAGCGACACCATCGACGTGGACCGTACAAGAGCCACAGATACCTGCCCCGCAACCAAACTTGGTGCCGGTCATATTGAGTTCGTCGCGGAGGACGAGGACAAGCGGGCGTGAATCCCCATTGTCAGCGATAGTCACAGGCACGCCGTTGATAGTGAGTTGCATAGATGTCTCCCTTTCCTTTTGTCTTAGTATACCGGTTTGCTCCACGCGTAGGTGCGCCGTCTCGTACAATGTGGAGAGGAGGGTAGCATGAAGAGACGATTCGCAGAGCATGTCGTGTTGATGAGTGGTGCCACGAGTGGGATCGGCGCTGCGACTGCCAGACAATTTCTGGATGAAGGTGCATCCGTTGTCTATTGTGGACGAGAGTCTGCTGGCGCAACTGCCTTGGATGCCTACGCACCGACGCAGACGACCTACATCAATGTCGATTTGCGCCAACCAGCTGATTGCGAACAATTTGTTGATACAGCCATTGCCCGTCATGGTCGGATTGATGTCATTGTCAATAACGCAGCGTCCGTCAGCCGCGGCCGTATCGAACAAACAGATGCAACGTTCTTTGATGACATGATGGCATTGAATGTCCGTGCACCGTTGCTGATTACACGACATGCGATGCCGTATATGCGCACAAATACTTCTGGCGGCGTCATTGTCAACATCGGCTCGCTCAATGCGTATGTCGGTGCGCCAGAGCTATTGGCATATGCCACCAGCAAAGGCGCACTGATGACAATGACGCGCAATCTCGCAGCTGCGCATCGGCACGAAAACCTGCGCTTTCATTGTCTCAATATCGGTTGGACGCACACGGATGGCGAAGACCGCCTCCAGCAGCAACTCAATGGCCGTCCCGATTGGCATGTCGCTGCAGGCAAGACCAGGCCAACGGGTGTGCTGTTGCAACCGACTGATATCGCACAAGCGGTGTTGTTCTACGCTAGCCCGGCAGCCGCAGCATTTTCGGGGGCAGCCATCGACCTCGAGCAGATGCCAATTTAGGAATATGGAGAAAAATGCACGCCGCGTACCTTTTTGGAAGGTTCAGACGGTAGTACTTGTGAACATTCATACGTAGGGTATGAATGAAACACAAGGAGGCGCATATGCGCAGCATCGCAGGAACATTGAACAGCGTTGAACTCATCGGCTGGTTGGGCAACGACACCGAACTCAAGACCATCGGGCAGAAGAGTAAGGTCTGTAGCTTCAATGTGGCTACCAAGCGTCGCACGGGGAGTGCTACCACGGGGTACGCATACGAGTCTGAATGGATGACGGTCGAGGCGTGGGATCGTTTGGCCGAACGCTGTTCGAAAAACTTGAGCCGGGGGAGCCGCGTACTCGTCCGTGGCAGCTTGTTGACGCAATCGTGGGAAGACAAACAAACGGGACAGAAGCGCTATCGCACGGTCGTCCGTGCCAGTGATTGTGTTGTCCTGAGTCCCGTCGATACCGATGAATCGAGCGACGAACAAGACGAGGCATAATTCAATCATTTTGCCGATCCCGCGTCTGTTGGTGGTGACAGACGCGGGATTTTTATTTGAGGGCAGCGCGTTTGATGTCGAGTTTTTTCTCGGCGTCGAGTCGTTCGAGTGTATATTCATGCATATCGACGAAGCGCATCGCTGCAGTCAATTCAGGGTGCACGTCGCGGAGCAGACGGTAGATGTCTTGGGCGACGTGGCGATATGCTGGGTGCCCTTGGGGTGTCGAGCGCAGTTCACACAAATGGAACGCCTCACGCAGGTTGAGTGAGAAGCGCCAGCGTATGTGACACGCCATGGGTACTGCGTATTGACTCGCAGTCGGCAAATCAGCACGGATACGTCGTGTTACGGCGATGGCCTGATCGATTGCAGCCCGGAAGGGTGCGTCGAGTCCCGCTGCGATGAGTTCTGGCGGGACGCTGTAGCCCAATTCGACTCCATACGGTTGGCGTTCTTGTGTGAGCATGCGGTGCCGTTGTAAATCGCGGTAAGCGCCGATGTCAGCGACGATGTCAAAGGTGTAGTGCGCTTCTTCGAAGGCTCGTCCAGGTTTGTGAAAGCGGACAGCTCGATCGCCACTCGCCTCTGCAATGATTGCAGCGAGCTGTTCCACAGACATGGTGGCGACGTAGGCAGCGACCGATGCATAGTCTGTATCTGCATGTGGGTAGAGGACAGCGGTGACGACCCGCTGCAGGGCATCGGTTTGATACGCCACGAGCTGAACGCTGGGGAGTTGTGGGCTGTCGTGTCCGTTCAACGGGGCTGCAGCGCTGGCACCTGCAGTGCGAATACTTGCCAAATACGCACGCATGGCTGCACCACGCGGCGAGTTTGCACGTTTGACGAATGATGGAATCAACGCCCCCAAGGCATCCGCGAGCGAACTCTGTATATCATGGAGTTCGGCGAGGTCGTGTGACCCGGCACGTGTCATCAAATATTCGAATGCACGGCCGTTGCCATACATGCCCATGTTGGTGCGGGTTGCCATGGGTAACAAGCCACGCAACACATCGAATGCCTTGGCGCGCGTGGCCGAGGCATATGCGCGTTCACTCGTGTCTGCGTCGCGCGGAGTTTGTTGTTGTACCCACGTGATTGTGGGCTGCAAAAGTGCGGAGTAGGCCTCGAACAAGCCATCCATTGCGCTGATATAGGCTGCTGCATGCGGCGAATCCATGATAGATGCCTCGCGCACGTAGCGGTATGCACCGTTGATTTTGGTTGTAAACGAGACATAACGCGTCGATTTTTCGAGTGGCGAAATCCCGATACGGGCATCTTCGAGAATTTTGGCGGCGACGTTGCTGATCTCTTCGCAGGCGACGTGTGCACCGCCCAATTCGGCGACAGAATCATCACCGTAGCCTACCAACACGCGGTCATAGAACGCCTCTGCATGTTTTGTGGCGATGATTTGGTCGGCTGCGTCGGTACTCGGAGCGGTCACGAGCTGATGAAACCCCGATTCGGGTTGATGGATGAATTCGTCGAGCAAAATGCGCCGGATTGATTTTTCGCTGCGTGAATACCTTGAAAAAAGGGCTCCTTTGACGACTTCGGGAAGATTCCGCAAGCCAAAAATACGGGCATCGACACTGGTCACAAATGGATCAAGGATTGCTCGCTCCGTCGAGGTAAATTCTGGCTGTAGAGGGGTATCAATCATACGGTGACTCCTGTGACTCTACACAATCTGGTCATCATCTACTGCTGGATGGGGCACGATAAGAACCTGATCGACATGAGGGCGCGTGATAATAGTGGTCGCACCGCTGGGCCATTGGATACTTACCTGATCAATATCGCGGACCGTACCGAGCCCAAAATGTGCGATTGGTTCCATCTGACAGAGATACCCACTGCCACCGTCGATGGACTGGGCAATGCTGCGCTCTCCGAGTTGCACGACCACTAGTGCACCACGAGCGGGTGCGCCTGCCCGTGTCAGTGGGCGGATACGTAACCAGTGGTTTGTATTGGGCGCAACATGAAAGAGTGATAAGGGCTGTGGGGCAGATTCGCCGTGCGCAATGAGTAATTCGAGGCGACCGTCACCATCGAGATCTGCGATGGCAGCACCGGTACCGAGGCCGTCTGCTTCACGTGCGTCACCCATCTCGAGTGGGACCCAATTCCCATTGCGACGACCAAAGAGTCGATTAGGCTCGCCCATGCAATTGAAAAATATTTCAGGATTGCCGTCGTTGTCAAAGTCAGCCGCAATGACGGTGCGCACGCGACCAGGAGTTGCGTAGGCGGCAGTGCTGCAATCAACGAAGGCATATGGACCCCCATCGCGGACCCACAGCCGTTGCTCACCCTCCCAATTGCCGTGTGCGATATCGAGGCGGCCGTCGTCATTTGCATCAAAAAGACTCACCCCTCTGCCATGCAGGAGGCGGTCTTGGAGCCCACAGGCAGCTGCGACATCAGTGAACGTGCCATCACCTGCATTGGCAAGAACGAGATTGGGACCACGTTCATTGATGCAGAGTATGTCGACATCGGTACCGAAAAGTTGGCCGACGGCGAGTCCACGACCACCACTCGCATAGGTCAACAACGCAGTGCGGCTCTGTTCTGTTAGTCGCCACTGCGCGTCGAGCTCATAGACACGCATGCGGGCACCGTAGTTGGCCACGACAAACGCGTAACGGCCAGAACCCATGCGGTCGATGACTGCAACTGAACGCCCGGCACTTGTGTTTGCGATAACTGCGGCTTCTGGCTGGGCGAACAAATCGACACGAGCACCACCATGCAATGCGTAGAGGCGGTCAGATTGTTGTTTGGCACCTGCAAAGGTATCGCTGTTAAGCACATAGAGTTCTTCGATGCCATCGCTGTCGATGTCACCAGCCGCCAATCCAATCGCCTGTCCCTGTGGGTCAGCAATGACTGCATCTGCACAATCGAGATACCCACGGCCGGTCCATTTGAGGGCGATATTCGCGTAGCCGAAGCCAGCGACCACGAACTCAAAGAGCCCGTCACCGTCAATGTCGGTTACCGCAATGCCGTAATACATGCGGTCTGGATTGGCATACAAAAGATCATTGCGGGCGATGAACATGACGAAACCTCTGCTTGACAGCTCATGGTAGTGTAGCATGACCGTTTACAAATCTCGGTCTGGAGCATCGTGACGACGTCGAAAAATGCACGTTTAGTCTGCGAGTTGGTGCGCGTACAGCGTCGCATAGAGGCCATTTTGGGCAATCAGGGTTGCATGGTTGCCATCTTCCACCACAAGGCCCTTTTGAATCACCAGAATGCGATCTGCGCTGCGTACGGTTGCTAATCGGTGGGCAATGATGATACTGGTGCGCCCACGAAAAAGGCGTTCCAGTGCATCTTGGACGAGGGCTTCGGTGGTTGTGTCGATGCTACTTGTTGCCTCGTCGAGTATCAAGATGCCGTTCGGTTGGAGTGCGATTGCCCGCGCGAGTGCGAGCAACTGCCGTTCGCCCGCCGAGAGATTTGCACCATTTGGTGTGACGAGTGATTGATACCGCTCGGGCAAGCGGTCGATGAAGGCTGCTGCGTTCGCCGTTATTGCAGCAGTGCGAATGTCTTCGGTGATGAGCTGCTGATAGAGCGATATATTGAACGCAATGTCGCCGGCAAAGGTAATGGGATCCTGCGGAATAACAGAAATAAGGGAACGCAGCGCTTGTGGATCCAGCGATTTGATGTCGATCCCGTCGAGCAGGATGCGCCCCTGCTGGGGATCATACCAGCGTGCTAGTAACCCAATCAGGCTCGTTTTGCCGGCCCCTGTTGGACCGACGATCGCGACTCGTTGACCTGCGGGGATGTGTATCTCGATTCCACGCAAGACAGGCCGGTCGGGAAGATATTGAAAGTGGACATCCTCGAGGATAACGTCGCCCCGGAAGGGATCTGTTGGGAGGATGGGATTGGTAGGCGGCATAATTGAGCGTGGCTCGTGCAGGGTGTATTCGATGCGTTCGGCTGCTCCAAAGGCTATTTGAACAGCATTGTACTGCTCAGAAAGCCTGAGTACTGGTTGGAATGCGCGATCAGCGTACTGGATAAACGCGACCAACATTCCCATCGTCGCCCAACCGGATAGCACCCCATGACCACCACCATACAACAGCATGCCGAGGCCGACAGCCGCCAATACTTCTTGTGTCATCAAAAATAAAGCACTGTGCTGACGGAGCGTAATTAACGCCCTGCGATAGCCGTGATTAAAGTTGTCAAAGCGATCCATGCTGGGACGCTGCGCCCCGAAAATTTGCAGCACCGGGACACCCTGCAACTGCTCGTTGAGATATCCCGATACTTTGGCGAGTGCGGTGCGTTCGCCAGTCGATGAATTACGCACTCGTGCGCTGAAGTATCTCGTCACAAATACCAATACAGGCAATATCGCCACGACCAGCAATGCAAGCCGCCAGTTTACGGTGAACATCACCACAATGACGACCAATAGCGTTGCAGTTTCGGTGACGATTGTTACTGCACTTGTCGATAACAAGGCACTCAACGTGTCAATGTCACTCGTCAGCCGCATGACGAGGTCGCCGACGGGATTTCGCAGAAAGAATGCTTGATCTTGGTCCATGATGCGTGCAAACAAATCGGTGCGCATATCTGAGAGCGCCCGCTGACCCGCTTGTTGCAAAAAATATGTATAGACGTACTGGATGAAAAACATTGCAATCGCAGTGCCACCATACAGTATTGTGATAGGCCAAAGGTCGGCCGTATCACCTGTGTATATGGGACCATCAATTGCCCACTGGAGGAGTGTCGGTGGGACAACATTCAAACCGGCCGTAATACCCAGAAGTATCAGTGAAACTACTAAGGGACGCCAGTGAGGACGTACTGCTCGATACAGTAACACAAACAAAATCGTATCGGGACGCGCAACGGTCTTTGGAATGGGTGTCATTGTGGTCTGCCTGTCGTGTAATACCGATAGTATACCGCAGGAGACTCAGGGTTTTGCAGGTCGCCCAAATCGTTGTTTTGTCGTACCTGATGCTGGATGTCACTTGTCTGTAATAGATTTCCTTCGTTTTGGTTGCAGCTGCGTGTTAATATAGACAAAACTGCTCACGAGGTTAGTGGTGAACAACAATACTACGACAAACGCCGAGCGCTATACAGTTACCGATATTCACGATGGCACGCTCTGGGCAGTAGATCAAGAGCCGTGGAATCGTTGTTGGTTTTGCGACAGCCGATTCGGTGCCGCTGGCGATGAATACTGCGGGTCTTGCGGGGCGCGCTTTACCCCGCGACGGTACCGTGGCGAGCTCCTCACAAGCATGGCATCCGGTATGTTGCTCGATATTCATCGTAATCCAGCAATTACGCAGGATCTTTTGCGCTTGCCGGTGTTGTATGAATCGTTCGAACATCCACAGGGTACAGTGGCACTTGCCCGTACGTCAGAGGGTACATCGGTGATGCCGTTATCGGCTCACGATGCATTACTCATGGCCCGAGCATTATTTACTGGTGTTTTACAGCTCTATGATGCCGGGTACCAACTTGGCAAACTGCAGCCAGCCGATATCTACTTGCAGAGTGATGGCAGTGTTGCGCTCGGTGCTGCACCATTCCTTACGATGCTCACTGCGGATCAGCAAGATATCGTTCGTGACACCGCAGAGACACTGGCGACGTTTGTGGACATTCCACGCATTACACGACGCTTCGAAATTGCCGACGCAGATGTCAATCCGCTATTGAACATCCTCTCGGATGTACGCAGCGATATCCTGATTAACTTGCCCGATTGTGTACAGGCTGTCGAATCTGCTATCGCTCCGTTTGAGACTCGCCGGAGCTTTGTGCAGTCATATGTTGCCAAATCCGATGTGGGTCGGCGGCGTAGTGGCAACGAAGATACCATTTTGACTGCAACGACAACATGGCACCATGATGCAACAAATTATCAGGTCGGCCTGTACATTGTGGCCGATGGTATGGGTGGCCACGCGGCTGGTGAAGTAGCCAGTGCAACGGCAGTACAATCAATTTACGAGCACATTTTCGCTGCCAATATGACACACATCAGTAACCCACTGTTTGCGACTGACGTTGCCGGAGTCGTCCAGTGTATTGACGATGCGATCCAACACGCTAATTCTCAAATTATGGTCGAGGCCAAGCGCCTTGGTAATGACATGGGCACCACCATGACCATGGCACTGGTATTGGGTGATGTAGCCTATATTGCCAACATTGGTGACAGTCGTACATACATCTCTCGTGATGACCAATTGCGACGTGTCACAAACGACCATTCACTCGTGATGAAGCTTGTCGAACTCGAACATATTGCCGAGGAAGATATCTACACACATCCACAACGCAATGGTGTACTTCGATCCCTCGGCGTTTCGGCTTTGGCCGAAGTCGATATCTATATCGAGCGGCTCCGCCCAAACGACACACTTGTGTTGTGTAGCGATGGTCTGTGGGAGATGGTCCGTGATCCCGATATCATGGCGACATTGCGTACACGCAACGGACTCAAAATATGCGCCGATTCCCTGATTGATGCAGCAAATTCAGCAGGTGGCGATGACAACATCAGCGTCATCATTGTCAAATGTGATCAATAACCCATAGTGCGAGAGGTTGGACTATGAAATGTCAAATGTGTGGTGAAGTCAATAAACTCGACGTACGGTACTGCGAATCCTGTGGCGCAAGACTCGATGCACCGAGCGCAATTGGGAACGGCACCGATGCTCCAGTAGTAGCCGCGCTCACCTGCAAGCAATGCAACGCAGTCATCCTACCGGGGGAACGCACTTGCGAGCAATGTGGTACCCCTGTCTCACCGTTGGGTTCGGATGCAAACGGAGTAAGCGGCGAACTGCGCGTATCGGATCTGCCGACCGGTGGGTTTGCAGACACCGCTCCTGACATGAACGCATTCCATGCACCGACGTCATCCAGTATGTCTGGCCCAATTCAGTACACCATAGAATCTGATGCAGTGGGTGATTCAGAGCAAACCGGATCGGTAGAGACCAATACTACTGCCGATGCTTCAGTCAGTGATCATGACACCACTGCACACAGTACGAAGACCGGCAGTAATGCGTCCTCGGCGCTCTCCGTTCCGCATGTCGCTGTCGATGCTGTGTACGAAGTAGCAGATCCGATAAGTGAATTAGCGCCGAGCGCGTCCGAAATCCAGTCACTCAAACAGCAGCGAAGCCTCCTTGAACAAGAAATCAAGCGGCATCAAGATATCATCAATCAGCTCGATGCCATGCGAAATACATTCCGCGAAGTGACCCCACAAGCTGTTCTGATGGGCATCAGCGAGGCAGAACAGATGCTGGTCGGCTTACGTGCCGAACTCGATGCGTTGCCTACGCCGCCAGAGATCGACCCACTCCTCATTGAACGCCTCAAGAAAGACATGGCACGCCAAGTCGAAATCATTGAGCAATTCGAACAAATCCAACGTACATTTGGTTCGGCTACCCCTCGTGCCGTTGTTCAGGGGATTACTGATGCACGAACGAGCGTTTCACAGATTAATGCTGATTTGATTGCCTACGGCGTCGACTCTACCCTGCCACGCGTGAGTAATCCTGACTATGTCCCTGTTCCTCCGGTAGTCGCACCAGCGCCTGTTGCACCGCGAGTTGTTGCCATGCCTGCAGATGCTAATGTATCTGCACCGTTGCCTTCTGGATCAATCATGTCTGCGCCATTGGGTGATCAGCCATTTGCCGTTGATGCATCTGCAATCCCTGCAGACATTCTTGCGATGGCAGTTAATTCTGGTCCCCTCGCACCCATCCCTGCGACAGACGCGCCTACCATCGCAGAACGGCCGGTAGGACAGGTCGTCAATCCGGTTGCGCCGACTGCCCGCTTGCAGCTCGAATCTGGAACCGTGTTGACGTTGCCGAGTGGCCGTCGCGAAATCATCATTGGTCGAGACGACCCAATTAGCGGTGTCCACCCCGAAGTAGACATGACTCCATACGGTGCCGAAAGTGGAGGCGTGAGTCGGCGTCATGTGCGGTTGACCGTGCTCGAGGGTCAATGGATGATTACGGATTTGCAGTCGACCAATCACACCCGTGTCAACGGTGTGCGTATCGACCCGGGTGTGCCGACGCAATTACCCGATGGTGCACAGGTGGTACTCGGCCGTATCGGTTTTATCTTCCGCTGCTCCTAGTTCTTCTGGTATCCTGTGGAGGAGACGTCGTATGCGTCTCCTCCTTTTTCTTTGCATGGTTGACTGAGTGGAAGGCGGTATGATGCAGGATCTGTTGGCTGGGCTGAATGATGCACAACGTTTGGCGGTCACAACCATCAATGGTCCCGTGTTGGCGCTCGCTGGCCCTGGTTCGGGCAAAACGCGTGTGCTGACGCATCGTATCGCATTCCTACTCCTACAAGGTATCGCTCCGAGCGAAATCTTGGCAGTGACCTTCACTAATAAAGCTGCCCGTGAGATGCGCGAACGCATGCAACACCTTGTCGGGGTGGAGATGGCTGGCAAGGTCGACATCGGCACATTCCACAGTCTCGCTGCACGCTGGTTGCGTCGGGATGGCAGAGCAATAGGATTGGCTGATGGTTGGCTGATTTACGATGATGATGATCAACAACGCCTCATCAAACGTGTCAGTAAAGAACTCAAGCTCCCTGAAAAGCCTTTCACGCCCCGCGCCATTTCTAGTGCCATCTCGAGTGCCAAAAACGAATTACTCGATTCTGTGGCCTATACAGCAGCAAGCCGAAGCCCCGAAGGTCGCATCTATGCTGCCGCATATACCCGCTACAGCGAGTTGCTCAAAGTAGCCGGAGCTGTCGACTTTGACGACCTGTTGCTCTTGACCATTGATTTGTTTCGTTCGCCGATGCTTGCGCGCTACCATCGTCGCTATCGCTACATCTTGGTAGACGAGTATCAAGATACCAACCGTGCACAGTACGAAATGGTCAAAGCGCTCGCACGCGGGTCTGGCAATATCTTTGTGGTGGGCGACGACGACCAGTCTATTTATGGCTGGCGGGGTGCAGATGTGCGCAACATCCGGCGCTTTGAGTCGGACTTTGCCGGTGCACAGGTCATCATCCTTGCAGAGAACTACCGGAGCACCCAGGCTATTCTCGACGTCGCCCAGGTTCTCATAGATGCTGCCCCCAAACGCGTACACCGCAAAATCCTGCGCGGCCAGACGCCGGGCGGCGAACCCGTCAGTTGGCGCGAATGTAGTGATCAGAACGAAGAATCACAGCGTGTCTGCGACGCCATCGAGGCACTGGTCAAACAAGGGACGGCGCGGTACGCAGATTGTGCAATTATGTACCGCACCAATGCCCAGAGTCGCGCCTTCGAAGAAGCGCTGAGTCGCCGCCGTATCCCCTATGTGGTCATTGGCGGGATGCGCTTCTATGAACGCCGCGAAATAAAAGACGTCTTGGCGTGGTTGCGCCTTTTGTCCAACCCAAACGACGATATCTCGCTGGTGCGCGCTATTGAGTTCCCCGGGCAAGGCATCGGTGCGAGTAGTATTGCGCATCTGAGCGAATGGGCGAGTAGCCATGGTGTGTCGTTGTACCAGGCACTCATCCAGGCAGCAGCTGATTCGTCTGCTGTGCCTGCTCTGCGTGGTGCAGCCCGGCAGCGGATCATGTCATTTGGTGCAAAACTGTATGGCCTTGTCAAACGCGCACCGTCCTTGCCGCTGCTGGATAGTTTTGACGAAATGCTGCGTGAGTCACAGTTCATTGCCGGGTTGGTGAACGAACACGGCGGAGTCGATGCAGAATCACGCGTCGAAAACGTCAACGAGTTGCGCCGTGTTGCGGGTGAATATGCCGAGTTACCGGCCGTAGAACAGCTCGCCCGCTTCCTCGAAGAAGTTGCCTTGGTTGCAGATGTTGATCGTCTTGCGAGTGTCGATAATCACGTCGTCTGCATTACGCTCCATCAGGCAAAAGGGCTCGAATATGACAATGTGTATCTAGTCGGTTTGGAAGATGAGCTGATCCCCCATAGCAGGACCCACAAAGATCCGGTGCAAATCGAAGAAGAGCGGCGTATCCTGTATGTGGGAGTAACCCGCGCGCGTAAGCGATTGGCATTGTCACGGGTCGCTCGTCGGATGAATTTTGGTCGCTATGACCAGACGTTGCCATCACGATTCTTGGCTGATATCCCTAATGGGATGTTGGCGCATGCCTCACGACTCGGAATGACCAACCCAACAATTCCCGGGATGCGCAGCAATCCAGCCTTTCAGGGCTGGGGAACTGCGGCAACACATAAACCCGTTGCGTCAGTTGTACAGTACGAGGTGGGAGATGTGGTACGCCATCAGCGCTTTGGTGAAGGTGTCGTCCTGTCGGCGAAATCCGTCGACGACGACGTCGAAGTGGTGGTTCGTTTTGCCGATTCAGCAGCCGGAGAAAAGCGACTGATCGCCAGTTTTGCGCGGCTCGAAAAAATCACGACCCCACGCTGACTCCCCAACTGCGCAATTGAGCCTGTAGTTCCGTCTGAGAAGCGACTTTCTTGAATTTGGCACCCGACACGCCGTGGGTCACCGCCTTGCAGTCATCCCAATTGACGTGCTGTGCCAACTCACCATTCACCAAGCTGACATAACAGGGAAATGTAGCAGACCCGGGTGCAACGGCTCTGGTCGTGACAGTACGGTTTGGAACGATGCTGGGGAGCCCGCCGGCTGCCCGTGACCCGGCATGGTGTTGCGCGAGATCATTTGCCCGTTCGTTGTGCTCATGGCCAGCATGGCCTTTGACATAGTGCCAATGTACGCCGCTATGCGTGTGTGCGATGAGCGATTCCCAGAGGTCTTTGTTTTCGACGGGGTCACCGGTGCGTGTTTTCCAGCCGTTTTTTTGCCACCCTTTGACCCATTTGGTGATGCCGTTGATGAGGTATTGGCTATCGGTGTAGATGTTGATGGTATTATCGCGCGGAGTCTTTTGTAGACCGATAAGGGCAGCGGTCATCTCCATCCGATTGTTGGTGGTTTCGGCGGCGCTCCCGCTGTATTCTGTGGTGGTACCGTTGTGGATGACAATCGTCGCCCATCCGCCGCGTCCCGGGTTGCCGGAACAGGCGCCGTCGGTGATAATGTCTATATGGTTCATGCTGTTCCTTGTGCGAGGGTTTGATGCGACGAGTACTGTTGCTGATACTAACATGTTTTGTTGCGGTCGCGTGTAGCGTCACGCAGGATGTCAAAAGCATCCCAGATCCAATCGATGCCATCCCCTACAAGGTATCGAACTCATCGAGCCTCCCAGATGTGATGAGTGCCTATGATAACAATATGCATGCGATGCTCCGTGCCAAGGGGTATCGTGTTACCGATGAGACGACGTATATGCGCATCCCACGTCCTATTGCGGACGTTGCACAAAGTTATGACGAAGCTGCATTGGCGAATGCGTGGCAGATTGACCCTCCGCTGCCGCCGCGGGATAGCCGGATCCTGCGTACCTATCGGAATGGTACCCAACTGCTTATCGTGACGCTTTTTGCAGAAGCAAACAGCCGTGATGGTGTTGTCTCTCTCCGTATCACTG
This sequence comes from Roseiflexaceae bacterium, assembly GCA_947474225.1. Classification (GTDB taxonomy): domain Bacteria; phylum Chloroflexota; class Chloroflexia; order Chloroflexales; family Roseiflexaceae; genus UBA965. Next base: position 39,400 of record CANJHS010000003.1, on the reverse strand, counting down.
CAGATCGCTAGTGGTCGGGTATAATAGACCGTATGAACGTCTAGAAGGAATCATCATGAAATCTGTGCGAATTGTGCTGCTCGTCGTCTGTGCACTTGCCCTACTCGTCGCCTGTGGAGGAAGTGCTGCAGTCGTGCCGACCGCACTCGCCAAAGTAGATACCGCGTTACCTGCTGATCCCGCACTCGATGCAATCATTGCTGGGTGGAAGACTGAAGCAAAAGCTGGTCTTGCTTTAGGGAGCGTCAAACCAGAATCCATCGTCGAAGAAACATACCACAGCTCAGCAGATCTCAGCGCAGTCGCAGACTATTACAACAAGCAACTCGGGACAGGCGGGTGGACATTTCGCAAGCGCACGCCGGGTCTCAATCCCGATGGCTTTTTCTTGGCTGGCTATGATCAAGGCAATCAGTCGTTGGTAATCGGGGCAGTCGATTTGAAGAAATTCGGCTCCACCGGGAGTTACGTCTACGTGCTACACGGCACCAAATAATACGACGTTGTATGCCCCGACACTGCGGTGTCGGGGCATTTTTTTGTGTCTAACAGCACTCAGCAGATCGCATGGGATAGCTGCTCATCAGGTGTCTGGGTTGATGCTGTGTCGCTGCGGTAACGCACGTTGTCTGTCCAAGGGGTGTCTGGGCATGAATGCGGCCGTCGTGGGACCCAACGACGTGTCGCTCGCCCGCCGGTGCAATCGTTCGATACTGCGCGGACGGGAACTCGGCTGGGTCACGGCGGGAGCTGGCAGCATGCAGGATCTGCACCATTGGTCGTGGATGATGTATTGCTGGCAAATCATCGCATCCTCCCTTTCTTGAAATTCCAAAAATACGAAAAAAAGCCCTCCTGCTCTCGCAGAAGGGCGGTGGGAACGATGTGTGTTAGTTGCCGGCGAGTGCAAGCGCAGAGATGCTCCATGGCATCAAGCCGACGGCGATGATACCAACGGCGACGATGAGTAATGCCAACGTTGAGCGTGCGTTTGCAGTGGCACGAGGCGCTTCGGACGTGCCCGAGAACATTGAGAGCAATGCACGGATGTAAAAGAACGCGGCAAACGCAGAGGCAAATGCTGCAACCACAGCCAGCCACGCATACCCACTCTGCCAGACCGCGCTGATAACCAGGAACTTGCCCAAAAAGCCGACAGTTGGGGGGACACCAGCCAGTGACAGCAACGCCAATGCCATTATCGCAGTCAACCACGGATTGCGGCTCCACAGGCCACGGAGGTCAGCCAGAGTCAAATCCCGTTCGTTTGAGCCTTCGAGGGTCATGATGACCCCGAATGCTGCCAGATTGGTGAGTGTGTAGGCTGCAAGGTAAAAGATAGGTGCGCGCAAGCCACTGGCTTGGGTACTACCGAGGACGCCCAACAGCACAAAACCGGCATGGCTGATGCTCGAGTAGGCAAGCATGCGTTTGAGACTGGTTTGGTTGATGGCGACAATCGAGCCGACGAGCATTGTCAGCACCGCCAGACCCATCAACACCGGCGAAATAACCTGAGCCTCAGGTCCGAGCATTTGGACAAGGGCAATAATAGCGATGAAGCCGGCGACTTTGCTCCCCACCGACATGAACGACGTAACGGGTGTTGGTGCGCCTTGGTAGACATCGGGCGTCCACATGTGGAAGGGTACAAGTGATACCTTGTAGCCGAAGCCCACCAGCATCAAGCCAATCCCGGTGAAAAACATACCGCGCTCAATACCGGTTGTAGGGATGCGGGCTGCTATTTCGCTCAAGACGAGCGTCCCCGTTGCGCCGAAGGTTAGTGCAATCCCAAATACCAAAAATCCTGCGCCAAAGGCTCCGATGATAAGGTATTTGAGACCGGCTTCTTCGGAGGCGAGACGTGGATAGGCAATTGCCGTCAACACATACAGTGCAATCGACAAGAGTTCGAGACCGAGGAAGAGGGTAATCAGGCTCGAGCCTTGGGCGAGCAAAAGCATGCCGCCTGTTGCAAGGAGCATCAGGATGTACGTCTCGCCGCGTTCGATTCCTTGTTTGTGCATCGCATCGCTGGCGAAGAGGATGCTGATTGCCGTGGCAAACAGGATGATACTGTTGACAATCAGTGTCGAAGACCCAAAAGCCACCGTATTGGCCATAGTAATACCGGCGTGGCTATACGGACCAGCAATGAGTGCAGCAATGGTGGCGACCAAAGCCAGCAGTGCAGTAATGCGCTTTTGGTTGGCCGGGATGAGCAAATCGATAAGCAAGAGTACTGTGGCCGATCCAAATACGATGATGATTTGGAGGATGACCATGTAGTCTATGCCTGGCAACGCAATCTGTGCCATAGTGGTTACTCCATTACAAACGGCCCGAAGTGCCGATTAGTGTGAACTGGCGGTCAGACTGCGTACGAGTTCGCTGACACTGGCGTTGCTGACGGATGTGATGATGCTTGGATAGAGACCAATCACAATCATCGCTATCACGAGCAGACTGATGACGGCGAGTTCGCTACGGTTTGGCTCGTGAATGGCATTGGCTTCTGGTGCTGCACCCATATAAACGCCGCGATACATGCGCAGCAGGTAGGCTGCAGACAAGACAATGCCGATGACGGCAAATGTCACGTAGGCATAGCCCAGTTGTGGTGCCAACCAGGCGCCTTGCATGCTCAGGAATTCACCGATGAACCCATTCAAGCCGGGGACACCGATGGACGCAAACACTGTGATGAGGGTGAGTGTCCCAAATGTTGGGGCTGTCAGCCACACACCAGAGAAGTCGTCGCGGTTACGGCTGCCACGCTGGGCTGCCAAGATACCAACGATGAGGAACAACGCGCCAGTGGTTAACCCACTGTTGATCATGGTAATCAGCGCGCCGGTGACTCCTTCGATGGTTTGTGAAAAAATACCGAGCATCACAAAACCCAAATGGCTGATAGTAGCGTACGACAGCAGAACCTTCATATCGTGCTGCCCAAAGGCAATGACTGCACTATAGAGGATGCTGATGACCGCCAAAATGCCGATTGCGGGAGCTGCCCAGAGTGCGGCGTGTGGGAAGAATGGCAGCGCAAAGCGCAACATTCCATACGCCCCGATTTTGAGCAGAATGCCGGCGATGTCGACCGAACCATTATTGGGCGTGGCTGCCTGCGCTTGTGGCATCCAGGTGTGGAATGGCCATATCGGTGTCTTGATGGCGAATGCCAAGAAGAAGCCCGCAAACAAAGCCCGTTCGAGGTTGGGATCCATGACCAGCGTACCGTTGAGCACAGCGCCGCTGATAATAACTGAGTCGAACGTCATCAGACCGGTCTGCTGGAAGTGGCTGACGACCAGACCAGCGATGCTGGCGAGCATGAATACCGATCCGACAAAGGGATACACAAAAAACTTGATGGCCGCTGCTTTGGCATCACCGCTGCCTTGGGTGGCAATCAGCAAGGCGGTAGGGACCAAAGTCATTTCAAAAAACACGTAGAACAGCAGCAGGTCCGTTGCAAGGAATGCGCCGATGAGGCTGGCCGATAAGACCAATATCAATGCATGGAACGACTTCTGATGTGTTTGTTCGTTACGGGCGGCAAACAGTGCCAATGGTGTCAATAGGGTGGCCAAGAGGACCATCCAGACATTGATACCATCCATACCAACGGCGTACTTGAGACCAATGTCAGCTAACCAATCAACAGATTCGATGAATTGGTAGCCACCCAATGGCTGCATGGCGGTTACTGCATAGATTGCCAGAGCTGCATTGGCAATACTCACTATCCAGGCGATTGTCCGTTGCAAAGAACGGGCATTCGACGCAGTCAGTCCGATGAGCACTGCTCCAACGAGCGGTGTGCCTATCAATAGTGAGAGTAGAGGAAATCCTAACTGATTCACGAACACCCCACACCCAGGGTCGACATCGCTGCCGATCCCTGACTACGCGCCGAATACCATGTATCCGACTACGAGGACGACACCAATCAAAAAGACAAATGCGTAGGTCCGAACGCTTCCGTTCTGTGCCTGTGATTTGAGGCGGGCAATAGCGCCGATGGAGCGTGCGCTGCCTTCGACCAAAATGCCATCAATTGCCTGCACGTCAAAGACGTCGTAGACATACGCAGAAAAGCCACGATACGGGCGGACGATGAAGCGCTGGTAGATATAATCGAGACCCCAGCCCAGCTCAAAGCCCTTCCAGATATCACCGAGGTAATAATGCGCAGGGTCATCTGCACCGGGCTTGATTTTGGCAAGCGCTGCACCGCTGTAGATGCGATATGCGAGGTAGCCAGTACCCGCTGCAAGGAGGGTGGTTACCCCTGCAAAGATGCCCATTCCGACGGTGTAGAGTTCAACGGGTTCATGCAAGACTGGGCGCAACCACTCGTGGAGTGTGTACAGTCCTGGCAGGTTGATGAGACCACCAAGGGTAGCCCCAATCGCCAAGAGAACCAAGGGCCACTTCATGCTCCCGAGGTGTTCGTGTGCATGCAACTCGTGGTCGCGTGCTTCGCCGGCAAAGGTCAAGGCGACTTGACGACCCATGTAAAGCGCCGTCAGCAGTGAACTGAATACCAGTACTGCAGTGGTCGTGACTGCCTGGGCATTGAACCAGCCGTGGGCCAAAATTTCGTCTTTAGACCAAAACCCCGCAAATGGGAAGATCCCAGCGAGTGCGAATGCACCGACGATGTACACGCGATAAATGGTTGGCATGGTTTTGGCCAAACCACCCATACGGCGCATGTCCTGGACGTCGTGCAAACCATGGATAATCGCGCCTGCTGCCAAGAACAACAGCGCTTTGAAGAGGCCGTGTGTCAACAAGTGGAACATCGCCGAGGTATACGCGCCCATCCCTGCAGCCGCAATCATGAAGCCGAGTTGGGAGATGGTAGAGTATGCCAGGACGCGTTTGATGTCGAATTGGGTCAGTGCTGCGGTTGCGCCGATGAGTGCAGTCATGGTGCCAATGATGGTCAACCAGGAGGCTGCATCAGGAGCTAAGTCAAACAGCATGTGATTGCGTACCACCAGGTAGACACCAGCGGTGACCATGGTGGCGGCGTGAATCAACGCTGACACAGGCGTCGGACCTGCCATCGCGTCTGGTAACCAGATAAACAATGGCAATTGGGCCGATTTGCCGACTATTGCCAGTATCATCAGGAACGCAATGCCGCTGACAACTGATACTGTGCCCAACGCTCCGAGATTCACCATGGTGAACGACGCGTCGGTTAATTTACTGAAAAACCCGGAATTGCCGTCTGGTCCAAAGAAAGAAAGCGTCCCGAATCGGGACAGAATCAGCATCATTGCCAACAGCATGCCGGCGTCACCGATGCGATTGACAACGAATGCCTTGGCTGCGGCCTCACTCGGTACGATGCCTGGCTGCACGGACTTGCGCTCGAACCAATGGCCGATAAGCAAGAACGAACAGAGTCCAACACCTTCCCAGCCGAGGAACAGTACAAGCAGGTTGTCTGACATGACCAGCATCAGCATCGAAAAGACGAACAGATTCAGATATGCAAAATAGCGCCGTGGTCGGGCATCGCCGTGCATATAGGTGACCGAGAAGATGTGGATGAGTGTACCAACGCCGGTGATCAGCAGTGTCATTACTGCGGTCAATGGGTCGTAGTAGAGTCCAAAAGCGACATCGAGTTTGCCGACTGCGAGCCATTGCCACAATGGAATGCTAATCTGGCGTGAAGCCTCGTCGAGGCCGTTGAGTCCGACAATCGCGGCAATCGCGGCACCAAAGGCGCCGGCTACTGCCAGGCTGGCAATCACCCCGTTTGCCTTTTCGTTCCTCACGAAAAGGGCGTTCAGGAGGAACCCAAGCAGTGGGATTGCGGGTATTAACGCGATAAACCAAGAAAGTTGCGTCATAAGCTGCTCTGCATTCGGTAGCCGTGCACGGCACGGTATCGGATCCTATCCCCGGAGCGTGTTCATCAAATCGATGTCGGTGGTCTTCTTGCGTCTGAAGATCATCACCAACAACGCCAACCCGACTGCAACTTCGGCAGCAGCAATCGTGATGACGAAAAAGACCATAATCTGCGCATCGACAGACTTCCATTGATTGGCGAAGGCCACGAGGGCCAGATTTGCCGCGTTCAACATCAGTTCTACCGACATAAAGACCATCAACGCACTCTTTCGTAGTGTGACACCGAGAACCCCGATGACAAACAGGAATGCGCTGAGTGCGACATACATAAGTGTCGATACCATGGCTGCGTTCCTCTAGCTACGGCGTTGGTGGAGCACAACCACGCCAATCAGGGCGGTCAGCAACACAAACGATGCGATTTCGAAGGGAAGGAGATGGGTAGTAAAGAGTGCCTTGGCTACTTCGGCTGGTGCGGCAAAGCCATTGTTCATGTCAACCGAGACTGGGATTGTGCCAGGGTTTCTCACGTACAGCATACACAGTTCGACGAGCAACAGGATGCCACCGACGAATGCTCCACGGTTTTGCCACGGGTTCGCATGGGTGGTTTCTTCGTCACGTTCGGCACCCAACAACATCACCACGAACAAGAACAGGACGATGATTGCACCTGCATAGACAATCAGTTGTGTTGCAAACAAGAACGGCGCCTGGAGCAACAGATACAGCACTGCTATTGCTGCAAAGTTGAGCAACAGATACAGGGCACTATGGACGGCATTGCGACTCAGCAGCATCGCGATAGCGCCGATGATGGCGACGAGTGCGGGTATCCCAAAAAGCAACAAATCCATTTTGGCCCCCTTACAGGTCAATCTGAGCCGGCGGGCTGGGGCGCCGATTCATCTGGGTCAACACTGGTGGGATTTCGCCGTGACCCTTTTCGATCGGAACCAACAACATTGATTTGTCATAGATGGCCGATTTGCGGTCATAGAACGACAATTCGTACTGGTGTTCGAGCGTTATTGCATTGGTCGGACAGGCGTCTTCACAATACCCGCAGAAAATACACCGCAGCATGTTGATTTCGTAGCGGACTGCATAGCGTTCGCCAGGAGAATTCGGTGAAGCTGGGTTGTTTTCGGCTGGAATAACCAAGATGGCATCCGAAGGACATGCTGCTGCACAGAGTGAGCAGCCAATACAGCGTTCCATTCCGTTTTCGAAACGGTTCAGCTGATGACGACCGCGGAAGCGCTCGTGCACTACCCGTTTTTCTTCGGGGTATTGCACGGTCACGGGCTTTTTAAACAGGTACTTGAACGTCGTGCCCAAGCCTTTGAAGAATGCTCCTAGCATGTGACCCTCTCTAGTTCCCTGCAGACGTATTGACCAGTGTCACACCACGCTTCGCGTGTTTTGGTGTTGCAGTGGCTGACACGATGACGACGATGAGGAGACCGACAACACCCATTACGACTTTGACAATTATGCTGTCAGTGGGGAATAACACACCGCACACGGCGGTCATTACCACATTGAACAACCCCATCGGCAGCAGGATTTTCCATCCGAGATGCATCAATTGGTCGTAGCGTACACGAGGGACCGACGCACGTACCCACACAGACAAGAACGACAATGCGGTCGTCTTGAGGAGGAATGCACCGAGTGTCAACAGCCCCTGCACTGCGTAGGCAATGGTTTCGCCGTTACTTGATTTGAGCGATGCAACCAGTGTGTCGATACCAGGGAAATTGCCGCCACCCAAGAACAACGTTACTGCAATGGCGTTCATGGCAATCAACTTGATGTACTCAGACATAAAGAAGAGTGCAAACTTCATTGAGCCGTATTCGGTGTTATAGCCGCCGACGAGTTCTTGTTCGGCTTCGACAAGGTCGAAGGGTGAACGGACGACCTCAGCGGTACTGGCAACCAAAAAGATGATGAAGCCGAGAAACTGCGGAACGATGTTCCACATTGTTCCCTGGTCGATGACGATTTGTTCGGTGCGGAATGTGCTGTTTTGCATCACAACAGCAAGGATTGCCATCCCCAAAGCCAACTCATACGAAATGACTTGTGCCGAGGCGCGTACCCCGCCAATCATCGAATATTTGTTGTTTGAAGCCCAGCCGGCAATTGCGATACCGTACACACCGATAGATGTTACTGCCAAAAGATAGAGTACGCCGACATCGATTGGTGCGTAGTGGAGCCAATTGCCACCCATACCGTCTGGCCACGTCCCAAGCGGGATGGCGACCCAGATAATGAGGGCTGGTACCACTGCAAAGCCTGGAGCGAGGATATACACCCACTTGTCGGCCATGGCGGGGACGACATCTTCTTTGAGGAAGAGTTTGACCGCATCAGCTGCGGGTTGTAACCAGCCTCCGAACAATTTCTTGCCACCGGGTAATGGGATGTAGCCAGCGCGATTTGGCCCGATGCGATGTTGGAACTTGGCCAACAATCGTCGTTCAAACAGCGTGAAGTAGGCGAACAATGTGGCTGCTGCGAGTGCAAGCACGAGACAGCGTACCAGCAGGATGAGTATGTCAAACCAGGTCATCGTATCCTCCTCAGCGTCCTGCTATTCGGCACGCCGTATGGCGACGCGGGTATATGCACCGAGTGCGAGATGGAGTGGCGCACCTACCACATCGGGAAGCAGTACGTGGCCAGCAGCGATGTTATTGTCGATCTGGGCAGGTACCGTGCTCGAGCCGACGGGCGTGGCGATTGTCACTTGGTCGCCTGCGTTGATGTTCCAGCGTGCAGCATCGGCCGGTGAGATGAGTACATGAACGGGGATTTGTCGGGTTGACAACTTGGAGTCAATACTCCAGGTACCGCCGTTATATGCACGCACAGGGGACTGGAGCAAAAGTCCGAATTCACCCTTTGGCTCGAATTGAGCGGGTGCGGCGAAGCTCATCGGCAATGGTGCAGTCGCAGAATCTGCGAGTGTTGCGATTTGGACCCCGTTGCCCTCGGTATTGGTGTAGGAAGTGCCATCGTAATAAACTGACTCGTTGGCTTGGCGTCCCCACGAATTGATGCTTAAATCGAGACTCGTGTAGGTGATGCCGCCGAAGTGCGGGATGCGTTGTGCGACTTCGTCGGTGACATCACTGGTAACCGCATATTCCCAGTCGCCCAGCACCGCAGTGTTGTTTTTGGCGGTGGGTACAGCGACTGTTGATCGTTCGGCAAGGTAGGCACAAATTTGCCAGCTCGGGTGCATGGCTGCCGGTGCGGCAATTGCAATGCGGAAGCGCTGGACACGCCGTTCAGCGTTGGTCAATGTACCGTCGGTTTCAGCGATTGCCATTTGTGGCAACACCACGTCTGCCAATTCTGCAGTTTGGTTCATGAACATCGTTTGTACGGCCAAAAAGCCATGTTTGGCGATGGTGGCGAGACCTTCTGCGGCAGCAGGATTGTTGTGAGCAGGATCGAGACCCACCACCATGAGTCCGCGCAACGTCCCTGCTTCGGCACGTGCCCAGTATTCACTGGCTGCAGCACCATCTTTGCCGGGGCGTACGCCGAGTGCGAGTGCACCGACGGTGTTGGCACCGCTGGTCAATGCGATCAAGCCGTTGTTGGCTTTACCGCATTTGCCAGTTGCGATGGCTGCACTGGTTAATGTGTGTGTGACGCTGGCACCGATTTGGAGAGCGGTATGTCCATAGACAATGATTGCGTTGGTGGCGGACATGTAGGCATCAACAACCTTCTGGAGTTGCGCGCGGCTGACACCGGCTTGTTCAAGGAGGGAGTCAATCGAAAGCTTGCCCACCTGGGTACGCAGGTCGTCGAGGTTCCGCACGCGCCGGTCGAATCCAATGGCTGTTTGTGCGTCGAGGACCAACTTCAGGAATGCGTTGGCGTACGCACCTTCGCTGCCCGCTTTGATGCGGGTGTCCGATGATGCCCCGCTCCCGAGCTTGGTTGCGAAGGAATTGATGACATGCACGGCACCGCCGCGATTTTGGATGCCACGTAATCGGAGCACATAGAGTGGAGCTTCTTCTTCGACATCTGCAGCGAGCACGACAACCGTTGTGCCTTTACCGAGGGCCAACAGGCTCGTGCCTGTACCGACACCTGCCGTGAGGACTGCGTCGTCGAGGGCGACATCAGTGACTGCGCCTGGGCGATGGTCGAGTGATGTGGATTGATATGTCTCGGTAATGAGTTTGCGGAAGGCGTATAGATCTTCGTTGGATGCTGAATCGCTCATCATCCCTGCAACCTGGCCATTGCCTTTGGCTGCAATCTGTGAGAGATTCGTGGCAATACGCGTCAATGCCTCGTCCCACGACGCAGGGACAAGCTTGCCGTGTTGGCGCACGAGTGGGGTTGTGATGCGGGTCGCACTTTCGACGTAGCGCATTCCCATGCGGCCCTTGTCGCAGAGCCAGATTTCGTTGACGTCGTCGTTTTCTCGTGGCATCACGCGCATCAAAGAATTGTGGCGGGCGTCGAGGCTCAAATTACAGCCAACCGAACAGTGGGTACAAATGCTCGGTGTGCTCCGTACTTCCCACACACGTGAACGGAAGCGGAAGTCTGCACTCGTCAGTGCACCAACGGGGCAGATGTCTGTCGTGTTGCCAGAGAATTTGGAGTCAAAGCCGGGTTCCGACTTCGAGATGATTTCCCACGTGCGACCACGATTATCAAAGCCGAGCACGGGATCACCTGCAATGTCGTCTTGGAAGCGGACACACCGTGAGCACAAAATACAGCGCTCGCGATCAAGGAAGATCACGTCACTGAGCTTTACAGGCTTTTCAAAGTGGACTTTGTCACTGTAGTCAAACCGACTGACCTCCGGTCCCCACTGCATGGTGAGATTCTGCAACGGGCATTCGCCGCCCTTGTCGCAGACCGGGCAGTCGAGTGGATGTGAGGTCAACAAAAATTCAAGCACGCCACGTTGTGCGAACTTGACTTTTTCGGTGGTGGTCTTGACGACCATGCCTTCACTCACTGGCGTGACGCAGGCGGGTTGGAGCTTGTTCATCATCAGGGCAAGCTGTGGCAGTCCATCTGGCCCGAGTACGACCTGGCGGGTTGCTGGATCAATGCGAGGGGTATACACCTCGACCAAACACATCCGACACATCCCGACCGGTTTGAGCTTCGGGTGATAACAAAAGACGGGGATTGCGACTTCGACCGTCCGCGCTGCATCGACGAGATTGGTCCCGGCTGGTACCGCAACCGCATGTCCGTCGATGATAAGGTTAACGTCTGGCATTGGATTACTACTCCCGGCTACCGTGTACGGTGGCGCTAGTGTGCTAACGTGAGTGGAATGGCATGACGTGCGGGTGATTTGGCCAACGCGGCATCGAACTCTTCGGGGAAGAGGCGCAACGCGGTGCGAATCGGCACCACGGCACTTTCACCCAACAGACAGAAGCAGTTGCCCGCCATTTGATTGTAAACATCGTGCAGTTTGGCGATGTCGTTTTTGACCGCGCCACCGTGTGTAAACTTGTGGAGTGTTTTGACCAAATAGTGGGTACCTTCACGGCATGGGGTGCACTTCCCACACGATTCGTGTTTGAAGAACTCGTCCATCTTGTAGGCTAACTCGACCGCAGAAACAGACTCGTCGAGAATGATGATTCCACCTGATCCGAGCATGGTGCCGGCAGCAGCAAGGGACTCGTAATCCATAGACACATCGAGGTTCGCCTCAGTCAACCATGCAGCGGAAGCACCGCCGGGCACGATGATTTTGACTTTTTTATCATCCCTCATCCCACCAGCGTAGTCATAAATCAGCTCACGCATAGTGACACCGAAGCCGGCTTCGTAGTTGCCGGGTTTTTTGACATGCCCTGACAAACAAAAGACTTTGGTACCGGGGCTCTTTTCTGTGCCGTTTTTGCGGTACCACTCGACACCCTTCAGAACAATCCGGGGGACGTTTGTGAGTGTTTCGACGTTATTGACAATGGTTGGTTTACCGTACAAGCCAGCCACAGCGGGGAACGGTGGTTTGAGGCGTGGTTGCCCCATTTTGCCTTCGAGCGATTCGAGCAGGGCGGTCTCTTCACCACAGATATATGCGCCGGCACCACGATGGACGACAATCTCGATCGTGACATCGGTACCAAAGACATTTTTGCCGAGGAAGCCACGTGCCGTCGCGTCAGCGATTGCTTTCTCAAGCCGCAACGCTCCAGCAGCGAATTCGCCACGGATATAGATGAACGCTTTCTGGCATTCGATGGCATAGGCAGCAAGTGCAACACCTTCGATGAGTTGGTGCGGATTGTGATCGATGATATGGTGATTGTTGAATGTCCCTGGTTCGGATTCGTCTGCGTTGCAGCAGAGGTATCGCGGGTAGACGTCTTTGGGCAAAAAGCCCCACTTCACACCTGCAGGGAACCCTGCACCCCCACGCCCACGCAACCCAGCATCTTTCACGACGTTGATGATGTCCTGGGGAGTCTTTTCTTTGACTGCATTGCGGAGGGCTTCGTACCCCTCGTGCTGAATGTACACATCGAGATCTGCAATGTTTGGAACATCAAGATCACGAAGCACGACATGTTCTGTTATTGGAGGCATAGATAACCTACTTGCTTTCCAAATCGCGGGTATAGAGTACGTGCCATTGAACGCGCACCATACTAGCATTAGGGCGAATGTGTGTCAAACTGCACAATCCCTGTTCCGTGATAAAAAGGACAACGGTAAGGGGCTACACTTCGGCAAGTGCAGCTACGACCGCGGTTTCCGCAGCCTGCGGGCTGGCTTGACCACGAGATTGGCGCATTATTTGCCCGACCAAGAACTTCACCGCGGCTTCTTTGCCGGCTTTAAAGTCTGCGACTGCCTTCGGATTTGCCGCGACTGCTTCGCGTGCCATGGTCAGCAGTGCATCACTATCGCCGATGACTGCCATCCCGCGCGCGGCAACAATGGATTCGGGGGCAGTCCCTTCACGGTAGCAAATCTCAAAAACTTCCTTCGCAGAAGCGCGTGTGATCGTCCCTTTGTTGAGCAGTGAAATCACTTCAGCGATGTGTGCAGGAGTCATCCGTGCTGAGGCCTCAGCAAGGGATTCGCCTTGATCGTTGAGCAAACGAAAGAATTCACCCAAAATCCACACCGACGCGTCGCGTGCGGTACCACCGCGTGTGAGTGTGGCAGCGACGGTCGTCTCGTAGAAGTCAGCAACAGCGGTATTCGCTGTCAACAAATCTGCATCGGCGGTGCTGACTGCATATTGGGTGATGAAGCGCTGCCGCCGAGCTGCAGGCAACTCGGGGAGTCGGGTGGCAATCTCTGAGACGAGGGCGCGTTCCATCTGGAACGGTGGAATATCGGGATCGGGGAAGTAGCGGTAGTCGTGTGCAAATTCTTTGGAACGTTGTTCGACGGTTTTGCCGGTGGCATCGTTCCATCCGCGTGTCGACTGGGTAATTTTTCCACCATCGGTGAGGACCTGAATCTGCCGCTCTATTTCGTAGTTGATGGCGCGTTCGACGTTTTTGAATGAATTGACGTTCTTGATTTCGACCTTCGAGCCAAATTCCTTTTGGCCCTCAGGTCGAACAGACACATTTGCATCACAGCGCAGGGCACCTTCTTCGAGGTTGCCGCTGTTGACCCCAATCCAACTCAGCAATTGATGAATGGATTGGAAGTAGAGACGGGCTTCTTCGGCGGATTGAATATCGGGCTCTGACACAATCTCCATCAAGGGCACACCGGCACGATTGTAATCAATGAGCGATGTACCATCTGGCATGTGATTGAGTTTGCCTGTGTCTTCTTCGATGTGAATGCGGGTCAGATTGATACGACGATCGACCCCGTTGACGATAATATCGACGTGACCGCCGATACACAAGGGATCTTCGAATTGACTGCGCTGGTACGACGAAGGAAGGTCGGGATAAAAGTAGTTTTTGCGGCTCATCGTGCTGTCTACCGCAATGGTCGAATGGAGCGCTAGCCCGGTTTTGACAATCTGCTCTATGGCAGCGCGATTCGGCACTGGTAATGCACCGGGTAAGCCGAGACAGGTCGGGCAGACATTGGTGTTTGGTGCTGCATGTGCCGCATCGGTACGGCATCCACAGAACATTTTGGAGGTCGTTCGAATCTGGGCGTGGACTTCCAAGCCGATGGTAGCGATATACTTCATGGGAATGCCTTCTACCGCGTTGGTTCGAATATGCCTGCATTATACCGTATGGATACGTAGCGTGACGGCATCTCCTTCTTTTTTATTGACATAAAGTTTGTGCTGATACAAGCAACGAGTCTGGTAAGATAGACACAAGACGCAGACGCAGAGGAGCAGGCATGCCAAAAGTCCTCATTACCGGTGCAACTGGACCAGTAGGGAGTACACTCGCCGAATACTTGGTGCGCCAACCCGGCGTATCAGTCAGTGTATTCAAACGCTGGCGGAGCGACCCGCGTGCGCTCGCCCCAATTATTGATCGATTGGCTATCTACGAAGGCGATATCGAAGACCCCTATGCGGTGGCTGATACTGTTGCACATGCACAACCGGACTTCGTCTATCACCTCGCGGCGCAAAGTTACCCGTCAGCATCCTGGGGTGCGCCGGTAGCGACGATGCGTGCAAATGTCGAGGGCACCGTCCATCTCTTGGAAGCGGTGCGTCGCCATGCGCCTGCAGCACGGGTGCACATCGCTGGTTCGAGTGCGCAATATGGTGTTGTCGCCCCAGAAGCCGTTCCTATTCAAGAATCGCACCCGATGCGACCAGCGTCTCCATACGGCATAAGTAAAGTCGCGCAGGAACTTTTGGGGCTGCAGTATTTTGATTCGTACGGCATTCACACCGTGGTGACGCGGTCATTTAATCACGTCGGAACGCGCCAAGGGGATCGAACGGCGATTCAAACGTTTTGCCGGCAAATGGCGCTGATCGAAGCGGGTCGCCAAGATCCGATTATCCAGGTCGGCAACCTCGAGCCGCGCCGAGATTATACGCACGTCGACGATGTGGCGCGCGCACTATGGGCATTGTTGCAACATGCTCCTGGTGGCACGGTGTATAACATGTGTTCCGGAGTCGCAACCCGGATGGGCGACATCCTCGATATCGTTTTGGCACAGGGTACCGTGCCGGTGCAAATTGTGGTGGACCCTGCCCGCTTACGCCCAGTCGATGAACCAATACTGCGTGGGGATAATAGCCGACTGCGTAAAATTACTGGCTGGGAACCCCGCATCGGAATGGAACAAATCATAACTGAATTATTGGAATTCTGGCGCATGCATATCCGTGAAGAATAATCCCGAGGCCTATAATGGATGACGCAAAAACCCCAAACGCACAGCAGCACGACGAAGAACCCATCTCACGTACCGGAGGGATGTCGTATCGGTCACCAACAGACGATAATCGCCGCACGACACAGCAAGTAGTGGTGCCACGTCCAAGTGGCATCCATGCAGTCATGCAGCGAGGACCGCGCGTGGCATTGGTCGGCGGTGGCGTCATGGCGATTCTCTTTTTGGTATTCGCCCTTGTCCCCAAAGGTATGATTGGGCAGCGTGACTCCGCATCGTCTGCAGTAACATTGCCAACACTCACACACGCCAGCGGCACAGGGGTGACTGAAGGTCAGGTCGTGTTGGTCTTTGGAACGGGTGAATCTGGCTTGTTCCTCCGTTCTGCCCCGCTTCGTGACGCAGACATTTTGGCAACGCTCGCAGATGGAACGCCGCTGACATTGAGCGGGGTCGGGGTGACGGCAGATGGTGAGTGGCTCCCTGTCCGTACTGCCGATGGCGTGGTAGGCTGGGTTGCGGCTGCATATACTCGAGCAAAGTAGGATCTATGTCGCTGCGCCTCAGACTGACCCTTGCCTATGTAGGATTATTTGCCCTGGCATTGACCGCACTCGATGTGGGATTGTTTTTTGTGGTCAATCATGCACTCATGAATGGTATCGACAACGAATTAAACTTGGGTTCGCAGGTACTTGTGCAGACCTTCAATGATGCCGCCACAGCCCCGACATTGCGTACGGATTTATCAGATTTGCCAGCCTTCCTCGCCCAGGGGAATGGGCTTGACAGCTTTGCAACAACGAATTTGTTGGTCGTTGTCTATGATAACGACGGCAATCCCATCGAGTATTCACCTAACTTGAGAGGGCAGGTTGCGCTTGCAAAACGGTTGACGCTGAATCGTGAGACCGTCATGGGTTCTTTGGTAACGCCAATACAACGAGCCACTCTAGACCTTGGTTTTGTGCGGGTGCGCTCGCTGATGCTTCCGCTGATGTATACCAACCCCATAACCGGGACCGTGCAAGTCCAGGGCTTGATACAACTGTCACGCCCCATTGCCGAAACAGAACGTGCGCTGCGTATCTTCCTCTATGCCCTGGCATTTGGTGGTGTGGCAGCCATGATGTTTGCTGCACAGGGTGGTGCATGGTTGACACGTGCAGTGTTTCGACCAATCGATGTCATTGCCCGTACTGCGCAGAGCATTGTCAGTGCCGCCGACCTCCGTCGTCGCGTGCCGGTGCCTGTCGTCCAAGATGAGTTGCAGTTATTGACTGTCACGGTGAATGATCTGCTCGGTCGTATCGATAATCTGTTCGAAACACAGCAGCGCTTCCTGGCTGATGCCTCTCACGAAATACGCACACCACTCGCAGCCATGCAAGGGAACATCGAAATTTTGCAGCGTGGTGCTGCCCGCGACAAGGAACTCCTCGAAGAATCGTTACGGGATATGCAAAATGAATCCGCACGACTCATCCGGCTGGTGAATGATTTACTCATGCTCGCACGGAACGAATCTGCAGCCAGTATGCAGTTTGTTGTGGTTGATGTGGCAACCTTATTGCTCGAAGTGGTGCGAGAGCTGAAACCACTCGCGAACGGTGTTACATTGACCTTGGAAGTCCATAATGTTGTGTTTGTGGAAGGTGATCGTGACCGGATTAAACAGGCATTTATCAATGTGTGTATGAACGCACTGCAACATACTGCTCCGGAAGGTAGCGTCACATGCACACTGAGTGGTGATGGCAATGTCGCAGTGGTGGCTATTCGCGACACGGGGACAGGGATGAGTCCCGAGGACCTCGAACATATCTTCGAGCGGTTTTATCGCGCAGACCGTTCGCGCACCCGCACACCTGGCGCCGTTGGTGGTGGGGCTGGTCTCGGACTGGCTATCGTAAAGTACATCGTCGAGGCGCATCATGGCGTTGTCAGTGTGCAATCCAAACTGGGTGAAGGCACGTTGTTCCACATTCAGCTGCCGTGTATTGAAGTGGTCAATGGAAGTGACGATGCGTAAATCACTCTGAATGACTGTTGCGACTATCATATTTTGTTGAAGTGCAGTATACTCGTGCCATCCCAAAAAGCATTCTGACTGGAGCCCACGTGCGTGTATTGACACTCAGCGATGAGGTCGTGCCAGTGGTCTATAGTCTGCAAATCAAAGAACGATTTGCAGATGTAGACCTGATTTTGGCGTGCGGAGATTTGCCCTATTATTACCTCGAATACTGTGTTTCGATGCTCAATAAGCCATGTTTTTATGTGGCGGGAAATCACGATAAAGACGAGTGGACCGGCGGTGGCGAATTGATTACCCACCCACGCGGATGTATCTCTGTTGAGGACAAAATCATAACGACAAATGGGCTTACCATTGCGGGGTTGGGGGGATCGTTGCGATACAACAATGAATCAGGGGCGCAGTACACCGAAGCACAGATGATGATGCGTATGATCCGTCTCGCTGTTCGTACGCGGTTGTACACGGCAGTGACGGGACGTCGCCTTGATGTGATGCTGTCACATGCGCCACTAGCGGCGATTCACGATGCTGCAGATCGCCCGCACCGTGGTTCACATGCTTTTGTGACGTTTCAACGTTGGTTCAAGCCTGGGTATTGGATTCACGGCCATGTCCATCGCAATTATTCGTACGGGGTCGCGACAGAAACTTACTATAATCAGACGATGATTCTCAATACTGCCGGATATCGTCACCTGACGATTAATCGTCCGACTACCACAGGACGCCCCCATGCCTGATCGGTTTATGGATGCCAGTGCCCGTACGATGTTCGAAGACGCCCGCCGCCGTGAATGGATCGCAGCGCTCACCGATGCTCTCAACCACGCCCCACATGACTTACTTGCTTTTGAAGAGGTCCGTCAACGGCTCCAGATCCATGGCCAACGCAGTCTTGGTCTGCAAACAATCCCCCTCGACGCAATAGTCGGGAGCGAAGGCCGGTATGGTGATTTTGATCGGCATTTTCTCCCCAAAACCGATCATACCCGCGATCGTTGGGTCAATGTCAACAAAGCGTCACTGCAGTATATTGAGCTCCCGCCCATTGATGTCTACAAAATCGGTGATATTTACTTCGTGCGGGATGGGAACCATCGTATTTCGGTGGCCCGTCGTGCTGGCCAACATGACATCGACGCCAATGTGACCGAACTCATCGTCGATGTGCCGATGACAACCGATTTGACCATCGAAAAACTGCCGCTCAAAGAGGAATACAGTGATTTCCTCGAATGGACACAGCTGCACATTCTCAGACCCGAGCAACGCATCGAATTCAGTGAAAGTGGCGGATACCTTGAGTTAATACGCCATATCAATGGGCGACGCTATTTTATGGGGTTGGAGCTCAAACGTCCCATCGAATCGGCCGAAGCAGTCGCGGATTGGTACGACAATATTTACCTCCCGACCGTTTTGGTTATCCGTACTGAACGCATATTGCAACACTTCCCCGGCAGAACCGAGGCTGATTTGTACCGATGGATTATGGAGCATCGCTGGTACATGCTCGAGCAATCCGGTGGAATTGACCCGGGTCCGCACACTGCTGCGACACACTTTGCTGCTTCGTATGCATCGCAGCGCTGGTATCACGGCTTGGCGCAGCGCATTACGAGCCTGCTCAGATTTCCAACAAAAACAGGTGAGGAACGCACGTAGCATTCCTCACCAGATGGACGCGTATGAGCCTAAATGGTCATCCCGCTGTTCACGGAGAGCGTGGGGAATTGTGCCTCGCCCCGCTCTGCATTGACCACCACATTGCGCCCTATGACACAATTGGCAGGGATACGGGCGCCCTTCCCGATGACATTGATGCCTGTATTGACTTTGTCGGGCTGGAGTGTATTGGGTGTGTCGAGGTCCGAGCCTGTGCCGACAACGGCATGTGCGCCGACGACCACATTCTTGTCTAGAATGCTTTTGTCGACTACTGCACCAGGTCCAATCCACGAGTCGGTCATGATCACACTGTCGCGGACGATTGCTCCGGGAGCGACGTAGACACCGGGCGAGAGAATCGAGCGCTCCACTGTGCCATGGATGTTACAGCCGTTACAGACCATGCTCTGACTGATGACTGCGTGGGGACCGATTTTGGCAGGAGGACGTTCTTCGGAGCGTGTGTGAATAATCCAGGATGGGTCATACAGGTTGAGGGTATGATTGGGGTCAATCATTTCCATACTGGTCTTCCAGTAGGAGTCGATAGTGCCGACATCGACCCAGTAGCCTTCGAACGGATATGCAAACACGCGATCGTTGGCAACCATCGACGGGATGACGTTTTTGCCGAAGTCGGTGCGATTAACTCCGTCGTCCTGAGTTGTTAACGCAGTAATGAGGGTATCGGCGTTGAAAACGTAGATGCCCATGCTGGCCAGTGTCCCTTTGTCGCGTTTTTTGGGTTTTTCGGTGAATTCGACGACTTGCATCTTTTGGTCGACCGTCATAATCCCAAAGCGGTCTGTCTCGTCGAGGGCAACATGCATCACGCCGACGGTCAAATCGGCTTTCTGTTGGAGGTGAAATTCTATCATCGGTGCATAGTCCATCTTGTAGATGTGATCACCAGACAGAATTACCACCAAATCTGCGCGCCGTTCGCGGATGTAATTGAGATTTTGGAGGACCGCGTCAGACGTGCCCTGGTACCAACCTTGCTCGTTGCGCCCTTGGTAGGGTTGGAGCAACTGCACGCCGCCGTTCCCTCTGTCGAGGTCCCAGGCACGACCATTCCCAATATGGCCATTGAGTGAGTGTGGTTGATATTGGGTCAGCACGGCAACGTCGAAAATGCCCGAGTTGACACAATTGGACAAGGGGAAATCGATGATTCGGAATTTGCCGGCAAATGGCACCGATGGTTTGGCCCGCTTTTCGGACAGCACACTCAATCGTGCGCCTTCGCCACCAGCCAAAATAAGTGCAACTACACGCATAGGAGCCTCGCTTTCTCGCTACGATTGGCCGCGAATGGTCTGCATGACCTGCTCGTAGAGAATTCCATTGGTGCTGACCGCATTGCCGCCATAGATGGTTGCAACGCCATTCCAGTCAGTAAATGTCGCGCCGGATTCTTGCAAAATAGGCATGAGTGCGGCGCAGTCCCATGGGCTCATCAAGGCATCGAGCATGACGTCGATGCGTCCGGTTGCGACAAGCATATGCCCATACGCATCACCCCAGCCGCGCAACATGTGTGCTTTGTTGCGTAGACGATCAAATGCCGGACCTTTTGCGTTTTCGTACATGTGCTGCACATCGGTGGTTGAGATAATCGCCTGTGAGAGTTCGGAAGTGGTACTCGCGCGGGCTCGTCTGCCGTTCCACACGCAGCCCTGCCCGATGGCTGCGGTGATGAGCTCATTGCTGGGGGGAATTGCAACGGCTCCGACGACTGGTACGCCTTCACGTTCGAGACCTACCAATACGGTGTACATCGGTACACCGGCGACGAATGATTTGGTACCGTCGATGGGGTCGAGAATCCAGCGAAAGCTCGAGCCGGGTCGTGTTTCGCCTTCTTCTTCGCCGAGAATACTGTGATGTGGGTAGCGCTTTTCGATAAGCTCGCGCATCAATCGTTCCGAAGCACGATCGGCGATCGTCACGGGTGAATTGTCTTCTTTGAGCTCGACGCCGACATCGGTCTGAAAGTAGCGCAGCGTCACACGACCTGCCAAATATGCGAGCTCTGTCGCGAAGTCACGGAGTTGCGAGAGTTCTTCGTGGCTCATCTGTCTATTTTCCTTTGTTCTGCGCGAAAATCGATTCCATTACATCGAGGACACGTTCGTGTTGGGCACTCGTACCGATGCTGATGCGGATACAATCTGCCAAACGTGGTTTGGGGAAGTACCGGATCAAAATTCCCGCCTTCATCAATTCATCACGCACGATAGTTGCAGCAATCGGGGTGCGGACCAGCAGAAAATTCGCCACACTCGGATGGACCTCACAACCAAAACGCGTCAACTGTGCAGCGAACGCGTCGCGATCATGACAAATCTGCGTCAGCAGCGGTTGCATCGTCGCGAAGTCACGGATTGCCGTAGTGGCTGCTACGTCAGCGGCTATATTCACGGTGTACGGTGCCTTTATTTTGCGCAGTTCTGCCGCCAATGATTCGTGCATCACTCCATAGCCGATGCGCAATCCAGCCAACCCAGCCCATTTGCTGAAGGTGCGCAATACGACCAGGTTGGGGTGATCGTCAATCAAATCGAGGAAGCTGATGCCACTGAACTCCGCGTATGCTTCGTCGGACACGACGATGATGGGCAATTCGAGCAGTGCCAGCAGTTCTGCCTTGGTTAGTGGATTGCCGGTGGGATTGTTGGGAGCAGCGACTATCACAATCTTTGCATGGTGTTCGCGAATCGCGGTGCGCATCTGCTCGATATCGAGTCCGAAGGACGATGTCCGGGGGACTTCGACATATTTGCCTTGGTACAGATGCGTGCTGTAGGCATACATCCCAAAGGTCGGCGTTGCATCGACAACGACCGCCCCCGGAGTAATGGTTGCGCGCATCAACAGGTCGATGAGTTCGTCCGAACCGTTACCACAGAGGATGCGCTCGAGGGATTGTCCGAGGTGTTGGCCGATTGCGTGTCGAAGGGTGGTGCTGTCAGGGTCGGGATAGAGGGCGACATGAGTACGTGCACTGTCTTCGGATGCGAGCGAAGCAAGGGCTGCGCGGGTTGCTGCTGTCGGTCCATAGGGGTTTTCGTTGGCATCGAGTTTGATGAGGTCTGTTTGAGGAATCCCGAGGCGGGCCGCGAGGATGTCCAAGGGCACGATAGGCGTGTATGGTGCAAAGCCGGCAATATCAGCACGAAGCAAAGAGGCAAGCGGGGTTTGCATGGTGATACTCATGTAAGTGTGCTCAATCAATCATACCACAGGGGCTCTTGTGCGTTGCAATCACGCCGACATCAGCCGCTGATGGTATACTAGACGGATAGAAGTGTAGTGGGGAATGGGTATGACGACGCAGCGACCGAGTATTTCTGCATTCTTTCCAGCGTATAACGACGGTGGGACGATTGGGAGTTTGGTCGTGACCACGCTCCAAACCCTCTCGGAAGTAAGCGACGACTACGAAGTCATTGTCATTGAAAACGGCAGTACGGACTTCACGGTCGATGTGCTTGCAGAGTTAGCAATTAAGTACCCCCGCTTCAGTTACCAAGCACATCGCGAGCCATTAGGCTACGGTGGTGCGTTGCGCGCCGGTTTTGCAGCATGCAGTAAAGAATTTGTTTTTTATACCGATGGCGATGCGCAGTACGACCCACGTGAACTCAAGATATTGCTGGCCGCTATGCGTTCCGATGTAGATGTCGTCAATGGCTATAAAATCGACCGCAGCGATCCCTTTCACCGCAAAGTCATTGGCCGTGTCTATCATCATACGGTCAAGTTGATGTTTGGGTTCAAGCTGCGTGATGTGGATTGCGATTTTCGATTGATTCGGCGCTCTGCGATGTCTGCTGTCAATCTCTACTCCGATAGTGGAACGATATGTCTCGAGCTGGTCAAAAAGCTGCAAGACGCCGGCAAAACATTCGCCGAAGTACCCGTCCATCACTATCATCGGACATATGGCAAAAGCCAATTTTTCAACTTCCCACGCATCTGGCGTACCTTGCAGCAACTGATTGGGCTGTGGTGGACACTGATGGTACTCCGCAAAAAAGGGTAAGGATTCGTTTTTTCAGAGAAAACGGCAGGCATATTGCCTGCCGTCTTTGTATTGATCGCACGCTGCTTAGGTGGACTTTGCATCTGCCATGGCTGCGACCAAAATCGCCGTCGCCTGGCGGCCATCGACCCCGGTGACGCGTAGTTGCGCTTTACCGAGCACACAAGATGCAAAATGTGCCAGCTCAGCGCTAAACCGGTCAACATCTGGTATTGGGAGCGTCGTTGCCACGCCGTCGGCATTCTGGTGCACAAGCTGCATGGTGTCGTAGTTCATGGTCAGTGATCCGGTTGTGCCAAATACCGTCACAGCCCAGACGCCAGGGGCCGACCGCCAGCTCGCTTCGATGACTCCCAACACCCCATCGAGGCTTGTCAGCGTCAGGATTGCAGTGTCTTCGACGCGTAATGCTGGACCTAGGTCGGTTGCACGGGTCGTTGCACTTGCCTGGACGCGCCGGACATCACCAAAGAAAAAGCGGAACATATCAACAGAATGGACACACGTGTCCATGATGACCCCACCACCCGCTAACGCAGGATCGCTGAACCAGCGTTGATGGACATCCGGCATCACACCAGCAAATCGATTTTGGAACATCATCGGTGTGCCAATCAAACCGTCACTGAGGGCTTGTTTGAGTGCCACAATTTGGGGTTGGAATCGATGACAAAAGCCCACGCTCAGCAGCCGATGTGCGCGAGCAGCTGCGGCAATCATGCTGTTGCATTCGGCTACCGTTGGTGCCATTGGCTTTTCTACCAATACGTGGACCTTTGCGTCGAGTGCTTGTACCGTCAACGCACAATGTGTTGTCGGCGGTGTGCAGATGCTGACGATGTCGAGTTGGGCTTCGGCCAACAGCAGTGTGACATCCTCATATGCGTGTGCACCGCTGTCACCGACCAACGCTGCCGCAGCTCCGGGGGTCGTGTCGCAGAGTGCCACCGGTGTATACCCGGCTGCAATCCACGCATGGAAGTGTGTGCGCCCGATGCCGCCACAGCCGATAATTCCAATGCGTAGCGTACTCATAGTGCTCCTTTTCAGCGTGCGTAGGCAGCGGTCACGCCGCCGTCTACGGTAATCATGCCGCCGGTGGTACGACTGCCACGTGGACCTGCAAAGTAACTAACCGCTTCGGCGATGTCTTCGGGACGGACGTTGACCTTGAGGACGGTACGTGCCTTATAAAAATCCTCGAGCTCTTCCGGCTTTATCCCATAGCCTGCTGCTCGGGCAGCGCGCCAGCCCTGGTCCCAGATACCGCTACCTTCGAGCACCGCATCGGGCAGAACGGTATTGACACGTACGCCAATCGGACCACCCTCTTCTGCCAGACAGCGGGCCATATGCAGCTCGGCTGCTTTGGCTGCACTGTATGCGACGTTGCCTTTGCTCGCCATCACGCTGTTTTTGCTTGCGATGACGACCAAAGAGCCGCCACACTTCTGTGTTTGCCAAATCTTGAACGCCTCACGTGAGATAAGGAAGTAGCCCTTCCCCAGGACGTTCAGCATCTTGTCCCAGTCATCTACTGTCGTTTCGGTTATTGGTTTTGCAATCGCGAACCCTGCATTGTTGACGACAATATCGACGCCGCCAAATGCCATAACAACGTTTTCCATGGCGGCGATGACGGCGGCTTCGCTGGTGACGTCGCAGTGCACTGCTATCGCGCGACGCATCTTGTAGGTGTCGTTGAGTTCTTGGGCGACTTTTTGTGCGCCGGCGAGATTGATATCAAAAATCGCAATATGCGCCCCGTCGGCCGCCAACCGCCGTGCCGTTGCCCGTCCAATCCCACTCGCAGCACCGGTCACGATGGCGATTTTGCCGGCGAGCTCTCGTGGTGCTGGCTTGAGTTTGAGCTTGTATTGTTCGAGTGGCCAATATTCAATGGCAAACGCTTCGGCTGCACTCAAACTGGTGTACTTTCCTACAGACATGCAGCCACGGATGACCGAAACCGCCCGATGGTATAGCTGGTTACTGATATCGGCAGCCTGTGCATCGGCACCGGCAGTCACCACACCCAATCCAGGGAGGAGAATTATCCGCGGGAATGGGTTCATCATGACATCTTCGCTGCTCTTGTGGCTCTCAAAATACGCAGTATACGCGTTGACATACTGGCTTACGCCGCTCTGCAACGCAGTGATTAGTGCGGGTATCCCTGCAACTGGTGACCAGTCGACGAACATCGGCAGCCGCTTGGTGTGGACTAAATGGTCAGGGCAGGCTGCACCAATTTGGGTGAATTGTGCTGCGCCTTCGCTGCCGATACAGGCCAGTACCTCAGGAGTGCTGTCGATTTGGATAATTTGGCTCCCCTGCGCACTCAACATCCCGCGCAATGCAGGCAAAATAGCCGACCATGTGGTGCGACGCTCGGTGTCGTCCATTGCAGGGACCGCGCTACCGGCAAAAATAACTCGGCCGTTGCGGGTATGTTCGATGAATTCTTCTGCTTCACCGATCACCTTGATGGTCTGGCTGTAGACAGATGCACTGCTATCGCCCCATACCGTCAAACCGTGCTTGCCCATGACCACAAGGTCTGCCTTGGGATTGGCAATCACGCCTTCACCGATTTGCTTCGATAAGGTGAATCCCGGCCGGATGTAATCGACCCACACCATCCGGTCTCCCCACAATTTGCGACACAACGCGAATCCGTCGGCAGCGCAGGCGAGGCTGATGACGGCATCGGGATGTGTGTGGTCGACATGGGCTGCAGGGATGAACGCATGCAGCAGTGTCTCGATGCTCTGACGTGGCCGATCGACCAAAAACGTACTCCGATTGAGATATGCAACCATCTCTTCGTCGGTCATCGCAGCCCGTGCCATTAACGGTGTGATGTCTGGCATACGCAGCGCAGCGAAACCGCCTTCGGTGATGGTCGCAACATCGCTTCCTGAGGCTTTGACCCACAATACCTGCACGGCTTTGCCGGTATGATCGATTTCGTTTGTTTTGGCGCTAGTATTGCCGCCGAATATGTTCACCACGCTCCGATCGCTGCCGAGCAGTCGACTGCGATAGACAAGTCCATCTAGGGCTGGCATGGCATGCGCATCTGCGCTGTTCCAACGATGCTGTGGCATGAGGTACTCCACTCAAAACGTATATAAAAGAACTATACCACTGCCTTCACTATCGATTGCATTGTTTCGATACCGAAATAATTTGCGAAATCATTATTTTTTAATGTCCTTGTTTGACAAAGATGCCACAAATGTCTGTATCGCACTGACATTGGCGACAACGGGTACCGTGGCATCTACATTCAAGGTAGGCAGTTCCATATGGATCGAATCCCACATCGGTGCTGTCTGTTGCTGTCGCATCTGGGTGACGTATGCATCGTCGTGATGCAGCGAACGACGGGTGGGATCAATGGTCATGCGTTGCTCTATCCGCGCCAGCGCCAGTGCCTGATCGATTGTGCACCGTACCAGTGCGACCTGTGCGTACTCGGTCGCTGCGGTCAACGGAGCAACCCAGCGTGCATGCTGGAATGCAGCCTCGATGACACAACACCGTCCCGTTGCAAGATGGGTAAACACTGCATCGAAAAACGCCGCATTGACATCCTGGTGTGCAATCAGGCCAGTTGTGTGAGCGACTGCAAAATCATCGCGATGGATGGCCCGCCAGCCGAGGTGCTGTGCAACGGCAGCTGCAAGGGTCGACTTGCCCGACCCGGGGCGCCCGGTGATGACAAGGAGAAGTGGGAGATGCAGTGCGTTGGTTTTGCACTTTGGCATGAATGGTCACTCTCAGCCCTGAAATACGAAGCCAGCGAGCCAATATTGCACAGAACGCGGATGTGGGAGCGACGTATCGAACTGAAGTTGCCGTACTACGAGCTCCGTAGAGCCCTGTGCATCGAAAAAGCACAGATACTGCGGATAAACGATTGGCGTTCCGTTTTGTGGAACCATAAATTGAGTATAGTAGAAGCACACCGAAACTCAAGGAGCAACCCTATGTTCGCCTATCGACCGATGCCGTCTTTTCTTTCCCCGAATGCTCCAAAAGCAATCAGTACCGAACGCTATGAAGCACGATGTGCCGCCCTGTATGCAGCTGCTGGCTGTGATTGGGTTGTGGTCTATGGAGATCGTGAACACAGTGCCGATTTGACCTTTTTGACGAATTTTGATCCGCGCTTCGAAGAAGCAATCCTCGTCCTTGGTCCCAAGAACTCGTTCATCGTGGGGAACGAAGGCGTCGGCTATGTGTCGATGTTCGGCCCGAAGCTCGACGTTCATTTGTCCCAAAGCCTTGGTCTGATGGGCCAGGACCGTTCGTTGCACCCACGGCTGAGTGTGGTTTTGCAGACCATAGGATTGACTGCTGGTGCCTCGGTTGGAGTGGTAGGTTGGAAGTATCTCGAACCCATCGAACAAGACGAACCCGAGCCTGCATTTGTGCCTGCCATGCTGCTCGCTGCAATTCGCTCCGCATGCCGTGGAAACGCAAAGATCAGCGATGTGACTCACTGTATGACACACCCGACACATGGGTTACGCAGTAACAATGACGCAGCTCAGATTATCAGCGCCGCATGGGGAGCCCAGCGTGCTGCACTCGCCATTGACCGAATCGTGCGGGCTGCGCGACCTGGAATGAGTGAGCATCAGGCTGCCGCAAACATGCTGTATGAAGGCGACCCGATGTCGTGCCATATGATGCTGTCGGGCAGCCAAACGCATGTCGTGGGGCTGCGTTCACCGAGTGCACGTATGCTCGAGATGAACGATGCCATCACCTCTGCTGTCGGCTTTCGCGGTGGATTGTGTTGCCGCGCAGGCGTGTTGGCGGCGACGGTCGATGCATCGTACCTAGATCGCTATGTAGCACCGTACATGCAAACCCAGAAGGCATGGTACGAAGCGCTCCGGGTGGGAATCAGCGGCGGCGATGTACACGCAATTGTGATGCAGAGCCTCGCCAGCGCTCCATTTGTCCCAGCACTCAATCCCGGTCATTTGGGCAGTATCGACGAATGGTGTCATACCCCGATTCGCCCCGATTCTGCCGACCCAATCCGCTCGGGCATGCTCATCCAGTGTGACATTATTCCAAGTCAGACGCCAATCGGCACCGCACTGAATTGCGAAGACACAATCGCTATCGCGGATGCACCGCTGCGCGCAGCGATAACCGCCCAAGACCCGGAATTTTGGAATGTGATCCAAGCACGCCGTGACTATCTGCGCGATGCAATCGGCATCAATCTCGCGCCAGAAGTGTTACCGCTGTCATTGGCAAATGCTCGGTACGCGCCGGCATGGTTGCAACCGGATGTGGTCTGGGTGGGGTAGGTTACAGGTTACTGCACGGTCAACGCAACTGCGTAACCGTGCAGTATCTTTTTGTGATGTAGTTCTGGAGCATGGGCATAATGTTACGCACATTAGCAAAAAAATCTAAAATCACATGAAATAATACGAATGTCTTAATCACCATGCGTAACACTAACCAACAAATGTACTGAGTGTAAGTAAAAAAGAAAGTGTTTCGGAAAAAATTTCTGCAACGTGTAGGATGTATTTGCAGTTAGCAATTCATAGCCGACTATGTGTGGTTCGTTACGGGTTAAGCGTGATTTGGATGCCACTGAACTGTGCCATCCTTTATAAATGAAGTATCGCATTCAGATTTTGCGAAGCAAAACCATGTCTGACGCGGATGCCAGTGATTGAGTTGGTGAAGAGTAAAACCAGCATCGGTTGCTAATGATTGAATTGTTTGGAGGGAAAAAGTCACACAACCGGGGTACACCCAACCCTCTTCTCCTGAGTCTTGTTCCGACGTTATCACTGTACCGAGTAGACAGCCCGTCGGTGCGAGCGCAGCAGAGAGTTCATGTAGCCATTGCGCAAAGAGTGTCCTACTAGTATGGCTGAAAATAGATTGTGCAATTGCATAGTCGATATCATGAAGATGTGCATGCGCGATACTGTCAGCAAAAATGAGGTTTGGCCGCTTCATGTTAATGAGATCTTTGCCAGTCTCATACCGGATGCCGTCGTACACAAGCCATTTGTTTGGCTCGACTCCGATGTAATTTCCAATATTCAAATACGGAATCAAAAGTCTCCCTATCCGTAATGAGCCACAACCTACATCGATTACCGAATGATGTGCACGCACGCCTGCACCTGTGAGCAGGTTCATGGTCATCGCCGAAATCAGATCGTAGTCGTTGTACGGTCCGATATAAGCGCGATAGTGATTATCACCCGGTTTTAGATTATCCGTTGAGGCATGGGCAGATTTCTTTTTAAACAATCACCTAAACGTGTGAGCAATGAGGTCATATGATAATACCTTTGTTAGTAAACAAACTCACTATACACCACTTTGTTCGCATTGCATTCAAATTCTTACATCCCGAATACTGCAACGTGCACGGAGTGGGTATGCTATTCCACTGGTTATGAAAAATATCTCAATGACGTTGTCTGCATATAGGTGGTTTGGACTTGTACAAGTTCTTGTTGAATCTGCACTCAATCTTTATCATTCGAAGATACCTATGCAATCAGTGCATTCCACCAACTCGCGCACATTTCGATGTCGCTTTTGATGAGCGAGTGCGTGGCAGTTTGCCAGGCAATGCTGACCTGTGCCCCTGCGGATTGGAGTGTGTCGTAGAGGCGCGTACTTTCTTGTTCGCTGATCAATTGGTCATGCGTCGCGGAACTCAGCAGTACAGCTTTGCCGGCTAGTGAAGGGAGCACAGGTGGCACATACGTTAGTTGACTGCGCAATAACATGCCTCCACGGAGGAGATGCGGTTGTGTCAAAAATACCGCATTTGCGATGTTTGCACCATTTGAGTATCCCAACGCGTAGACGTTGTTGGCAGCAAAACCGTAGACTATCGAAGCACTGCTGACAAATGCAGCAAGCTGTTGGGCACGGAGTTGTACATCTTCGAGGTCGAACACGCCTTCTGCAAATCTCCGAAAGAAGCGCGGCATCCCCCGTTCGCTCACGTTGCCACGCAGGCTCAAATGCCCGCAGCCTGGCGCAATATGCTGCGCCAGCGGGAGTAAATCGTTTTCGTCGCCACCGGTGCCATGGAGTACCAACAGAGTCGGTAATCCAGGCGCGGCAGGGGCAATATAGCGGTGTGTGTAGAGTTCGAGTGACATCCCTGGTCCTTCTAGTGGTGTTCGCCGACGTACTTCTCACCAACGGGGATGGCAATCTGCAGGTGATTTGCCGGTGGCGCCATGGGGCAGGTGGCGTATGGCGTGAATGCACACGGTGGCGATACGGCTTGATTGAAGTCAAGGGTTGTTATGCCATTGACTGCGGCAGCCGCGAACAGAAAGCGCCCTGCTCCGTAGGTTTCGTGTCCGCTGGTTTTGTCACGCATGATGATAAACAGTGATCCCTTGCCATCGATGGCCTCGAGGGTATGCTGCTTGCCGTGGAGGGTAAAGGTGAGCGTACCAGCGCTAGGAGTATCTTCAAAGTACCCGAGGATATTCTGAATCGAGATGGTACGGTTGTCGGTTGCGGGAGCAAATGTTGCCTCTACAATATACGCACGGTCGTGTGCATACCATACGCGACCGGCAAAGTCACGACGGGCTTGGCTATCATTGTCGCGCAGACGAATCCCGATGCGCTCTTGACGGGTCACCACAAAAAAGCTCAACTTGCCGTACTCAATGGTGTCGGGGACATATTTTCCATCACCATCGACTTGCAGTGCGCTGGCTTTTGGGGCAGCCCCGTTTATCGTGTACGGAACA
The DNA here is from genome assembly GCA_947474225.1 of Roseiflexaceae bacterium. GTDB lineage: Bacteria > Chloroflexota > Chloroflexia > Chloroflexales > Roseiflexaceae > UBA965. Next base: position 8,652 of record CANJHS010000003.1, on the reverse strand, counting down.
CCAGCCTCGGCCACAAACGTCACCGTGCGGTCTGTACGATAGAACGTCCCTAGTTTGGCCGGGCATGATCCGGCGGGGAAGACAAGGTCGTTGCCTTCGCCAGACCCCACTGTGTTTGCGCCTTCGTTCAGCCAAAATAATCCCGCTACCGTTAACCAACTATTGTCAGCCCGCAAGCTCTTTTCTTGTTCGTCACGCCATGCTTGGATGGTAGGTGTGGTCATGTCTCATCCTATCTGTATTACTTCATAAACTTACTCAACTAACACATCTATTATGCCATAAAAAGAGTGTGTTAGGATGGTGTCACGATACCATATTGCGAGCGATGAACGAAAGGGGGCACCGATGCCACCGTGTGCTATTGTCGATACACATCTCCATCTCTGGGACCCGAAGCACTTCCGCATTTCGTGGCTCGACGGCAACAACACGTTGGAGCACACATTCCTAGCGAAAGAATTTGCTCACCATAGTGCAGGCATTGCAGTCGAAGCGTGCGTCTACCTCGAAGTAGCCGTCGAGGCACCGTATAGCTACCTCGAAGCGACCTACATCAACGCATTGGCGCAGCATATGCCGCAACTTCAGGGAATTGTGGCTGCAGCACCCGTGGAATATGGTACACAGGCACGGGCATATTACGCGGCCTTACGAGCTATTGGGTCACGTGTCAAAGGAGTGAGACGACTCTTCCAGGGAGAAGCCGACCCCAACTATGCAATGTTGCCGAATGTCATTGCCGGGGTGCAGGCGCTGGCGGAGTATGATTTGAGCTTCGACATCTGTATTTTTCACCCGCAATTGCCGGCAGTCGTTGAGTTAGTGAAACAGTGCCCACAGGTACAATTCATCCTCGATCATATCGGGAAGCCAGATATCAAAGGTGGTCAACGCGAGCCGTGGATGCGTGATATGCGCGCACTGGCTGCATTCCCCAATGTAGTCTGCAAATTCAGTGGGATGACTACTGAGGCAGACCATCGGCACTGGACAATCGACGATTTGCGTCCATATAGCGAACATGTGTTTGACGTATTTGGCGAAAATCGGGTGCTGTTTGGTGGTGATTGGCCCGTCTCACTACAGTCGACCTCGTACCGTGCGTGGATCGAGACGGTCGATACACTGACCAGCTCACTTTCACCCGTAGCGCAGCGTAAATTTTGGTCAGAAAATGCAAAGCGTGTCTATCGGTTGGGATAATCCGTACCATACGCAGACATAGCCCCACGGCATGCCGGACATAGCCCCACGGCATGCCGTACATAGCCCCACGGCATGCCGTGGGGCTATGTCGATTATCGATTATTTCTTGAGGGTGGGTCGATGCAAGGAGAGCGGAGCAATTTCTGCAGGGGTGCGCATCTCGACCGCTGCTTGGGCGAGATACTTGCCCACCATGAAGCCAAATGGCATGCCCGATCCGCAGAAGCCGCCGCCAGCCCAGACGCCAGGCATATCGGGCATGGCATCGGCAACGGGCACATAGTCTGGCGTAAAGCCCATCAACCCAGCCCAACGACGCGTTATTTGCAGACCCTTGAGCTCGGGGAATAATCGCGGGAGTACGGTATCGAGTGCATTTTGGACATCGTCGGTAATCCCGATGTCGTAGAGATTCTCGTCGCGATTTGCGGCAGCAGCGCGCATGCCACCAAGGACAATCGAACCATCGAGCGTCTGTTGCCAATATTCACCCGTGGGGGTTAGGTCGGTCCCCATTCCTTGGGCAAAGACAGGCTTCGTCGGCGCGGTATTCAAAATTTGTCCGCGCACCGGGGTAATAATGCCATTCAGGGCTGGTGCAATCTGGCGACTCCATGCATTGAGTCCGAGGACGACCGATTGCGCTGCAATGGAGCCTTTGTCAGTATTGACAACGGGGTGACCATCACGTTGATCGATGCGTTCTACCGTCGCGATCGAAAGTTTGGCACCATGTCGGATCGCTGCATCGACAATCCCACGTACCAAGCGACCGGAGTGGATAAGGGCGTTACCAGGAGTATATGACGCGCCGACGATTTCATCACCGAGGCGCGTGTTCACCATGCTCTGTAATGCTGCACGATCGAGGAGTTCACCTGCATATCCATCTGCCCGACGTGCAGCAACACTAGCCGCTGCGTCGGCGTGGTCTTGGGCTGAAATCGATAAATTAATGGTCCCGGGTTCACGGAAGTGACAATCGATTCCTTCCGAAGTAATCAATTCACGCGCCAGTCGGGCGTTGAGCAACGTGAGTTCATGAATGTGTTGCGCCGCTTTTTTGCCGAGGCGTGCGATAGATCCAGCGTAGCCTTCGGCTGCACCTGTGCCAATAAAGCCGCCGTTGCGGCCGGTCGCTCCGTGTGCAGGGTGTACTCGTTCAATCAAGACAACATCGAGACCTTGTTTGGCGAGGTAATAGGCTGTTGCAGACCCGACAATCCCACCGCCGACAACCACGTATGACGCACGGGCAGGCAACGGCACTGCCGGCACTATGAGGTCTGTGGTCTCTTGCCAGTAAGAACGATTCCCTTCGAGCGAACGGTCGATGGTCATACAAACTCCTTTGTTTATAGATAAGCGAAGGCGTCCCAATCAATAAATTGACACCTGCAATGCAGACACCTATGATAGCATTACAACGCGTTTGAGCGTCGTTTCTCTATCTTCGGCTGGTTGCGCCATCATAGCACGAACAGTGCCTATTTTCCGATTTCTCTATCTAGAAGGCTAAACGTGTGCAAGCACTTTCACTGCGGATGTATCTCAAGACTTTCATGTTCGGTGTGGTACTTTTGTTGCTTAGTGCCTGCGGGAGTGAAGCAATAGCACTACACGGTGTCGTCCGTGACGCCTATACGAACAACCCATTGCCTTCTGCCATTGTGCAAATTGGCTCTTCGAAGTCCATGTCAGATGCACAGGGCAATTACTCTGTTGACCAGTGGTTGCGGCGTCAGACGTTGTCTGTGACGATGAGTGACTACGAGCCAATGACGCTCGATTTGAGCAAACGTACGTTCCCACAGACGCTGACTGCAAACGATACCATCATTGATGTGATGCTTCGCCCAAATGTCATCCGCGGTATCGTTACCGATGCGTGGAGCAAACAGCCACTAGCAGGCGTAGTGATACGTGCAGGCGCTGTGTTGTCGACGACGAGCGGGGTCGACGGTTCATATGTCATTACAGAGGTCCCCGAAGCATTTTCGTTGCAGACGGAGCTGACTGATTATGGTTCTCAGTCGATACAGATTGAGAAAAAAACGACTGCAGATATTGCACTCATCAACAGCACGCTGACCGGCACTGTCACAGACAAATATAACGGCCAGACGATGGCAGGGGTGAAAGTGACCGCCGGTGATGTTTCTGCGGTCACCGATGCGAGTGGTGCATTCGTCCTCAAGAATATCACCGTGCGTTCAGCTATCACCTACGAATTCGACGGCTATGCGGTTGAAAAAGCCGATGCTTCGTCCACTGCAAAAATGGACATGGCGATGCGCCCCGACATTCTCAAAGGGACAATTGTCGATGCGTCCTCAGAAAAGCCTGTTGGTCACGCGACGGTTATTGCAAACGAAGCACTCGAGAAATCGGCAGTTGCATCTGTCCGGATCGACGGAACAGATGGTGTATTTACCCTCAAAGGGTTGCCCGAGAGTGGGTTCGTCCAGATTCTCGCGCCCGGCTATCGTAAGCTCGTCATTCCCATCAAACAGGGTGAAATTCCAGCAGTGATGAAGCTCGAACCATTCCAGGCGAAAGCGGTCTACATTACTGCTGCAGTTGCGTCCAATCCTCGCTTGGTAACGAAGTTCTTTGATCAGATCGATGCGACTGAGTTGAATGCTATTGTCATCGACTTAAAGTCTGACTTGCGCGATGATCTCGGCCTGGTGTACTACGATTCGCAGGTACCGATCGTCAAAGAACTCGGCACGTCGAGTGCAAATTATGATATCCACGCCATTTTGGCAGAAGCCAAAAAGCGTGGTATCTACACCATTGCCCGTGTGCACATGTTTAGCCACGATAACATTTTGGCCGAGGCCAAACCTGAATGGGCTGCACGCGATCGTATCAAGGGAGGGATTTTCTATGACTACCCTACCTCGACGATTAAATATGCGTGGCTTGATCCCTTTAACGAAAACGTCTGGGATTACAATATCGCCCTTTCGGTTGAAGCAGCCTCATACGGATTCGACGAGATTAACTTCGACTACATTCGATTCCCCTCACTTGAGTTTGGTGCGGGTGACGCCGATCGTCTCGGATTGTCCCAAGAGGTATCGACCCCTGAAGTGCGCTACGCGACCATCAAAAAAGTCTTGAATCGTGCGCAACCTGCCATCAATGGCGCTGGAGCATTCCTGTCAGTGGACGTCTTTGGCTTCACGACCGAAGGACCCATTGACATCATCGGCCAGAGCTTGCCCATCATGGCCGAGACGACCGATTATATCTGTCCCATGGTATATCCCTCACACTACGGACCGGGCTACCTTGGCTTTGATAACCCTGCCAGTCACCCCTATGATGTGATTTCGCGGACCATGGAAATGGGCAAACAACAAATTCCTGATGCGCGTGCAAAACTCCGTCCTTGGCTCCAAGACTTTACGTTGGTATGGGTGCCCGACGACCAAATCGTCGAATACGGCGCACAAGAAGTGCGCGACCAGATCCGCGCAGTTGCAGATTCTGCAACTGATGCCGGCTGGCTACTGTACAGTTCGGATAACTCATACACATACAGCGCGCTGGGGAAATAGCGTAGCCGAGGATTTGGCGCATGAATATCGCCCCATCGAGCCATACCCATATTCTCTTCGCCCGGTGGTCCGGGGTAATGATTACGGCGCTGCTGCTCTACGTGCAGCAGCGCCCTGTTGATTTTTGGTGGGTGTGGGCCGTCGCGCTCATGCTCACTGCCACGATCACCATTGCAATACAACCCATTACCCGTTTGCTCTTGCGCCATCCCCTGTTGATTGGGGTTGATTTGGTGTGCGGCGCAGGTATGATTGTCATGACGGGAGGCTGGACAAGCCCATTTGTGCCTGCAGTCTGTCTGCTAGTCATAATCCCGGCGATGCTGTTTGGTCTGCGTGGTGGGGTGTTGGCCGGGCTGCTTATGGGATTGCTGAATGCAACATTGTTGTTTCTGCATGGGAGCTGGACCAGTGATGTCCCAGTGCACTGGATAGCGCAATCAGGGTTATTCGGTGGACCAATACTATGCGGGGTACTCTTTTCGTTCCTCCGACCTGGTCATGACCATCGTGGAGCGGTAATCCAGACAACTGATGATGTGACGACTCCACTCCGTTCGCTACCAGCGTGGGTGGGTGGTGTTGTGCGACGTGCAGTTCCACTCCTTCCCCGTGTGTATGAAGTCATCCGACCCGGACGTGAAGTCCGACAGAGCGCGAGTCCCCGTCGGACCGATGAACTGCGGGTAGCGCTCTACGCTCCAATGCCAGACGGTGAACAGCTGCTTGATCACATTCGTGCATTGGCGTCTTTGTTTGAACAGAATACCCAGATTCCTGTGCGTTGTGTCATCCTGGGACGGCCAAAGCCGATTCAATATCTGCATACTGATACGATGAGACGCATCATCATAGAATCGTTGCTCAATGTCGAGCAGCATGCTCGAGCCAAGAGCGTGTCGGTCTTGGTACGATTCGATGCACGTACCGTCATCGTGTTGATCCAAGACGATGGTACAGGCCTGCCCAACACCGGTATTCGTCGGGCCGGGTTACATTCGCTCCAGATGTTGATATACCGGGTCGCAGAAGTCGGCGGTCGACTCGATGTCTTTCCCACGCCTGCGGGTGGTGTAGCAGTACGAGCGACGTACCCTCTTTCGATTGAAGAGGTCATTGTATGACCAGATTTGTGCTGCATCGGGGGCTACTCTTTGGCATTATTGGAATGCTCGCCTATGGGATGTCGCGTCCACCCGAACAAGAAACCATTTGGCTTCAATGTCTCTGGCTGGCCAGTTTGCCGGCAGGGTATTTAGCGTTTTATGAGATTCCTCTCCGTTTGCAAGTCAATGCAATCCAGCGGTCGCTCCAAGCATTGACGGTCATCATGGGGTTAGGATTTGGAATGCTGTCGCTCGAATTGCTGCGTCAACAAGTCGTCTGGTCGAAATATCTGGCTGATTCAGTGGCAGTCAATGCCGAAACTGGCGAGACATCGAGCAACGTCCGTCATGTAATGGCAGCAAACCGGGTGCATCGTGGCAGCATGCGTGACCGCAATGGCATCACGATAGTTGATACATTTGTCGCACCAGACGGTCGTACTGCACGTACGTACCCCGTCGACACTCCTACGGCGTTCGCTCCCATCGTCGGTTTCGTCAACCCGCGTTACGGAGTCTCGGGGATTGAGGCATCATATGCCGATTATTTGTCTGGATCACGCAACCCGCTCGGGCAGTTTTTTCGCTTGTATCGGCACGATACCGTGCGTGGTGATGATGTCGTTTTGACAATCGATGCAGCACTCCAACAGTCTGTCTATGCATTGCTCGGCAATCGCGTTGGTTCGGTTGTGGTGCTTAATCCACGGACCGGAGCAGTCCTTGCCTTAGCAAGTTCACCTACCTATGACCCACGAGATTTGACACCTGATTTGCAAGCAGATCGCGGTGTTGATCAGCTACGCCTCGATGCATCCTGGCAAAAATTGCTGCAGAGCGATGCACACGAACCTCTGCTCAATCGGGCGTTGCAGGGACGCTATCCGCCTGGCTCAACATTCAAGGTAGTCACGGCTTCTGCCGCACTCGAAAACGCGGGAATCGCCCAGCCCGACGACATTACGTGCCCCGAAAATTTTCAAAGTGAACCTGGTGCGCCTCCCGTGGTGAACGCCGTTCCCAATCTTCATGCAATGACGGGTGATCCTGCGAGTTTACGCAGTGTCATTGCCTTTTCGTGTAACACGGCATTTGCCCAATACGCGCTTCGTCTTGGTGCAACGCGGCTCATCTCGAGCGCCGAGCGGTTTGGGTTTGTCACTCCCGAAAAGCAGAATGCGGCCGTGACGCTATCGGATCTCCAAACGCTCACGAGCTTGCTCTATGTAGACGACGGATTCCTTGACAAGTCGGCAGCAGTAGCAGATACCGGGTTTGGTCAGGGCCAACTGTTGGTCACCCCGTTGCAAATGGCACTTGTTGCTGCGACTATTGCAAACGACGGTGTCCTCATGCAACCATACATCGTCGAGAATGTGGTCAACCAACAAAACGCTCCACTCTATAGCCATATCACGCGCCCCATTCGCCGTGCAGTAAGCAGCCTCAATGCGACACGAATTCGTGACGCGATGCGGTATGCAGTAACCGACGGGTTCGGCAAAGCAGCCCAAAACCAGAATGTGATAGCGGTTGCGGGGAAGTCTGGCACTGCCGAAAATCCCACTGGCATCCCCCATGCCTGGTTTATTGCATTCGCCCCTGCGGATCACCCGTTGTACGCCGTTGCCGTTATGCTCGAATACGGAGGAGAGGGTTCGAACGCCGGGGCCGCACTTGCGGGTCAAGTCCTTGCTGCAGCCGCACAGACTGTCGGCGAGAAATAATAACGGACGAAGCCTCACCAAATCTGCCGTCGTGTCATGAAGACAGCACGTACGGCGAAAAAGTCACAGAAAACCTACTACGAGGCAACCCTCGCAGTAGGTTTATCTTTTGTGACAAAACATAGCGGCTCAGAGCCGGATTTCACGGCCTTCTGCACTCGAACGGTAACAAGCGTCGATGACCTGTGTCCGGCGCAAGCCATCCTCTGCTGAAGGGATTGCCGGAGCGCCGTCGAGGATTGCCCGCACGAAGTTTTCGATGACCTGACCGTGGCCACCACCATCGGGAATCTTCGGTGTCAGGTCTACCGGAGTGCCGTCTTTTTCGTCATAGAAAATACGCACCGTGTCGACATTCCGGTAGTTAACGACCTTCAGTTCCGCTCCACCTTCGGTACCATACAACACGAGCCCAAAGTCGTCGCCGTTGGGACCGTGTGTCGCCCAGCTTGTCTCGAGCTGCACGGTGGCTCCTCCCTGCAGACGGATCATTGCCGTGGCCAAATCTTCGACCTCGTATGAAGCACTCGCGCCCGTTCGGACGCTGTTCATGCCTTTTTGGCCACGTGGGCCAAATTCGGCGTAAGTCGCGGCATTGACCGACACTGGCGTTGGTTCGCCCATCAAAAACATGGTGATGTCGAGCATATGGACGCCCAAATCAATGAGTGGACCGCCACCAGCCATCCCTTTATTGACGAACCAACTGTTGATGCCGGGGATTCCTGCGCGGCGCATCCAGTAGGCTTTGGCATAATAAATCCGACCAAGTCGACCGCTGTCGATTTGGTGTTTGATGTATGTCACATCACTGCGTTGGCGGTGATTGAAGCTAATCATCAGAATTTTGCCAGTTGCTTTGGCCGTTGCCAGCATTTCTTCGCCTTCGAGCGGTGTGCGTGCCAACGGTTTTTCGACTAACACATGCTTGCCAGCCTTCAATGCAGCAATCGTCACTTCGTGGTGCAACCCATTGGGAACGCAAATGCTGACTGCGTCGATGTCTGGCTGCGCCAATAATTCTGCGTATTCGCCGTAGGT
>CANJHS010000002.1 GCA_947474225.1 Roseiflexaceae bacterium | reverse complement strand
GCCGCAGTCGCCTCATTCTGCGATTCCACTGTTGCGGCAGGTGCCTGGGTTACTGTCCCGCCACAGGCGGTCAACAAAAACGCAACGCTCAGAAGCAGTCGTGGGAACAACACTGATTTCTTCATACATTCTCCTATCATAAATAACTAATCCTATTGACTTAGTAGAATATTCCGGGAAAGAAAATCCGGCACTGCCGGCACACACTGGTCGATAGGTTGTGATGAAAAATATACTATGTCGATAGAATAGTGTCAAGTTCTTGTAGAATCTCCAACAGTGGACATCCGCTGCATGAAATGAGTTGAAATGGTCATTGTGGAAGCTCGTGAGGTACAAAAGTGACTCTGTTTGTTCGGTACCACCAGGAGTTCGAATGCAAACAGTATGACCGTCGAATCAGAAAACACAATGGGTGAAGCGTCGAACGCGTTAGTCAGGGGAATAACGCTGTCATTGCGTTGGACATGTTACGAAACCAGAAAGTCGAACGTCAATACTTGCGTTTCCAAAGTATTTCCACTGTCAGGAGGTGGCCAAAATACCGTAAGATAGAAGTCATGATTCTGTGTCTTTTGGATATGACAGAGCAGTCGATAGGAGTCACATGAAACGCACCGTAGCAGCGCCGATTGCACAGACCGAACCCCCTCGGATGGACCGCACTGTCGTACGTACACTCGAATCAATCCAGAAGCGCATACTATGGCTTGCGACCAACATGATTCATCATGCCAATCATGTCCGGCCCAACAGCGACGGTACCAAAGTCGGTGGGCATCAGGCGTCTTCGGCGTCTACCGTGACGTTGATGACAGCGTTATACTTTCACTTCCTGAAAGCAGGCGATCGTGTTGCCGTCAAGCCGCATTCTTCACCGATTTATCATTCCATTCAATATTTGTTGGGGAATTTGCCTAAGCGATACTTACCCATGTTGCGTGAATACGGTGGTTTGCAGTCGTATCCCAGCCGCACCAAAGACCCAGAAGCAGTCGATTTCTCGACCGGTTCGGTAGGATTGGGTGTGGTTGCTCCGTTGTTCACCTCGCTGACACAACGCTTTCTGCGTGATCATGGCGTACAGGTCCCTGAGCGACGCTTTGTTGCAGTGGTCGGTGATGCGGAGCTCGACGAAGGGAACGTCTGGGAGGCGTTGCTCGACGAAGCCCTCGACGGAATCGGTCAGGTGGTCTGGGTGGTTGATCTGAATCGCCAGAGCCTCGATCGTGTCGTCCCCGGCATTCGCGCGCTCCGTCTCAAAAAGCTCTTCGCACAAAATGGCTGGCGCGTGCTCGAGGCAAAATATGGCCGCAAGCTCCAAGAACTCTATGCATTGCCGGGCGGCGAGACGTTGCGCAAGCGCATCGACGAAATGAGTAATGAAGAATACCAAGCTGCTATTCGGCAGCCTGGCAAGCAACTGCGTGAACATATGCTTGCCGGCAACGAGGCGGATCGTTCGACTCTTGCAAATGTGCTCAAGCACGTCCCTGACGACGATTTGCCGGACGTTATTTCAAATCTTGGTGGCCACGACCTCGAAGAAATGTGTTCTATTTTCGACGAAGTCGATCGTGACATGACCCGTCCAACGGTCGTGTTTGCCTATACCATCAAAGGCTGGGGTTTGCCGATAGCCGGTCATCCACTGAATCATTCGATGTTGCTCAGCAGCGAACAAATGGAGACGTTGCGCACGAGCTATGGTATCCCCGCCGATGATATATGGCCAGACTTCGACGACGAAAGTCCCGAAGCCAAAATGTGTCGAACTATTGCAAATCGTTTGACCGACATACCTGTCGCCGCCGAAGCGGAGGTCATCATCCCGCCCCGTGTCGACCTGAGTATGCCTCCGAACGTCAGCACCCAAGATGCATTTGGTCGGATGTTGGTACGCATGGCGGATGTACCGGGTTTGGCGCAACACATGATGACGACGTCACCAGACGTGTCGGTGTCGACGAATCTCGGGGCGTGGATTAATCGAATGGGTGTCTATACCCCACACGCCAATGTCGCAGAGTACGAAGGTGAAGCAGCCCGCATTCTCAAGTGGCACCGGTCGCAACAAGGCAAGCATATCGAACTCGGCATCTCTGAGATGAATTTATTCATGATGCTGGGCATGGCGGGGTTGTCTTCCGAATTGCTCGGATCGACCATCGTGCCGATCGGTACCGTCTATGACCCATTTGTGTTGCGAGGACTCGATTCGTTTATTTACGCTGTCTACTCCGGCGCAAAGTTCATCGTTGCAGGGACTCCATCAGGCATCACATTGGCTCCAGAAGGTGGCGCACATCAATCGACCATTACTGCCTCGGTCGGTATCGAACTGCCCAAATTGATGATGGCAGAACCAGCTTATGCAGGTGAGCTGGAGTGGTTCCTGCTCGAAGGTGTGCGTCAGTGCTTCGACCGAGACCATGGTCGGCCGTTATATCTGCGTCTCAGCACACGTCCAATGGATCAGACGCCATTTGAAGCAGCAATCGCTCGGGTGGGTATCGAAGAGGTACGTACACAGGTGCTCAAAGGAGCGTATCGTCTGGCGACATGGCAGACAGACCATCCTGAACTCATCGATTCCCCACGGGTCATGCTTTGTGCGAGCGGCACGCTCATCCCCGAAACACTTGCTGCAGCAGCGCAACTTTGGCGCGAAGGGGTGGCCGCTGATGTCATTAACATCGTCAGTGCCCGCACCCTGTACGAAACATTCGTTGCCAGTCGCAAAAAGGGCGATCGTGACCCGTTTGCGTGGCTCTATCCAGATGCCGAGCGTACAGCACCAATCATTACTGTCCACGATGCTGCCTCCCATGCTCTGGCGTGGATGGGGAGCATCTACGGTGCAAAAGTCACATCCCTCGGAGTCGATGACTTTGGTCAGTCTGGTTCTCGAGACGACCTCTATCACCACTTTGGCGTCGATACCGCGCACATCGTCGAAGCTGCGTTGGCAACACTCGACGATTAACTGCGCTCTTTCACCCCACTTCTGCGTCCGTTCAGGAGTGGGGTAGCATGGTATAATCGCATCAGAACCACGTGGTTCCATAGCGCGAGAGGAACTACCATGCCAACATCCAAACCATCAATATTTTCAGTCCTCTCTGACCTGGCGCACATTGTGACCGAGCCTATTTCTCTCGCCGAACTCACTGCTGCCGTCCATGCACGACGAGATGTAGCTGGAAGTGCACCGTCGAGGCAATCAGTAGAACGCATCAAATCAACATACCACAACGCACATTGGGTGCTCTTGTCGTCCGGTACATACATACCACTGCGGATGGTCTTATCAGGCCTGAGTTTTCGAATAATTCCTGATGCTGCCGCAATCAAAGGCGATTACCTCTTGCTCGATTGGTTCACTCCGTATAGTGCGAAAGTGCCAACAATCTACCATGGCCAACAACAATTAGCCCGGAATGACCAAACAAACGCATATCCGCTGCACGGCTGGATGCACGCAAATGGTGTCAAAATTGGTGACCATGTCATCGTTACCATTGACCCTCACGCTCTGAATACCTTTAGTTTGCGCGTAGAGCGCGCCGAAGATGTGCATCTCGAAGCCAGCCAAACCGCCGAGTATGCAATCCTGTCTGCATTGAAAAAAATCCCGAAGGCTGAATTTTCTCTTGCACGTGCGACTGCAGCGTACTTTACGACTGTTGCACTCGCCCCATGGCGCACCGGGTATCCGTGGAAGCCATGGCAACAATTGTATGACTTGGCGCTGCAGGATTCGCGTTTTGCTGATGCCGTAGGCAAAGATATCAAACGTGACATTGCTGCGCTCCAGCAATCAATGCGCCTCCGTCGTGCCGCAGATGTCGAACGCGGTATCTGGGACGGCATGGCACAGCGTTTTTCTGCGGTACGACTTGCCATTGATACCAGCGATGATGAATCAATGAGTAGCCGGGTAAATGTGCCTGCGGTCGACATGCGTCTGGATTTTTCGAGTCGTATCGATGAGTCACTCTCAAAGGGACTCTATGATGTCAGCATGGGCCAGGATGAGGGAGACGACGATCCTGCAGATCATCCGTATTCTGCTGTCGACCAGAGCGATGACAGTTACACGTCCGCGTTACACTCCGAATATGACGACGACGACGGCGAAGATAGTCTGTTCGATGCTGAAGAAATCAATGGCGAAGAGCTAGACGACGACACCTTTGCAATGCTGTTTGCCAATCGGCATCCTGCGCTCGAAGCATGGTCATCGAGCTTGTTACGAAGCATGCGACCGCTCGAACGGCGACTGATGGTGCGCGCCGAATCAGATGAAGACTACAATGCGGTCCTCACTGTTGCGCTCCAACGGCTGCTGCCGACGTCTCCGTCATTTATGCAGACGTTACGGCCGACCACTGAATTGCCTTCGCTCGACCCCACTGATGGAGGCCAAAGCTACGCAGCCTTCCAAATTGCAGAATTTGCTGCTGCACAAGCCGTCGAGTCACCAGAAGATATTTCGACCTTGAATGACGACGATGTCTTTGCCACTGGTGGCGAAGCATTGTTTGCGGTTGAAACCGCCTTGCGTGAAAGCGAATCGTTCCTGAGACGCTACGGTGCACGACTCGAAACGGAAAATTTGTCCAAGGAAACCATCCGTCGCAAGCTCCAATTTGTTCGTGGCTTCGCCCAATTCATGGCGCGGTATTATACGCGGGCACTGGATTCAATGAATTATGCAATCCTCGACGAGTATGTCTTTTTCTACTATCCACGACATGCCAATGCTATTGCACCGCGGAATGCCCGCAGTCTGCTCAGTGCTTTGCGTGATTTTTACAAATCCGAAGCGCCACGCTTATTACTTGTTGCACAAGCACTCTATGAGGCGCATACGCAAGCCGAAGAAGTCTTACGCCTGCTGGTACGGGCGCATCAGTACCCTCACGAGATGACTGCCTTGGTCGTACACCTGTTTGCACCATACACCGCATGAACACAGACCAGCACATTACCATCAGGATTACGACCCCGAATGCACACCTCATCGATGTGATCATTGATTGTCGTGTGCAGTCCGGTGGAGCAATATTTCGAATGCCGGTGTGGACGCCAGGTTCATACATGGTTCGCGAGTATGCACGTCATGTCCGCGATGTGGTTGTCTTGGTGAACGGAGCCCCCATACCAGCAACCAAAATCGACAAGCGGAGTTGGGCTATTGCGGGCGTTCCTGATGCTGTGGTGCAACTCTCGTATCGTGTCTATGCATACGACTTGACGGTGCGGACCAATCATGTCGACGACACGCATGCCTTTTTCAACCCGGCAGCGGTTGTGATGCAACTCGATGACTATACCGCTGTCCTTCCCATTCGTGTTGATGCTCCCGCACATTGGCATGTCGCAACTCAACTCGATGCCAGCAGTGTCAGCACACTTCCTGATGGATTGAAACGATGGGAATACTACGCCGCGTCCTACGATGCCTTGTATGATGCTCCGTTTGAAATTGGCGACCATCGAATGGCGCAGTTCGACATCCAAGGTATACCGCATGAAGTGGTCATTTGGGGTACGGGCAACGAAGATTGGCCTGCGCTTGTCCGAGATATCGAACGGTGCACACGTGCAGTCCAGGTACATTTTGCCCAAATCCCCTACTCACGGTACACCTTCATCTTGCATCTCGCCGATGGTGCATATGGCGGACTCGAGCACTGCAATAGTACTGTTTGCCTTGTTGATCGCTGGGGCTTTGCGCGCACTCGGGATTACGAAAAGGTTCTCGGTCTGATAACGCACGAGTTTTACCATACATGGAATGTCAAGCGAATCCGCCCTGCGCCGCTTGGACCGTTTGACTATGGCAAAGAAACCTACACACGGATGCTCTGGTTGGCCGAAGGCGTGACATCCTATTACGATAACCTCATTATGTGTCGAGCGGGAATCATCAGCCCTACACGCTACCTCGAGCTCCTGTGTGAAGATTTGCGCACCGTTCATCGGAATCCAGGAAGTACCGTGCAAAGCCTCAGCGAAGCGTCGTTTGATGCCTGGATTCGGTACTATCGTCCAGACGAAAACAGTCCGAACGTGTCGGTCTCCTACTACATCAAAGGTGCTGTGGCTGCATTTCTGCTGGACATGGCGATTCGCCGTTGGTCGGACGGGCAACGGAGTCTCGATGATGTCATGCGACTGCTTGAACAACGATATCCGCTTACGTTGCCCGGTATCCCCGAAGACGACACCATGCAGGCGCTCGTTGCCGAGATGGTCGGCGGGCAGCGAGCTGCAGTAGACGCATTGTTTACGCTCCTGATAGATTCTGCTGATCCACTCGATTATGCGGAAGCATGTGCAACGATTGGATTGCGAGAAGAATGGTTCCTGGGGGACGACCCGCGCTGTAGCATTGGGGTGACTCTGCGGCAAGAACAGCAACGGTGCATCGTTACTTCGGTCCGTAGTGGGAGTGTCGCTCAAGCGGCAGGAATTGCGCCGTTCGATGAACTTTTGGCCCTTGATGGGAGTTGTATAGATGTGTCGCGCTGGAAGGCACGTATGAACGAATACGCCCCCGGCACGCAGGTGACCGTGCATACCTTTCGTCGCGATGAAATTCGCACTCTCTCGTTGTGTCTTGAATCAGCACCGCTGGACGGCTTGTTGTTGTGCTCCGTTTCGCACCCGACCGATCTACAAGCCTTGAACTATGCGCATTGGTTAAACCTTCCTCGCACCACAAAGGATGAATGAACAATGCCCACTGTGCTCATCGTCGAAGACGAAAAACCACTCCGCGATTTGATTCGTGCATATCTCGAAAAAGAACATTACACGGTGCTCGAAGCCGCTGATGGTAAGGTGGCACTAGAAATCCATGCGGCTCATTCAATCGATGTCATAATTCTCGATTTGATGATTCCCTTTATCGATGGCATTGAAGTCTGCCGGCGTATTCGCAGTACATCTGACGTCTACATCATCATGTTGACTGCCAAGGCGGATGAAGTGGATCGTGTGGTAGGTTTGGAGGTAGGTGCCGATGATTATCTCACCAAACCTTTTTCTCCACGTGAATTGGTTGCACGTGTGCGTGCCTGCTTACGTCGACCGCGTGGCAATGCGCCATCGCAGGCTAAGCTGCTGCGTTTCGATGAATTGGTCATTGACCTCGATGGACAAAGTATTCGGATAGGCGACGAAATACTTTCAGTTACTGCTACCGAATATAAACTCATCGCGATGCTCGCAAGTGCGCCTGGTCGTTTGTTCAGCAGAATGCAATTGCTCGAGCATGTGTGGGGTACCAATTATTATGGCGATGACCATGTGGTTGACGTCCATATCGCCAATGCCCGGCGTAAACTCCACGAAGACAGCGGGAGTCTGCGCTATATCGAAACTGTCCGTGGTGCTGGCTATCGTTGGAGATCCTCATGAACTCTCTGCGGATTCGGATCCTCCGATCACATCTCCTCGTCATACTTCTCACTATGATCCTGTTCATGGGGTCGGTGATGCTGATCACACCACGTGTGCACGATCGACTCCTACGCGACGAAGCTGCGAGTTATCGGGCAGGTGTCGCATCAGATGGCGACGAACAGCTGGTGAAAAACGACCCCCATGATGGAGTGAAACCATTCCCCGAATCAGGAATCACGATGATGCCTGCAGAATCGAATGATCTGCATCACTTCGAAAACATTTACCGCAATGCCGTCTTGCTGGCCATTGTCATTTCTGGAGCACTTTCTACCATCGTTGCCATCATTGTGAGCATCACTGTGGCACGGGTCATTGCGCAGCCGATAGGCCGTCTGATTACGGCGAGTCGGCGGATTGCAGGCGGGAATTTTCAACATTTCGAAATCCAATCCGGGACAGACGAAATCCAGGCGTTGGCTGTGCAGTTCAATCACATGGCATCCGCACTCAAAGATGCCGAACAACGGCGTGCTGCGCTCATCGGTGATGTAGCGCACGAACTACGTACTCCACTGGCGTCTATCGGTGGATACGCTGAGGGTCTGATTGACGGCGTCGTGGTTTCGAACGAAAAAACTTATGCCATCATTCGTGATGAAGCCGCTCGGATGCAACGGCTTGTCGATGACCTTCAGGCGTTATCGCGCGCAGAAGCTGGCACTTTGACACTCTACCCTGCACGAGTCGATATGCATGATTTGGTAGGTCGAGCAGTTGCATTACTCGACGGTAAAACGTCTGAAGCGCATGTAGCCGTGGAAGTTTCGCATCAACATGCTGAAGAACCGCTGAGTGCGGATGCTGATCGCATCGTGCAAGTCGTACTCAACGTGCTTACCAATGCACTACGGGCGTCGGCACCTCATTCTGTCATCAAGGTAGCGACGGGACGTGATGCGAACGCTGTCTGGTGCACAGTTACCGACTCTGGGATTGGTATCGATCCGGCACATCTCCCCCACATATTTGAACGGTTCTATCGTGTTGATCCGTCTCGCGCTCGCACCACTGGCGGGAGTGGTGTAGGCTTGACGATTTCCCGCGCAATCTGTGAAGCACACGGTGGTACACTGACCGTCCATAGCGATGGTCTCGGTACCGGTGCAACATTTACGATTACCCTGCCACGTGATTCGGTAGACTAAACTGGGCACGCGGACATGATTTGTTGTGTATACATATACGATGAATACAACACCCGCACTGCGTATGCAGTGCGGGTGTCTGCGTCGGAATGGCAGAACGGGTGCCAGCATACACTCTGCTATCTACAGAAGCGCACGGTGCTGGCTTTCGCATACTTAAAGACTTTCATCGATGCGGATATCCCTCGGCCAGGCCCGCTCACCTCGTGCATAGAATGCAGCGTTCCCTTCCACATACCCTCGGTAATCTGTAGTGTAGGCACGTGGGTCATGATTCACGTACTGAGTGAGTGCGAGGTAGAGTTCAGGCGCGGTGCGAGCGAATGCATTCGGATTGCGCCAGAACATTTCCCAATACCCAGCCAAAAATTCCCCGTCAGTCTGAAAAACATATGGATGCCCAAGGGGTGCGCGACCGATTATCGCACTGTTCGTTCGGTATTGCTCATACTGCTGCACTTCATCTCGTTTGGCGCGACGCCAGGCACTTTGGTGTGCTCGTGTCATCAACGGGAAGTCTCCTCGGCAAAACACCTCGGCACGCAATCGTCGATTCGTGCCATCGAGCATATGGCCGAGTTCATGTAACAACGGACAGACGCCCGGTATTGCCGCACGATACCCTTCAAACAGACGATCAGCAATCAGCAATATCCGATGTTCCGTGTCGACATAACAGCCCCCACCGATTCCGCCCACACGCTGATACGAGCGCTCATCCGCACACAGCCAAAACGACGGTGCTGTCGTCACAAAGGCTGCGAGCACATCGGGACGATCAACAAAGCACGACACCAACTGACCGACCACCATACACCGTAATGCGAGTGGTGCGGGGTGTCTGTCGTTACGAATGAACGCGATATCAATGGGCGTGTGTATTAGAAGTTGAGCAAACCAATGCAGCCAGCGTTGCCTGCGTTGTCCCCGTAATTGAGTAATGATGGGAAAGAAATATTGGAGCGTCTGAAGTTCTTTACTCTGTACATACAGCAATAATGCCATCGGAACGGCGTTTTCAATGCCTGAATCAGTCAGCGCATGCAAGGTTTGTTGCAGTGCGGCAACGGTGACACGTGCCTGTGCGTGTATCTCACATTCGTCCGTAGGTTCACTGGTGGCAAAGAACGCGGTGGCATCGCAGTGTGCGATGTCGCTGTAGGGATGTTTCATGCGGTTCCTCAGAGGGTGAATGTGGGATGAGTAGACGAATATTCCTTGAGCAAATCTTGACCACACTGCACATTGTACGTTGATGTGTCAAGTTTATAGTAGTGGTGTCGGAGAGTTCAAGAAGGAGATTTCCATGACCGCAACAACATTCCTGTTCGCCACCCTCATGATTGCATCCGGGGCAGTACGTATTGGTTTCATATTGCTCGCAATCTGGGCGCTCATCAGGCTCGTGGACCGGCTACGCAGACCAGTCGTCGTACCAGCTGCACCAGCAGTTGCACCGGTCGAACAGTCTTCCGCAGTACCCGCAGTCGAAGCCTAACTACAACAAAAGAGGAATCTATGACAAACAAGAAGCGTGATTGGGTTCGAATCATCGGAATTACTGGTGCAACGTTAGTACTCGCAGGTGGCATCACAATGGGTGCCTTGCGGGTGGCCTCAGCGAGTGGTCTGGTGACACTCCCTGGGCGTCCTGCCGGCATGATGGGCGCCAGGAGCATGGGTGGATGGTTTGGGATGAATGGCCACGACATGAAGCAAGGTCGGCGCTCGCAAAATGGCATGATGGACGGGCGTAGTGGCCGAGGGATGATGAATGGTCTCGATCAAGACACCCAAGGAATGATGGGGGGGGCTGGTGAACGTGGCATGATGCACGGGGGAGCGTATCAGTCGCAAACTGGTGATACACGCATTCTCCAGCATGTTATCGTGATCCTCCAAAACGAACAACTCAGTGCCACCGCTATCGGCGCGAAAGAAAGTGCAGCGAAAACCATTGCTGCAACACGGAGTGCACAGATTACGGCTATACAGGCACTCCAAACCAAGTGGTACCCCGACGCTCAAGTGGTCACACCACCATCAGCTGGTAACGCAACCAGCAGAGATGAACTGCGTCAGTTGATGATGCATCATTCTCAAATTCTCGAGCAAATCAACTCCACAGCAACCTACGAACATCCCGAATTAGCAGCCTGGGTCACGTCAACACTCGCCACACGAGCCACCGAAATGACAACGCTCTACAGTAAGTAACGTCCTCAAACACAACACCTCCTTCCTGCTTGCAGGAAGGAGGTGTTCATTTGTGCGCGCTCTATTGCAAAAATGTACCCGGTGTCCGTTGCTCGACTACCCCTTCGATTGCACTTCCAACCTCGAGCAAAAGGGCCTCTTGCCACGGACCTGCCATGAGTTGAAATCCCACTGGTAGACCGGCTGAGCTGTACCCTGCAGGAATACTCAAGGCTGGAAGGCCAGATAAATTTGCGAGAAATGCATAGCGCATGATTTCGAAGGTACTCCCCAAATCACTTTTGCCTTGTTGGATTGCGGCATCGTCGATGGGAGGTGCGACCAACCCTGCTGTGGGAGAGGCAATGCAATGGATGTCTGCAAAGATGCGTTTCAAATCTGCGATACAGCGTGCTCGCGTCTGCTGTGCGTGGACAATGTCGGCGCTGGTGAATTCGCGCGCAAGTGCCAGCGAGAGCCGGGTTTCATCGGTCAGCGCTGCTGCATGTATTTCGATAGATGTACCCAGGTTTTTGAGCATTTCTGAGGTGATGATAATGGTGTGAGCAACCCGTGCAGCTTCGAGATGGGGAATTTCGATTTCGACGATCGTCGCCCCGGATGTACGGAGCAACGTCAGCATTTCGGTACAACGTGCCACGATTTCGTCGTCTGCATGAGAAAACCAGGCAGGCATGTAGCCGATGCGCACGCCAGCTAATGACCGTTTACCGAGGTTTGGTGGCACCACAGCTGGTTGACGTAAACTGGCGGGATCTGCTTGGTCTGGACCAGCCATGGTTGTGTATGCAAGTGCGGTGTCGCGGACCGTTGCGGCAATAGGTCCCGGGTGTGACATGCTCCATACCACGCCAGCACTCCCGTGCGACGAAATGCGTCCATACGTTGGTTTGAGTCCATATAAGCCGCAAAAACCAGCAGGTATGCGAATCGAACCTCCGCCGTCTGCGCCGAGACCAATGCAGACGAGACCACTTGCAACCGCAGCTGCTGCTCCCCCAGAACTCCCACCAGCAGTGTGCGCCATATTATGCGGGTTGCGTGCCGGTCCATAGGCGTGATTCGTCCCCACAACCCCGAGCCCAATCTCGTGCATCTGTCCCTTACCGACGATGAGCGCACCAGCTGCCCGTAGACGTGTAACGGGAGTCGCATCTACGAATATCTTTCCGACGCCCAAAAATGCAGTACCGCCACCCGTGCGATAGCCGTTCACCGAGAATTCGTCTTTGATGGAGACGGGTATCCCATCGAGTTCACCCAATGATGTGCCTGCGACATAACGCTCTGTTGCTGCCCGTGCATCACGCAGCAATACTTCGTCATCATAGGCAATAAACGCATGTAACTGCGTGTACGCAGTGGTCAGCCTGTGTGCTATAAATCGTTCTGCAACGTCTGTTGGTGTTATCAGACCTGCTATATATGCTGAATGTAACGCATGCGCATCACGATATACAGGCACAGATGCATAGGCTTCGGTTTCTCCTCCCGTGAGTGTCGTATGTTCATCGGTACGCACGAGTGTGGCAAGTTCCCAGTTTGCCATGTCGGGTTCGTCCATGGCAGGGGTGGTCTCGTGCTGCGTTCGATATGCGGCAACGCCGGCGCTGGCCAGTAATCCAGGTGCAATAAGTGCGCGTAGTTTTGCGCGCTCCATGCACCAACGCAACAAACGTAATGGAGTACCAGCGAGTACCGGGAGCGAAACTGAGGTCAAATCATACATACACATTCCTCGGCAACTGTAGATTGTTAGACATGCAATGCGACGCCAGAACAACCCGGATCTGCTCCCCCTTGCAGGACGCCATCCCGCATTGACACCGCATGCACCAATGCCATTGAGCCATGGCTCTGCGGTAACCGACTAATCGGATGTTTGCTCCGGACGTCTGCACAAATATACTCTGGAATGCGGCCGTGACAGACGATGTTGTTGCCTTGACAGTCAAATCGTGGCGCAGCAATAGCATCGCTGATGCTCATGCCGAAATCCAAGAAATTCAAAATGGTCGTCAAAACTGCAGTGATGATACGTGATGCACCGGGTGCGCCAACAATCAGAATAGGTTTGCCGTTTTTTGAGACAATCACCGGGGCAATACCCGTGGTACGGCCGACCCGTGGTGCAATCGAATTCCGATGGCCTGGGAAAGGATGAAAGTTGACCATCGAATTGTTGTACATGAATCCTAACCCTGGTGTGATAACACCCGATGACATGCCCAATGAGTGAGTCAGCCCGACGACCATACCATGTTTGTCCACGACGCTGATATGTGTTGTATCGGGTGCGGTTGTCGGAGTGTCGCCGGTTGTTATGGGCTTTTCGGCACGGATGTGGGCCTGCCACTCTGCGGCACGTGCCTTCGATGTCATCCACTGTACCGGTACATTCCCCGCCCGAGGATCACCCAAATGCGCATTCCGATCGGTGAATCCAGCCTTCATCGCCATGGCAACCAGATAGATATATTCGGCACTGTTGTGGCCCAGACTGGCAATATCGAAGCCTTCGAGAATGTTCAGAATCTCGATGACCGTCGGACCACCATGTGGCGCTTGTGAAGTCGAAATGTCATATCCGCGGTATGTCCCCGTGACCACGTGTTCGTCACTGACTCGGTAATCGCGCAAGTCTGCAGCAGTCACGTATGCGCCGTTGGCGGACAAGTCCCTGCTCATACGATCTGCGAGTTCTCCAGCATAAAAATCTTGTGCGCCGTGTTTTGCTAGGTGTTTCAGTGTCCGTGCATAATCGGGGTTTTTGAGGATGTCGCCCTCATCATATGCCTGTCCATCGCGCAAATAAATGCGTGACGCCTCATCATTCGAGGTAATGTATTCGGTCATCGAGACCTGTTCGGGGTATTTATTTTTCCCCTTCCAGCGTGACGCAAGATGACTGTCAATCATAAACCCACGTTCAGCTGTTTCAATCGCCGGGGCAATGGCATCCGCCCAACTGAGTGTGCCGTAGCGAGCGAGCAATGTGTCGAGGGCGGCAACGGTACCCGGTGTACAGATGGACGTGTACCCTTTGTCATTGACCTTGCCCTGCAAAAAATAGCCCCAGCCATCGGGTGAAAGCCGAATGAACTTATCGACCCACATGGCAGGGGTAACTAATGATCCTGCAAGGGCGGGAGCATCGAGCAATACCGGTGCTTCACCAGGTTTTTGGAGCAACGCCAGCGCATAGCCGCCAATACCGCACATTTGTGGATTGACGATTCCTTGCACAAATGCACAGGTAACTGCTGCATCGATTGCATTGCCGCCACGCCGCAACACCTGTGCACCGGCTTCTACTGCAATCGGCTCCGGTCCCGAAATGACTGCTTGCATATGATACTCCTTATGCTCCTTGGTAGCGCTATTGTACTGCATGTGAACAGGGTATCCTCATAAATTGGGGTATACTGACGGTGCTGAAAGGATTTGCACATGCACACTCGTGACCAGATACGGCTGACGAAGCTCGCTAGTTGCGCTGGCTGAGCAGCAAAAACAGGACCGGGTGTCCTCTCATCAATCCTCAAAGGCTTGACCTTCAACACGAACCCCAACCTCATTGTGGGCATGGAAAAGGTCGATGACGCAGCTGTATATAAATTGTCAGATACCCAGGCGCTTGTGCAGTCTGTCGACTTCTTTCCTCCAATAGTCGACGATCCGTATGACTACGGCTACATTGCCGCAGTCAATGCGATGTCTGATATCTATGCAATGGGTGGGTCACCAATGTTTGCGCTCGCCATCGCAGCGATGCCGGCTGATTTGCCCGTCGATGTGATACAACGTATTATGCAAGGCGGTATCGATGCAGTACACCTCGCAGGGGCTGTTGTCGCCGGCGGACATACAATAACTGATCCAGAACCAAAATACGGTCTCTGTGTGACAGGAATGATTCATCCAGAGCATGTTGCCGTCAAAAGCCAGTTAGCTGCCGGCCAATGTGTGCTTTTGAGCAAACCCATCGGGACTGGTATTATAACCACCGCAGCAATGCAAGATATAGTCGATGCGGAAGCGTACGTCGAAACAGTTAATTCGATGAAGCAACTCAATTTGATGGCTTCCAAAACCGCAATGGCCCATGATGTGAAATGTATGACCGATGTCACTGGGTTCGGTTTGATTGGCCATCTCCTCGAGATGACCGAAGGAACCGGACTTTGTGCTGAGATTTCAATTGACTACGTCAGGACCTTCCCGACCGTGCCTGCCCTTGCCGCTGCTGGAGTTGTCCCTGGCGGGTTATTGCGTAATCGGCAACTCTATGAATCCCGCGGCAATGTCAGTTATGATGCGGCAATTCCCACATACCTCATTGATGTCCTGTACGATCCGCAAACTTCCGGTGGGTTGCTCGTCACCATACCTTCGTCTGAGTGTCATTCACTCAAAACCGCCGGCGCTGCAATCGGCATCGAATACGTTCATATCGGTACCCTCAAACCGGGTATCGGTGTTTCGGTTATCTAAACTATCCAGAAAGGCCTCCCATGAGCTCCATTCGATTGTCGGAACGCCTCAGCCGTTTGACACCTTCTGCGACCACTGCCCTTGGTGGTAAGGTGGCTGCACTCAAAGCGCAGGGTATCAACGTTATTTCGTTCGGCGCCGGTGAGCCGGATTTTGCGACGCCTGATGCAATCAAAGCAGCGGGTATCAAAGCAATCGAAACAAATCAGACCAAATATACTCCCATCGGTGGCCCCGCCGAACTCCGCAAAGCCGTAGCCGACCATATCGGCGCCGACTGCGGAGTGACATACACTGCAAACCAAGTATCTGTGACGAATGGTGCCAAAGAAGCATTGTTTTTGGCTTTTCTGGCGTTATGCGATGCAGCTGACGAAGTCATTATTCCAGCCCCATATTGGGTGAGCTATGTCGACCAGGCGAAAATCGCCGGTGCAACCCCAGTGATTGTGCAAGCAACTGCACAAAACGGTTTCCGTATTACTGCTGCTCAACTTGCTGACGCAATTACTCCTAAAACTCGGGTATTTATGCTCAATTCTCCCTCCAATCCAACCGGAGCGGTATATACCGCAGCGGAATTGCGCGCAATCGCTGATGTCATCAAAGCGCACCCCCAGATTGTGGTCATGAGCGACGAGATATATGATGCGATCGTCTACACAGACTATGCGCGCTGGTTGCGGGTCGCACCGGATTTGCTCAATCAGACCTTGGTTATTAACGGTGCATCAAAGGCTTTTGCGATGACGGGTTGGCGTATGGGTTTTGTGGTTGGCCCGCAGTTTATCATCGACGCAATCAAAGGAATTCAGAGTCACTCCACCTCGCACACTTCTTCCATTACACAAGCAGCTGCTCTACCAGCATATGACGGCAGCATTGATATGAGCGCTGAAGTCGCCAAAATGGTCAGTGCGTTCCGGCAGCGTCGTGACGTCATCGGCGAATTATTGAGTTCAATACCTGGAATATCGCTCAATGTGCCCGATGGTGCATTTTATGTTTTTCCAGATATTCGCGGCCTGCTCGGCAAGAAGCTAGCCTGTGGAGTGGTCTGCAACACGGATGATGAATTTGCCGCAGCCATGCTGGAGCATGCACACATAGGTATCGTCAGTGGCTCTGCGTTTGGTGCTCCTGGATTCGTGCGTATGTCTTATGCGACGAGCATGGAATTGATCCGTGAGGGGCTGGCACGCTTCAGCAAAGCTGTAATCGGTTAAAATCCAGTCACCTCACCCATGGCAAATACCACATGCAGGATTTCGAGCAATGCGTTTTCTCATTAATCTGCGTACGGTTATTCATTCAGCCGTCGGGATATTTTCTTATATTTGCATCCTGACAGTTCTAGCACAAACTTGGCACATGGTTTTTCGTACCTATGTAGTACTGGCACTCTCTGGCGTGTTTGTCTACCTGATTTGTATCTACACCGTCCGGCAACGGTGGAAAGTGGTAGATTTGCCCTTTTTTGGCTCGAGCGTGCCCCACATTCCACGCTGGCATGTTAGGTCTGTTATCGGTATTTCAGTCCTCTATGGCATCATATCCGTTATTTTTGTGCGACCGAATCCAGATGATTACTATGCCTATTCCAATGCGTTCTTTGCAGTTGCACATCCCGATCTCCTGATGTCATTCGATATTCACAGTATCTTGCCGCTGGATACTCCGTTTCACTCCGTACGTTGGGACACTTCCGGGCCGTATGAGTACTTTGTTGCAGCGCTTGCACACACGATGCCCATACCTTTTCTGAGTTGGACCTATATCTATGCATCGTTCTTCAATGGGGTATCGTTTGCGATAGTTTTGTATTATTCCATCGTGATACTCACCGGGACATTTCGTTCTGCGTTTCATGGATTTATCGTTGTTGCATTTATGCTCCTTGTACTGGGAGTGTCGGACTATAGCCCGCTGCACCACACCCTGCTACGCTTCTCGCAGGATGATGCTGTCTTTTACGCAGTAGGAGTTCCACTCTTCTTGGTCGAATCGTACATATTGCTTCGCTCCCCACGTCTGCGGAATATGGTGATTGTATCGAGCACGATGATCGCAGCTGTGAGCCTCACGACATCAGGATATCTTCTCGTCCTATTAATGAATTGTATTGTTATGGTGGCAATTTTTTCGTTTGTTACGTATGAACGGTTAGCGCATCCGCAATGGATTTTGCTCTGGATCAACGCATCAGCAGTCAGACTGAGTATGCTCCTCTGCAGCGCACTGCCGGTGATCGGATATTGGGTTTTTCTCTTGAGAACGCCTACGAATACTCCACCTACAGCATTGTTTCGCAATACAGAATTGCCGGTTGACATGTGGGGCCAGGCGGGAATGTTCCTCAGCGCATACGTTCCTGTGACAGCGATCGACTTGATAATCGCGTTCATCCTTGCGGGGTTTGTCCTTCCACCGCCATTGCGCAGAATGGTGATTCTCTTTTATGCGGTGTTGACACTGGGCTACCTAAACCCACTCACGGCCTCGAGTTTCATCCTTTCCAGCACACAGCCCACCACATCCGCAGGGGTGTTCTATCTCGCAGTGCCGCTCGTGTTCATTGGGGTAATTGTGGCTAGTGTCTCGAAAAATGTACGACGACGTGTGCCTCGGTGGCGCAACGTCATTACAACCACTATGCTGCTTGGCAATATGGTACTCTTGATTGACGCACCTTCTTCGTTGTTTCACCAAACGCAAGAGTTCTCTCTTAAGCGCGTCCGGGAGTACGGTTTTGCGCAGGCGCTATGGAATTAGAACTCCCAGAGTATCGTGTCGCACAGCAGGTTCGCGCGGTCGCTCCCGCAGGAGCAATGCTTGCCCCAGAACGCATCGCCGGAGCAATGGTATTGAGCTCCGCCGATTACCCGCAACTCGCCATTCGTTCTGAGGCCGAACTTTACTGGGGATATCTCGAGAAAAATCTCAAGCAGATGACTGCTCGCGTGCAATCAGCCCTGTTCATGGATGGTCAAATCCAAGACAAACTCTCCTACCTAGAGAGTGAACTGCGTACGGAAGCCCCACGTATCCAAACATTGGTCATGCGCACCACCGTCTATCACCGTGCAGATGTTCGGGTATTAATCGATACCTATGGCTATACGAATGTCGGCACAAGTGGTCCATACAGCATCCTCACGCGCCAACAGCCGTGAGACACAGAGAGGGAATGTCATGGTATACGAACTGCGCACCTATTGGGCAAATCCCGGCAAAGTCGAAGCAATGCACACCCGTTTTGCGACGCATACGGTCGATCTGTTTCGCGCACATGGCATGAGTGTCCTGGGATTTTGGTCACCGGTCGGAGGCCGTGAACTGCACGGCGATTTGGTCTATCTCTTGGGGTTCCCGTCGCACGAAGAACGTGAGCGGATGTTCAATGCGTTCCGCGATGATCCCAAATGGCAGGCTGCCAAAACTGCAAGTGAAGTCGACGGTGTCTTGGTGTCTCGTGTCGACAGCGTCATGATGGACCCCACTGCATATTCTCCCATGAACTAGAATTGAGTTTCACATGCATGTATTCGTCATTGGCGGTACGGGCACCATTAGTCGTGCCATCGTCCGCGAACTCCTCAGCCAGGGTCACACCGTCACGGTATACAATCGTGGCACGCGGACCGACAAACCACCCGCCGGTGTCGAAGTCATCCAGGGTGATCGGACCAATCGTGAATTATTCGAATCGACACTACGCAAGCGTACGTTTGATGTCGCTATTGACATGATTTCGTTCAATGCCGCAGATGCAGCCTCGACAATTCGCGCCCTGCCAAATATCGGTCAACTCATTCAGACGTCTACGGTAATGACCTACGGACCGCCGTTTACCTCCCTCTACCAAGACATCAACGCACCGCTCAATGGTCGCCACGATGGTGGCTATGGTGCCGGCAAAGTAGCGGCCGACGAACTTTTGCTCGAACAGGCACAACGTGGTGGGGTACCGGTCACCATTGTGAAACCGTCGTTCACCTTCGGTCCTGGCCAGCCGTTGTTCCGCCAGGTTGATTGGGGTACCAATTGGATCGACCGGCTGCGCAAGGGCAAGCCCATCATCGAAGCCAATGAAGGCGACAATTTCTTTCAATTCCTACCCGCTGCCGATGCTGCCACAGCCTATGTTGCACTCTGTGGCCTCAAAGCCGCCCATCAACGTATCGTCCATGTGGTCAATCCCACAGCATTGACATGGCATGAGTGGCACGGCCTCGCCGCCCAAGCCGTTGGTGTCCCGCTCGAGACTGTTTCGATCCCCTGGGATATTCTCGTTGCCGCTGACGCCAAACGCTATAGTGCGTTGACGACGTGTCTCGGCCACACGCAAGTCTTTTCACCCCAATCACTCCTTGACCTTGTCCCGACCTGGCAACCCCGCGTGCCGCTCGGCGCTGCCGTAGCCGAGACCATTGAATGGCTCACCAAAAATGATCGCATCGACAACGCAGACACGGACCTCCTCGAAGATCGTTTGATTGCTGCGATGCGCCAGTTACGTTCGTCCGTCCAGGACGCGTAAGTATGAAAAAAGCCCCGGTGCTGTGCACCGGGGCTTTCTGCTGCGCTGCGGCGCATATTCTTGCGTGCAGACAGCCGTGCTGCTCCACTGGATTGCCGAGGAGCGGAGAAAACAGCGCCGCGCAGTTTTTTCGCTATCCCGAAAACGAACGCATGCGGATGAATCGGCGTCTACGCCAGGACGTCCTGAAGAAAACGGTACGCCTGCACCCCGTGTATCTCGTGGCGCCCTTCAAAAAAATCCGTATGGACCGCCTGACTCGCACCAAATACCGCATAATGCTGTTGCGTTGCGTGGCTCGCCGCTCGCACCGATGTAATCGGGAATATCGGATCTTGGAGCCCTGCTTCAATAAACAACGGCCGTGGCGCCAGCAGTGCCAATACATCTGTCATTTCGCCATGTGCTGCCAGGCCCGGTACAAAGTTGCAGGCACAGTGGTGCATCGCAAAAATACTATCGCGCCAGTGCGATACATAGCCGCTGATGACCAGTGCTTTTATCCGCTGGTCGATTGCACCCGAAAAGAGCGTGTGCATCCCACCGCCCGAAATGCCCATTGCCCCGAGCCGACCCGTGTCGATGTCGCCCCGCGTCTCGAGATAATCTACCAAGCGCAACGCATCATGTACTCGCATCGCCGGCACCGAACTCCCCATGTGGAAAGCCAACATGGCGGTGTGCGCGCACGAATTTGGTACCTGCTGCCCCATTACCTGATTGAGTGTACTGAAGTCTGTCATCCGTTCCCCAAAACACGCCAATTCGGGTGCGACCACGGTAAAGCCAGCATGACATAATGCAACTGCGAAATCACGATGATAGCCCGATGCTGTCGTTCGTTCGGTGCCGTCTTCCCATAGACCAACAATATCCGCCACGCCATACCCATGCCCGGCGAAAGCGATGACTGTCGCTGGATTGGGCACATGTTTTGGGTGCAAAATATACACCGGCATAAGGGTGTGCGGACCCGTGCGCAGGAAGATTTTTTCGCGTGTGTATTGACCTTTATCCACTGTCACAACGTGTTGGGCGTGGAGCGCTACCCGTTCAAATCGATCAAGGCCCAGCGTTGCATGGAGCGCCGCACGTGCCTTCACTTGCCATTCTGCTGCATCTCGTGGGGTACGGGCGCGGAACGCATGCGGTGCGTCTTCCGGTTTGTACCAAGGCCATAACGTGAAGGCAGGCTGTAAATCTCGCTCTGTCATACCGCTGCTCCTTCTTCGATACGTGGATTTGCTCTGCCACCGATGCGCATGTATGCGATCGATCCGTCTGCTGCGCGAATGAAGTCGCCGACCTCGCCTTTGCGTGGTTCATCGTGGCAGATGAATGTATCGGTGCCAATAAAGGATGCCCGCACATCTGGGACGGGTGGACCCGCAGGCGTCGTCGGGGTTGGGAATCCTCCCTTTGGCATTTCGTGAATCACAAAGCCATCGTCTGCAGGGGTAATCCGAAAACGTGACAATGCATAATCATACTCGCCCAGGTAGGTTGCGAGCTCGGCAGGACTACGCGACTCGAGCACCGGTGCGGTTGCAAGAAGGCCGAAATACAACTCGAGTGCTTTCGTCCAGGCAGCATCATGGACGATGCTGCCGTGATCACTATTGGTCAGAATAGCGACGGCAAATCGCTCGTCAGGTGCAAACCGGAACAACGCTTTTTGTCCCTTGGTTGCACCACCGTGCCCATAGCTGACAAAGGGACCGTGATCCCGAAAAAACCACGAAAGCCCCATATCGCCACGCCCACCTGCATTCATCTGGTATGTACGCATCGCTTTCAATGAGTCTGGCTGCAAAACACCACTACCGATACCACTATGAAATTTGGCATACGCGAGCAACGCCTCGGCACTACACAGCACGCCGCCTATCGCATTGGCAGCACGGCCTATGGTCCATGGATGTGCCACAGTGGCGACCCCATCCCATGTCAAATGGCCCACCGCATATCGTCGCGTCATGATTGCATCATCAGGATAGAAAAATGCTTCGGGCATGCCGATTCGGCTGAACAGTCGCTGCGTGGCAGCAACTTCATAGCTCTGCTTTGTGAGCACTTCTACCAGACGTGCTGCAATGCAGAAACCTGCGTTGTTGTACGACGAGACGCTCCCCAATGGAGAAATTTGCGGCAAACGAGCCAAACTCTTCACCATTTTGTCGAGTGCATCATTGCCGTAGCCATACTGGTTGAAATATTCACCCATCCAGCCACCACTATGGGTGAGGAGATGGCGGGTAGTGACGCGTGCTGCGACGGTTGCATCTGCAAGCCGCAAAGAAGGAATGTATTGTTGTACCGGTGTGTCGAGATCTAATATTCCTTCTTCGACCAATTGCATCAGTATCGTCGCAATCATCGTTTTGGAGATAGAACCGATTTGAAAGAGTGTCGACGTTGTCACGGGTAACGGATTGTCAACCGACGTTACACCCAATCCTGCACTCCATTGCTGGTCATCGTGCCACACAGCGACAGACACGCCGGGTACTGCCAAACGCTTCATGTCGGCTACGATACCTTCGCAGAGCGATCGGAAGGTCTTGTCTTTGATTTTCTTGACTGCACTATCGCGATTCATACTACCTCCTAAAGGACGGTTTGCCGTAATGCATCTATAGTACGACGAATTCGATCGAAACACATTGTCGTAATTCAGTACTCTCACTCAGGAGAGATGTCTGAGAAGAAAAGATTGGTATACTAACAGCAGTGTTCGTGTCTAAACAAGGAGCGATGCAATGGCGCGTATTCCTGTCGCAGTACAACTCTATTCCGTTCGAGAAGATGCCAAGAATGACCTCGCTGGCGTACTCAAAGCCATTGCGAAAATGGGTTACGAAGGCGTCGAGTTCGCAGGTTTTTATGGTCATGATGCGAAATCTGTCAAATCCATGTTGGACGCTACTGGTTTGAAGGCTGCCGGTGCTCACGTCGGCATCAACACATTGATGGGTGATGAACTCCAGCGTTCTATCGAGTTCCATGCAACCATCGGCAATAGTTTTCTAATCGTGCCTGGTCTCGACGAATCCTACACCAGTTCGCGTGCTGGCTGGCTCAAGGCAGCACATATTCTCAATGATGTCAGCAAAAAACTCGCACCACACGGGATGAAAACCGGATACCACAATCATTGGGTCGAATTCAAACCACTCGAAGGTGAACTCCCGTGGGACACGTTCTTCGGTAACACCGTTCCTGAAGTTATCATGCAGTTCGACACGGGCAACGCCCTCGTCGCCCAGGCACCTGCCGCACCGTTCATCGAGCGCTATCCAGGTCGGGCGTTGAGTGTCCATCTGAAAGAGCACTCTGACAGCAACAAGAATGCGCTCATCGGTGAAGGCGATGTCCCTTGGTCAACCGTGCTTCCATTATGTGAAAGCATCGGTGGCACACAGTGGTATGTCGTCGAGCAAGAAACGTACGCATACCCACCCATGGACTGTATCGATCGCTGCCTACAAAACGTCCGCAAGATGGGTCGCTGACCTCCCGCTGATGATACGCGCCGTGACGGTGTGTCACGGCGCGTAATTGTAGAAAGTCCCTCCATGCAACGGGTTGCAACTTACCAAGAAGCCCTGAACTACCTGTATCGATTTATTCCCAACCCGCAGCAGCGGCCGAATCCTGCCGATAATCTGACACGGACGCGCGAACTTTTGCAGATTCTCCAGAATCCACAATTGACAGTTCCGACAGTTGTCGTTGCCGGCACAAAAGGCAAGGGTTCAACGACGGCCATGATTGCGGCAATTTGTCGTGCAGCCGGGTTGCGCACCGGGATGTGGACGTCGCCCCATCTTCACTCGTATCGTGAACGCATCCAAGTCGATGGTGTGCCAATATCGCAACAAGCATTAACGGACGCGGTCAACCAAATCGCTCCCCATATTGTCAACGATGATATTGCAGGAGGGTTGCCGTCTACCTTTGCAATTGGTTTTGCACTTGCGCTGCGATACTTTGCCCAACAGCAGGTCGATATCGCCATCATCGAGGTTGGATTGGGCGGCAGGTATGACAGCGCCAACGTGCTTGACCCGGTGTTATCGGTTATCACCTCTGTCAGTTATGATCATATCGAGCTGTTGGGTGAGACTATCGTAGATATCGCCATGCAAAAAGGTGGCATTGCACATGCTGGCGTCCCCATTTTGATGGCTCCACAACCGTTGTCGGCGCTTGTGACCTTGGCTGCATGTGCAGCAGAAGCAGGAGCGCCGAGCTACGTCGTCGATGATCCTGGCCAGGGCGGTATCCGAGGCGACGATCCTGCAGACGAACACGTTCGTGGACCTATACCCGAACTCTATGATCCCTTTGATTTCTACACTGGTCCGAGAATGCCGAATCTCGGTGGCGAATTCCAGACAGAAAATGCGCGCATGGCGATTGCCGCAGCGTTGTTTTTGCGACGACGTTGGACCCGCATAGACGATGGTGCCATTGAGAACGGATTGCAATCCATCGATTGGCCTGGTCGCTATGAACTGCGGAGCGTGGGGAATAGAGACGTGCTGTTTGATGGTGCGCACAATCCCGACTCTGCACAACGTTTGACTGCATCGCTTGCACGCGACTTCCCTGGCCGATCAAAGACCTACGTTATCGGCTGTTCCCGCGACAAAGACATTCAAACGATAATCCCCATTCTCGTAAATTCTGCGGATCAGGTCATCGTGACGGCGTCGCGCCATCCACGCGCATGGAGTGATTTAGGGGCGCTCCGTGACCTCGTTACTGCAGCCCGACCGGACATACAGGTCATTGGTATTGCTGATCCCGCCGAAGCATTGCGCTTTGTGATGCATCATGCCAGTAGTAACGATCTGATTGTGGTGACTGGTTCGTTGTTTGTTGTGGCGGCTGGTCGTGAGGCATTGGGCTTGGCTTCCGCGGTTGACTAACAAAAATCCCCGACTGCCAATTGTTTGAATCTGGTATACTTGTACTATTGTTTTGCATGTTTGGGGAGTTGTATGGCCACCACATCCGATTTGCGCACGAATCTAATTATTCGATGGAACGGTACGCTCCATCGGGTGACCGAATTTCATCACCATGCACCGGGCAACTGGCGGGCAATGGTCATTTTGAAGCTCAAAAACATCGCAACCGGCAAAACCATTGAAGAACGCGTCCGTGCCGGCGAGGACATCGATATTGTTCGTGTCGATAAACACTCGATGCAGTTTTTGTATCGCGAAGGCGAAAGCTTTGTGTTTATGGATAACGAATCCTTCGAGCAGATCGAGCTCACCGCAGATGTGATCGGCGATGGCGCAGAATTCATGCTCGACGGTATGGAATGCGATATCCTTTTCTATGATGAAACACGAATTCTCGGTGTCGAAATTCCAATTTTCGTCGAATTATTGGTCACGGAAGCAAGCACCGCCCTTCGTGGTGATACCGCAACCAATGTAAACAAAATTGTTACCCTCCAGACCGGTGCCAAAATCACCGTTCCTGCCTTCATTAACGAAGGCGACAAATTGCGTATCGACACGCGAACCGGCAACTACATGGAACGGGTGAAGTAACACCGCACCGTGTGCGACGGCGTGGTTTCGACCATGCCGTCGTTTTTATTTGAAGCAGGTTGCCATGTCAATCCTCATTTCGCCCAGTACAATGCGCGCACTCGAAAAAGACATCATCGCTACAGGCATCGCTCCCGAAGCACTCATTCAGACTGTCGGTACTGCGTGTGCGTTGGCAATACGACAGCAATGGCCAGAACTCCGTCGTGTGTTTGTCTGTGCTGGCCCCGGCAACAATGGCGCAGATGCCTTGGTTTGTGCTGCAGCATTGGCACGGGCCAACATTTCCGTTACGCTCATTAGCTGGCATCGTCCACTTGCCGATTCCTGGCTCATTGCCGCTCGTACGGCAGGTGCAGACTACATCGAAAATTGGGACGTCGAAGCTATTCAGAGTCTGGTGCCACATGTCAATCTCATCGTTGATGGTTTGCTTGGGATAGGCTTAAATCGCCCGCCAGTCGATATTCTCGCGCAGTTGATAGACGCGTTAAACGCACGTTCAGCGCGTCTCCCATTAATAGCCATAGATATTCCTTCGGGCTGCGACGCTGCCACTGGAGAAATTCCGGGTGTTGCGATTCGCGCTGACTTCACACTCAGCACTGGTCCGGTCAAGGTAGGTCTGCTTTTGTTGCCCGCCTCTCTCCACACCGGCCCCATCATTGAACTCAAGACCGAAATAACGATCCCTGCCTATGACCGCCGTGCGACGCGACTCCTCGATCGCGAAAGCGTTCGTACGCTGCTCCCTATTCGACCAGTAGATTCATATAAAGGCACATACGGGATTGTATGTGTCTGGGCAGGTTCTTCGACATTCCCAGGGGCAGCGCAACTCGCATGCTTGGCCACCGCTCGCAGTGGTGCCGGTATCGTGGCATTAGCAGCCGCACCTGACGTGATTCCTCTTGCTTGGCCGACGCCCGAGGTCACGCTCGTCCCATTGACCGATAACCCGCACGACGCGCTCATGCAATCGCAATTTTCGACGTATCTCGTCGGCCCCGGCATCGGCCGCAGTAACGAAACTGCAGCGCTTCTCCACTCGTTCTTGTCTTCAGCTGACTTGTCCGGCCGTCCCGTCGTCATCGATGCAGATGCATTGACACTGCTTGCCCGTATCCCTGAATGGCAATCAGTCATCGCTACGCTTCCCTGCGTCTTGACGCCACATTATGGAGAATTACGGCGACTTGCAGGAGGCCAATGTGAATCGCTCCCACCAGTCGAACTCGCCCAACACTACGCCCGAAGTTGGAATCAGGTCATTGTGATGAAAGGGAGCGTCACAGTCATTGCAAGTCCGGATGGTCGTGCTTCCCTGTGGGCTCATCCCAATCCTGCATTGGCTGTAGCGGGGAGTGGTGATGTGCTCGCAGGCATCGTCGCAGCGTATATTGCTCAGCACTGTGACCTCTATAGCGCAGCATGTCTGGCGGTAGCCGTGCATGGGATGGCCGGGCAGAAAACAGCAGCTGTTCATGGGAGTGCAGGAGTCCTAGCCGGTGAGCTCGCAGCAGCAATTCCTGCGGTTGTACAGGAACTGCGTGCGCAATGACCAGGAGCAGCCATGCCTATTTATGAATATCGATGTGCCGCATGCCGTGTGACGTTTCAGCGATTGGTTCGTGGATTTACCGATCCCACTTATCTCGTCTGCCCGCGCTGCCAAACCGGACATGTGCAACGTGTGGTTTCGCGGGTTGCTCACCTCCGCGGTGATTCCACCAACATTGCCCGCTTGGGTGTAGATTCGACATTCTCCGGCGTCGATGAGTCCGACCCACGCGCTGTTGCGCGTTGGGCAAAAGACCTTGGCCGCTCGATAGGCGATGACGCAGGGTCGGATTGGGACGAAATGGTCGACGAAATGATCGACCAAGAACGTGATGACACCCGCCGTGATGCAGCGAACGGTGCTGATTCTGACCTGGGGTGGGCCTAAGTATGCCAGATTTTCACTCTACTGCGGTCATCAACCCCGAAGAATTCACCGAGCGGCTCAAAGCAGTCCCACAAACGTATGGGGTGTACATATGGCGTGACAGCACCGCCCAGGTGCTCTATGTCGGCAAATCGAAATCCCTGCGTGACCGTATGCAGTCGTACTTCAACATTGCACAATTGAGCAATAAAAACCGGCGGATGGTCGCCAAAATCGCAGATTTTTCGATTATTACGACCAATTCAGAACTCGAAGCACTCCTGCTCGAAATGAACCTCATCAAGCAACATCGCCCGCGCTACAACGTCCTCCTCAAGGATGATCGCAGTTACCCGTACATAAAAGTCACTATCAACGAAGCGTGGCCTCGTATTTTGACCACACGTACGGTCTATGAGGACGGCGCGCGGTATTTCGGTCCCTATGCGAAAGCCGGATCGGTGCGGCGTACATTGAGTGAACTCAATCGGCTGTTCGCTTTTCGCCCCCCGTTTGACTGTGGCGATGACCGCTTCAAGCGGCATCAACGCACCGGCAAGCCGTGTCTCTACTACGAAATGCGCCGGTGCCTCGGTCCATGTGTGCCGACGCTCGTCTCACAAGAAGAATACAAACAAACAATCCAATCCGTCTGCCGCTTTCTCGAAGGAAAAACCGAAGACGTCGTCAAGAATTTACGGGCACGCATGTCGCAACACGCCAAAGACATGCAATTCGAGCGGGCTGCCTTCATTCGCGATCAAATACGTGATATCGAAGAAATAAGCCAGCGCCAACAGGTGATGCGTACGGTAACGACCGACCAAGATGTGATTGCGTTTGCTCGTGAGGATGGCTCTGCAGTGGTGCAAATTTTCTACATCCGAAACGGCAAACTCATCGGCGCTGAGCCTTTCGCCCTGCAAAACACCGAAGACGAAGACGATGCCCAATTACTCGGTTCGTTTTTGACACAATTCTATGATTCGGCAGCCGAAGTTCCCCCCAATATTATTTTGGCCGAACACGTCGAAGAACCCATGATTATCGAAAATTGGCTGTCTCAGAAGCGTGGCCATAAGGTCGAAATATCCGTCCCGCGGCGTGGCGAAAAACGCGAACTCGTCGAGATGGCGACCACCAACGCCAAACGCAAACTCGCAGAACTCCGGGCAGCGTGGATGGACGGCGAAAAGCGATCGGTCGTTGGACTCCGCGAACTTGCCACCATTCTCAATTTGTCTGACCCTCCACATCGCATCGAGTGCTTCGATGTATCCAATACCCAAGGCACCAATACCGTCGGTGCAATGACGGTGTTTGAAGATGGCGAGCCCAAAAAAGCACACTATCGGAAATTTCGGATCAAAACAATCGATACCGCCAACGACGTCGGTTCCATCAAAGAAATGATTGAACGCCGCTTCAAACGGGCCGCTGCCGCAGCAGGAGAGGATGTGCTGCTTTCAATTACGGATGTCCCCGATGAACAGCAATCGGAAGAAGCCAAATCCAAAGAACAAGAAGCGTGGTCGTTGCTCCCTGATCTTATCCTCATCGACGGCGGTGTCGGGCAACTCAATGCTGCAGTCGAGTCGATGAAAAGACTCGGGTTTGGTCATTTACCCATAGCGGGTGTGGTCAAAGGCCCAAATCGTGATCGCTTTGACCTCCTTTTACCCAATGCCAAAGAACTCATCGTGCTCGAACGGTCGAGTCCCGTCCTCGGACTCGTCCAGACCATCGATGAAGAGACCGACCGCTTTGCAAAAAACTATCACCGTGCCTTGCGTACCAAGTCCATGAAAAGTTCGACGCTCGAAGAAATCGCCGGAATCGGACCGAAACGGCGCCAGCTTCTCCTCAAGAAATTCGGATCACTCGACGCAATCAGAGCTGCGAGTGTCGATGATATCGCTGCACTTCCTGGTATGACACGGAAGTCCGCTGAAGAATTGAAGTCGTTGTTGTAGAACCGCTGTCCATGTCTGGTATTATTGGCCCAATACACACAGGAGGTTCCATGTTCGACGCGACTCAACTAGCGACGCTACGCACCCTCATTGAACGCTTCATTCCTACTGACGATGTCCCAGGGGGAATCGCAGCAGGAGTCGATACCTATCTCATTGGATTCCTCCAAGCAGATGGTGCCGGTTTTGTGCTGCGGTATAGCCAGACACTGACGGCACTCGACGCAGAGGCGCAATTGCGGCATGGTATGGTGTTCTCTGCACTCTCTGCGGTCGATGCCGACGGCCTTATTACTGCGGTATGGAACAATCAAACCAGCGCGGTGTGGCTCTGTGATGCAGCCAGTACTCTTGCACTGATTGCCGAACACTGCGCCGAAGGATTCTACACCGATCCGCGTCACGGCGGCAATGCACGTGGAACGTCATGGCATAGTATCGGATTTGAGGAACGACGATGACATACGATGTATTGATAGTTGGTGCAGGTGCAGGCGGCGGTGTGGCTGCGGCGGTTCTGGCAGAATCGGGTGCCAAAGTACTGTTGCTCGAACGAGGCACACACTTTACCTACGCAGACGAACAAAGTGATCATCTTCGCAATCATCGATTGTCACAGTACGGCCAAAACACCGGCCCAGATAGCGGTCACCCACGCGTACTCGTCAACCCAGACGGGAGCGAGCACGTACAACTCCCCCATCACGGTGGGTATCATAACAACGCCATGGCGGTCGGGAGTTCAACCATGCTGTATGGCGGCCAAGCATGGCGCTTCATGCCTGATGACTTCCGCATGCAGACACGCTATGGTCGCCCGGCCGGGAGTTCATTGGCAGATTGGCCCATTACCTATGCAGACCTCGCACCATACTACGAACGCATCGAACGCGAGCTCGGCGTCGCCGGCGATTCTGCCCAAAGCGCGGAACGCTGGCCACGTGCGAATGCATACCCCATGCCTCCCGTACCGCTGACACTGCGCGGCCGCATTTTGGCTGATGCCGCACAACGGCTCGGGTGGCATGCATTCACGCCCCCGCTCCTCATCAATACACTCCCATATCAGAATCGTCGCGCATGTGCCAAGTGTGGGCTCTGTGTGGGCTTTGCCTGTCCTGTTGATGCCAAGAATGGCACACACAATACCATGATTCCGCGTGCCGTAGCGACGGGGAATTGTACCTTGATCACCGAGGCATTTGTGCTCCGGGTGTTGATGGCTGACGCGCATACCGCGAGTGGCGTGGAGTACGTCACCGCAGATGGGACGCACCATGTCGCACACGCTGCTACCGTGATTATCTCTGCGAGTGCTATCGAGACGCCGCGATTGTTGATGAACTCGGCAACCAGCACATCCCCTACGGGTCTGGGCAATCACTCGGACCAGTTGGGTCGCCATTTGCAGGGCCATGTCTATCCCCGTTCGATAGGATTGATGAAAAATCCTGTCTACGACGGCGATGGGCCCGGTGTGAGCATCGGAACAGTTGACTTCAATCACGCCAATCCAAATGTCATTGGTGGCGGGATGCTGGCAGATGAATTCATTACGTTACCAATTGTCTTTTGGAAGCGCTTCATGCCCCCTGAAGTGCCGCGTTGGGGCAAGGCAGCCAAAGACTTTATGCGCTATGCTTACCCGCGATTTATCGATATTACCGGTCCCGTGCAAGAAATCCCCACGCCCGATGCCCGCGTGACCCTTGATACCAGTGTCCGCGATCGCTACGGCGTCCCTGTCGCCCGTCTCTCTGGCAAGGTTCACCCCGAAAGCGTGCGTACTGCCGCATACATGCATACCAAAGCACGCGAATGGCTCGAGGCGGCTGGGGTTGAACGGCAGTGGGGGAATCCTCCCAATCCTGGTTTGAGTGCGGGTCAACACCAAGCCGGTACCTGTCGCATGGGTGATGATCCTGCTTCCTCTGTCACCGACAGGAACGGCAAAATCCACGGTATCACGAATCTGTATGTCGCTGACGGCTCACTCCATGTCACCAATGGTGGCTTTAATCCGGTATTGACGATTCTTGCCAATGCGTATCGTATCGCTGATGGCATCGTGGCGCGCGGCAGGTAGGCAACTGATTCTAGACAAAACACCCCGTCACGTCAGTGACGGGGTGTTTTTGCCGAGTGTTTTGTTACGCAGCAGCTTCAGCGATAGGCTGCTTCTTGAGTTTCGCAAAAGACATCAGAAGGACACCGCCGATAATCAACGGGAGTGCATAGAGCATGTACGCGCTAATCGATTCGTGGTTGAGCATCGTTCCAAGCAAAACAGCCACCATAGGATTGACATATGCTGAGCTAATCGCAAGCGCCGGACGCACACGTGGCACGAGGTAGGAATAGGCGGTGAACCCAATCAGTGAGCCAAACACCAACAGGTACCCAAATGCCCACCACGACGTCGCACTCACTGTTTGTGCTCCCTGTTCGCCCGTAATCAACGCTGCGGCAAACAATGTGATGCTCGCACCGAACATCTGTGCGCCACTAGCCATGTATGCATTTGAAGATTGTTTGACACGTGGGATGAGCACGGTGCCCAATGCCCAGCCCATCGCCGCCAACATCAAAAAGAGAAAACCAACCGGTGATGCTTGAATCTGACCATCAAAGCGCAGCACGATGACCCCCAAGAATCCGACAACCAGCCCGATGACTTCGCGACGATTGGGCCACATGCCCCAGAAACCAGCAAATAACGCCGCCCAAATGGGTGAACTTGCCAAAATCAACGCAGTTAACCCTGTCGGAATGTTATAGTGCAGTCCGAGAACAACACCACCATTGCCCAGACCCAACAATATCATGCCAACCGCCATACCACCGAATAATTCGCGTCCGCTCGGAAAAGCAGCCCCTCGCCAACGCATAAACAGCATCATTATCGTAGACGCGGCCAAGAATCGGAAGGCTGCTAAATGCAGAGGCGGAATAGACTGCAAGGCATAGTTCATCCCGAGGTATGTCGATCCCCATATCGTGTATGTCGACAAAAGCGCGAGCCCGACTTTGAAACGTTCTGACACGGTGTATTCCTTCGATTAGCGAAAATCCGGAACATGGCAGCGCACTACACTCAAAATGTCTTCCCCTTGTGGAACATCTCGCGCAAGAAAAATCCCGTGTGCGATGCGTCTACTGCTGCGACTTCTTCGGGCGTCCCCATGGCAATGACTTCACCACCGCCTGTGCCGCCCTCAGGCCCCATGTCTATCAACCAGTCTGCAGTTTTGATCACGTCCAAGTTGTGCTCGATGACAAGCACCGTGTTCCCCGCCTCGACGAGACGATGCAACACAATCAATAGCCGTTGCACATCGGCGAAATGCAGCCCAGTCGTCGGTTCATCTAGAATATAAATTGTTCTGCCGGTGTCCATGCGCGCAAGCTCACGCGACAGCTTCATACGCTGTGCTTCACCGCCAGACAACGTCGTTGCAGGTTGTCCTAGCGCAATGTAGTCAAGTCCTACATCACTGAGTGTTGTGAGAATACGTGTGATTTTGGGGATATGGGCGAAAAACTCTCGAGCGGTCTGTACATCCATGTCCAGTACATCAGCGATGGTCTTGCCGCGATACTTTACGGACAACGTCTCACGGTTGTACCGCTTGCCCTTACAGACATCGCAACGCACTGATACATCTGCCAGAAATTGCATGTCAATGAGCTGTACCCCGGCACCCTCACACGCCTCACAGCGACCGCCTTTGGTATTGAATGAAAAGCGCCCGACATCATAGCCACGTACCTTTGCCTCAGGGCTTTGTGCAAATATATCGCGTATGTGATCGAACAACTTGACATATGTAGCAGGATTTGAGCGCGGGGTGCGTCCAATCGGTTGCTGATCAATATCTATGACTTTATCGAGGTGTTCGATGCCATCAATCCCATCAATAGGACCGGGCAACAGACTCATACGGCTCAACCGATTGGCAAGCGTCGGGTATAACGTGCCGTTGATGAGCGATGATTTGCCTGATCCTGACACACCAGTGACGGCTACAAATGCACCGAGTGGGAATTTGATACTCACATCGCGCAAGTTATTCATTTTTGCGCCGCGCATGGCTACCCACGCGCCGTTGCCGGGACGTCGTGATTTGGGAGTGGGTATTTCCATCTTGCCCGATAAATATTGACCGGTCAGTGAGCCTTTGACTTTGGCAACTTTAGCGGGAGTATCCGCAGCGACCACTTGGCCACCCTTTACTCCCGCACCAGGACCAAAGTCGATCAGGAAGTCCGCTGCCTGCATGGTTTCGAGGTCGTGTTCGACGACGATAACGCTGTTGCCGAGGTCGCGTAGCTTGATGAGTGTATTCAGTAATTTGCGATTATCACGTTGGTGTAAGCCAATACTTGGCTCATCCAAAATGTACATCACCCCGACCAAACCTGACCCGATTTGTGATGCCAAGCGGATACGCTGTGCCTCGCCCCCTGATAGACTCGGAGCCGCACGTGCCATTGTCAGATAGTGCAAGCCGACATTGAGGAGAAAGCCGAGCCGGTCTTGGATTTCTTTCAAAATGTCATTGGCAATCATCACCGCATTGCCTTGTAAGGGGCTGGTTGGTTGCCCGGCGACTGTGACCGTGTCTGTGCCAGCAATTGCAACTGCCCATGCATGTGCATCGGTGATGTTCAGTGCGCATACCGCGCTAATCGACCAGCCACCTACCTGGACTGCACGTGATTCGGCACGCAATCGTGCCCGGTTGCAGGTGGGACAAATCTGTTCTGACATATACGAAGCATAGAATTCGCGGGTCATGTCGCTACCGGTTGTGTTGTAGCGCCGGCTTATTTCGTTTGCGACACCTTCCCAGGTGCGCATGAACTCCCCTTTTGAACCACTCTCATCGTTGGCCCAAGTGAACTTTATTTTTTCTTTCCCGCTGCCGTGAATGATGATTTCGCGCTGTCGTTCCGACAACGCCGACCAGGGCGCATCGAGGTCAATGGCAAAGTGTGCCGCAATGACGGCCAGTGACTTGTAGCCCCAACCATCTTTCTTTTTGCGGAGTTCTCCCCAGTACGGTACCGCACCATCGTGAATCGATATTGCATGATTGGGTACCAGTAATGCAGCATCGACATCGAGTCGGGTCCCGAGGCCGGCACAGTCGGCACACGCACCTTGCGGGGAGTTAAACGAAAACATCTGTGGTGTTAATTCGTTGAACGAAATGCCGCAGGTAGTACAGGTGTTGGATTCGCTCATTACCCATTCTTTGACCACTGCTACCTCTGCAGGAGTATCGGCGGGGAAGTCGACGATGGTGATGACGCAGCTCCCTTCACCGGTGCGTACGGCCAACTCGATGGCATCAGTGAGTCGTGTCTCGTACGCATCCCAGGTGCTTTGTGCTCCCGCACCGGCTTTACCTTTGCCTGCCTTCTCGGCGCCAGAGTCGTCCTTCACTGGTACTGCAAGGCGGTCAACCACCACCTCGATGATGTGGGTGACTTTCTTGTTGAGTTTAATCTCAGTCGAAAGTTCGATGAGTTCGCCATCGACACGAACGCGTGTGAAGCCTTCTGCGCGTGCTTCGGCAAAGACTTCCTTGTATTCCCCTTTGCGTCGTGAGACAAGTGGGGCAAGGACCATGTAGCGGGTGCCCGTAGGTAATGACAAAACGCGATCGACCATTTGTTCAGGACTTTGGGATGCAACGGGTTGCCCACAGACGTGGCAGTGCTGTGTGCCGACGCGGCCGTACAGCAGACGGAGATAATCGTAGACCTCGGTCACGGTACCTACCGTAGAACGAGGATTTTTAGAGGCGCTTTTTTGTTCGATGGCTATCGCAGGAGAGAGACCACTAATGTAATCGACCTTGGGTTTTTCGAGTTGTCCCAAGAATTGGCGGGCGTAGGCAGACAACGATTCAACGTAGCGACGTTGCCCCTCGGCATAGAGCGTGTCGAATGCCAATGAGGATTTCCCAGAGCCCGAGACCCCAGTCAACACGACCAGTTGGTCGCGTGGAATGGTCAAATCGATAGCCTTGAGATTGTGCTCACGTGCACCGCGGATTTCTATCGTATTGCGTGCCATTCGTCCCCGCTCTTCTCTGTGTGCTTGGTACATTTGTTCTATATAGTGTACCCGAATTTTCCTGCGGACCCGTAATCAATTTGTCGTTAAAGCCCTAAATCGTTGCAGTGCAAAGCTCAATGACAGCGCAGCAAAGCATACCAATGCCAATCCTGATACCCACAGAGGGAGCATTGCTGTCGTGCCTTGCAACAGTGCCCGGGTCGCATCGATATACCACGTCGCAGGATTTGCATATGCAAGCCATTGCATCCATTGCGGTGCATCCGTCAGTGGATAGAGTGCATTGGAGGCAAATAACAAAGGCAAGTTAAACAAAAACAGCATCCCATGGTAGCCCATGATGCTTTTGGAACGAATGGCGATGCCTAATGACAATCCACAAAAGCCAAGCGTGAATGCAAGGAGGTACATCAGTGCGCAAATAAATGCACCAAATCCGAATACCCAGTGTACACCGGCGATGTATCCTACAATGATGACAATAATAATCTGAAAGAACGCTTTGCTCAGCGTGGCAGCGATGTGTCCGAGCAAGATACTCAGCCGTGGGATAGGCGCGACTTGGTATTCGCGTAAAATACCGCGCAGTCGTTCATCCAAAAACATCATCCCGCCGCCAGCAGCGCCTCCAAGCGCAGTCAACGCCAATATGCCGGGCAGCATAAAGGTGACATACTCTGCCTGCGCACTGAGCATGCGTGCCATCCCGATACCAAACAGGCCTACCCACAAAATCGGTTGGATGAGCAATCCGCCGAGCTCCTCGCGGTTCCGAAAAAACTTGCGCATGTGGCGCAGCCAGATAGCTATGGTTGCGTGTATCAACGTACCGCTCCTTCGTCGCGTA
The DNA here is from genome assembly GCA_947474225.1 of Roseiflexaceae bacterium. Lineage (GTDB taxonomy): Bacteria > Chloroflexota > Chloroflexia > Chloroflexales > Roseiflexaceae > UBA965. Next base: position 114,572 of record CANJHS010000002.1, on the reverse strand, counting down.
GCGCTCTACCGGTGACCTGCAAGAACACATCGCCCAATGATGGACGTGTCATGCTGATGTCGACAATGTCTATACCATCACGCGTAAGATGTTCAATAATGGTGGTCATCTGTCGTGCCCCGTGTAATACACCGATGGTGAGCACTCCTGGTTGCGTGTCAATCATCGTCACCCATTCTGCGCCGCCGAAGCCTGGAATGTATGCATCGGGGAACGTTGCATTGATGCGGATATAGGCGCTACCAAGTGTACGTATCAGCGCTTCAGGAGTCCCTTCTTGTACCATCGCACCGTTGTCAATGATGCCGACGGTATCTGCCAACTCTTCGGCTTCGTCCATTGCATGTGTGGTTAACAAAACGGTCATTCCGTTCTGGGAGCGCAGATCTTTGATGTATTGCCAAATCTGTGCTCGATGCTGCGGGTCGAGTCCCTGAGTTGGTTCGTCCAAAAACAAAACCATCGGTTCCATCATCAGACAGCGTGCCAGTTCGAGCCGCCGCTTCATCCCGCCCGAGTACGTCCCGGTCAATCGATCCGCTGCGCTCCCCAACTCAACCAGTTCGAGTACGTCACTCATTCGTTGACGCCGCAATGGTGCATCGAGATTGTATAACCTGCCGGCGTATTCGAGGCACTCTCGGCCAGTCAAATCACGGTCGAGGACGAGATCTTGGAATGTCACGCCGATGATACGACGGACAGCATCGGGATTTCGTACCGAATCATGCCCATTGATGTGTAGCGTGCCGCTGTCGGGTGTAAGGAGTGTGGTCAACATATTGATCGTTGTACTTTTGCCCGCACCATTCGGACCCAACAATGCGTAGATTTGTGCAGGACCAACGCTGAGGCTGACGTCGTGTACGGCAGCGACGGTCCCAAACGATTTGGTGAGGTTGCGTGCGTCTATCATATGATTCCCCATAAATACAGAACGCCCAGCCTTGGCTGGGCGCTCGGGTGTGGTGACTCTGACTAGGTTCGAACCAGCAACCTTCACCTTCGGAGGGTGATGCTCTATCCAATTGAGCTACAGAGCCAATGAATCAATCATAGCACCGGCGAGCTGGTCTGGTCAAGCTGCTTTGCGCTGCGACACCAGGTACCACGTGACGCTGAGGGCAGTCAGGGCTGCGCCTATGAATTCTGTGGGCGTGTGCATCCATTCTGCCAGGATGAATCCTGCGGCAATTGCCGATATGGGCAAGCGCCACGCCTGCACCGCAGTGACGAGCGATGCACCGAGTTTACGCAGTGTATAGACCTGCAGGATGTTTGCACCAATGACGATGAACACGGCAAAGAAAATTAACCACACCCATTGTGTGGGCGCTAACGACGCAACTCCATCGAACCGTTCCCCGACGACATACGAAAGTGGGATGGATGTCCCGACTACGGCAATCAGCTGCAACAAAAAGGTCGCCTCGCTCGAAATACCATAGGCGCTCGTCCGTCGTACCGAAAGCATGTACAAAGCCAGCATGAAGCTACTCGTCAAGGCGAGCGCAATGCCCACCCAACTACTATCGCCGCCACTCTGCCAGAATTCCGGATTTTGCATATCCCCGCTCAGCATAACGAGTGCTCCCACCAACGACAGCGTGAGGACTACTCCGGTGTTGGGAGGTGCTGGGTCTTGGAACCATACCCTGCCCATTATCACCACCAGCAGAGGTGTCAAGAGTCCGATGAGCGTGACTTGTGCAGCCGGGGCGTAGCGAGCTGCTAATACGTTGGTTACCGCCCGTAGCATTGCAAATAAGGCAACCAACCATCCTGCACGGATACGTAACTGATGGAACTCACGACGGATGCCTACCACAATAACCATCACCAGCATTGCAAAGCCGTTGGCGATCGTCAGGAGCGTCAATCCCGGTATATGCGCTTGGATCTGGAGATATCGCGCCAAAACAGGGTAAATCCCCCAGGCCGTATGGCCCAACAGAGCAGCAGCTAACCATAGAGGCGAAAAGCGTGGTTTGTTCATATGCCTCGATATACAAAAAACCGGCTCCGCTTGGAGCCGGTGTCTGTCGGTGGTCGGGGCGAGAGGATTCGAACCTCCGACCTCAGCGTCCCGAACGCTGCGCTCTACCAGGCTGAGCCACGCCCCGTGATTAGTGGTGCCGGAGGTGGGAGTCGAACCCACATGAAGTTGCCCTCAATGGTTTTTGAGACCATCGCGTCTGCCATTCCGCCACTCCGGCTCGTAATGCCTGGTTGCGCATCACTTACGAACAGAAATATACCCGATGGTCAGTGCATTGTCAAATCGAGTTTTTGCATCAAAGAGCGCCGCAGTGTGAAAACATGACGAGTCGTAGATTTCTTCTTTGACAGCCTACAGGGGCACTTGCGTGCAGAGGATTAGTATGCGGGGAGTGTGACGCAACTGTGTGCACTGTGCAGTACACGCGGTATACGAAAGCGAAGCCCATCGATTTTTGCACTGTACTGCTCGGAGAGAATGACGGGCAAGTTGGTATTTTCCATATTCAGTAAAAATCTATACCACCATCATACGGCCGCGATTTGTATGCCGTGTAATCAACCGTGTCGAAATCACAAAAAGGACAGCGCTGGTGATGGTGCTCAACAGAATTCCATTCAGGAGATCGGCATTTGTCGGTGCTTTCAGTTCAATGCCCGTGGTCACAATCACCGATGCAATGTGGAGCAACAAGAACGGTATCGCAATAACGAGTCTCTGCCGGATTGCAAATCCCAGAAACAATAAATCGATGAGGATGACGCTGCCTATGACAACCGTGAAGGGAATAATCCACCACTGTGTCATCCCCATTCGGGCACTCACAACGGTTGTGACTTCAATAAGTGCAATGATTGCTAACGGCGCACTCCAGCCTGGCCGCGACAACAACATCCTATCCCAGCCAACAAATCCGAACATCAACAAAATATAGCCAGCAGCCAATACGGGGTACGTTGCATACGGCGAAGCGACATCGAGTCCAAGCGCAGTGCTGAATTGAATTTGTAAGTATGTCTTGGCCATCAGACCAAGAATGATGCCAATAACTCCTGCATTCGCTAAGACTTCGCGACGTGGGCTACGACGTCCAGCCAACATACTGATTTGCCACAAAGCGAGAAGCGTAAACAATATCGGCAAACCGTGGAGTGCCACGATTCCATATGGGGTGGTCATTGTTGTCCTCAACCTACTATTGGTTCCGTACGTACCTACATACTAATTGAGTATTCGAGCAATTTCAAGCGTGCATCATTGTCATGGGAGTTGGTTTTCAGGTTTTTGCAAGGAATAATAAATTTTTGAAAAAATGATTTTTAGATAAACATTCGATGTTGCAGATGCAGCCTCAATGCATTCCAGTCGGTAATATTACCGAATTCTACCAGGCGCAACAGCATAACCGGGACAAAAGAAGCGACTAATCGAGCCGGTTCTCCGTTTTCACTCAGTGTGGTCAGGCAGAGAATTGTAATCCAAATGAAACGTTCAAACAGGCGACTGCCCCACCCTGCATTCGTATGTGCAGGATATCCACTTCAACGAGGTTCTGAGCAAACATCGTGCCCAGATGATGACACGGTATTCGGTGAGCTACGAATGACACTCCGTAGTACTGGTTTACGCTCGCGCTTTTAAATCAGCGAATGGTATCTAGCAGCGAAAACATGTGTTAGTACAGTGAGAATCCATGCTGCAGTGCACTCCGGGATGCGCAAAAATCCATCGGGCTACCGCATATGTCAGGTTACTGCTCTCTTGCGCCAATCCGGATCGTGCAAGTTGAGGGGGAGACCACGTACAGAAATCGCATTGGATTCGGGTAGCCATGCACGTGCAATATTGAAGCCTGTGAAGTGCTCCACGACCATTGGCCAATTGCAATCATATGTAGTCATGCCAGTCCAATGAACAGTGTAACGGCAAAAAGAACCACTGCAGCTCGCGATGGCTAGCTTTCTCACGACATCGATTCCTCCTGCTGTCATAAGTAAGGGCAGCAAGAATTCCCCTAATCGCGCACAATTGCACAAACGCCAATGCACATACAATGTCCAGTCAATACCCTTTGGCAATATTGGATATTGTGTAAGAGATATGCAGCAGAGTAACCCCATGTAGGTAACGCGGTGAAATCGACCACCAGCAACCATTGCGATACTGTCAGCGCACGTGTACCCATGCAGACGGTAATAACGAGTGAGTAGAGCAACACTGTGATGGTTCGGATTACGGGATTAAACAAAGTCGTATTGCTGCCTTACGACTGAGATCTGGGCTCCGCAAAAAAAACCGTGATCAGTCGCTGATAATAATGGTGGGCTATGTGACACGAGTGCATATAGCCATCGAAAAATTTCGACTGCATTGATTGCTATCTAATCCACCAGACTCACATTTCTCCGCAAAAGGACGAGCGCAGCCAAAAGTAGTGTCATGACATCGATCCAGAGGATGCAATTCTTGGCGGTATTCGGATAATAGGAATGTGGTGCACCGCTAATCTGCAATCAGGAAGCGTACGTCCTGCGCGTTTGTGTGAGTGTATTCGTTGCAAATGCACATGATTCAAAGTGTTGGCAGCTAATTGGGTCTATGCGCGTTTGTTTCGGAACGAAAGGATTTTCGACCAGTTCGGAAGAGGTCCGCACCCTGGGGAACAGTCCGTACCGTACAGAACGTGATGTGCCATTAATGACAAGATCTTTTGCTTCGGGCGTATACCTGCGTACGCTGAAAGACCGTATGAGGGGGCAGAGCGATTCCACGCGATGAACAAGCGAATCATCGGTATCGTGATTGCTGAGGTTATCTGATCGTATGGGTTGCTGTAAAAGCCAACGGAAGGGCTCGCCGTGGTGTAATTCGACTGGTTAGTTGGCACTTCGAACAGCCATTCGTGGGCTATTTGGTTTTCATCTGTGACAGACCATACTATGCGTGGGAATAGCGTATCCCACGCTAAAGCTGATGAAAACACAGCGCAAAAGTTCGTTACAGGAATCCAACGGTGTATCACTGATGGCTGTGGTTTTGTTACTCGTGAGGACCATCGCTCAAAAAAGATCGTACAGAGGACTCTCTTGTTGATATCCAAAAGTAAACATGACACATAACGCCCCCTTCCGATTAGCACGGGAGGGGGCGTTGCGTTGTATTTACGGCTTAGGCTTCTTGGTTGGCAGCGCTGATTCTTTCTTGGTAGGAGTTGGCGTTCTGGTAGGGAGTGGAGTATGAGTTGCAACCACCGTTCCTGGGAGGTGTGGAGAAGCGGGATCAGTAATACCGTTCAAAAGGAACCAGATGGTTGCACTGCTATGCGCACCTTGAGCGTCGCTGACTTGAATGACGATACGATCATGTTCACTATGGGTACCATTCTGGCGGTAAACCAGACGTTTGCGTGCCAAATCTTCATACGTGAAACGTGTGCCGCTGGACATTCGTGATCCGCCGTAGAGCATCCATCCATTTACTGGTTCGGTCAAAAGCGTGAATGTGAGTTGATTCAGTGGTGTCTCCGCATCGCTTGCAACAACAAGGCGTTCAGAAAGTATGACTACTGAACCACTGTTGAGACGATATGGAGCGGGAATTTGCAGCGTAGGACTTGCATTATTGATGTATCCAGGATTCACACTACAAGCCACCCCTGTAGGAGTAATACAGCGTGTCACACTGATGTTTCCTGCGCGGTCTCGTGTGCGCGCATAGACGCCTCCGGCACTCTTGTTTGTTTTGTCATAGCGTACCAGTGCGCTCGGAGCGAATGGTACCCATGCGGTAGATGTAAAGTTCCCTGCTGATGCGACTTGCATTTGCACGACCCCAGATCCTGTGGCACGGGACGTCGATGCCCTGTCGACAACACTAATGCCTATGGTGACCGAGGCAGAAGTTGTCGATTTGACACTCAGTTTTGCGACCGGAGCAGTACTGTCGACCAAAATATCATCTTGGACGACCTGCAAAATCGTCCCGTCTACCGAACGGAAGCGCACGTAGAGGTGATAGATTCCCGTGTTGGTAGGTTCAAACGTCCATGTTCCACCGAGAGCGAAGGGTCGCCATGGCATATTTCCGTCGAAGACTCCATTGCTGCTGAATTGCATTTCAGCAATCGGTGGATAGACACTGCGTGGTGCACTGACATTCACATTGACTGTGTTGCTAGAAGTGAAGCTGTCACCGTTGTTCATTGTCAGACTATAGGCATCGGTGGCAAGCGTATTCACAATGATTCCAGCGTATGTGGTGGTTACATTCCCGACTCGGTCACGTGCTTCAATGTGGAGTTCTTTGTACCCATCACCAGAACTGAGTGTGACATCATTGATGCCCCGATATGGAATCCAGCTTGTGTATGCGATGCCGTCTTCGCTCCAGCGTACCATCGTGGCGGAATCTGCATCGCTGTTCTGCATGGTAAGACGAACACGACTGCTGGTTGCTACTTCAGCACCGGTTGTGGTTGATTGACCACGGTTCAACCATGCTGATACATTGGGGGGAGTCTCGTCAATGACGGTATTTACAATACTTGACCATGGTCCTGTTGTGCCGTCGACGAGTGTCGCCCGCACACGGAACGCGTAGGCTAGTTCTCCAATGCTCCGTATTGTGGCGGAACGTTCGGTGAAGTTCGACGCAACAATCATCCATTCTCCTGTTGGGAGAGCGCGACGTTGGATGTCATATCGGTACGCTTGACCTGTTTCGACTCCCAATGCCCATCTGAGGGCTACATTCTGACCTGACACGGCGTCGATTGGGCTCAATGTGACCGAAGGAGCAATCTTTTGGACAATCACAATGAAAGAGGCAGAGGCGGAATTTCCGGCACGGTCCGACGCCGTGCAAGTGATGGTTTGGCTGCCCACTGGTAAGTACACACCCGAGACGTAGTTGCAGGTGACCGGTACGCTTCCGTCGCGGAGGTCACTAGCACTGACAGTGAAATCGACATGAGTACCGGTGTCGGTATATGCATCGAGGATCATGTCGTATGGTACCAAAATGTCCGGGGCTGTTTTGTCGGTAATGCTAATCAGCGCAGTAGCACGAGTAGGCGTCGTGGCAGTTAACGATGTCCCTGTCGCAGCTTGGACTTCTACCATGCCATTGGCCATTGACGCAATCGGTGCTGCAAATTTCAGTCCGGCAGCTCCCTGTGCAACAGTGATGAATTGGCCTACGGCGACGCTCGTCATGCCGTCCGCCAAAAACAACGTGCCGCCGACAACGGTGGCGATGCGGTAGTGTGTCACCTCTGCACCGTCTGCGCTATTTGGCAGTACGACAAGTCCCGTAGAACTCATCCCGCCTTCAAGAACAGTCGTTCCAGTGATGCGTGGTACATCCGCGACGGGAGTGACGATGATCGGCGCACTCGCATCGTCGCCGCCGATTCCTTCTACGGTCGGGGATGTTGCTGCTTGTGCATGTACCGTATAGTTCCCGAAAATATTAGGATTTGGTCGAAAGCGAATGCCGTTGCTCGCCGCTGCTGCAGAGACAAATCCGCCATTGAGCACCATGGTCACGCCATCATTGAGATAGAATCGGCCGGGTGCGTCACTGACAATACGAAAGTAGCGAATTTCTTCGCTATCGATTACATTGCGCGTAATAACAATATCGGGTCGTCCCATTTCGTCTTCACGGACGGTGGTCCCGGTAATACTGGGTGCGCCATCGACTACTGCAATAATTGCAATTGACGCAGTGGCAGGTGTACTCAATCCGTCGCCCGTTGCCGACGTCGCAGCTCGGACTTCAACGCTCCCTGGCAATGTACGATTCGCCGCTGGTGTGAAACGTAAGCCCTGCGCTGCAGTGGTCAAATCAACAATCGCCCCAATGCTCAGTGGCGTTGTGCCGTCCGGTCGATACAATTGACCGCCAATGACATTCGTAATCATGACATGGCTGACTTCTGGGCCATCGGCAGGGTTGCGCAATATAACCAAGCCGTCGTAAGACTGCGTGTCTTCTCGTGTCTCTGCATCACTGATGAGTGGTGCGTCGGCCACAGGGCTCACGCTGATTGTCCCTGTCACAACGGTGGTGCTCACACCGGTGATGTTTGGTTTGGTCGATGCTTGGATTGCTACCGCGCCGATGTTTGGGCCATTCAGATTGGTATCCGGCAAAAATCGCACGCCTGCTTCGGCCTCTGCCATAGTCAGATAACTACCTGTTGCAATGGCTGTCACACCATCTGGCTTGTATAATCGACCATTCACGACGCGGGTAATCCGGACGTGCGACGTCTCGGCACCATCTTCGGGATGCCGGCGGATGCGGATGATCCCGCTCAGCGTGTCTTCGTTTGTACTGGTACTCTCGATAATTGGTTCGCCCGGGAGTGCAATATTGACCGGAACCCACGAGCTGGCTTGCGTCCCGTTGCCGAGTTGCCCATTGGGATTCTGCCCCCAACATTTGATCCGTCCGTTGGGCAGCACTGCACAGCCATGCGCATTATCTGCACCGGCCACACGTGTTGCACCAAAAATTTCTGGGACTTCGGTGATGATATTCCAAGGATTTACATTACTGTTGACTCCCAGAGCCGAGCCCCAGTTATCCCCAACCGCGTATATTTTGCCCGACACTCCTTTGAGCCAATACCGATAATTCGTCGACCCATAGACATCTGCCATTGGTTCTGGCATGGGGATATTGCGCGCGGTAGATTCATACCCACCTGCAAACGACCCCCAACAGCTGACTGTCTTATCAGTCAAAATGGCGCAGCCACCATTGGCGCCCATGGCAAACTTGTTGACATAATTGCCAAGGCCCACGACGGAGTACCCGTTAAAATTTGATCCTGAGATGAAACCCAAGCCCAAGGCACCATCTGCGTTTACCCCAATACATGCAACGCGACCGTCGGTACGTTGCAAACAAGTGCGACGAAACCGATCTACATTTCGTACGGCAATATTGGTAAATGCATCCGTTGTGATTAACCGTGGCCAATTAAAATAAGAAGTTGCGTCATTACCAAGCCAGTATTCACCGCTATTTCCACTATAATTGTCACCCCAACAAATCAGTTGCGAATATTTGTTGTATATACACGAACCACGATTGGACATGGCGATTTGTGTAATATCGCGCATGCCTGGAATAACTCCCGCAGACCAACGGACATAGAGACCGTTGCCGTCGCCGAAGTTGCCATATCCCCAGCACGAGAGGCTCGCATCGCGCAAGATGACACAGGTATTATTTGACCCAGCAGCGATCGCCACTGCATTGGTTATACCAGGGACATCTAACGGTACCAAGCTGTATCGTGAGTACCAATCCCCTATGCCGAGTTGACCTTCACCGTTGTACCCCCAGCACATGACGGTGCCGTTTGCTTTGAGTCCACAGGTGTGGTTATCACCGACGACCACATCAATGAAGCGGGTACTGGTGCTGGTCGTATCGAAAATCTGCGTCCCCACCCCAGTCGATGCTTGTGCAACAGACATGCTCGGCATTAGGACACTCATGAGCGTGACTATTGCCATCATGAATTGTAAGAATCGGAATCGTTGCATAACCCCCCCTTGGCGCATACCTTTTGTACCTGTACTCACCATATCATCCAAAGTATTCACAAATGTGGTCATATAAAAGGAGTTTGTCACCGTCTGAGGCTATGCTTGAATCGTGTTCTGCTGCTCGGTACAATAAGGATATGAATATAACTACAATTGCCTTCGATGCAGACGATACGCTGTGGGCCAACGAAGACCTGTTTGTCGCAACCCAGCAGCAATATATGCAGCTTTTGGCTCCCTATCGCCACAATTGGGATGCAGCCGAGCTCCATGCCGCCGAACGCCGTAATTTGAACTACTTTGGCTATGGCATAAAGGGATTCACGCTCTCGATGATCGAAACTGCGATAGAAGTAAGCGATGGTGCAATCCCCGGTCGCGACATCGCTGCTATTATCGACATGGCGAAAGCCATGGTGCACGCGCCACTGACGTTGCTGCCAGGAGTGGCCGAACTCATCCCACAATTCGCCCAAAAATACCATCTGATGCTCATTACAAAGGGTGATTTGTTCGACCAAGAAGCGAAAATCGCACGTTCAGGTTTGGCAGAGTACTTCCGTCACATTGATATCGTGAGCGAAAAAACACCACATGCCTATCAACGTATCTTGCAGCGCTCAGATATCAACCCACAATCGTTTCTAATGGTTGGCAATTCGCTGCGTTCTGACATCTTGCCCGTCATTGCCATTGGTGCGCACGCAGTCCACATCCCGTACCATCTGACCTGGGCGCACGAACATGTGGACATCCCGCCCCATGAACGCTCCTGGCACGAATGCGAAAGTGTGTATGCACTTCACGATTGGCTTGCAGACCGGTGAGACTGATGTATAATCACGCCGTCAGAAGCTAATCTTCGCCTCCTTGGCAGTGTCGCCAACGAACGCCACAACCGACACCTGCAGAAAGGACGCATCATGCCGACAAAAAAGAAGCGCATCGCAATGTTGACCAGCGGCGGTGACGCCCCGGGACTCAATGCCGTCATTCGCGCCGCCGTCAAATCTGGTGAAGCCCTCGGCTATGAGATGCTCGGCATCGAAGACGGCTTTGAAGGGCTCATCGGCACCCCACGCTACCGTGTTTTGAGTGAAAGTGATGTCACAGAGCTGTTGAACCGTGGCGGTACTATTCTGCGCACTACAAATCGCGGCCACTTCAATGGTCCACGAGTAGTCGGCGAAGTCGACGATCCTTATTTGGCAGCCTACAATAATATTTTGGCTATGGGTTTGACCGGACTCATTACCATTGGAGGCGAAGGCACGCAAACCATCGCACTCGAATTAGCAAACATGGGAGCACCAGTCATTGGTGTCCCCAAAACTATCGACAATGATTTGGCCGGTACTGATCGTACTTTTGGTTTTGACACCGCGTTACAGGTAGCCACCGATGCCCTCGATCGACTACACACCACTGCTGCGAGTCATAATCGGGTTATGGTCCTCGAGGTGATGGGTCGGCATGTGGGCTGGATTGCACTGCACTGCGGCATTGGCGGTGGTGCAGACGTTATTCTAATCCCCGAGATTCCATTTGACATAAATAAAATTGCTGATCACATCATTGCCCGCGAAAAAGCCGGGTACCAATTCACCATGATTGTTGCCGCAGAAGGTGCCTTCCCACGGGGAGGCAAGCCTTTGTACGGAGACAATGGTCGCCTCGGCGGTCTCGGTCAAATGGTCGCTGAACAACTCCAAGCGCTGACCGGCAAAGAATCTCGTTGTGTGGTTCTTGGTCACCTCCAACGCGGGGGCTCACCAACACCGTACGACCGCATTTTATCGACCCGCTTCGGGGCTGCGGCAGTCCGTGCTATCCACGAAGGAATCACCGGCGAAATGGTGGCCCTAAATGCCCAGGACATTACCACTGTTCCTATTATTGAAGCAGTAAGCCACCTCAAGACCATACGCCCACACAGCGACCTGGTTCGTACTGCCAAAGGCCTGGGGACAATCTTTGGGGATTAGTCTCGAGAAGACAAAAACGTCCGTCGGTAAGCACCGACGGGCGTTTTGCGAATCTGGTCTACGGACGGACGATAATGTGATTCACGACAAACCGCTCATTGCCTCTGGCGCTTTTCCCCGTCACGAGAATCGACCATTCGCCATCCATGGTGAACAGGATTTTGGTAGCGTGGCTGCCGTCGCTGAGCACATTTGCCATTGGTCGATTACTCCCCATTGTCATCCCGGGCATCAGCAATTCCAATGAAACGCCGCTCATTTCAAATGGGTCGTTCCCCTGTCGGAAAGAAATCAGCGTTGGAATCGACGCATTCGAGACGACATCTGCATCAAAGCGGAGGGTGACGCGTACTCCGTTGTTCGTGGCACTATATTCGTTCGGTTGCCCACAGCCGGTCAGCGAAAAGACAACCAGAAAGAGCACCAACCAATGAACTCTATGCATCTGCGGGTGCACTTTCACTTGGGATCGGATATCGCAATGAGAACATAAATCCGATGATGATATGTTCTACGTTAATCAATAGAAACAATCCGCTCAGCGCTAGGGCAAAGGCATCGGGATATTGATACGTTCGTAATAGCGCAACCAGCACCGCATCACGAATACCAATGCCTGACACACTAATGGGCAATGCTTGGAGCAACGAAATCTGACCTGTTGCCCCCAATATTGCACTCAATGTTACGCGATCGACATTCATCGCCGCAAAAAGTAACCAGATACGTATCGCAGTCGAAAGTGCCGATCCCATGGTCGCAACGACTAAACGCAGTGCTGGCTTGATGCCGATGTTGAGTGCTTCGAATTGACCGGTGATACCGTCATAGCTTTTGCAAAAACGCTGCGGCACGATGCGACGAATCATTCCAAAAACGAATACGCGACTTCGTCGAATCAACAACATAGGCAACAGTGCAAAAATCACCACCGCGACCAAGGTGGTGGTGGTTTGGATAGTCATTCTGCTTTGTGTATCAAGACTTGCTGCAAGAGCAGACAAACCGATGAATGCCATTACCGCCATGGCGGCGACATCACAGAGGCGTTCAACGAAAATGCTGAACAACAAGCTGGGCATTTTGCGTTCCGGACTACGCAGGTAGAGCGCTTTGACAAAGTCGCCACTCTGCCCAGGCGTCGTTCCGCCCAGAAACAGACCGACAACGTAGATGCGACTCAACATCCAAATGGACGGTGGTTGCAAGCCCAATTCTGCCAAGATAATGTGCCATCGCCAGGCTTTTATAACAATAAAAAACGGCATAAGAGCCAGCGATAACACCACTGGAATCCAATGTACATCTCGCAACGACGCAACAATTGCACTCACATCTGTGCGTATCAGAAAGAGCACGAACAGTGCTGGTCCTATCAGGCGCAACGCCCAGCGGAGGATCAATCGTTGCATCAGCGAGACTCCGGCGGTTCACGACGTGCAAACCGAAGGCTTGCAATCTGCTCGGCGAGTAGGCCAAACATGAATACAATTACCCCACCAACAAAGAGTGTGACCGCAGAATTTGGGATAAACAATCGCCCGGCGTCGGTGTACATGTAGCTTATAAAGAAAGAAAGAATGCCCAGCAAGGTCAACACTACAGATACGGGAAAAAATATGCGTAACGGGGCAAAGAGTGTGGAGATACGCAGAATAATCCCAGTAAAGCGAAATCCATTGCGCAGGAGCTTTTGCGCACTCTTACCCGTTACTCGCGGCGCTACATCAATCGGTTCGAATCGTACGTGATAGCCCGATTTGCCAAATGCGAGTGCACTCGTTGTTGGCCAAGACATTTTATTGGGTAACAGATGGATAAATTCAAGCATCACAGAGCGACGCATTGCGCGAAAGCCAGACGTCAGATCACGCATGTCCATCTCGATGAGATAGCTCCCGAGTTTGTTGAGAATCGTGTTGCCTAGCCAGCGTAGAGTGTTTTGCTGCCCTGCTCGTGTTCGTTCTCCGATGACCATGTCATATTGCCCGATATATTGCAAAAGCTTAGGCATATCTGCAGGGTTATGCTGACCATCGGCATCTAAAATCACCACGACATCCCCGTGGGCTGCACGCACACCGGTTTTGACGCCAGCACCGTTGCCGACGTTGTGTGGTCTGCGGATCACGATAGCACCCGCACCCTCAGCCTTCGCTGCAGTATCGTCTCGTGATGCATCATCAACGACGATAATTTCTGCAGCAGGAACTACTGCTTTTACGCCTGCGATGACTCGTGCGATGGTATGTGTCTCGTTATGTGCGGGGATGACGACACTAATACTAAATGGCCATGTGGTGGGTTCGGTCATAGGAGCTCCTCTCAAAACACAACTTGATTATACGGGGCTTTGCATCACTGGGGTGTACAGTATGCGGGTGATTCTGCAAGTTGAAATATCCAATATTTGCCAATCCTCTGCAGCGGCACTAGCCTTGGGTCGGGTGGTACTAACTCGTTGGACCACAGCGCGTAGTCTGCTTTTGCGTCACAGAGGAGACTGGGATCGACGGGGTACTTCGTTGTTCGTAGTATCACCCGCTCTGCGAGAACAGAATATTTTCCGGCAGGCGACTCCGCTGGTACGATAATTGCCAGTCGTTCTGGCTGGAGTGCGGTCAAATACGCAAGCGCCATTCGTTCGTCAATTGGTTGGCCATCCCGTATGTTGATCGCAGTAGCTGCAACGCCCACACAAATCCCGGTCACAAGTATTCCGGCGATTAGCATTCCGTGGATTTGTGGGATGTGCTTCAGAACAGCACGGATTCCGTATGTTGCAGTAATAGAGGCAATGATCGTCAGTGGTAACAACATTCGTGGCAATATAAAGGCAATCGCGGACACGACGACAAAGCTTGCAGCCCATACCAGCAGCACGTCCCGCTTCACATCGAATCTCTGCTTCAGGAGCTGCACACCGAGCCACACAATACCGACGCTACTGAACCAATTGAACGGGACGGTCAACAGGCGTTGCCAGAGTGCAGTGTCATGTTCGTTGGCGGTTGCTCCGGTGCCGATGACGCTGACAACAGTATTCCACCACGACATCAAAAACCTAAGCGGGTCGTTGAAAATCACTTCCCGCAATGGGATATCGTCCGGAACATCACTCCAGCGTCCCCAGTCGAGATTGCCATAGACCGCCAGCCAACTGTTTTTCGCTTGGTGATTATAAAATATCTCTCCGGTATCTCGGACATTCACATACAGTTGAGGCATAGAACAAACCACCCAACCCAGGCATACGAATCCTGCCAACAGCCACCGGTCACGCGTGGAACGTCCGACCCAAAACACAGCCAGCAACACAGGGATACTCAAAACAAGTCCAGTGTGCCGCACAAGGTATGCTACACCGATAGACACACCTACCCAAACCCATCGTAACCGACGCTGCGGCGCATCGAGGCACCACAGTAACGTAGCGAGCGAAAGCATAGTCGCTGCCGTAAACGTCATATCGCTCCCGATGAGGAGTGCGTATTCCCCAAAGAAGCTACTCCCCGCAAGGATTGCCACTACGAGTACATCCCACCCACGTCCTAACACGTGGCGGGCGATATACCAACTCGTAGTCAGTGCGAGAGCGGCAACCAACACTGCCCAGGTCGTTGCCACGGTAAATATATGGAATCCTGTTAGTTGTCGTCCAATCCAGAGGAACGCTGGGTATCCGAATTGATAAAACGGGTCTGCCTGTAGCACACTTTCAATATTTTCTGCACGGCTTGCAAAAGAACGAAAATCCTTTTCAACGCCAGGTACGACCAACGTCAAATGCGACCGCTGTATTGCTGCCATCGTTGCTGTCCACAGCACTATGGATACGGCAATATACCATTCTTGATGACGTTCCCACTCTGCTTTGACAGCTTCTCGATGTCGCCAAACAATCGTTCCTATTGCTGCCATAGTCGTCCAAACGAGCGCCTCCGGCCAGACGAGAAAAGAAGCAAACGGCCAGCGAATGCACAGTGCAACAACGATATTTGGAATTGCCGCATACAGCACAATCCGCCAGTACGATGTGGGAATCTTGTGCTGTGGAATGGATGTGCTCAGGAGGAGTGCGAGCAGTACCGTCAAGGCCAGGATGCTTGGGTATGGCAGGGCAAACCATGGGCTTTGATAGGTGATTGTGTCGACCAACACCCCGACCTTGCGGAGATCCCCTTTTTGCCATGGGGAGAGACTGCTGGTGAGCACAACGGGAGTGTCGGCTAATTTGGTGTATCCATCAGTGATAGAAAGTGATAGTTTTTGCCAGACGTATGCGTTGTGGAATTCATACTGATTGTGACCAGACCGCGTTGTCAATCCGAGCACCAGCGACCGAGGTGCTGCTACGTCTATCTCTATAGATGAAGGTAGCCCAATCAGGGGCAGCCGGAACGCAGAGGAATCGCTACTCCATCGGGAGTTACCGTTTGATCCAAACTGAGCAGGAGTCGTTTGCTGATCAAAAAAACCTTGTGTGTATGTGCTGTCGTACCCACCAATGTCAACAATCTGTCGCACGGGAATCGCGTGCATGAGCAAGCTCAGGGTGATCGCTGCCAGACTGAGTGCGAGTGCTTCGATGGTCTGTTTGAAGCGTGTCATACGCACCTTTGCAATGAGGTTCACTATGGTATAATACGACACGTTATTAGAATTTGCATGTTGGAGCATGGAGCATACAGATGGCACGACTTTCTCGCGCGGATCGGAAGCGCACCAACTCCCGTTTATCACAGGTACCTCAGGGTTTCGATGCCCCAATTGTCGACACAGCACCGGCTGTGGAGCGGTTTGCAAATGTAGAGTCCAAGACGCTTCGTACTACCCGTCGCCAGGGTAAATTGACCTCTGACACTATCAATTACACAGCAGAATACGCTATCATCGGCCACGACCTGCGTCGTATTGCATTCTGGGGTGTTCTGCTGATGACCGGTGTCATTGCCCTCAGTTATTCTGGGTTAGTATAATCAGGATTGCACCCCATGGTGCACTGCACCGTGGGGTGTTTTTAATGTCGCAGCAATAATAGGTAATGGGGAGCGATCAAATCTAATATCTGACACACGGCTGTCTCGGATCTGATGTGTAATGTACATTAAAGAAAACCAAAAAGCACCGACCGCTATTGCGGTCGGTGCTTTTTGGTAGTGAATTACTTCTTCTTTACGTCGACCCGTGACGCTGCAGCAGCCTGGACGTCTTGGCTGACCTTGAGTCGCTTCATGAATCGATCAACTTGACCTGCGGTGTCCAAGATGCGCTGCTCGCCCGTGTAGAACGGATGGCACTTGGAACATACGTCAAGACGAAGGTTTTCTTTGGTGGCAATACTTGGCCACTGGGTGTTGCAACTGGTGCATGTATACACGGTTGCGTATGTTTTTGGATGGATGCCCTGCTTCACCACGTGCTCCTTACTGTGCAACCTCGTCTGCATAGACGCTGATCTGCTTCTGTGTGCGGCTGTACTGTTCGAATACCACGCGACCGGGAATCATCGAGTAGATGGTGTAGTCACGGCCCAAACCGACATTTTTGCCTGGCTTGAACTTGGTGCCGTTCTGGCGAATCAATACTTCACCGGCACCGACAACTTGCCCACCAAAGCGCTTGACACCCAACATTTTAGGATTGCTATCACGTCCGTTGCGTGAACTACCTACACCTTTTTTATGTGCCATGACGACATCTCCTTAGTTATGTGTTGAACTAGGCTGCTGCCCCAGCCTTGCGGCGTGGTGCTTTGGCGGCTTTGCTGTCGCTTGATGCGTTTACTTCGATTTTGGTGACCTGCACGCGGGTCAAATCTTGCCGATGACCGGTACGTCGGCGATAGCGCTTCTTGCTCTTGTATCGGAACACGACGATTTTGTCGTCCTGCACTGCGCCGATGACCTTCAGTACCACCTTGGCACCGTCGACCGTCGGGTTGCCCACTACCGTCTGCTCGCCACCCACCAACAAGACTTCTTCAATGGTGAGTTCGCTGCCGGCAGCTGCTTCGCTTTGCAGAGCAATGTCTAGCATCTGCCCCTCTTTTACGCGGTATTGCATACCACGATCTCGAAAAATGGCGTACAACGTATTCTCCCTTGCGTCTGCTTTCCAACGATTCGTTGGATCTGCATAACTGCTTGATATTCACACGTTTGTGGGAATAATTTATCAACATGAAGTATAGACGGTCTTGTAAGCGATGTCAAACGCACACACACAAAAATCTCATGTTTTTCCTCACTCCAACAGTTGACTCTGTCCTCGGCACTTTGCTATACTACTCGTATACCCCTCAGGGGTATCATGCACACACGAAAGTAAGGGATTATGACAAAGCCACTGACCGTTACCGATAGCTCATTCGATGCAGATGTTCTTCAGTCTGAAACCGCCGTATTGGTCGATTTCTGGGCTCCATGGTGCGGACCATGCCGTGCTGTTGCCCCGATCCTCGAAGAACTTGCCGGCGAATATGCCGGTAAAGTCACCGTTGCAAAAGTCAACACCGACGAATCTTCGAAGTATGCTGCGCAATTCGGCGTGCAAGCAATCCCGACGATGATTTTCTTCAAAGGCGGAAAAGAAGTCGGCCGCGTGGTCGGTGTCAAACCCAAATCCGAATTGAAGCGTGACTTCGACAAGGTCGCAAATTCCTAAGCGGGTGTCATGAGTGAGCTAATCCTCCCGTTAAGCAATCAATCACGTGCCGATCTGGTCACACGTTTGGTGCGGATCGAAGGGCAAGTACGCGGCGTGCAGCGAATGTTGTCCGAAGGTCGGGATTGTACCGATATCGTCACACAGCTCAATGCTATCAAGGCTGCAGTCTCGAGTGTGGGCACAACCCTTGCAGAACGCTGCGCTCATGAAGCACTCTGTGACGGTGGAAGCACGCAACCTCTTGATGTAGAGCGTGTGCTCGCGCTTTTGCGAGCCTCGCGCTCCTAATTCCGGCCTGCCGGTGGTGACATATCGTCGCCACCGGTTTTTTGTTGCCAACGAAACGTCCGTGCCAAAATCTGGTCACTTAAGGAAGGGAATACGTCCGCGATGATGGACAAAAGCTGATCACGCATGCGGGGATACAGAATTCGCTGCTCTTTTGCCAATGCTCGTATGACTGTCTCTGCGACGACAACGGGATCCATTCCTTTCTTGTGCGTTGAGCGACGTTCACCATCGGGTCCAAGACGATGTGCAAAGAATTCACTCGCTACCGTGCCAGGTCGAATCACAGAGACAGAAAGGGGAGTTCCCAACAGTTCGATACGGAGTGACTCACACAGGCGCTCTAGTGCCCCTTTTGTCGCTGCGTACCCGCCGTTGTACGGGAGCGCATGTTGGCCTACGACTGAAGAAATAACCACAAATTGACCAGCCTGCTGCCGGAGAAACACCGGGGTAATAGCCTGAACGAAATGGAGGAATCCTCCGACATTGACCGCCATCACTTGCATAAATTGGACATAATCGAGCTCAGAGACCGGTGCTGTTAGCCCGATGCCGGCATTACAAATAACAGCATCCAATCGGCCATATCGTTGGATTGTAGAATCTACTGCTAGTGCCACTGCGCGTGCGTCAGCGACATCGACGGCAATACAGAAATGACGTTCGGGATCAGTCAGCAATTGCCGCATAGACTCGAGTACTTCGATGCGACGTGCACACAATATGATGGTTGCGCCAACTGCCGCGAGGCGCTGGGCAGTAGCGGCGCCTATGCCTGCACTTGCACCAGTAATGAAGACGATACTGTCTGCTATTGGACGCTTCATCGCGATGCTTCCTGTCTTTTGTTGCGGCGTCGCCACCGTTGGCGCTCCCACCCATGCACAAAACCGCGGTCAATAGTCGCTCGAGACACCGCACTTTGTTGATGAGAATGCGCAATGATGGTGTGACAACCCTGTTCTGCAGCATACCAGAGTCGTGCATCGAGGAGTGTTTGATAGTGCCCGCGGCGGCGACGGTGTGGGGCGACCCATGCTCCGAACAAGAACCCATATCCATCCTCAATCCGGATACCTGCACTCGCTATAATGCCGTCGCTGTGCAGCAACGAGACCATGATGGATTCTGATTGTGCCGCGTATGCTCGCCGAATGATGCGTTCTCGGTCTTCGGGGATATAGTCAAATACAAACCCAGTGTCATCTGCGGTAGACCATACCAGATTACTGTGGGGAATTCGCGGGGTGTTCGTGCGCACGGAATATGACATCACTGATGCACTCGGTTGTGGTGTCAGTCCTGCAGCACTCAACGCGATGAGATCCCCAGTCGTTTGACAGTTGGAAGCACATTCCACACAAAAGTGCGGCGAATGTCTTTGGTAATCGTCTTCGATGTCGGATAGTAGCGCTCCATCGAAAACCCCTGCGAGGAGATTGTATGGATAGTGATGACCACTAATCATGGTGGTTGCGAGCCCCCACTCACGCACGTGCACCGCAATTGAGACATCGAGAATTCCAATGGTGCGGACGACACGTGCGTGAAATCGCGCAGTCGATGTTTCAACAAAGTGCATATCAGTCTTCATGTGTGAGCCGTTTATAGATTACGATGAGCTGTTGCATCGATGCGGTGTGGCTACGGGATTGTGCGTAGGTATAGGCATTTTCGGCGAGGAGTGACCGTAATGCTGTGTCGTCAGCTAGTTTCATCACTGCACGTTCGAGTGCCGCTGGTTCTGCAGGATCATAGATGAGGCAGTTAGTGTCGGGACGGAGCGTCTCGCGTAACCCGCCTACATATGGCGCGACCACCGGCAGTCCACATGCCATTGCTTCGAGTGGTGCAAGGCCGAATGATTCACTCTGCGATGGAAATACAAAAATGTCTGCTGCATTGTACGCATCAACGACATCTTCGCCGCGGAGCACCCCGGTGAAATATGCATCTGTGTGGGAAAATCGAGCCCGGGCTGCTGACTCATCGTGACCACCACCGACCAGGATGAGCCGCAAGCGGGGATTGTTGCAGAGCGGTAGTAACGTATCAATGCCCTTTTCTTCGGTGAGCCGACCAACATAGAGTACGACCAGCGCGTCGGGCTTGTCGCCCGTAAAAGTCGTACGCAATGTTTCGTTGCGGGATTTTCTCCGAAATCTGCTTGTGTCGATCCCCCGCACCCACTGTTCGACGCGTTGTATCCCGTTACAGCGCAACTGGTCGACCATTGCCTGTGAAGGCGCTAAGTTGAGTCGAGCACGGTTGTGCCATCCTTTAAAAAAAGTCCAGGCTATGGGTAATCCCCATGCACCGGCATATTGCCGCACATAAAAGTCGATATCCATATGCACTGACCCAAGCAAAGGAACGCGTCCGACAATGGCCATTATCACGCCTGCTGTACCAATAAATGTTGGATTCAGTACATGAATCAGGTCTGGTTTAAATGCGAGGATAGCACGGATGCCCCGTAGAGTTGGCATGCTGCAATAGAGTTCGCGATACAACGGGAATCGTGGTCCCCAGGATGGAAAGACGCGCATGCTTCTGTACTGCGTTGGGGCTGACGGCGGCGCATAAATGCATACCTCAATACCTGCTTGTTCAAGGGCTTCGAGCATTTGACAGAGGATGGTGACAACACCGTCTTGTTTGGGTAGGAAAGTTTCGGTAAATATTGCAACACGCATGTATTTGTTCCTTACAAAGCCATTCTAGCCTATTCGTGGTCTTCGATACAGTTATTTTCCATTCCAAAAATATCCTACATGGTACAATATCGTCACACTTAACATGGAGGTTCCGGTGACCATTGCACCCAAACGTGTAGCGACACTTTTTGCTGATTTCAGTCCTGTTGTGTTTCGTATCTTGATTCACAGCCTATTATTTGGTCTTGCGGCGAGTATCTCAGATGTATTATTCAACTTTTATTTACATAGTCTCGGCTATGGAAATGAAGTCGCCGGCCAGATGAATTCAATTTTTCGAGCTGCAGGTGTGATATTTGGTATTCCGGTGGGGATGCTTATCGACAAGCGTGGCGCGCGTAAAGTGCTGATGTTCAGCATTACCGCGTATGGCGCGAGTTGGTTGGCGCTGTTGGCAACGACAGACATACGCGTTATTGCACCGGTCTATTTTTTGGTAGGTGCCGCCAACATCGCCACATACACTGCGATTATCCCGCTATTAAGTAGTGTTATTGAAGCAAAACAACGGGCAAGTTTCTTTGGGATTAATGCTGGTGCAACCGTCGCAGTCGGGTTTATCGGCTCGTTGTTGGGTGGTGCATTACCTTCGATTATTGCTCCGCTCGTATCAGTCAGCGCAACCGATCAGTTAGCGTATCGCTTGGCATTGATTAGTGTTTCATTGATTGGTTTTATAGCGATTATTCCGTTGCTTGGATTTTCTGCCGCAGCCACGAAGCATCATGCTGCAGGCAATGCAGCTCCGGTCAGTTCTGGCCACAAACTCCCGTTTATGCGGTTAGTACTATTTGCCTCCCAGGGCTTTCTGCTCGGATTGGGTGGCGGTTTAGTTGTGCCATTTCAGAATCTGTTTTTCCGCGAACACTTTCAACTCCCTGATGCACAGGTGGGCTTGATTCTGGCGATTTCTGCGTTTGCCATGGGATTTGGTAGTTTCATCGGTGGTCCACTTGCAAAGCGATTTGGACTCCGCAACGCAGCAGCATGGACACGATTTCTTGCAGCTCCGAGCTTATTGTTGATGCTCATTCCCAACCTGTGGGTTTCTGCGGGCGCGTACTATCTGAGTCGGTTGGTCATTGGGGTAACATTCCCGCTTGCCGACGCATTGGTGATGCAGTCGGTCCCCGTCGAACAACGTGGTACCAGCACGAGCTTATCGTCGATGTTATGGTCGTTTGGTTGGTCTGCTGCTGCGTTGATGAGTGGGTACATCCAGCGGGATAGTGGATTTTATTGGGTATTCATCGCGTCTGGGGTTGCGTATGTCATCTCTGGCATATCGTTTTATCTCATCCCGTTCAAAGATGATGGCCATTAGGACTTCGCGTTTTTGACTGTACTGTTTATTTGAAAGCAGTACATATAAATGGCAAAGGCGCCAGACCATGACCAAAACCGGCACCATAGGTGCAGTATTCCTCCATCCAATTGTGGTGCGCATCTATGCATTCACGATGATAGTGGGATTCCTCAATGGAATCCCTGATGTGATATTTAATTTTTATCTCCTTGCCATGGGGTATGGAAGTGATGTCTCGGGTCAGATGGCTGGATTAGTACGGATGTCGGGCTTTGTATTTGGCATCCCAATTGGTATCGCTGTCGATCGGTGGGGCAGTATCCGCACCATGCAGATTGGGGCAGTCTTCAATATCATCGTTTGGATGGTGTTATTGACTGCGCCGAGTTTGGTGTTGATTCAATTTGCCTACTTTTGTTCAGGGACGTTTTTTTCGATTGCTACAGTTGCAGCTATTACCGCATTGAGTGGCATTGGAAGTCTGACACAGCGTGCTCAGTTGGTGGGTATGAACTTTACCATTATCACGGTTATGGGTTTTGCCGGTTCACTGCTCGCGGGATTTTTGCCGGGTGTACTCGCTCCGTGGCTTGGCGTCGCAGCGACAGATGTTCTTGCATACAGGGTGACACTCGCCGTATTGGTAGCGGCGTCTGCATCGGCATTACTCCCATTGGTTGGAGTGTCGAAAAAGAGTGAAATGTTTCATGCTGAGCGTGGTCTACAGGGTGATGATGAAGTGTCTGTTCCGATTCTCAAGACCATTGGTATGACTGTGGGATATTTTGTCGTCGGTTGTGCAGGCGGAATTCTTCATCCATTTTTGAATGTCTATTTGCGTCAGTTTTATGCACTCAGTGATGCGAACATTGGGATTGTGGTTGCAACGTTCACGTTACTTATGGGTGTCGGCGGAGTGATTGGGGGACGCCTGGTCGGTCGTTATGGCGTCAGAACGGTCGTTGTCGCCGCAGGGGTGTTGTGTCTCCCGTTTTGCCTTGGGTTACTCAGCACCCAGATTACCCTCGCAGTGGGTGGGTATTTTCTGTTGTGTCTGTGTATTGGCATGATTTTCCCCTATATGGATATGCTGTTATTCCAAGCAGTGGCAACGCGTCAACGTGGATTGGTCAAGAGTATATCTACGATGTCTTGGTCTATCGGCTGGGCGATTGCCGCGTATGTAAGTGGAATTTTGCAAATGCCAGGCAATTGGACGCTGATAATCATGTTTAGTGCGGTCGGGTATGCATTGTGTGGTATCACGTTTGGCGTGCTCCCGTTTACCCCGGTGCTACGACGAGAACGCCAAATTGCAACGAATACATGAAAGGAAGTCAACGGTGACTTTGGCCGACCGATTTTCGTTATTTGGCGGTGGTCGTAGCTTGCCAATACAGGTGTTCAGCGAGTTTCATTCCTTCTTTTCATGTATTACACATTCGATATCGTATAGAGGTACTAGATGAATACAATTCGTTCCCAATGGCGGGAATTGACGACGACTGGATCGCCTGCAGTGTTCCGAATCTTGGCACATGGCATTTTGTTCGGGTTGTCGTTCAGCATTGCCGATATATTATTTAATTTCTATCTCAAAAGTCTCGGCTACGATAATGCAGTCGCTGGTCAGTTGCAGTCGGTATTTCGTATTGCAGGCGTGATATTTGGCTTTCCGGTTGGGATGTTCATCGACAAAATATCTGCCAAACGGATGCTGTACATCGGCATCTTGACCTATGCTATCGGCTGGGGTGTATTATTGATGCTCGACGGCGTCTCTGTGGTGACACCATTTGGGACGCTCAGTCCGCTCGTGCTGATGAATACCATCTTCTTCATCATAGGCGCTGCAAACATGGCTACCTATACTGCGGTGGTGCCATTGTTGTCATTGGTCATCGAGCCGCGCCAGCGGGCCGCACTGTTTGGCATCAATGCAGCCGCCTCGACGCTGATTGGTTTTGTGGGATCGATTCTGGGCGGCATGTTGCCCGGCATTGTTGCGCCAATGGCAGGGGTCGAACCAACGTCTGAGGTTGCATACCGCATCGCGCTTTATAGTGTGACTGTTATAGGGTTTTTGGCAGTCGTACCGCTGTTGGGTATCAAGACACACCATACCCATGGTGCTGCCTCTCAAACGGCGCGGGCGGAAGCGGACGGTGATAAACCGTTAGTCCCATTTGGTCGCATGCTGTTGTTAGTCACCCCTTCATTCTTCTTTGGGACTGCAGGCGGACTATTTGTGCCTTTCCAGAATCTGTTTTATCGCCAACAATTTGGTATGACTGACGGTAATGTCGGATTGAATCTCGCAGTGGCAGCACTGGCAATGGGGGTCGGGAGCATTCTCGGTGGGCCATTGTCACAGCGCTTTGGTGTGCGTCGAGCATCTGCCTGGTCACGTATGTTGGGTGCGCCGTTGATGTTGGCCATGATGATCCCCATACTGACGGTGGTATCCGTTTCGTACGATGTGAATCGATTTTTGGTAGGGATGACCTTCCCCCTCTTTTCGGTCTTAATGATGCAAACGGTACCTTTGCGCCAACGCGGTACGAGCACAAGTCTGAGTAGCATGTCGTGGTCATTAGGCTGGGCTGGTGCGTCGGTGTTGAGTGGGAGCATTACGGCCAATGGATCATTTACGTGGGTATTAATACTGTCTGCGGCGAGTTATGTTATTTCCGGCGCGTTGGTCGCATTTTTGCCATATACCGATAAACACGAATAGCCGCTGATTGTCATCCTCAAAACCCTGGTGCAGGAGCACACCGGGGTTTTATTATTCGACTGCGTGCTTGATTGTGATACTCCCTGACGGTGTCGGCAGGGGCAGTGCACAGAGCACTGCGGGGAGCGCAAAGAGTGCGGCCCCAACGAGACAGCCGACGATTCCAAAATTGACATAATAAAATCCCGACAACAAGACGCCCGCGAGTCTCCCGACTGCATTAGCACTGTAGTACAACCCAATATTTTTGGCCACGTCTGCTTGTTGTGCATATGCGGCGATCAGGTAAGAATGTATTGCAGATGCCACTGCAAAAGCCATGCTATAGAGGCCGATTGCACCTACCATCCCCCAAACCGGCAGGAGTCCACGCTGTGCGAGCGTTGCAAATCCCACGCAAATCAGGACTGGGAGTGCAGTGACAACTGCAGTTAATCGCCCGGCGGGAGCAGGCCGCCCCTGCAATAGCCGTGGCGTCAGCGCTTGGATAAACCCGTAGCCTACCGTGTATGCGGCCATAACGGCACCACTCTGCCAAAATCCCCAGCCAGGAGCCGCGGCAAAATACAGTGGAATCCCGATTGCGAGCCAGATGTCACGTGACCCAAAGAGAAATATACGTGCAACCGACAACAGATTGATAGCAGCAATCTGCGACAAAATACCCTCGCCCGGTACCTGATTTGCCGCGCGCATATTTTGTGTCTGACCAATGCACAAGATGACCCCAACGCCGACACATATCGCCAGCACAATGAGGGTGAATTGTGGTCCTGCTCCCCACAGGAGACCTCCGCCAACAAAGAATCCTAGCCCTTTAATTGCATTTTTGGCGCCGGTGACGAGTGCGATCAGACGGAATAAGTTCCCTTCTGCCGATTCTACTGCCACGGTACTCTTCGCACTGACTTTGGTTAAATCTTTGGCTACTCCAGAGGCTCCCTGGAGCACAAAAAGCACCCAGAGTGATGGGAAGTTTGGTGCGATTGCAAGCATGCAGAGCACCACCATTTGCAAGACCAAGCCGACGGTCATTGTCGTGCGCAACCCAAATCTACCGGCGATACGACCACCAGTAAGATTTGTGATGATTCCCGCTGCTTCGTATCCTGCAAACATTATGGCCAAATCGAGGGCGCTGTACCCGAGGGTCGCACAGTGAAAGAGAACTAACATACGTAGTGCCCCATCACTCAGCGTCAACAGACTATACGCAACGGATGAACGGGTAGTATCCGGTATCTTCATAGCAGTCCCTGGCGTGTTGCGATGTACCGTGTGAGTTCCAGCATGCGTTGACTGTAGCCCATCTCGTTGTCATACCATGCAAGGATTTTGACCTGCGTGCCCGCAGTGACCATTGTGCTTCCTGCATCGATAATTGCGGATCGCGTATCGCTGCGGTAATCGCTCGATACCAGTGGTGCTTCTTCGTAGCCAAGGATTCCGCGTAGTACGCTGGAGTCTGCGGCCAGCTTGAGGATAGCGTTGACCTCTGCTACACTCGTTGGCCGAGCAACTTCAAAAACGCAATCGATCAACGATGCGCCTAGCATGGGTACACGCACAGCAATACCATCGAGCTTGCCATTGAGTGACGGAATAATAAGTCCAATGGTCGATGCAGATCCTGTGCTGGTCGGAATCAGATTGACCGAGGCACTGCGTGCACGACGTGGATCGGTGGTGGGCTTGTCCACTACACTCTGGGTGTTTGTCATGCAATGCATCGTTGTAATCATGCCGTGCCGAATGCCGAGGTGCTGATTGATGACATCTGCGACAGGCGCCAGACAGTTTGTCGTACACGATGCATTGGTGACAACATGATGCAGGTTTGGGTGGTAACTCGATTGATTGACGCCCATGACGATGTTCTGCGCGCCTGTTTTTATGGGAGCGGCAACGAGTACCGTCCGTACCCCAGCAGCAAAAAACGGTTCAAGGCTCTGTGCCGTGCGATATTTCCCGCTACATTCAAGGACGACATCGCAATCTGACCAGTCGGCAGCAACAATGTCTTTCTTATTTGAGACACTCGTTGCACGCTGACCGACGTGCAACTGTTCGTCTGATGCGGTGACGAGAGTGGCACTGCGACCGTGTACACTATCGTAATTAGTCAGGTACGCGCACATCTCTGCAGTCCCATTTGGTTCATTGATTTGCTTCCACGAGAGTTGCGGGTCTGTCATGCCGAGCCGGAAGACCAGACGGCCGATACGGCCAAATCCATTTATGCCGATGCGAACCATGGCTAAGTCTTTCTTTCAAATATATTTGAAATAATAAAATAGGTTTGAATTACTGTCAAATTGTGCTAGCATACTCCTAACAGGAGTTGCTATGGGTACGGTATCGTTAAGTGATATTTTTGCGGACGAAAAACGGGTAGCAGTGCTCGGAGCAATGCGCAACCGAGACATGACCGCGCATGAAATTGCTGCGTACATGGGATTACCCGCAAGTGCTGCGTCCTACCAAATAAAGCAAATGGTGCTCGCGGGTCTGCTCCGAGGAACGAGGAGCGATGAAGATGCACGTGTGGTGTACTATCGGCGTGAGTCGCAGCAGATCCGATCATATCTGCGCACCATACAACAATTGCTCGAAGCGCCAGATACGCGCCAGGTGAGTAATTCAGGGACAGAGGTAGTGTTGTACATTTGTCGTGCCAACAGTGCACGATCACAAATTGCAGCCGCCTGGTCACGGATGATGTTCCCTTCGCATGTCAACATCCTGAGTGCGGGGGTGGCAGTACGGCCGATTCATCCACTGACAATTGTGGTGATGGCGGAAGTTGGTATTGACCTTGAAGATAGTAGTACAACGGCTTTGGATGCGATACGTACAATTCCTACCGCAGTGGTGAGCGTTTGCGACAGCACACGGAAGACGAATAGTAAACTTTTTCAGGATGCAGCACGGTATCATTGGAGCACCCCAGATCCAGCGGCGCGGAATGACCTGCAGGAGTTCCGACGAATACGTGACGACCTTCGTGGTCGCGTCGAAGAGTTCGTAACACGCTGGTAGCTGGTGTGTATGGTACAGACAAAAAGACAGACCGATGCCGTGTACCTTGTACACGGCATCGGTTCTCTGAATGTAAATTCTTCTGGTGCTGGAGTGGTACGTGCTATTGTGAGAAATTCGTCTCCAAACGCAATCACGCTTAGAGGAATCCGTAGATTCCCCAGCCACCGTCGATAACGAGCTGTTCCCCAATAATGAAACTTGACTCATCGCTCGCCAAAAACACCGCTGGTCCAGCGATGTCGGCTACTTCACCGACACGGCGGGCAGGGGTACGCGCAATAATCGGGGTGCGGTCGAGCTTCCCCTGCGCTACAAGGCTATCTTGGAGTGGAGTCCGAATCCAGCCTGGTGAGATACAGTTCACCCGAACGCCGTGTGGTGCCCATTCTGTCGCAAGAGAACGTGTCAATTGCAGGACTGCGCCTTTCGACGCTGCATATGCTGCACGCATGGGAATGCCTTGGAACGAATGAAGAGAGCCGATATTGACGATGGTCCCGAATTGTTTTTCGAGCATCACTGCGCCAACTGCCCGGCAAAAAAAGAATGTGCCGTTGAGATTAATATCTAATGCCTGTTGCCAACGTTCGTCAGAGAGTTCAACGGTCGGTGCCACCATTGGAATGCCTGCGGAGTTGACAAGTGCGTCAATAGTACCCCACGTGGCCAGCACCGCAGCGACAACTGCATTGACTGCAGTCGAGTCACGCACATCGCACATATAGCATTGTGCCTGACCACCGGTGCTACGAATCTCCGCAGCGACTCCTTCGAGCTCATCCGTTGTCCTACTCACGAGTGCAACGCGGGCACCCTCGCGGGCATAAGCTATTGCGATTGCGCGACCTATGCCGCGCCCCGCTCCAGTAATGATTGCGGTACGCCCGCTGAGTCGTTGCATGTGCATGTATGCTCCTCGTGTCGGGTACAATTGAGATGCGAAAGTAGAGGTATGGGTATGGTACAAGAGATTTATGTGTTGCGCCATGCAGCACCTGACCGAGCAAGCGGGGTCCCGTACAACATTGTGCCTGGTCCTCCGTTGACGGCAATTGGGCGGAATGAAGCTTTGCAAGCGGGGCTTTGGCTATCGCAACGATCTATATCTGTTGTCTATGTGTCGCCTTTTGCGCGGACGCGTCAGACTGCCGCTATTGTCAGCGAACACGTCGTCGCACCATTTGGGTATGTCGAAGGGTTGCGAGAAGGTGGCCCAGGCGAAGATCATACCCAAGTGACGCGCCGGGTTACCGCGTTCCTCGATACCATCCATACCCAAAATCACGCGTCAGTTGTTTTGGTTACGCATGGCTGTTGCGTACTGGCGACTCTCCAAATAACGACAAACAGCACGATTGATTTGCGCAGTCATAATTACGACTACGGCAACAAATCTCCGACGGCAGGTATCTGGCATGGTGTGTACCGTGGCGATGGTCAGTACGCATGGGAATTGGCGTTTATGCCGTCTACTTCAACTTCGTAACTGACGAATGGTAGACACACATGTCTGCTGCGGGGCAGCCGGTGCATGGAGGACAGTGATCCTTGCACTTGCGTGGATCGACAAATCTTCGCACAGCACCACTGCGAGCACAGCGTGGATTATTTGCCGTGCAGTGGTGAATCGACGCTTCGACCATCATTGCATGGAGTTCGCGTGCAGTGCTGATATTTAGTTCGCCTACGTCTGCCTCAACGATGCGCTGGATTGCATCATATGGTGCACGGGCACAATCAATCGCATCAGCATAAATACCGGTACGTGCCAGGACGCGTCGTGCGTATGCATCGACGATGAACAGCGGGTGTTCGCCGCCATACATCAAGACCGTATCGGCACTCTCGCGGCCGATTTGTGGAAGTGCCAACAGTGACTCGCGGAGCACTCCTCGTTCACCCACAACGAGTGAGGAAAATCCTGCGGGCTGCGAGGCTACGACCTGTGCAATGCGGATAAGTGCGTTGGACTTGCGGGTGTAGAACGCACAGGGCTTACACAACTGCGCAAGCAACTCAGGATCTGCATCTGCGAGGGTCGTAAATGATGTGTACCCATGGTCCAAAATCCGAAGGACTGCAGCCTCGACCGTTCCCCATTGCGTCTGTTGTACGAGGACCATGCCAAGCATGACCTCGTAGCCCCGGTCGTGTGTGTGTAACGGCCACCAGTGGTGTTCGTGTGCATAGTGAATGCGTAAGCGTTCGAAAAGTGGCGCAAGTCTACTTTTGGGATTCAAAAGCATTTTTCTCGATGAATGACACTTCTACCGGGTACTGCCCTGTGAAGCAGCCGTTACAAAATCCTTGTGCTTGGGTCGCGCGTTGTAGCCCTTCGAGGGACAAGTATGCAAGACTGTCGAGTCCGAGATGGGCACGGATTTGCTCGACGTCCATGCGATGGGCAATTAACTCGGGGTACGTAGCCATGTCGACACCCAGGTAGCACGGATGCTTGATCGGCGGTGATGAGACCCGCATATGCACTTCTTTGGCACCAGCTGCTCTGAGCATCTTGACCATTGGGCCGGAGGTATTCCCGCGGACGATACTATCGTCAATGATAACAATGCGCTTCCCTGCGAGGTTATCGACAAGTGGGTTAAATTTAAGTTGTATACCTACTTTGCGTAGTCGATCATCTGGCTGGATAAACGTCCGACCGATATAACGGTTTTTGATAAGCCCTTCAGAGTAGGGAAGACCAGATTTCTGCGCGAATCCAATCGCTGCAGGAATACCACTATCAGGTACGGGGATCACGACATCGGCGTCCGCAGGCGACTCTTCGGCGAGAATTTGGCCGGCGGTGACGCGGGCAGCGTGGAGGGTACGGCCGTCTATTTGTGAGTCTGGTCGGGCGAAGTATATGTATTCAAAAAGACACAGCGAGCGCTTTGCTGCATGGTGACGACCAATCGTCCGTGGTCCATGGGCATCGATGGCAATCACCTCCCCAGGATCGAGCTCGCGAATAAATTCTGCGCCGATGGTTGCTAGCGCACAACTTTCAGAGGCGATTACCCAGCCACTGCCTATTTTGCCTAAACACAGCGGATGTACTCCCCACGGGTCGCGCAAGGCGAAGAGTGAGTCACGCGTGAGTATGGTGAGACAATACGCGCCCTCAGCACGCGTCATCAAAGCGTTGATGCGTTCGTCCCAATTTGTCCCCGGACCACCAGCGAGCATTTGGACGATGACTTCGCTGTCACTCGTTGAACTGAGACCAAATCCACGTTGAAAAAGCTCATTGCGCAGTTCTGACCCGTTCGTCAGGTTCCCATTATGGCTAATTGCAAGTGGACCGAGTGCACTTTGCACGACGAATGGCTGTGCGTTGAGGAGTTTTGATGACCCTGTGGTGGAATATCGCGTGTGACCAATGGCGACATGGCCGGTTAATGGTTTGAGTTTTTCTTCGGTAAAGACCTGCGAAACGAGGCCCATTTCTTTGTGGAGGTTAATCGAAGTGCCGTCTGCGACGGCAATGCCAGCGCTCTCTTGGCCACGGTGCTGTAACGCATACAACCCAAAGAACGTCATTCGAGCGACATCTTCGTCTGGCGCGAAAATCCCAAAAATTCCGCACTCATGGTGTGGTTTATCGTCGAACATGTGACCCCCTCTGTATTCACGCTCATTATACCCAATTCACCGCGGTATGTAGCCACCTGGTTCCTCTTGTATAATTCTGGTATAGCGAAAGGATGAAGCATGTTCGTCAATCAAAATTCCTTACTGGTGCTCCTTGTTTTGGTACTCGGAGGGATGGTCTGGTGGGCAAATCAGACAGGGTGGACGTTGATCCAAATCGCTGTTGTTGTTGCCGTGGTCTTTGGGTTCGTCGCTATGGGGGTCTACGCAAAGCGAACTGCAACGAACAACATTCCCGCGATACTCAAGGCAGGCAAACCTGTTTTGGTAGAGTATTACTCAGAATTCTGAATGGGTTGTGTTCTTTCAAAGCCCATCGTGAATGGGATAGAACAAGACTACGAAACCCGATTGCAGGTCGTTCACCTCGATGCTCGAAACGCCGACAACCGCGCTATTGCAGCCCAAATAGGTGTTCAAATGACGCCGACATATGTGTTATTTGATGCGCAGGGAAGCGAAGTATGGCGTGCTATGGGTGTGTTTAGCAGACCGCAATTCGATGTCATTGTCGCCACCCTCGGCGTAGAAGTGCCACAGAAATGAAGAGCATGAGTGCATATCCATCCCGACGCTCCATGGTGGTCAGCACGGGGGGCTCGGTTGCAACGAGCCATCCGCTGGCAGCCCAGGCCGGTTTGCAGATGTTGGCACAGGGAGGGACAGCCGCTGACGCCGTGATTGCAGCAGCTGCTGTGCTCAATGTTGTCGAACCAATGAGCACGGGTATCGGTGGTGATGCGTTTGCACTGGTTTATGACGCGAAAAGCAAACGCGTTACCGCACTCAATGGTAGCGGTCGCGCGCCGATGACGTTAACACCAGCGGTTTTTGCAGCGCAGGGGTTACACACAATTCCTCTCAACGGCGTGTTGCCCATCACGGTCCCTGGGGCTGTGGCAGCATGGGAATCACTCATACAAGCACACGGCAAATTATCGTTTGCCGAAATATTGGCACCGGCGATTCGCTATGCACGCGACGGCTTTGCCGTTAGCGAAATCATCGCACGCGGCTGGGCAAGTGCCGAAGCAAAGCTGCGCCTGCACCAGGACGCGGCCCGCATTTATCTACCCAAGGGCAAGGCTCCGACACTCGGTCAGCGCTTCTTTCAACCAGAACTTGCAAAAACATTTGAGGCAATTACCGCTGGTGGCGCTGAATCGTTTTATCGTGGGGCGCTCGCCGACCGTATCATCAGTGCACTTGAACGCGATGGTGCATTCCTGAGCCGCGCTGATATGGCAGCGCATCGCACCGAATGGGTGACCCCCGCGACAGCCAAGTATCGCGGCTATGATGTGTACGAATGCCCTCCCAATGGACAGGGCTTGACAGCGCTCATTGCGTTACGGTTGCTCGAAGGTTTTGATATAAAGCAATATACTGCGCAGTCGGCTGAGTCGCTGCACCTGCAAATCGAGACAATGCGCCTGGCATTTGCTGATGCAGCGCGATATATTGCTGATCCTGCGATTACAAAAGTCCCGATTGATGCACTCCTGTCAGAGGATTACATTTCCCCACGGCGAGCACTCGTGAATATGCATGCCGTCCAGGATGTTCATGCGGGTGAATTGCCGATTTCGAACGACACTGTCTACATCACTGCAGTCGACAAATGGGGCAATGCTGTTTCATTTATCAATAGTCTGTACTACGGTTTTGGATCTGGGGTTGTCGCGGGAGATACAGGAATCTGCATGCAAAACAGAGGAGCCTGTTTTGTTCTTGAAGAAGGGCATCCCAATGCACTCGAACCGGGCAAACGCCCGTATCACACCATTATCCCTTGCATGGTTACAAAAGATGACGCGCTGTGGGCAAGTTTCGGTGTGATGGGTGGATTTATGCAGCCACAGGGGCATGCGCAGATGTTGGTCAACATGATTGACTATGGCATGAATCCGCAAGAGGCTCTCGATGCACCACGGTATGAGTTGCTTGAACCGTATGCGGGACAAAAAACCCTTGCACTCGAACATGCGTCGGCAGTACAAGAGCAGCTGCGTTTGCTTGGACATGATATCGTGGCCGCTGAAGTCGGTGGGTTTGGTGGTGGACAAATCATCGTTGTCCAAGATGGTGTGACGTATGCGGGGTCTGATCCGCGAAAAGATGGCGCTGCAGTAGGACTGTAGCGTGTAATTGCCAGTTTCAAAGGATACATCGTGCGCATTCGATTCTGGCTCGGCGTTCTCAGCCTTTCTTCGTTTTTTCTGTACGCATGCCAACTCCCTGCAGCGGTACAAGATATTTTTCTACAAAAGCCGACAATACCACGCGGTGGGAGCATCGCGCTTTCATTTCCAGATGCACTCAGTTCACTTCAGCCTTGGCATGTCACCTCCCGCACCGAAGAAGCTTTTGTCACACTGACGCACGCCGGATTGACGCGGCTCGATCGGCAGGGAATTCCGCAACTCGAACTCATGGATCGGTGGAGTGCCAGTTCCGACGGCACAGTGGTTACCGCCACGATCAAACCGGACCTTCAGTGGTCTGATGCGACGCCACTGACGAGCGCCGATGTCGTCTATACCTATGTTTCGTATCGTGCATTCAGCCCTCGTACCCCACTTCTGAGAGAACTACAACGTATCACAGATGTTGTGAACGTCGACGCACAAACAGTGGTTTTCCACTTGAATGTCGAGTATGCACCGTTGCTGACCTTGTGGGCGTTGCCGATACTTCCCATGCATGTTTTGGGGAGTCAACCAATCGAATCACTCAATCTCGTGACATTAGCAACGAGTGCTGGACCATTTGTGTACACCGAACAGGACGCAACAGGCAACTATCATTTGCATGCAAATCCCCACTACGTCCGTGGAATGCCATTTCTTGATGACGTTGTCATCTTGCCCAAGCAGAACCAGACAAAAGCAATTGCAGGCATTACGGACGCTTCCGTTACGGTGGCGGAATTGACCGAGAACACAAATCTACGGACAGCCGAAGCTACCAAACGTGCAGCAGTCGTCCAAAACGAACTCATGGCATTGGTATTCAATGTGAGAGATGGACACCTATTTGCAGATCCGGCATTGCGACGAGCATTACACCAGGCGACGCATTTTGAAAAAGTGTTCGACACAGCCTCGATCGAATCGTACCAAAACGTGAACACGATGGCCATCCCCGGCCATCCTTTTGCTGTGAGTATGCCAATCAGCACAACAACCGATCTGCAACCAATGCTCAGTGATGCAGGATGGGAGTGGGATGCACCATCACGAAAATTTCTGCGGGAATCTGAACAGTTCGTTGTCCGACTGGGTATTGACCAATCCAATCCGCAGGCAATGCGCATGGGAGAATCACTCGCGCTGCAGTGGCGTGGGTTAGGGCTTACGGTTGATATTATCTCGTTAGACCGGCAATCGTATCTGAATCAATTCATCCCACCATTCGCATACGATGTTGCACTCGTCCGTTGGGCTAATGGCCGGAGTGATTCTCAGTATGCAGATACTTTTATGTATGACGGACGAAGCGGTGATTTGTTCGATCATGTATTGATGAATAGCGGGATGCCTGATATACGTCCGTCACTCAATCTGACTGGATATAACAATCCCCAGTACCAAGCGGCCCAACATTTGGCCGATGCCATCTATGACCCTGCAAGACGCGCGCAAGCCGAACAAAAGGCTATCCACATTGCGTTGTCAGATGAATCAATTATTCCAATCGCGCGACCAATACATACCGTGGTATGGCAATCTACCATCGCCATTCCATCAGGGGAACTCGTCTTGGATACCCCATGGTACCTGTATGGCATAGAACAATGGTACCTAAAGGCTCAATAAGGAAAGTTCACGCACGCAACTTATTTCTTTTGCGCAGTAAGTGTGAATGCGTATCTATGTGCTGAACTGCGCGTTTTTTCGCGACGTAGTGTGTAACACCGGGCGGGGGATGCTAGTTTTTGTCTTTGAGGAATTCTTTGCGTGTCAAATTGGTTGAAGCAGCATGGGGGTGAAATAAATTTTTACATAATTTTTGAAATGAAAATTCGCCGTTTTGGCTCTGTATAAGGAAAACCATTCGTGTGCTATTCCCAGACTGGTGTTCGTGCCTTTGACGGGGCAGTACCAAGTGTATGTGCGGCTATAGCGCGCATTTGTTGTGCAATATTCGCCTTCAGTGTTCCATTCCACGTGATTGATTGAATCGTATTCCCGTAGATTTTGCCAAAAATAACAAGGCCCGCAAGGTAACTTCCACTATACTTTGGGTGCGAATTGTCGTTCGTGTGAAGCCGTGTTGGATGGAGCTTGCGGTAATTGTATTCCCAAGCATCACCGACTGGCGCAACGGTGGCGTTATTTGCTCGTGCAACAAAACCATACCATTTACGCAAGCGCGCTTGCATTTCTGTTGCGTTCGCACCTTCTAATTGGGGTATATTGTTCACCCAATAGTTCGCTTTGCGCGCCCATGTTTCATAAAAAATGATGCGGGCATGGGGACTAGTACGGCGGATACGCTGACAGAGTGCCGCAGCGCTTTGTACCATTTCCGCTCGCTGCAGGAGATCAATCTCCGCAAAAGCTGGTTCTTGGCTTTGGTCTTGGAGCACAACTACATCCCAGTTACCGGCATCAATGGCAGCAATTGTCGCTGGAAAGTACACATGTCCCCTAAAGCTGATGCCGCCGGGGGTGACTGCAGTAATGGAGGGTACATGCTTGCCACTATTTCTGACAATCGAGCCAAAGATAGCGGGGAGATTGTTGGCGCTTGTATAACTATTTCCGAGAAACAAAACACGTTTAACACTTGTGGCTGAAATCGCGCGCGATTGGTAAATGTCCACAGAGGCATCCAAAGGAGCACGTGTCACAGCTGCATGCTGCATATCGGAAAGTACACTTTCGGAACGACGACTCATCTCACTGCTGTCGTTTGCCCTTGCCCGATTCAGCCCAATCAGCGCGTCGCTATAGGCATTACAACGATGGAGATTGACGATAATCGTACGCTTGTTGCAATCGTTTCCTCCGACCTGCAAGGAGGGAGTGATGATGGAGATGCAATATACCAGAATCAAAAGGAGGGCAAAACGCCGCATATGGATTCCTTAGCGTGTGGATATTTTCGGTGATTGATTTGGTATGGTAATCAAATTTCCACTTGAGTATGCTGTATATATCTCTATACGAAGCAATTCCTGCGACTCTGGTTGATGTCCCACCATACTATGGAATGATCAGACTGCCCTGAGGGAGTGCAGAGGGAGAACATAGGAGGAGCAACTGTTAGTTAGTTATCGTAACCGATGAAGCGCATTGCTGTGAGTGCGAGGCTGCGCGCCACAGTGAGAATGTCTTGGATTGGTACCGATTCGTCGGCCTTATGTGCTAAACGCACATCCCCTGGGCCATACATGACGGTCGGCATGCCCCCCTGGTGAACGAGGAGTCGCATATCTGCTCCGTACGTTATTCCTTCGATTGCAGGTGGTGTACCGTTTGTCGTGTGTTGATGTGCAGTGCTCAATATTCCAACAATGGGATGATTGACATCACACTCCGCGGGTTCAAATGTCCCACCCCACCATTCGATAATCGGCGGATGGTCGCGGAGCCAAGGATCTGCCTGGGCAGCGTTTGCAACTGCTGATTCGAGTTCACGTCTGGCTGACTCAGAGTTTTCACCAATACCGATACCATAGCGGCCTTCCGCGATGAGTTCCTCTGCAACGCTCGACGGCCAATTACCTGCATGCACCGTCCCAATGCTCAGTGGATACGGTAATCGGTAATTGGCAAATAACGGGTGCCGCATGCGTGTGTTGCGTTCTTCTTCGAGTGCGACCAGGGCGGCATGGACGACCATGTATTTTTCGATTGCACTGACACCTTCTTCACGGTAGCAGCCATGCGCAGATAGGCCAGGAACGCGAATGCGCACATTGTGTGCCCCAGCCTGTGCCGGGGCTATTGCAAGCCGGGTTGGCTCGGGTATGATTGCTGCATCGGCAATGTAGCCTCTGACAATCGATGCCAACGTGCCACAACCACCATCTTCTTCGCCGATAACGCTGGCAATATGTAATCGACCCCGTAGAGTGATGTTGCTCTTCTTGATGGCGTGGACAGCCCAGAGTGCAGCAACGAGGCCAGACTTCATATCGAGTGCACCGCGCCCGTAGACGTTGCCGTCGCGGATCGTCGTTGTGTACGGATCGCTGTGCCAATTTGCACGATCACCTTCTGGCACAACGTCGATATGTCCATTGAGTAGGAGTGATTTGCCGCCCCGGTCTGCTCCGATGGTACCCACCACCCCTAATCCAGTGCTGCGTTCGACTTCCCAACTGAAGGCTGGGTGCGTACGGAGCGTGTCAAAGTCAATCTCCCAGAGGTCAGTGTCGAACCCGAATTCGCGCATTTTGGCAGCAATATGCCGTTGCGCGGGAGATTCGTTGTCTGCAAGGCTGCGAAATGCAACCAGTTCCCCCAAAAATGTCAGGAGTGCTTCTGGCTCTATCGCCGAAAGTACTCGTTGTTCGGCTGCATTGAGCTGCTGCATGTCATTCTCTCCTGCGCGTCGAAAGCTTAGTCACGCAAAATTGGTCGTGTCAAGCAGGTCGGACCACCCTCTGCCTTGAGAGAAATTTGGTTGCCTTTGTACGTCTGGACTTCACAGCCTGCATCAGCGAGCAAACCTGCGGTTATCGGGTTGCAATCGAGCATCAAACATACCGAAGGTGCAATCGCCAAAACATTTGTCGCCATCGTATCAAACTCATGCGCTGGTACTTCGATCATACGAATCTTTCGTCGTACCAATTCTTGATAGAAGGCAGTAGGCATCAACGGAAGATGGACGACTGCCAAATCATGATCAACAAGAGATATAAGTGAAAGCAGGTGGAGACATGCTTCGGGACCGGTGAAATAGGGGAGATCATACGATAGGACCGTCACGCCGAGTGGTGATAGCATCGTTTTAAGCTGGTTGACTGCTTCCTGGTTCGTGCGAAAACCCAGCCCAATGGCCAGTGTCTGGTGATCAAGCCACAGCATGTCGCCGCCCTCGGCTTTGGCCGTACCATTCAACCGACCGAGGATGGGAACCCCTGCCTTTTCGAGACTCTTGCCGATAGCAGCTTCTTCCCCTTCGCGGAGCTTTTTGCCCATGGCGAGCAGGATCGCACCTTTGTCGGTGACAATCACTGGATCAAAGCAAAATATCGCATCTGCATGATCAGGCAAAGCAGTGTCATGCATGATGACTTCGACTCCTGCTTTTCGCAATGTGTCACAAAGTGCTGCATGTTCTGCGAGTGCACCTGCTTTTTCGGGTTGACTGGTGTAGTGCCAGCGCACAGGATCTGCGCCATAGAATGCCGCGTCTGGTGCACGCACCATCACTTTTCGAAGTTGTGTCACCATGTGTTGAGCGCCATATGAGCGAGTCGTCATGATATCCTCGTTTCAATTCCAATGAGCCTTTGTATTCTAGCGCATCAACATTCGTCATCGCTGAGACAGTGCAACTTCGATACGACGCGTTTATATGTGCAAAACCCACCGTACGATATTCAGTACAAGCACCACAACGAGCGCAGAGTAGTCGAATTGACTGGCAGGGAGAGCAGCTCGGATGGGTGTGAGAATAGGCGTTGTAATAGGTGCAAGTCTGCGCGAAACGGTATGATTGCCGGTTGGATCAACGAGTAGCATCACAAAGTGTACAAGGAAGACAATCTCGATAATTTGAATGACCATGCCAAGAATCCACAACATGTGCGTTCCTTCCTAAACATACAGAGTTTATGCTCTGTATCGGCAAAAATAACGTACTCAAATCCTACCATTAAAAGCTATCGTTGCTGAGTGCATTCATGTATCATTGGAGTACCAACTTTAATGGAGGACCGACGATGATTGCTCCAACCCAACTCCGCACAACCCTTCGTGAACGACCGTGTTACTCGACTTTTGTGATGTTCCAAGACCCAGCGGTGGTCGGAATGCTCGCTGCGGTCGGTTGTGACTTTCTCATTATTGATCACGAACACATTCCAATCGATGCCAGTATGGTCGGACAGCTTGTTTTGACGGCACATGCGTATGGTATCGCTACCATTGTCCGCGTCCGCGATTTGTCGCGTGGTGCAATCCAGCAAGCCCTCGAAACAGGGGCAGATGGAGTCATGATTCCAATGATCGAATCAGCAGAACAAGCACGTCAAGCAGTGGAGTGGAGCAAATACCCACCAGTCGGCACACGTGGACTGCATACGTTGACCCAATCTTTTCTGTTGTCACAACATCAAGGTATCGCGAGCTATCCGCCACCTCCTTCGGCACAGTTAGAGTACCCCGTCCGCATGAATCAACAGGTCACCGTTGTCCTGCAAATCGAAACAGCAAAAGGGCATGCAGCCCGTGCCGAGATTTGTGCAACTCCCGGTGCCGATGTGATTTTCATCGGAACATCCGACTTGAGCCAGTCGTTGGGAGTATCAGCGAATTCACCATCGATGAATCATGCGATAGACGACATCATTACCAGTGCCACTGCAGCAAAGGTCGGTATTGGCATTATCGGACCTTCCGCAGACGCACTCCAGGCCTACGCAGAGCGTGGGGTACACTTTTTGACGGTGGGCGCAGATGGTGCTCTGTTTATGCACGGTGCACGGCAGCTTTTCTCCCGGTCTGCCAAATAAGCAGCTGGAGTTGTCTTACCGTCACGTTTTCGGTACACTACCTATGAGGCTATAGACCTCATAGGTAGAAAATATTTGATTCGTATATTGATTCTGTTGGCTATACACCCTTCGCGTGTTCACTATACACCCTTCGCGTGTTCATCAACAAAGGGCATTCCCATGACACCAGAATCGCTCGCGGTGATTATCCGCACACCTTTGGCCCTCAAAACATTTTGGGATACCATTGAACCCCGTATGCGCACTGCTATTGTGCAATATCTGTTTGAACGCAAAGAGTTTATAGACAAACGAACCAAAATACACCGCTTTGACGAGTTACTCGCACGCAGGCTGAATTTTCGTGTGGTCAGTGTCAAGGCAAAGCCAGTGTTGTGGCGTGTGGAACGATTATTAGAATTTGCCAGTCAAAATCCTCTGGTTATCCATGATATATGCCATGGCTATCTCAAAAGTAGCCACAGCCAACTTATCGAAGACTTACGGCTGATTGGCAATGATGGTGCACCTGATTTACCCTCTAATCAGTACCCCAAAGAATGGTACCTCCGGGTGGTAGACCATCTTACGGCAGCTGCACCTCCACCTGTTGCGGCGATGTGCATGTATACGTTGTTTTCTGAATGCCCTGGTCGGATCGAAGCGTTTGAGCATGCAAAATATGAATTCTTGTGGCAACAACATCTCGAATGGGCAAATACCACACCACACGGAGGCGACATTGACCTCCCTACTACAGATCTCATCCGTGGTCCAGAAGTACCAACTGATGAGCTCATAAGTCATT
The DNA here is from genome assembly GCA_947474225.1 of Roseiflexaceae bacterium. GTDB lineage: Bacteria > Chloroflexota > Chloroflexia > Chloroflexales > Roseiflexaceae > UBA965. The sequence continues at coordinate 73,119 of CANJHS010000002.1, read as the reverse complement.
CACCTGTTCCTGAACGTCGTGTGAGTACGGTACACAAGCGACCTCCCCTGCCGTTCATCCCTGCAAAGCTCCCGGAACCACCTCCACCATTACCTTCCACCCCAAATCACTTCTCTCCCCTCGACCGATTGCTGATGCATGCAATACATGATTGTGTTGCGATGGTGCGTGGTGCGTTATCCGAAGACGATATGGCCAAGGCTGTGCACGAACTACTCAGTCTCAACGGTGATATCGCAACCTATCACTTTCACTCCGGATATTTCTCAGGTGCGACGGGTGGCCGATTCCTGCCGACCAAACACCAATCCCAAGAGGCACAAGCATGGGCGTTCCTCGGATATGTGTTGGGGATGCATCGTGAGAGTGGCGATGTTGTCGCCGAGGCCGTCCTCAATTATCAGCGACATTGGGAAAAAGTACTTTCAACGTTGACTACCGCCGATATCACCCTGCTCTATACGATTGTTCCTGCGTTGGATGCACGCAGCGATTATGAATCACTCGCCAAATTACTCACGCACTGTCCAGTGCCGCAGATGCACTATGCGGAACATCCCGATAGTGTTCCCCATGCGCTATTCAAAATTGCTGCACGTTTAGTGCGCAATGGAGAGCATCAGACACAAGCAGACCAGATTTTGCAGGCACTCATCCGTAGTTGTATGGCGAGTGGCTACATGGGTGATTTGTATGGGCGATGTCTCAGAAAACGCGGTCAACTGCTGCGGCGCAAAAAACAATTCAAGGGTGCTATAGAACTTTTTGAGCTTGCAAGTGCGGTCGTTGGCTTCACCGAGGTCGCCCAATGTCAGGCCGATATCGGTTTGTCTGCTGCGGGATTCCCCGCGCTCGATTCGATCGTGCCAAATGATTCAAACGACTTTCGTGTGGTCCACGTAGCACTCAAAGAGCAACGTCAATACTTCGAAGAAGCGATGCGTATTCCGCATGGTGAACAGACGAATGCGCAATTTGTGCTGGGTATCATCGCACTTGGTGACGGCAATTTTGATGTTGCATATGATTTTTTCAATGATGCAAAAAACGGGATGGATCGGCAGCTCAGTGCATATCAGACGAGGGGTTTATTCGATTGGGCGATGTTCCTCAAAATACGTACGTGGTCGGACAAGCTCCAGCTGAGTGACATACCTACACTCATGGAGGACTTGCAAATTGTCTTTGTCTCGACGATTTTCTTCCCATTGCGGCACTGGCTGACCATTTACCACAACATTGCTCGCATCGATGGGGATGCAGGTCGTGCGGTCATGATCCATCTTTTCCGCTACCGCGATGTAGACATATTCGACCTTTGCAAAGTATCAGAGGTCATGCAACAGCCACGTGACATCTGGCAGCGGTATTTCTATGGACAAAAGTTCCTCATCTTGCCGCGTGCCGACAAACTCGTTTTGCTCCTCGAAGCCTGGCAGATCGCGGTCGACCGCAGTCACGAAGAATCAATCGAATATATGCTGAATTTGCTTGAGCTCCATGCCGACCACTATAGTGAATACGCAGGACACATCGATCAGATCATAGTGGCAGCGTACGAGACAATTGTGCGAATTTGGGGTGAAGCCGAAACGCTCAATTTGCGCATTCAATTGGCATTCATGGCGGGCAAGCACGAAGATGCCATCTCGCTCATCGAGCAGCTGCTTAATATTTATTTGGGTCAGCAATCTTTCCACCATGCGCGTGCCACACTTAGTCTGATGGCACAGTTCCCGCAGAGTAATGTTGCACAGTATGCCAGCTTGCTGGAACGACCGGCACGTGTACAGAAGCCGCGTGCGTGTAGAGTGTTATACATAGGCGGGAACGAGACACAGCAAGGGTTTAAAGAGCAGATTACCGAGAAACTCAGAAGTACGCATCCACATATTTTGGTAATGTGGGAGCTGATTGGCTGGCGGTCAAATTGGGACAAAGATGCTGAGCGTATCGAGCGGATGATACCCAACTATGATTTGGTCATTCTGAGTCCCTACGTACGAACGCTTTTCGGAAGGTATATACGCAAAGTGGCCGATAACTGGCGTCCTTCAACGGGCAAAGGGCAAGGAAAAATATACTCTGACATTGTTACAGCAGTGGAATCTTTTCAACAGCACGAAGCCTCATCTGCCTGACAAACAGAAAGTGCACATGTACAATATACTGAACGCAAGCGCCAATCCAGTGCGCACCTAGGAGTGAAGATGGCCACACGTATCCAAAACTTACTCGCCAAATTACACATTAGTGACCGTAATCTCGGTACCTGTATTGGGCCAGAATGGATCCAATCGTCTGGTGAATGGATCGCCAGCTACGATCCTGCAACTGGCGACTCGATTGCTCATGTCCAGCTTGCCGACCTCGCAAGTTATGAACGTACGGTTTCAGCGGCGCAGAACACATTTGCGACGTGGCGACACGTTCCCGCTCCGAAGCGCGGCGATGTTATTCGCGATCTCGGTAATATCTTGCGTGAATACAAAGAGCCGCTCGGTGAATTAGTATCGCTCGAAATGGGTAAAATTCGTCCAGAAGGGTTGGGCGAAGTCCAAGAGATGATTGACATATGTGATTTTGCAGTCGGGTTGAGTCGTCAACTCTATGGGTTGACCATGCATAGTGAACGCCCACAGCATCGCATGTACGAACAGTGGCATCCGCTCGGTCCGATTGGGATTATTAGTGCATTTAATTTCCCGGTAGCAGTATGGAGCTGGAATGCGGCAATTGCCGCAGTCTGCGGCGATACAAGCATCTGGAAGCCGTCGGAGCTCGTTCCACTCTCAGCAATTGCCGTACAGCACCTCGCCAACAAAGTCATGACTGACCACGGCGTGAGTGGATTGTTCACTCTTGCAGTCGGTTCGGGTGCAGTTGTTGGACAGGCGATGTCCGAAGATCACCGATTGCCGTTGGTGTCGTTCACCGGGAGCACCAAGACAGGGCGAAAAGTAGCCACTACCGTTGCGGGTCGATTTGGTAAATCTATTCTCGAACTCGGAGGGAATAATGCCATCATTGTGACCCAGAATGCCGATCTTGATATGGTCGTCCGGGCTGTGTTGTTTGGAGCTGTTGGTACTGCGGGTCAACGCTGTACGACCACACGCCGCCTCATCGTGCACGAAAGTGTCATCGACGTACTCTGTCAGCGTCTCGCCAAGGCGTATGCAACGGTCCCGATTGGGAATCCTCTCGATGCTGGTACATTGGTAGGCCCACTGGCCACAAGTGCTGCCGTCACATCAATGATGCAGGCAATCGCCCGTGCAACCGCAGGTGGTGGCAAAGTGTTGGTTGGTGGCAAGCAACGTACGGATATCGGGGCAAACTTCGTCGAACCGACGATCATCCGTATGACAAAACAAATCGACGTTGTCTGCGAAGAGACATTTGCACCCATACTGTATGTGATGAGCTATGCGACGCTTGATGAGGCTATCACCATGCACAATGATGTTGCCCAAGGATTGAGCAGTGCCATCTTCACCGACAGCATGCGTGAGGCAGAGCAATTCCTCTCCCATGGTGGGAGTGATTGTGGGATTGCCAATGTCAATATTGGCACGAGCGGCGCTGAAATCGGTGGCGCATTCGGTGGCGAAAAAGAGACTGGTGGTGGCCGCGAGAGTGGTAGTGATGCTTGGCGCGCATACATGCGCAGACAGACCAATACCATCAATTGGGGCAATCAGTTGCCACTCGCGCAAGGTATCCAATTCGGCGATTAATGAATTTAAAAGTACCCCCGTCATTCATGACGGGGGTGCTTTTTTGTTTGATTTTTTATGCGTACCTGAGGGCTATCCACAGCATACCTGGTGCAATCAGCAAGCCTGGTAATAATGCTGCTATTCGCAGCTTTGTGACCTCAAGCAAATTTAGCCCCAATCCAATCAAAATGATTCCTCCCGTGCTGGTAGATATCACCACAAATGGATTAGTAGCTGCATCAGGGATATAGCTCGAGAGCGCACCCGCAGCCATAGAAATAGCGCCTTGACCCAACAGCAGTGGTATTGCTGAGAATAGCACTCCGACACCATAACTGCTCGCAAGTGCAGCGGCGGTTATGGTATCAAGAACGGTTTTGACAATCAGGAGTTGATTATCTCCGCGCAGTCCATTGTCGATACTCCCGAGTATGGTGACAGGACCTACACAGAAAATCAGAAAAGCTGCCAGAAGCCCTTCGCTGAAGCGGTTATCTCCGTGTTGTCCGGTGGATATTTGCACCCGCTTCGCCAGATTTCCTAAACGCTCATCTAGTTTCAGCGCCTCACCAAGCCCACCCCCAACAGCGAGGGCAATCAGCACGATGACTATCCCCGGTATTGAGCCTGCTTCGATGGTGCCCAGTTGCCACGCTATCCGCATGGCAAGAAATAGTGTCGTCAGACCTATGGCAGATTGAATTGTCTGCGTGATGCGGGCAGGAAGTGCATTCCGAAAAAATAGCCCAAGTAAACTCCCAATCAGTACACCGATTGCATTGTAGACACTGCCGTTTATCTGATCCCAGAATGTCATGGATTGCTCCTCCTCTTACATTCCAGGTATTATGCACTATTCTGACGCATCGACAGCGAATGGTCGGCGTTCTTTATGGCTCGGTGCGCAAGGAGACGTTCTGCTTCAAGCATACCCCCGAGGAGAATTTTGCCCGTTGATTCTATAACCGAACCGGTGATAAAACGCGATTCTCCTCCAAGAAGGTAACGAACGATGGAGAGGAGAGAAGATTGTTCGGCTTCGACTCTATAGACAAGATTCAGCCGTATCCCGTATTGTGCGTGCGTTGTCGCAAGCTGACGAATTGAACTCTCTATACGGTGCGCGTCTAGATTCGTAGGATCTATACTCACTACAACGCTCCGTGTGTCATATTCATTTATACGCGGCAATGAGAGACATGTCGCCAGTATCGACCGCCAATTCATATCACCGACGATGTGTTGATGATCGAAGTGTATTGCGTCGATACGCTCAACATGTGCTAAACTGCCATACACTAATCGTAGGATTACGTCGCACGGAGTCCCATCTGACGATACCTCCCACAAGCGCTCGATACAACTTGTGCCAGCTGGGACATTGTACGTTTCGATAGCGAGTGTATAGCATTCACGGAGTTGGTGAATTCTCACGATGATCTGCTGTGGGTATGGAGTGTGTTGTTCGTTGGGTCGACTGACCATGCTGCACCTTATTGGTACTCTCCTGTCAGACTGTATGACAGGTTGTACGAGTATAGTGGATACCAGGTAAATTGTCATGCAAACACCCGTTCTCATGGAAAAGCTCGTCAAACGCACACTTGTCGAACAAGCAGTAGAGCATGTTCAGTCGTATATGTTGACCCAAAATCTCCGGCCAGGTGATGTCCTTCCTTCTGAGATGCGTTTCACCGAAATCCTTGGAGTGAGCCGTCCCGTTGTACGTGAAGCACTCCGCACGTTAGCAGGACGTGGCGTCGTTACCATTGCCAATGGTCGAAATGCTATGGTGAGTCCTGTGAGCGCCACCGCGCTTATTCAATTTTTCGAACGCGCCACGCAACTGAATGCCGTCACAGTGATTGAATTACTCGAAGTCCGTCTCGGAATTGAAGTGCAATCGTGTGCGTTGGCAGCACAACGCAGGGACGATACTGATATTGCAGCCTTGAAATCTGCGATTACAGAGCTCGAACAATCGCGCTATGACATCGATGCATATAGTAAACTCGATGCACAATTGCACAGACGCATCGCAGCAGCGAGTAAAAACGAAATGCTCAAGCATTTTGTGGAGTCACTCAGTGGTGGCCTGCAGATGACGAGTTTGGTCGGTTTGCAGCGTCGTCGTTCTCGTGCTGAGCTCGATGACGTTCACCACGATCATTGCCAGCTTGTCCAGCAAATAATCGCTGGAGAAAGTGATGCAGCTGGGAAAACAATGGATCAGCATGTCAATGCAGCTATTAAAGCAATGCATCGTAATCCTCTATCAGGCACTGATACTCTGCTTTGAAAAGCGCTTCTCGCCTTTTTAATGATTGACAAAGTATCGAGTTGAATATACTATTTCGATGTTATCAGTATTACTGTTAGGATTCAAAATGCCCAAAGATGGTATCACGATAAATGAACTCTCCAAAATGGCCAATGTAACGGTACGAACGATTCGTTTTTATACCGATGAGGGGGTTCTCGATGAACCTGCAGGTCGTGATCGATACGCACGCTATACACGCCGTCACTATCTGCAACTCTGCGCGGCAAAACAGCTCAAAGAGCGGTTTTTGCCCCTGCGCGTCATCCGTGACCAAATGGCACCGATGAATGATGTTGAACTCGAACGACTGGCTGGGCCTATCTCGCATGAAATCGAACAGCGGTTTGCAGATACGGTGGTCGATTACAATATGGCAGAGCACGTTTTTGCTGCCCAAGAGTTGCAACCACGTACACAGGAACGATTACGTCCACAGCAAGTCAAAAGGTCTGCTCCGCTATACAGCAATCTGCGCCTTGAGGAATCAATCTTAAATTCGTTTCTTTCTGACAATGAAAACATTGCAACTGATGCATCGTTGCGTAAACAAACACCTGTAACTCTGGGTGAAGTGTGGCACCGGATTATCATTTCTCCTTCCATGGAGTTGCATGTGCGGGACGATGGAGTGACAGAATTAGGCGAAATAAAACGGATACTCGCCTCTCTTCGAAAAAACAAATAGTTTTAAAATACATACCAACTCTCCGCACAAGGGAGGAGTTGCTATGTATTGAATTACAATAATTTTAAACCCCCGTTCCTATGGAGGAACGGGGGTTTCATGATCAATCTAGGCTTGTAAATACCCGTGTGTACGTAACCAAGAGACAATCTGGAGTGCAGAGTCTTCTGGGGATTGCTCCATTGTTTCGACGTGTAGTTCGGGATTTTCCGGGGCTTCGTACGGTGCATCCAACCCAGTCATCCCACGAATCTCTCCGGCTCGTGCACGTTTGTAGAGACCTTTTGGATCTCGTCGTTCGCATTCTTCGAGTGGAGTATCGATATACACCTCGATGAATTCGTTCTGTTTGATTGTTCGTCTCGCACGCTCTCGTTCGCTTTGGAACGGTGATATGAGCGAAACAATAATGATGAGCCCTGCATCTGTCATAAGTCGTGATACTTCTGATACACGACGAATATTCTCGATTCGGTCTTCAGCTTTGAATCCAAGATCACTGCTTAGGCCATGACGGACATTGTCTCCGTCAAGGATGTATGTGTGTTTTCCTTCAGCCCACAATGCACGTTCGACCAGGTTCGCAATTGTCGATTTGCCAGATCCTGACAAACCAGTCAACCACAGTACACAGGGTTTTTGTCCCTTCACTGTGGCACGTGCGTTCGTATCTACGTCCATCTTGTGCCAGGTGATGTTCTGTGTGGTTGCAGCGTCTCGAATAATCATGCCAGCAGCGACGGTTTCGTTACTGATTCGATCTATGAAGATAAACCCACCCATATCGCGATTCGCAAGATACGTATCATGGCCGATTTTGGATTCGAACTGCACCACACAGACGCCTATTTCGTTCATGGTAAGGCTGTCAGTCGGCATAGTTTCCATCGTGTTGACGTCAATTTTGCTGCTGATTTTGGTTATGACCGCAGGGATAAGCGCAGTTCCTAGCTTACAGAGGAGCTGCTTCCCTGCCTGCACCGATTGTTCATGCATCCACATGACGTGAGCTTCCACACGTTCGCTAGTTGATGCAGGGAATTTTACACTGCTGAGTACATTGCCACGACTTACGTCGACCTCGCGGTCCAAAACAATCGTGACGGCTTCGCCTCGGGCAGCGCTTGTGCGTTCGTCGTGATATTGCACGATTCGCATAACCACTGCACGCGTCCCGGTCGGCAGAATGGTGATGTCATCACCGACATTGATGGAGCCACCAGCAATTGTGCCACTAAATCCGCGGAAGTCTTGATGCGGCCGATTGACCCATTGAACGGGCATTCGGAACGGTTCGTTTTCGTATGTAGCATCAGCATCGACTACTTCGAGATACGACATAAACGTCAAGCCCTGATACCACGGCATATTGGTGCTGTGTTTGAAAACATTGTCACCAAGCAGTGCAGACATAGGGATTGCCGTAATGCTTGTGAAGTTCAACTTTTTTGCGAATTCACGGTATTGCTTTTCGATTGTTCGGAACACATCTTCGCTGTAGTCCATAAGGTCCATTTTGTTGACCGCAAGCACGACGTGGCGAATCCCTAACAACGATGCGATGCAGCTGTGTCGGTGTGTCTGTATCAGCAGCCCTTTGCGCGCATCGACAAGCAGTACAGCGAGGTCGGCCGAAGAAGCTCCGGTCGCCATATTACGGGTGTATTGTTCGTGACCTGGGGTATCAGCGACGATGAACCGACGTTTGGCAGTCGAAAAGAATCGATAGGCTACGTCAATGGTGATACCTTGTTCACGCTCTGCTTGCAACCCATCAACGAGCAAAGACAAGTCGAGAGCGTCAACATCACCGAGTTTCCGCTGGCTCTCGATATGAATGCCACGGAGTTGATCTTCAAAGATAAGTTGCGCGTCGTAGAGTAATCGACCGATCAGGGTTGACTTGCCGTCATCAACGCTCCCACATGTCAAAAATCGAAGTAAACTACGCTGGCTGTCGAGTGTTATCTGTTGCATTAGAAGTATCCTTCGATTTTCTTCTGCTCCATCGAGCCAGGCTTGTCGTAATCAATCATCCGGCCTGCACGTTCTGAGGTGCGGGCACTGAGTGTCTCGTAAACGACTTCATCAATGTTGGCTGCAGTCGACTCTACGGCGGCAGTCAGAACATAGCAGCCGAGCGTACGGAAGCGAATCATGCGCATCTCTGGTTTTTCGCCAGGGAGCATCGGCATACGATCGTCGTCGACCATCATAATCTGCCCATCTCGAACGACTGTTGGTCGCTGCTTGGCAAAATATAACGGGACGACCGGGATGTTTTCTCGTTTGATGTATTGCCAAATATCGAGTTCGGTCCAATTGCTGATAGGGAATGCCCGCACACTCTCGCCCGGTGCAATACGCGTATTGTAAAGGTGCCAGAGTTCTGGTCGCTGGCGTTTTGGATCCCAGCGATGATGTTGATTGCGGAACGACATAATACGCTCTTTGGCACGTGATCGTTCTTCGTCACGACGGGCACCACCTATAGCACAGTCGAATTTATGCATATCGAGGGCTTGTCGGAGTGCGACTGTTTTAAGTTCATCAGTGTGCACGCCGGAACCATTATTAAAAACATTTATACCTTTTGCAATCGCCTCTTCGTTCCGATGCACGAGGAGCTTTACTCCGACCTCAGCCATTCGTTTGTCACGGAATTCAATCATCTCACGGAACTTCCAACCAGTGTCTACATGCAAAACGGGAAATGGTGGTAACGAAGGATAGAAGGCTTTGAGTGCAAGATGGAGCAACACCGAAGAATCCTTACCAATGGAATACATCATTACTGGACGTTCGAACGTCGCAGCAACCTCTCTAAAAATGTGTATGCTTTCGGCTTCGAGGTTCGATAAATGGTCCATAAAACTCCTTCCAAATAATAATTTCATTATATCATACGCTTGCCTTCTGCATGAGTTGCAGCGTAATATGAGTCTTCAGAAAAATATCAGCAGCTACTCAGCTCATCGTATTGGAAGGGACACTTTATGCACCATCTCCTCAATCAAAATGCTGTTGTGATAATTGACGGTGCTCTGGCGACAGAACTTGAACGTCATGGTGCTGACTTGCAGCACCCGCTCTGGTCTGCGCGGTATCTGTTGAGTGAACCACACCGTATCGCCCGAGTACACCGGGATTACCTCAATGCTGGTGCGCAAATCCTCATCACCGCGAGTTATCAGGCAACCGTTCCTGGCTATACGCAACACGGATATACCGCTGCAGAAGCACTTACTGCTATACGTGCATCCGTTGATATTGCTCGTGAAACGCGGTCTTCCTGGGCGGCGGATTCACCTTCAGGAAAGTCATTGCCGTTGATTGCGGGTTCTGTCGGACCCTATGGTGCCTATACCGCTGATGGTGCTGAATATCGCGGCAATTATGGTCTCAACACTGCTGAACTTACCGCATTCCATATGCAGCGGATCGAGACTCTCGTCGGCGCAGGTGTTGATATCCTTGCCTGTGAGACCATCCCCGATTTGATTGAAGCGGAGGTATTAGCTGACTGTGTCAGTAGGTTTCCAGGTATGACGTGTTGGATGTCGATGAGTTGTCGTGATGGAGCAACCACAAACGCCGGGCAATCGATCGAAGCAGTGGCTGCTGCGATGAACATGCATGCATGTGTTGTGGCGCTCGGAGTGAATTGCACTGCTCCCCAGTTCGTACCCGAAATTGTGCGTCGGTATGCAGCACACACAGACAAAGCCATTATTGCCTACCCGAATTCAGGTGAGTCCTACGATGCGACCTCCAAAACTTGGTCTGGTACCGTGACGACCGATGACTATGTCAGTGCCGCTGCCACATGGGTTGCCGCAGGCGCACGCATTATTGGCGGATGCTGTCGCACTACGCCAGAGCATATTCGTGCTCTTGTCGAGCATTATGCAGACGTGAACACGAGTTTGTAGTAAACGCCCACTCGCTTGTTCCGGAACGCCCGGACTACGGTCATATTTTTCTGAAGAACAACCATACATCTGACGACTGAACCAGATGTCAGCGATCTGTCGCGGTTCGTGTATTCTTTTCTCTGCTTAGCGGAATGGCGGCGATGCGAGGACGCCACCACCACCTAAATTCCATGCTTTGTTGGGCCCGCGGTCGATGTTGAATGTCGTATCTGGACCGAGATTATCATTGTAGATATCCCCGTAGTTCCCCACTTTCGAAATAATCTGGTATGCAAAGTCCGGTGAGAGACCGAACTGGCTGCCGATTTTGCCATCGACACCCAACAAGCGCAGGACACGCGGATCGGTACTCGAAGCAATCGCCTCGTCAACATTTGATCGATCGACACGTAATTCTTCGGCATACATGGTTGCATACACACTCCAGCTGACAATGTCGTACCACTGGTCGTCTCCTTCGGCGACAACGGGACCGAGCGGTTCACGCGAGATACGGTCGCCGAGCACGACGTGCTGTTCTGGATTTTTGAGATTGATCCGTTGCACTGCGAGTTGACTGCTATCGCTGGTGACCGCATCACACAGCCCATCAGCATAACTGCTATAGAGTTTTTCGCCGTCAATTTCGATTAAATCGAACGGGATATCACGGGCAGCAAAGTCATCTCGGACATTCATCACCGTCGTTGTCCCGCTAGCCGCGCAGATGCGTTTGCCCTTTAAATCTGCGAGTTTTGTAATCCCGCTATCGACACGCACCATAAATGTCTGACCATCATGAAATGTCGTCGGCGCAAACATGAGTTGCGAACCATCGCGGGTGGCAGTCCACGTCGTATTGCGAATCAATACATCAATAAGTTTGGTTCGGACGGCGTTTAATCGTTCGTTCGGGCCATCTGCTGTCGTCACAGGGATATATTCCACCTTACTGGGGTCGCCAAGGACTGCAGCAGCAATGACTTTGCAGAAGTCCACATCAAACCCACTCCAGCGTTTGCGTACTGCATCATAGAGGCCGAACCCTGGAAGGTCTGCATTCACGCCACAGCGTAGCATTCCCCGCGCTTGCACAGCCACAAGTGTCGATTCACCCACCTCCGAGGCAACGGTTGGTTCTGGATTCGCAACAGGTTCGTTTGTCGCTATGTCGGTGATCGTCTGGTCTGGTGTTGCGGTGATAACGATAGTTTGTGGGGTCGGAATGGAATTTTCGGCGAGACGCGAAATGGTTCCACATGACATAATGAATAAGCTAATCACCAACGCATAGAGTATTGAAGTACGACGCATGAGCGGTTCCCTTACTGTTGTAGTACCCACAGTGTTCCTGTTGGGACAAGACGAATGGTGTATTGACCCATGTCGACACCAACAAGCGCTTCGAGGAGCGCGGGGCTCTGCTCCGGTTCCGTTATTGCGACATCATAGATACCCTTACGGAGTCCAGAGACCATTTGTTGCACTTGGGTCAGTGAAGTAACCGTAAATGACTTTCGTGGGTCGGAGGTGTGTGCGACGGTCATCGACATTCCATTGCGTTCCACCGCCCAGCTGCCCATGCTGTCATCGAGTATATCTTCCCCGTGGAGTGCGAGTGGGGCGATGACATCAGCGAGGACTTGTGGAAGCCCAGCAATGTAGCGGATAACAATTTGTTTTGGGCCCGCTGCTTCTACCTGTGTAATCAACACACTACTTTCATTCAGATTCGCTGTAAATCCTTTGACATAATCAGCTGCGGTGACTTGAGAACCATCTGACCAGCGTTGATCAGGAAGCGCAATCACGCGCGAGAACTGCGTGAGTTTCAAGTCTGCTGGTGCACGAGTTATCCCGGATTTTTCGTCATAGTATTGTTCACCGCTAGCAACATCGACCATCGTTGTTTCTGTCCCGTTGCGTGCATTCTGCCAGATCGGGTTGCCGACTTTCATTATCAAAATGCGAGACTGTATAAAGGGAAGTAAATGGAGCGCAAGCGATTTTTTTCCCGCCGAAGCATCCGCCAAAAATCCTACGTTTTTAATGCCTAGCGGATTTGGTCGGTCAAAAAAATGAAAAAGAATATCAAAAGTGCCGGACTGTTCTTTGTTGTCGTTATCATTGACTGCGTTCCGAATGAACACTACTCGGTATTCGGGTGTAACTATCTCGCACCCAGGACGCACACATGTTCGTTCTGTTCGTTGGTGATCACCAGTTGTATACGCTAACGGATTGCTCTGCAGCAAGATTCCTTTCTGGCATGTCGCTGCGAGTTCGGCAAAGCGTGTGCTGGGTGATGCCGCAGTGAAAGTGCCGACGAGATTAAGAACGGGTGAATCGTACGGTCGGGTTGTTGTGGTGAGTGGTTTTGCATGCATGGCGGTGCGGATGTCTGCTGGTACCATCGGCCAGTGGGCATCGATGATGGCGGCAGAACTACATGATAGCGCAGGGGCAACAGTCAGTTTGGTTTCAACGGTGGCAGCAGGTTTGTCAGTAGGGACAATAATCTCCGTGGCTGTAGCATCGGGCAGCGTAGCGATTGATATGTCGGGCACGGGGCTACTCTGTCCAGTCCAGGTAGACGAAAGCACCATTACCAGTGCAAGTACGATGACAGCAATCGGCACTAGCACGATTCGGTGTGCGCTGATAAAGGTTGTAATCTGCGCAAGCAAGTCGACCTGCGGTTGTCGTGGTTGCGGTTTTGGTGGGACCACGCGTGGCGCAGATTGCGGACTGACCAACGGTGGCAAGTTCTGCGATGATCGTGGTGGTGCGACGGGAAGGCTTTGTGCCGCAGGGGCAACTGCTGTCGTTGGAGACGCAGGCGGCGTCGGTCGCGGTGTCGCAGGCGCTGGTCGCGGTGGTTGTGCTACAGGTTGCGTCGACGGGCGAGATTGTGGTGTGTTGACGACAGGTCTCGAAATCGCCGCAGGACGTAGCGGCCCCGTTGTCATGCTCGGTTGTGGTGGCAGCGGCACCTGCATCTGTACGGTGGTACTCGGTTTCGGGCTCGTTCGTTGCCGCCGACCGACGTTGTAGTCAATCTCGCAGATTACACAATGGCCATCGCTCGGATACCAGTGTGAGGCATCATTCGGGCATGGTATGAGCCGTGGTTCGACCATGGCGAGGAGATTGGCCCATTCTTTGGGTGTAGGTCGTGCGTCTGGTTTCGTGAATGCGCGCTCGAATTGTTGCTGGATCAACACGGGCAGACAGAGCATCGATGGTGCAGCCCGTGGTGGTTCGTAGGGTTGATTTGCGAGGTAGGGAAAAATTCCCTTACTAATGCAGTAGATATGCGATTGCTCGACGTCTTTCTCCCCCGGTCGCGGCTTGCCGGCAAAAGGATGAAAGCCTTGCATCAACAACTGAAAAATCAGGATTGCCAGTCCGAAAGCATCGTGGTTTGGTGTGCGTGTGACGCGAGCGAAATCCATACCCTGTAAGTCTGCAGGAGTATACTCGGGTACTCCGACGAGACAATGATGAACAATCCCGGCTGCATCGGTGACTTGCATCGAATCGCAGTCGACCATGGTAATAAGTGCGTCGTCATTGAAAAGTGCATTCTTGAAATTTACATCACCGATCACATAGCCTTTTTGATGGATGGCATCCATGGCTAACGCAAGATTGCGGGCCGTACGATAGAGGTGACGATGGTTCAGTCCGCTGTGTTCTTTTGCACGCTGTTGCGGTTGAAGCAGGTCATACAGATCATCAGATTTCTTGATCTTGGGCATGGTATAGCCGACGAACTGCGTGCCGTTGTAGAGTACGTCGATGGGCCAGGCAATCGAAACATGATTGAGTGATTTGCGCGTGGCATCTTCGGGAGGATTCCGGGTCATCGCGATGACTTTGGCTGCAAGCGACGCATTTAGTCGTGCCGGGTGATAGATTTTTGCGACAAGGCCACTTTGACCAGCAATATCAAATACCGCACCTTCTCCGCCTTCGCCGAGTTTTTTCGTCGTGTTAAGTGTGGTATTGGTTGCGGTGGTATAGCGTGTCATCGTGTTATGCTTCGTCCTGCTTCTCTGCGTTCATCACGACATAGCCATTGACAATGGTATCGAGTCGCCCTGTAGACGGATCCATAATCAAGCCATGCACCGGCACATCGCGGGGGAGCAACGGATGTTGTCGGACAATCGTACACGTATTGCGCACACTGTCTTCGACATTCGCAAATCCTTTCAAAAAGCCATCGAGATCGATTCCTGACACACGCAGGGTGCGAATGACATCCTCGGATATCCCACGTTTGCGCGCTTCTGCCAAAATAGCCGTAGCGTCGATGGTGCCCATACCGCAGTCATAGTGCGCGATGACACAGATTTCTTCGGCACGTAATGCATAGACGGCGACTAAAAGACTACGCATAACCGAGCCCCACGGTGCAGTGACCAAAGCGCCTGCATTTTTGATGAGTTTGGCATCGCCGTTGCGAATGCCCAGTGCTTGCGGCAATAATTCTACTAACCGTGCGTCCATACACGCCAAAATCGCAAGGCCTTTATCGGGAAATTTGTCTGTTTGCAATGATTCGTATTGACGTGTGGAAACATATTCCATATTGTGTGAGAGTATTTCGTCGAGCATGCCCATTGTATGTAATCCTTGTAACGAGAGTATCGTTAGTATACCAACCTGCAGCGCAAGGTAGTCTTTCTATCCCATACAGGCAAGAATCATCGATTCACTGAGCACGTGTGAGTGTTTCATATTCGATACTGAGTTCAGTACGTGAACGAATGTCGATTGGAGCAGCAAGGAATCGACGCAGCGTCGGGAGGTCGTGACGCTCGCGTTCAAAGTAAAACCGAAAGGCTTCGATTATTGTTACGATTGGTTGGAGAACTGGAAGGTATAAAACGGCAGCACCTACCTGCACAAACCCAGGAATAAGCACTCGGCAATATAGTCCTGGCCGTTCGGCCGTGCGGAAGGTTCTCACAAACTGAGCGTCATTCATCCGTGCATTGAGTGTCTCACAGGGGATGCGTGGTGCGGTGACCTCCAGTAAGAGATCCCCTATGGCGAAGCGATCGCCTATGTTGTAGGAAGCGCTTGAAAGATGCGAAATCGTCAAATTCTCACCGAATGTCCCGGGAGGAAGTGTCTTCCCGAGGTGTTTTGACCACCAGGCATAGTCGTTCGTTCCATAGAGATAGACCGCTTGATCGACACCGCCATGATTTTCTGTGTCAACAATAACGTCGCCGACAAGACCCATAGTTCGTACTGCAATGCGCTGCGTCGTCGGTATCTTGTCAATACCGGAAGTTCCTGTTCGTTTGCCATTGGCGATTGCCAGTTCAGTGCCTCTGTTGACGCTTAGTACCTGCATAAACCCTCAGTGTATAGTGTGATATGGCAACAGATTATGGTCTGATGGTTACCTGAGGTTCTCACCAGATTCGGCACGGTGTGCGAGTTCTGCGGCGAGGTATGTGCGCAACCGGTGATGAATTGGCTCTGCGAGGTAACGACGGATTGTTTTTGTATCATGTGTCACCCCTGGACGCATTGTTTGGTGCGCTTCGACAATACTGATGCCTGGGCGTTGGTACGACTGATACAAAACGGTGTCGCCCGTCTTCACGAATCCCGGGGTGATGACACGACAATAGAACCCCGGACGGTCGACCGCGAAAAATCGTTTCACGAATTGATTGTCTTTCATGCGAGCATTTAATGAAGCACATGGTGTACGCGGTGCCGTAACCTCGAGTACAACGACTCCAATTGTTAGTCTATCTCCAATGGTGAAGCGTGCACTCTCAAGTCCTGCGATTGTGAGATTCTCACCGAACATGCCGTTTGCAAGCGGATATCCCAATTCCGACTCGAATGCATCGTAGTCAGGACGGCCATAGATATAGACTGCTTGGTCGACTCCACCGTGATTCTGTGTGTTGACAATGACATCGCCCGAGACACCAGTTTGAGTTATTTCGACTGGTGCCATAATAGGCGTTTTAAATATTCCCGATGTGCCGCGAGTAAGATCGGACGGATCGAGTGGTTGTGCCTGACCTACATTTATGCTGATGATATGCATTGGCTGCATTTGGATCTTTCTTCCTTATGTGAGTTACGGCACCCGCAAAGCCAAGACTAACGTCATGTCATCGTCACTTTTTTGGCGCATTTTGGGTGTGTCGAGGAATTGTTCGAGTGATGTATCTACACCTGAGAGTTCAGTCAACCCTGCAAGCCATGTTTGCAGTGGTCGAAAAAACCCATCATACGCAGCTCCAGTGCGGTAGTTGATACACATCGGCTGGACACCATCGGATAACAGTGCGACGCCTGCAAGCAAATCGTCGCCCTGTGTATAGCGCATGTGTGTGACGTATTCGTCGCTGGTGAGTGGGGTAGTGGAATTAATAAATTCGCCGTTTTCGGGAACGCTCAGCGTCTTGGCAGGTAGATCTGCAAACAACCCGACAATGGTGCCGTCACCGATGTGCATCGTGTGCCACCCATCGTCGCATATTATTGCCACAAGGAGTGTACAGCCGTAATCCCGAAGCGCTGCAGCGGTCCTCGTTGCCTCACGTTCAATTGCGTTACGTGCTGCAAAGAATGCGCTCGTGAGCACAATTTCATATGACATTGGTGACAAAGGCGCTTCAGCAGGAGCGTTGCGCATCAGTTCCACATCACGTTGTGTGTCGTATGATTGGGCTACTGCCGCCACTGATGCACTGCATGCAATTCGTGAACCTTCGTGTGAGAGTGCTGCCGAGCCGAGACCGTCTGACACGGCGACAATCAATTGGTTCCCAAGTTGCATGACATAATGACTATCTTGGCATGGGGTATGTGTTTTGGAATGACCGGTACCGACGATAGATGCCTTGGCAATGCGCCAGTTCATGGTGTTCCTTTGCAGATCCGCCGGCGCTCATTGAGCGCCGGCGGGAGTCACTAGACCTGGTTCCATGTGGGCGGTGCGAGCGGAACTTGGGTGCCTGGTTGTGATTGTGAGACTTTTTGAAGGCTCGAAGAAAGCCACACAAACATTTCTCGAAAATGCAGACCGTTTAATGTCAGTGGCTCGCGGGTCGACAACTGTTTGAGGACCTGCATGTCCGCGCCTTCGACGCCGACTGCAAAGAAAGCAACACCTTTTTTGTTTTCTTCATCAATGATTCTGGTTGCCGCTGACTTCCAGGCATCGCCGTCCGTCGGCGCACCATCGGTAATCAAAAACACCCACGGTCGATAGTATGGCGTCCCATTATCTTTGTACAGTTGTTTGCGAATTGCAAGCATGTCAAGCCCTTGTTGGAGGGCTGCTCCAAGTGGGGTGTCGCCGGTGGCAGTCAAAGTAGGCGGATTAAAGCTGCCCGCTATCGTAAAGTCTTGGGCCAATTGTGCAGGGCCAAAGGTGACGATAGCAATCTCGACACGTGATTGGGCTACAGAATCAGACTGTAGGGCATCACGGAATGCAATCAGACCCTGATTGAGTTGATTGATTTTGTCGCCATGCATCGACCCCGACGTATCAAGGATAAGGATACAGGCGCAGCGTGGATCGGGATTGGTCGGATCAAACGAAACATCTGGAATAGTGGTCATGACAACTCCTTTATTGATTCGCGATACAGACGCTTTGTTTGTGTGAATTGTTGCATAGTCGCAATGGTATCATATTTGCAGTATTGCGTCATGAGGTACATATGTTTCAACAGCTGGTTAATTCGGTTAAAGATGCTTTGCGACGTTCCCAAGGAAAAGAAGCATTGCGTGATTTATTTAAGACAAGCATTGCCGATATGGTTTTGACACCGACCGAAATTCAGCTATTACGTGCCGAAGTTTCCGCTCATGGTCTCACGGTAGAAGATGTGCGTGAAGTTGGTACCAGCATACTCAAGGATGCAGTTTCTACAGCCAAATCTGATGGGTTGGTGACAGATGCAGAACTGAAAACGATAGATGATATTGTTGCACTGACCCAAATCACCTCGCCCACCGTTGGCGAAATCTTGAGTACGCTGATGATCCAGCGAAAAATGTATGAGCTAAGCCAAGGTATCATCGCCCCAATTGCCAATATCGGTGTGCAACTTCGTGCAGGTGAAGTCGGCTATTGGTCCGAGCCAGTAGGATTGTATGAAGAAAAAGTTATTCGACGTGACACCGTGGGCGGAAGTCGTGGGGTATCATTTCGTATCATGCGTGGAGTTTCATATCGATTCGGTGCTAGTCGTGGTCATTCAGTCCCGGTTACGGCAACAGTTGAAGTTGCCAGAGGAGATTTAGTTATCACGTCAGAGCGGATTGTTTTTAAAGGGGATCGTCGTACAGCTATCATTGCCGTAGACGATATTATTGGCGTCGATCCGTATACCAATGCGATTACGATTCACGCAGAAAAGCTCAAGCTACCGATGCAATTCCGCTATATCAATACCGACGCTGCCGAACTCGTTGCACAGATTGTCGCCTACGCAATGCGCTAGATGGTAATTGAAGAAGTTCCATCAACAATGTCTGCCAACGAGGTATTGTCGAGTATATTGGTCATTGCGGTACGCACATCAAACATTACGGCACGTAGCTTACAGGTGACTTCATCTGGGCAATTACATGCTTCATATGCAATCTGTGACACGCAACGAATGGGAGCGAGTGGCCCGTCGAGGATTCGAATGATTTTTCCCAACATAATTTCATTTGCGGATTTCGCAAGTGAATAGCCTCCGCCGATGCCCATTTTGCTATGGAGAATGCCAGCATTTTTGAGGGCGAGCAGAATCTGTTCAAGGAATTTCACAGGGATGCGCTCTGCTGCGGCAATAGTTTTAATCTGCATCACGCCGTTGTTCTGCGTGTGCGCAGCTAACAGAATCAATGCTCGTAATCCATATTCACCACGCTTCGAGATACGCATCTTGTATTCCTTGTGTCCAGAGCAGCACCTGCATAGGTGCTGCTCGTCGTGTGTGGGCTAAAGACTTATCGCGTGACCAGCAGCGGCCGAACGATACATTGCATCAACGATGTCCGTGACTTGGAGTGCTTGGGCAGCAGTGCAGTTGGTTGGTTGACCTGTCTTGATTGCATTGATGAAGTCTGCTGCTTGGCCGATTCCCGGTTCGTCATTCTCGTTGGGCATCCAATCTGGTGACCAACTCAGCAGCATGTCGTGTTGCGCCTTGTTGATTTTGAGGGGGAACACATCGAGCCCTGCCTCGGTGCCTGACAGAGAAATGGTCTCTTTCGTCTCCGGCACATTCAATGCCCAGGAGCATTCGAGAAGCATTGTGGCGCCGTTGTCGAAGCGCACAAATGCTGCTACTTGGTCTTCGACCGTAAATTGCTGGTAATTCCACTGTCCCCATGGATTGACATTAGGTTTCGTGCCGAGATGTTGAGAGAGCGTTGCACTCACTTCGATTGGTTTAGGATTGCCGAGCAAATACAGTGCGCTATCGAGTGTATGGACGCCGAAGTCGATCATAGCCCCACCGCCTTGGATGTCTTTGTGGACAAAAGAACCCCATGATGGTATACCACGGCGACGCAGGGCATTGACGCGAACCATATAAATGTGTCCGAGCTCGCCGCTTTCAATGACTTTCTTTGCGGCTTTGACCTGTGCCCGATGACGATAATGGAAGCCGACAGTCAGAATTTTGTGGTTTTTCTCGGCTGCGGCAATCATTGCACGACCTTCCGTAGGATCAAGTGCCATGGGTTTTTCACACAGTACATTGATTCCTGCATTCAAGGCGTCTATGCTGGCAGGTGCATGGAATTTGTTGGGCGTACACACGACAACACCATCAAGACGCTCTTTTGCAAACATCTCTTTGTAGTCGGTGTAAAGTCCATTTATCCCGAATTGAGCACCGACTTCGTCCAGAGATGTCTGGACGACGTCAGCAATTGCGACAACTTCACAATCTGTGTTTTTGGTGAAGCACGGCAAATGCCGGTTCCGGGCGATACCACCCGTGCCAATCATCCCAATTCGTACACTACCCATACTGCACCTCTTTGTGTCATGCGGCTCCGTAGCTATTGTAGACCATCCCATCTGGTTGGTACTGAGCGTTCCCAAAGGCCAAAATAGGAAAAAAGATGACCGGTAAAAAAATCAGTCCCAGCGTAAACAATTTCGTTTTGCCGAATACGCGCGAAAAACCATGTGTCATACGCACGTGATAAACCGCTGCTATCAACGGGATGATTACACTTACCGTTGTATACCAAAGTGGCTGGTCTGCACTTTTCGTTCCCATTATGGATTCATAGATTGAGAGTATTGTCTGAACAGTGCTCAACACAATGACAATCCAACCCCATGATGCTGGTCGCTTGATAATGCGTAGAAGTATAAATGTCGCATAGTACGGGACGAGCATTGTCCAGCCAGGGTATCCTGCTTTTGTAGCAATTTTCCAGGACGTGACAAGCATGAACACCGACAGCACCAGTAGCACAGCAACGAGGCACAGAGCAGCGATAACTGCAGCCACCGAATTTAATTCTGGCATAGTCAGCTCCTCACGGACATGCTATTCAGCGTAGGTTGCATCCCCAAACGCGAGAATTGGGTAGCAGATAAACGGGAGAATAATCAAACCGATAGCGAAAAGTCCACTTTTTCGGAATCGGCGGGCAATCCCGAATTGAATAATTACATACATGATGAACGAAACGAGACCGAAAAGCCCCGCATATGTAGGCTCGGTGCTCTGGTCAGTCGCTGCGGATGTGGTTCCAAAGGTTACCAGGAATGCATAAATAATGGCAAAAATAGTCCCTTGACCAGCAATTTTGGACCACTGGTACGGACTGACGAACGGGATGAACGCATAGATGCCCGTGCGACCTGCTTTGTTGAAAATCCGCCACAGAGAGATAATAATTATTGCCAAAATTGCAAAGATGCCAGCCATTAAGCAGAAAAATGCTGTAATTCCCATTGCCGCGATTAGAGATTCAGAGGGATTGTTCAACGCAGTTCCTTTAGACTATAAGACATTCAGAATGGCTAGACGCATTTCAATTTGTATTTGTTGCGTATCCCTATGATAATACAACTATAACTGTTAGATGAGGGAGCCCATGGATATCAGCGCATTATTTACATTACAACACTTGGTTACGTTATTGACATTGACTGCACTCGAAATAGTGCTTGGGATAGACAATGTGATATTCATTGCTATTCTGTCCGGCAGACTACCAAAGGTGCAACAAAACACAGCTCGTCAAATTGGACTCATCACCGCTCTTGGAACTCGGATACTCCTGCTGTTGTCGCTTACCTGGATTATGAGCTTGGTCACCCCATTGTTTGGAGTGGCAGGCAAAGAATTCTCGGGTCGCGATGTTATCCTCATTGTTGGGGGTCTCTTTCTGCTTGCCAAAAGCACAATGGAAATGCATCACAGCCTCGAAGGCGAAAGTGACGCACATCAAAATAGTTCTGCGAACAAATTTTGGGCTGTGGTAGGCCAAATTGCTATTCTTGATGTGGTTTTTTCGCTTGACTCTGTTATCACTGCCGTCGGGTTGTCGGGTGATATACCGATTATGATTGTGGCAATTTTGATTTCTGTTGGGATCATGTTGTTGTTCTCGAAGGCACTCAGTGACTACATTGAGAGACATCCGACACTCAAAATTTTGGCACTTTCGTTTCTCCTGCTCATCGGTATGTCGTTAGTCGGCGAAGGATTTGGCTTCCATATCGACAAAGCATATATTTATTTTGCAATGGCATTTTCGGTGTGTGTCGAATTAGTTAATATTCGAATGCGAAGCGGTAAGCCTGTTACATTACACCGACAGATCGACGAAACCGAGAAGCACGAATGATGGAATACAGACCGCTGGGCAAAACAGGATTTCTTGCCTCACGGATTGGGGCGGGAGACCTGGCGGATCAGTCTTTGAGTATTGAGACGTGCGTGACTACGTTACAACGTGCGTTTGCGCGTGGAGTCAATGTTGTTGACACTGCACCTGGGTACGAAGACGGTTTCTCAGAGGAAATAGTCGGCAAGGCTATTGCAACGATGCGCGACCGGGTATTTGTGGTGAGCAAAATCGATGCATTTGATGAGCCCATTGAACAACAACTTATAGCGAGTCTGGATCGTATGCAGACAAGCTATCTGGATGGGTATGTGTATCACGGTCTGTCAGATATGGCGGAGTACCATTCACTCAAGTCTCGGCCTGAGGGGTTTGCTACCTTGTGTGCGCTGCAGAAACGCGGTCTGGTGAGGCACATTGGTATTTCGTCGCATAATCCTGATGTTCTTTTGCAGGCAATGTGCGATGATCTCTGTGACATCGTGATGTTCCCGGTGGGTGCATTTGTCGACCAGCGCTACCTCACCACGGTATTGCCAGAGGCAAAGGCACGTGGAATTGGTTCGATCTGCTTCAAGACGTTTGGAGCAGGAAAGCTTGTCACCGATACCACCGGTTATGGCCAGCCGATGGTCGAGCGCCCTCGTGGCAAAATGTCAGCTGGTGAGACTGCATCTGAGGGATCCCAAAATATGCGCGTCAGTGACTGTGTGCACTATACGTTGACACACAATCCTGATGTCGCTTTGTTGGGTATGAGTTATCCATCGGAACAAGATTTGGTGTGGGATGCGTATGCTTCTTTTGTGCCGAAATCATTAGACGAACTCAGCGAAATAGAAGTGCGCGCTGCCGCCGCGCGTGCAGGTAAGGGTCCCTGCTGGTGGAATCCCGATCCACAGCGGTAAGCCGTTTCCTCACATTGATCGAAACGTATGCTGTTCTCGTGCTGTAATATTCCACTGAGGCGACGAAGAGGTTTAGTAATAGTCACAACGCAACGGTAAAGTAATGCCGAAGTTTTTATTGGTTATTTAAAATTATTGCAACCGGGGTTGAATTACCTTCAATCATACGCAAGGCAGTTATTTAACAAAGAAAAAACTCCCCTTAGAAACATTGAAAGCGAAAATATTATCGTATCTCTGCATTTACCTCTACGGTGCCAGCATTCGCGAATGTCAACTCGAACGGAACGGAAGCGCCAGATGTAAGTTCAGTTGTGAGACCGATGAGCATGATATGAAAACTCCCTGGTTGGAGCTGAAGCGTACCATGCGCAGGAATGAGTATACCGTTTTCGACAGGGTCCATTGACATCATCCCCTTGTTATTCATTGCACTATGTAATTCGATCGCGGCCGCTGTGATACTGTCGACACTCATAAGTGTGTCGTTGATACCTGTATTTTCTATGATCATATAAACAGCGCTATTGTCGCCTTTCGCAGCATGGCGCGCCCAGGCATTCAGAACAGTGATATCTTTTAGGTGCACAGCGTTGTCTGCAACAAGCGTTGGTGAATGCATATCCACAGACATGTTATGGCTTCCCATGGGGTCAGTGGTTGTATCAGCGTACGGAGTACCGTCGGTTTTGTTCCCACAAGACATGACGAAAAGTGCGATCAGCAAAAAATAAACAGCGCGCATGAGTGAGATACCTCGTCGATTATTCCGCCAGGAGTGCGTTTATATCTGAAGCAATGTCGTCAATAGGAGAACCGAAGCCAATCAGCAGGCGTCGCATACCGTTCTTGTCGATTACGGTGACTGTTGATGTGTGATCAACCGCATAAATCATAGCGGAATTAGGCGTGTCACGCCGTTCTGCGCCAGCACCATAGGCATGATATACAGCACCGAGATCGGCTGGATTGCCTGTCAATGCAATGATAGATTCGTCATACTGTTGGACAAATCGATTGAGTTTCGCAGGTGTGTCACGTCCTGGGTCGACCGTGACAAAAAGAATGACGACATTTGCCGCTGCGGTGCCGAGCCTATTTTTGACAAGTTGTAGGTCAGACAGGGTTGCGGGGCAGATGTCGGGGCAATTCGTATACCCAAAGAAGACAAGCACCACTTTTCCTTTGAGCTGTGTGAGCTGGAACGGTTGGGTATTTTGGTCAGTCAATGCAATATTGAACGCACTATCCGGAGGCACGATTGGCGATGATTTAAATGTATATCGTACGCAGCTACTAAGCGTGCTGGAGATAATGAGAGTGAGAATCAAAAACCGGATAAATTTCATACAAATCTCTTCCTACGATGTGCAGAGTAGCCAATATGGTCTGTAGTTGCGAGGAAGAAGGGAAGCATTGCAATAACGTAGCAATCACGAATACGCTGACAGCCGCTATACAGGTAGCATCCAGTCTGTCAATCACTTGCGCGAAACTTAACGAATCCGGAATTGTGCTGTCGCGGTGACATCAGCTAAGAAACCGGCAGGTTTGCCGTGTACTTTTACACGAAGAATCCATAATGTATGCAATGTGCATAAGATGGGTAGATGCAGATGACTGCGCACTATTGCCATACAGCTTTGTTTCGTGTTCCTTGCAGTGTAAAAACGAGGTGTGGTTCCCCCATCTGCGACATTGTACACAACTTCACAGGCTTCGAGAGCATCGTCTGTAGATCAGACAAACGAGCAATTGAACGTCCATGGGGTTATAGTGCCGGACGAAATGTATGGCATCGTATTTCCAAGCTAGTTTTCGAGTCATTATGAAGTTCACAGCTGCAGTATTGCCTAATCTGAAGAAAATGCAACGTTTTTCAGCGCATAGAAAAGACCTCAATGTGAAATACAGCGATGCGTAGCGAATCGAACGTGCGATAACCTTACTCGCCAAAGACTCCTTTTGCGTTTTTCACACGACTTGGAACAGTTACTGCTCCATTTGAGCCGATGCCGAGTTGCCCCGATGAGTTTTTGCCCCAACACCACAACATTCCTCCATTTGTGAGCGCACAGGAGTGTGCTTCACCGACAGCGATATCTTTTATCTGTCCGATTAGCGCATTAGACGCAGAACTTAGTACTACTGCCGTTTTGCGGAGCATATTGGTGCCATCTGAAAGTTGACCTGAGGAATTAAGTCCCCAACAATAGCCGACTCCGGTACTTGAAATTGCACATGTATGCGCACCATTCCCCGCGGCGATATCGACGAGATTGATGAGTGCGGTATTTCCCAGTTTGACAGGGACCGCATACGTACGATTGATCAGCGTCCCGTCTCCGAGTTGACCGTAGTCGTTTAGCCCCCAGCACCAAGTCGCGATGGTACCTGCGAGCGCACACGAATATTGTTTGCCGCTGGAGATGTAAGTGATACCTGTCAATATTCCCGTAGCGTTCTTGACTTGGACGGCACCATGATTGGCTGCGAGAGAAGATCCCGTTGCCCCAGAAGTATTGTTCCCCCAACACCAGACAGTGCCGTTGTTTAGGAGGGCACAGGTGTGTTCACTACCTGCACTTATTGCCTTAACCGAGCTGAGTGCGGAACCGCCTGCTTTGATGACTGTGACGGGACTACGAGAGTTTTTGGTTGTCCCATTTCCAAGTTGCCCTTTCGTGTTCTGGCCCCAGCACGACACCGTGCCAACGCTACCGAGTGCACAACTAAAGGAATCACCAACCGTCACCAACGATTGATTGTCCATGGGAGTTTTATCAGCTTTGAGTGTCGGTACTGCTCCGAGGCGTTGAATAGTTGTGCCATCTCCGATCTGCCCGTCGGAGTTGTTTCCCCAGCATTGAATGGTATGTGTTTTTGTCACTGCGCAACTATGTGACCTGCCTGCAGCAATCTGAGTAATGCCTGATGCAATTACGCCACTATTGTTTATGAGTGCTTGCGCGCTTGTGGTGTCGACATTGGTCATATTGCCGACTTGCCCGTTGTTATTTTCTCCCCAACACCAACTGGCATTTGTAAAGCTCGTAAGGCAGCTTGTGTTTGCACCCGTAGTCAAGGTTTTGGCAGATTGTGAACTGGTCAAACAGCGGAAGGCATTGACATCGTCGATGAACCAACCGGTTCCAAAGGAATTTGCATCAGAAGTAGCCCTGAAGCGGAATCGTATGTTTTTTCCACTCAGCGAGTTCAAATTGAGTTTGGAAGTGATAAATCCATTACTCATCCCGGTAAACACGCGTTCCCCTGCGAGGACGTTTGTATTTCCCGAGACGATGAGACTTGCGTTGTACGCATTGGTGACAAACAATGGTTTGGCATCAATCCATTTGCCACCAAAATCCGTTGAATATTCTACAATTCCTCCATCATATGCTTCCGTTATTGCCGTGCCGTCATTATTGTAGTAAGCTTCAAATTCATATGCATGGCGAAAGGTCAACATGGCACCAGCGGGCACGAAAAAGCTGTTCAGCATGCTGAATTTTTGGTCGGATTGACTCTCCTGATAGAGCACTGAAACGCTGTTATGCCCGCTGGTTGCGTATTCTGACCAGCTAGGAGTAGGATAATACCAGAAAGACCCACTCGCGGGCGTAATAGCCCATCTCGTTGGTCTGATTACTTCAAAATCATCGTTGTAGAGGTCAATTTTCGTTTCACTGCTCGTACACTCTGTTGCATCGGTTGCTGGTGCATTCGGTGGAGTTTTGGCCATCTCCGTAGCGAGGACTGCTTTTTTTACATTGAGACAGTCTGTAGTGACGAAACTATCTAGTCCGCCGGTGAGTAAATCAGTACAGGATGCATTCAAGCTGACGCCGAGATCGAAGTAATCACTCCCCGAGAGTAAATAATTGGTCATCGCGTGGTAGTAGATTTTTGCAACTTTTGTTGAGCCGAGTGCCCCTATGGTGTATCCATTAAAGACGCCGCCATCTGTCATAAGGTAGGCTGCCTTATTATTAACCCCGCTGTTACTATGAACGCCGCCTTCATCACCCAAATCACCCAGATACTTACCATTGTTGTATTTGCTACTGGTCATTTTGTCCGGATCTCCAAAAAGCCCCGGATTTTTCATGGAACGAATTTCACCTATGCTGAGATCTTCGCCCATCAACCAGTCATCTGCAGGAGCATCCACGAAATCGCCACTATATGATTGATCAATGAGTTCCCCAAATACATCAGACAGTGATTCATTGATTGCACCAGATTGGTAGTAGTAGAAGAGGCCTGCAGTGTTTTCGGTGACTCCATGTGTTAATTCATGTCCTACGACATCGTCTGCAGATGCAAATGTTTGTCCATAGGTCATCTGCACTCCATTCCAGTACGCATTTTTATAGGGGCATGAATCGCCTAGTGGGCAGTAATTGACAAGCGAGATGATTTTCAACCCTGCATCATTTATCGAATTACGTCCCAACACGCTGGAATAGAATTCGTACGTTGCTTTGGCATTGTGCCAGGCGATATCGACGTCAACCTTACTCGTATCAGTGATTTCATTCGTGCGGGTGGATTTTGCGTCAGAGTTGCAATTATTATTTGCATTGTAATCAGTATCTGAAGTGTTGTTCGCATCGCAAACGCGTTGATCAAGGACGTGTGCCGTTTGATTAAACTGTAGCGTGGTCGCACCCGTATGGGCGTTAATGAGTACCAGTGCCCGCACCTCTGCACCATCCCGCACTTCGAATCGCCAATTAAGTGTTGTCACAGGTGTTTCGGGACTACCGAGCAGTTTGGGATGAAAGATCCATAGCCCTTTGCGGACGGCCATGAGTGTTCGACGCGCGTTTGGGTATCCTTTTTGGACAATGATGAGGGCAATTTTCTCAGCAGCGGATTCGGTGATTGTCGGTGTAGTGTCAACATCAATGTCGGGTAATACTTCGCCATTCATGCTTGCGACTTGATGTGTGAGCGTAATATGGACATTGAGTTCACCGGCAATGACAGGAACTTTGCGGTACGTCTGTTGAAAGCGGATGAAATTCCCATTTGCCTTTACCGCATGATTAGAGATTGTCTCGAGGTTTAGTGCAAGATTATTGTTGCCGAATGCCGCACCGTGCGTTTGGATGAATTTACGTGCTAGTTGCTCTGCATCTATGGTATTCAGTGTGTCAGATTTGCGAACATGAGTCGTGTCGACAGGCAGAGAAATAAAGCGGGCAACTCCGCTTTGTGAATCTGTTGCAATGTCTGCTCCCATATCAGAAAGAACGCTGAGTGCACTTCTTTCTGTCGCAGAAGTAGGAGTTGGTAGCAATTGAATTACAAACAGCCCGATACAAAGCACAAATAACCCGAAGCGGCGTACTGTAGTATGCACTTGTACCCTCTTTGCAGATGGTTATGTTTCACACACTAAGTATTCTATCATACCAACCGTGCCATATCCTGTATCGAGATGTCGCGTATCTGTTAGACTTGCCTCATCGAGAAGAGAGGAGCACATGATGGTCACCTATCAAGACGTGGTTTCGGCAGCGCATCAGATTGCGAGTGTTGTTCATCATACTCCGGTATATCAGTCTCAGACATTGAATGCACAGTTGGGGATTGAGGTGTTCTTTAAAGGCGAACATCTACAGCGGACGGGTTCTTTCAAGTTCCGCGGTGCGTACAATGCCCTGTCTCGGTTGACAATGAGTCAACGGCGCACAGGGGTAATTGCTTTTTCGTCGGGGAATCATGCCCAGGGTGTTGCATTAGCTGCGCAGTTGCTTGGTATCCCCGCAGTGATTTGTATGCCCACCGATGCTCCTGCGGTGAAGGTGACTGCGACCATTGGGTACGGAGCGGAAGTTATTCGCTATGATCGACTCACACAGAACAGAGAAGTTGTCGCAAAAACTATTGCGGAGGAACGTGGGTTAACGCTCATCCCACCGTACGATCACCCACACATCATTGCAGGACAAGGAACCGTTGCCCTCGAGCTCTGCGCTGCTGTACCCGAATTGGATGCTCTCTTTGTCCCCGTTGGAGGTGGAGGGTTGATTTCTGGCTGCGCGATTGCCGCACACGGGTTACACCCAAATTTGCGCGTCTTTGGTATCGAACCTGAGCAAGCAGATGACACTGCACAGTCTTTTCGCCGCGGGGTACGAACAGTAATAGCAGCACCAGATACCATTGCAGATGGGCTACGGGTAAATGCACCCGGTGTGCTGACATTCCCGCTGCTCCAAGAGCATGTGGCTGATATTATCACCGTTTCTGAGGCGGAAATACGCGCTGGTACCCGGTATATTATTGAACGCTTGAAGCAGGTCATCGAACCGAGTGCGGGAACGGGCCCCGGAGCGCTGTTGGCAGGCAAAATCCCCGCTGGGGTTCAACGACTCGGGGTTGTGCTGTGCGGTGGTAACATCGAACCGCAGGTTTTGTCATCACTATGGGACGACGCATAAGTCGCGAACGGTGGTGAAATTACAGAATTATCGTTTCAAGAATGGCTTGCTTCAACGGCATGAGTAATGGGTTACAGGAGTTGGCGGCATACGCCAACCCAGCATTTTTTTCATATCCACGTGAAGGGTACCCGAGAGATTGTGCAGCGACGTCACCAAGAATACAGGAGATTTGTGCGGGGTAGGCGGTCTCTTCGAGAGCATCAAAAATATTTTGACTGGTGGCGGAGCTGCATGGGGAGTGCACCAAATCTGATGTACCAGTCAGACGAGCAACCAGCTGTTCCTGGGCCAGCATTTGACGTAATGACAAGGGTGTGCCATCCAGAATCTGCCAATAACGTCGAATAACACTCGCCTGCACTTCTCGTTTGACAGATTTGAGACTGTGCTGATCGCTCGCAAACAGCGTTGTCGTGCACCAATGATACTTACGTTGGGGCAGTGCAGCAAAACGACGTGACATCTCGATGTCGGCCCGATTAGTCCAGCCACCTGCCACATCGTCGACGACACCGAAGCCGTGGTGGAATCCATCAGACATCCCGAGTGCAAGTGCTGTTTTTGCAATCCATCCGACTGCGGCATCTTCGACGCCGAGTGTAATGAGGGTGTCTATAGTTGTGTTCAGATGAGTATTCGCCATGGGGTTCATCAGTACGAGTGGTGGGTACCGTGGTGATAAAGTCCCCTTGACGAGTGTCAGGTAGCGTGGAAAGCGGATGGATGGCTCTCGTGGTAATGCATATATTTCACGCATCAATCCCAACAAAGGGATGTGAACAAATGTCTCCGCAGCGGAATTCTCAAACATTTCAGTCATGCCATCCTGTGATGGAATGTTGCGTACCCGTGATGAGTGCAGTGGCGATATCACGCGCACAGAGAGTCCCAACCAGGTTGCCCGTTCCACTGTAGCCACCGCAGGCCCACACCGATGGGAGGACCTGGCCGACGAATGGTCGTACATCATCGAGCCGATAGGCCACACTTGCGCCCCAGCGATGCAAAATCGGAGCTGTGCAGCCGACGGTCTCACGTAATCGAAATTCGATGGCAGATTGGACATCCAGTGTTGGATAGGTAGCATTCCCCCATTCTGTCGCTTCGTATTTGTCGCGCGCCCCTCCAATCGCGATACTACCGTCTTGACGTTGTTGCCAGTAGTCATAACCGTAGTTGTAATAGACAGGGTGCGGGTAGTGCAGTGTGCAATCTGGAGCAGTGGCCAACATTTGCAGACGTGTTGTTTTGAGGATTCCTGTAAGCTGCGGCAATATATACTCTAGCTTGCCATCCACCGCGACGATGGTATGGCGACAGACGATTCGGTTACCATTCGCAACTACCAATTGAGGTTCAATGTGTGTGACTGCGGAACGTTCATACAGCGACACCCCGCTACCACGGAGCGCCATTGCCATGCGGCGAACACGCTCGAGTGGCTGAAAAACGCCGTCGGTCGGTACAAGCAGTCCCCGTCCCTCTGTTCCTTCATACAATTCGACGGATAACCCATCGGCCTGCATCGTAGCGCGTTGGCGTAGACAATCAAGATATTCGTCGTCGTCTTTGGCGATACGCAAAGAACCACGTTTTTCGAAGGATGGTTCTTCGCTGGCCAAACGTTGGATCTCGTCCAGCGTGCGCTTGTAGAGTCGTGTGGCACGTGCATGCCCAAGAACATCGACGGCATCGTGATGGAAGGCGGCAATTCCAGCGAGAATAAATCCTCCGTTCGATCCGGCAGCTCCTGCTCCGACCATTCCTGCATCCACCCCAATTGCATTCATTCCATGCTCACTGAGGTATGTCAATGCAGTGAGACCCGATGCTCCTAAGCCGATGACACAGACATCACAGCGGAGTTCGTTTTGCAATGAAGGTCCGGCAACCCATGGTTTCTTGTTCCACAAAACATCATTTTGTACATACATGGCATTTTGTTCCCTGCGCATTCGGTATGCGCATAGTATAGGTGCATTTTTTCGACCCCGTACGGTCGAGCACGGATAATCCTCGTGTGTTCGCTCACATCGGTTGTTTGACCGTTTCAGCAACGTTTGATTGAGTACGAAAAATCAGGCTGAACGGTATCACTGCACACAATACCAATAATAGGGCGGGAAGTGCCGCTGCTGCGGTGAATCCATCACTGGTTGGCATCCAGATACGAACTGCTAATGTGTCAAACCCAGCTGGCCGCAAAATCAGTGTTGCAGGGAGTTCCTTGATAATCCCAAGGAAAACCAATGCCCAGGTAGTCTGAATTCCTGGAGAGGACAATGGCACAATTACTCGCCTGAGTACCTGATAGACATTTTGTCCCATACTGCGGCCTGCATCCTCAAGGGTGGGCGCTATCTGCATCAACGCAACATCAATACCTTGAATGGCTTGTGGAACAAATCGGATGAACAATGCTATTCCCAGGGGTACAACACCGATGACTGCAACCGGCAAAAGGCGCGTGCTGACCAGAACGACACTAAGCGCCACCACAATACCGGGCAGTGCATAGCCGATCTGCGCTGTTCTACTCAGAATATACCCCAGCGTGCCGGCACGACGTAGCGTCCGTGCACAGACGAATGCGACGATCACGATGATGGATGCATTCAGTATTGCGTATGCAACCGTCTGGACCATAATAAACAGTAATTGTCCATATGGGACAAAACTCGCTTGCTCCGCAGGTGAAACAGGACTCACAAGCCAATACAAGAGCATGCTAAGCGGCGTACCGACGGAGAGGAGTATCGTCATACCAAGGATGAGATACGTCGACGTAGCGAAACGCTCTAATCGTACCAATCGTTGTGGTGCCCATGCCCTGGCGCTTTGGATTACCCCATGGCCAAATAGTTTGTCTTGCACGAGCAGGAGTATCACGGTGATCGCCATCAGCGGAAGACTCAAGAGCGCGGCTCCCCCACGATCGACATCTCCTGCAAATCGTGAGTAAATCGTTGTACTGAACGTCGGGAGTCGTAAAAGTGCTGGTACCCCAAAATCAGCAAGCGCATATAACAATACCAGCAGCATGCCTCCTCCGATTGCAGGGGCGAGGTGTGGCAGTGTTATATGTAATTGACGCCGCCAAAAAGGTACGCCATTCTGCTTGGCCATTTCCATAAAATGACCACTCCCCTGCCGCAGTGCCGCAGATACGGGGAAAAACACGTATGGTGAGAGGCATATCCCTATCACGATCGAACTTCCGGTCACCCCAAAAATAGCATCAAACGGCAACGCACCATACGACGAGAGCCCTTGGGCAACCAGCCACTTCTCGAATAATCCGTGTGGTCGCAGCAGGGCCAATAGACAGAGAGCACTCACATATGGCGGAATGACAAATGGGGTGCAGACCAAGAAGCGCCAGATATTGGGGAAAATGATATCGGTCCGCTCAATAATGATTGCGTGAAGAGTACCCAATATTCCCGCTATCAGTGCCGCCAAGACTCCAAATGAAAGAGTATTCATAACCAGTGTCATGAGCAATGTGAGATTGGGTGCGTACGTGTTCCCTATTGCGCTCAATCCCCGATACATGATGTACAGCGCAGGAATACAACCGCACAGTGCTGCACATGTAGTGATAATGAGCAACCCTACTGGGGGGTTATAGCTGCGAGCAAGTTTGTCTGTGCGACTCATCACTACGGCACACCTGCAGATCCCATCAATTGGGCAGCTTCTGCAACGTGACCTGCAATCTCTTCAAACGGAGTTGAAATGATTTGGGAGTCTACGATTGGTCGGACATCTGGTGCGAGTGAAATTTTTGGAACGATTGGGTATTCGTAATTGAGTTCAGCAAACTGGCGTTGTGTTTTTGTTTCGAACAAGAAATCCAAAAACTTCTTGGCTGCTTCCGGATGCGGGGAATTTTTGATTATCGCGGCTGCAGTCGCATTCACAATTAATCCAGATTCACCTTCTTCTTGGCCGGAATAGACCACTGCCACGGCATTGTCTGTCGGTTCATGTCTTTGCAATTCGTAGTAATAATGATTGACAATCCCGATAGCAAACTCTCCCGCACCAACAGCCTTGCGCACATCAGTATGTCCGCCAAAGAACGTCGTCTCGTTTGCAACTAATCCTTCCAGAAAGCGTGCAGCGCCACGTGTACCAGAAACAGCGATGAGCGTAGCGATGTGGGCTTGCATGGACCCGTTAGTGCTATTGGCAGCGGCAATTTTCCCTTTCCACTTCGGATCAGCCAGATCTTCAAATGATTTTGGTGCTTGATCTGCGGATACCAAATTTGTGTTGTACATAATTACTCGCGCACGCAAGGTGATTGGTGTCCACATCTTGTCTTTTGATTGATATCGTTCGGGAATCTCACGGATACCGGGCACCTCATGCGCTGAGAGAACGGATTTCTTTGCGAGTGCAATGGTCGTCAGCATGTTTGTCGTGATGAAGACATCCGCTTGTGGATTTGCTTGTTCTTCTAGAATCGCAGCAGCGAGCTCGCTGTCTTTGCCTGCTTTGAGCAGAACCGTTATGGAAGGATTTTCGGCCATAAACGCATCGACAACTGGTTTGATGAGTGCTTCACTGCGGCCACTGTAGACGATGAGTGTGGTGTCTGCAGGGAGTGTGACTAGACTGCGTGTTGTCTTTTCTTCTACAGAAGCCTGGTTCACTGGCGCAGCAAAACCGCAGCTTGCTACCAATATGCTGCTCAGTAAAAAGTACATCAGTCGATAGCGCATAATCTTAGAACCTCCTTTGACGACAATGTCCATACCGTACCATATCTTTGATAATTATACAACTTGAAGGTGTTTTAATTGTTTTTAATTCGGTGACATTGGATTGCGAATTGATTGGGGTATACTACGATATCTTTCTCCAACAGTGAGCACAACATGATATCAACCAACACACCAGTCTCGGTGACAAACCAGTCGATTTCGGAGTTAGCGCGCAGATTGTATGGCATAGAGGGTACGTTGAAAAGCCTTCCCGGCGAATACGACTGCAACACGTGCATCTCCACCAAAAATGGTGAGCAGTATGTGCTGAAAATCATGCATCCAAGCAGAGCGACGACATTCATCGAAATGCAAATCGCGGCATTAGAGCACATTGCGTCAGCTGCACCCCAAGTTCCGATTCAACGCGTCATTGCGCAGCACGATGGTCAATCAAGTTCAGTACAGCAGATAGGTGAGAACCAACATACAGTTTGGATGCTCAGCTACATAGAGGGAACCCTTTTTGCCGATGCAAATCCTGTCGATGACGCCCTTGTTGCTCACCTAGGTGAGACGATTGGCCACATTGACATAGCACTCAAATCGTTTGCCTATCAAACCCCGGAACGCACGTTGGAATGGGATGTACTCAATGCAGGTTGGATTCGCGGGTACCGAGATGCATTAGCAGATGAATCGGAACGAGTCTTGGTTTTGCGATTGCTCGATCGATATGAACAGACGTATACACAACATAAGGCAGATGTACGCATCGGATTGATTCACGGTGATGCAAACGATTACAACCTCGTTGTTGGGAACCCTGGTTACCGCAGCCGTACCGTACAGGGTGTCTTGGATTTTGGCGACATGATGCGGACAGCCATGGTGAGTGAATTGGCAATTTCGGCAGCATATATGCTGATGCGCCACCCCGATCCCATCGATGGATTAATGGTGATGACGAGCGCATACCATGCGGTATGTCCTCTGACCGAGGGTGAAGTCGCAGTGCTCTTCGACATGATTTGTATGCGACTCGCTATTTCGGTGACAGTATCGGCGATTCGTAAGCGCGAACGACCGAACGATCCGTACATGATTGTCAGCGAAGCGCCAGCGTGGCGGGTGCTTCGTATGCTCGCCAAACAACATCCCCGCTTGATGCACTATCGTCTGCGACATGCCTGTGGCTATACACCGGTGCCGCAGCATAATGCGGTGGTCGAGTACATTTCTCGACAACAGAGTGCAGCGTTGATTGGTCGCACCCTCGAAAAGCACGAGACCGTTGCACTCGATTTGAGTGTTGGTAGCACGGTGCTTGGTGCCGATCCGCGCAACGCAATGATGCCACGGTTTGCACAGGTCATCGAGTCGTTCATGGATGGACGTATCGGGATCGGTGGATACCTCGAACCACGTATGATCTACACGACCGATCGGTACACCATCGAGGGCCGGATCAACGAAGAACGCCGCACGTTACACTTGGCAATCGATTTTTGGGGACCAGCGGGGACTCCAGTGCATGCGACATTGCCCGGTACTGTGTATATGCTGGAGTACTTGCCCGCTGATTTGGACTATGGGTACCTGACGGTTTTGGAGCACGAGACGGACGACGGGACCAAATTCTATACCGTTTATGGTCACTTGAGTGATGAATCTATGCGCACTCTCGTGCTCGGACAAACGGTTGAGCTCGGGCAACGTATTGGGAGTTTTGGGATCCCCAATGTAAATGGGAAATGGCCGACACATGTCCATTTTCAGATTGTGTTGGACTTTATCGATATGGGGCGTGACTTCCCCGGTGTCGGGTATGCGTCACAGCAGGCAATATGGGCGTCATTATCGCCGAGCCCCAATCTGCTGTTGCGGATGGACGCAGATCGCTTCCCTGCACCTCAGAAACCGTTGCAGACGACATTGATCGAACGCCGCGAACGAATGGGCGGCAATCTGAGCATTTCGTATAAACGCCCGCTCAAAATTGTACGCGGTTGGCAGCAGTATTTGTATGACAGCGAAGGACGGACCTACATAGACGCATATAACAATGTCGCTCATGTAGGACATTGTCATCCACGGGTCGTCCAGGCTGCAACAGCACAATATGGACTTCTGAGCACCAATACCCGTTACCTGAATGACCAAATGCAGGAATACGCCCAGCGGCTGACTGCGACACTGCCCGAAGCTCTCGAAGTATGTTATTTCGTCAACTCTGCGAGCGAAGCCAATGAACTCGCCATCCGCATGATGAAAGCGTATACCAAAAGTATCGATATCATTGTTCTTGATGCTGCATATCATGGCCACACCAATACCTTGATTGACATAAGTCCCTATAAGCACGATGGCCCAGGGGGAACTGGTGCTCCAGATTGGGTCCACACAGCGTTTATTCCAGACGACTACCGTGGTCCTTTTAAACGGCAGGATCCACTGGCAGGTCGCAAGTATGCTGATCAGGTTCAGTCTGTTATTGCACGTTTGCAAGCAGAGGGGCGTACGCTAGGAGGCTACATTGCCGAGACCTTACCGAGCGTCGGTGGACAAATTGTGCTGCCGCAAGGTTATCTCGCGGGAGTGTACGAATACGTACGGGCTGCCGGCGGCGTGTGTATTGCCGACGAAGTCCAAGTGGGATTTGGACGGATCGGGACACATTTCTGGGCATTTCAAGCACACAATGTTGTTCCGGATATTGTGGTTCTAGGCAAACCTATCGGTAACGGCCAGCCTATGGGGGCAGTGGTGACGACACGTGCAATAGCCGATGCGTTCAATAACGGTATGGAATATTTTGCAACATTTGGTGGAAACAATGTTTCTATCGCGGCAGGGTTGGCAGTGCTTGATGTGTTGCGGGATGAGCCTTTGCAACAGAACGCCAAAGAAACCGGTCGTTTTCTCTTGGATGGGTTGCGCGCAATCGCTCCAAAACATGCCATCATCGGCGATGTGCGCGGGGCCGGATTGTTCCTAGGGGTAGAGTTAGTGCGCAACACACAGACCCTTGAACCTGCAGACGATGAAGCCTCATATGTGTCGAATCGTTTGCGTGATTACGGTATTTTGGCAGGTACAGACGGCCCGTATCACAATGTTGTCAAAATTCGTCCTCCTATGCCGTTCAACAACGACAATGCAGCATATGTGCTGGCATGTTTTGCCCAGATTATGACAGAGGATTTCTTACAGGTTTAGGACAGCACTTTTCCAAAACGGGCTATGGTACACTACACGCAACTATAGGAGGCGCAAAATGATCGCAACCCAACAATTTGGACGCATCGGTTATATGAGTACCAAAACGATTTTTGGTGCAGCAGCTTTGGGCGACGTGAATCAATATGATGCTGACAAGACGCTCGAACTTTTGATAAAGCATGGTATCAATCATATTGACACTGCTGCAAGCTATGGCGCTTCAGAGGATCGTATCAAATCGTGGTTCACCAATGGCCGTCGCGATCGTTTCTTTTTGGCAACCAAAACAGGTGAACGTACCTATGCTGCTGCCCGCGACCAGATTCGGATGTCGCTTAAACGGATGGGTGTCGACCAGATCGACTTGATTCAACTCCATAATCTTGTCGATCAGGCAGAGTGGGATATGGCAATGGGCCCTGACGGTGCGCTCAAGGCGTGTATCGAGGCGCAAAAAGCGGGTATTGTGAAACACATCGGCGTGACAGGTCATGGCGTACAGGTACCGAAGCGACATTTTGAATCGCTCGAACGATACGACTTTGATACGGTGCTGCTCCCATATAGCTATATCATGATGCAAAATCCACAGTATGCCGCTGACTTCGAGAAGTTGCTCCAGCGTTGTCGTGAAAGAAACGTCGCAGTGCAGACCATAAAAGCCATTGTTCGCCGCCCTTGGGCAGATGGTGCAGAACGATACACTGCCACCTGGTACGAGCCGTTGCTCGAACAAGAACATATCGATGCAGCAGTGCATTGGGTGTTTGGTCGCAAAGGCGTCTTTTTGAATACGGTAGGTGACATTGCGGTACTTCCAAAAGTGTTCGATGCTGCCGAACGTTTTGTGCATCCACCATCAGAGTTGGCAATGCAGCAACTCCTCAAACACCAAACCATGACACCGTTGTTTGTCGATTAAGGACGAGGTTCCAATGACTGACGCATCATTACAACGTGAGTTTGGTCAACAAGGCTATGCGGTGTCGCGCGGGATGTTCAGTGCCGTAGAGGTTGCGGCACTAACGGCGCATTATATGCAGCTAAACGACGACCGTCGCGATCAAGGTGATGTAGGGGGCTTGGGAGAACAAGATCCACTTCGTCGTTATCCCCGAATGATGCAGATGCATCGCTGGGACCCGGCTACGTTGCAATTTTTGCTCGATGCTCGTATCGGTGCATCGATGCAAGAAATTCTCGGCAAACTACCGTATGCAGTACAAACCATGATATATTTCAAGCCTCCGACGGCACGCGGCCAAGCACTCCATCAGGACCAGTATTATCTCCGTGTCGAGCCGGGTACGTGTGTTGCAGCGTGGCTTGCATTGGATGATTGTGATGAAGAAAACGGCTGCTTGCAGGTCGTCCCTGGCAGCCATCAATTGCCGGTGTTGTGCACCGTCCCTGCAGATCCGTCACAGAGTTTCACCGATGTCACTGTCCCGCTCCCCGATGGCATGCACATAGCACCCGTTCATATGCGCGCGGGGGACGTGTTGTTCTTTAATGGGCAACTGATTCACGGCAGTTTTCCCAACACGAGTACGAGTCGATTCAGGCGTTCGTTGATTGGCCACTATGTCGTGGGAGAGGCAGAAAAAGTATACAAATGGTATCACCCCGCACTCCGCTTTGACGGTTCGGTGATGACACTCGGCGAAAGCCAAGACGGGAGTGAGTGTGGTGTGTGGGTGGAACGCGATGGTGATAAAACGGTTGAAATGCGTGGAAAAACAGCAGCGGTAGGGATCGCCCAATAACCCATCCCGGAGGCAATACGGTTTTCCTGGGTTCCCCCGGAAGCCGATTATTTTTGAGGAACCCATGTTTTATAGTCGACTCCAAGAAAAACTCGCAAGCGGCAAGACGGTCGTTACGGGGGAAATTGCCCCTCCCAAAGGAGCTTCGCCTGATGTACTGTTGCGCATCGCAGCAGGGATAGGTGATTCTGTCGATGCCCTCAATTTGACCGATAACCAACGAGGATTGGGTCGTATGTCTGCTATGACAGCAGCGATATTTCTCCGTCAACATGGCTACGAAGTGATTGCGCAAATGACCTGCCAACACAGAAACCGCATCGCGTTGCAGGCTGATTCATTGGGTGGGGCAGCGTGCGGGGTTACCAATATTTTGGCTATGACTGGTGATCACCCCAAAATAGGTGACCATCCCGACACAAAAAATGTTCTCGACCTGAATTCATTCCAACTCATCAAAACGTTACGTACCATGCGTGATCTGTCTACGTTTGAGTCCGGTACCGCACTGAGCGTTCCGCCACAGTATTTTGTTGGGTGTGTCGCGAACCCAAATATTGAACGAGCGGCACGGCTCGAGCGCAAAATTCAATTTGGTGCGGAATTCGTACAGACGCAAATTATCTTTGACATTGACAAGTTTGCTGTGTGGATGCATGACGTGCGTACCCTCGGGTTGCATCAGACAACGCCTATCATGGCTGGAATTATGGTTATCAAATCTGCCCAATCAGCAAGATTCTTGCGAGACCACTTGCCCGGTTCACGAGTTCCTGAATCATTAATCGCCCGGATGGAGGCAGCACGTGATCCCGAATCCGAAGGAATTGCTATTGCTGCCGAACTTTGTAAAAAAGCAATGGCAATAGAAGGTGTACGCGGGATTCACCTTATGACGGTTGGTTGGACCAAAGCGATTCCGATGGTGATTGATCAGGCACAACTGCGGGTATCCTAGCCCAAATTGAATGCGAGGGCACGATGCGTATTATGAAGTTTGGTGCAATCGCTTTTGCAGATGTGCTTCGTGTCCGCGACACGATTCGCATTATCAAGGAACAACACGCAAAAGACCCCTCCGTCGTTGTAGTCTGTAGCGCGCTCCCTGGCATCACCGATGCACTCTTGCGCGCTGCACGTGCTGCCGCACATGGAGGTGAGCAAGAGGCTGACATTGCCCGA
The DNA here is from genome assembly GCA_947474225.1 of Roseiflexaceae bacterium. GTDB lineage: Bacteria > Chloroflexota > Chloroflexia > Chloroflexales > Roseiflexaceae > UBA965. The sequence goes on along the minus strand of CANJHS010000002.1, from coordinate 32,356 downwards.
CGCGAGCTGTGGAATCGCCATCGCCAAATAGCCGAAAAGCTTGTCACTGATGATTGGGAACGTGAAATGTTGTTCCAACGTCTTTCGGAACAGCTGAAACATCTTGATCGAATGACTCGCGCCATGGCGATACTTGGCGAGTATTCTGCCCGCGGGATTGACGCAATTGCCAGCCTGGGAGAACGTTTTGCTGCGCACATCGTAGCGGTCATTCTACGTCAGAGTGGTGTGGCAGCCCAGATGATAGATGCAACCGACCTCATCGTTACAGATGCCCACTACGGTGTTGCACGCCCGTACCTCGAAGAATCGTTCGCCAAAATATCTGATCGTCTCTTGCCGATGTTGCAGGCAGGCATTATTCCCGTGGTCACTGGATATACAGGCGCCACGAGAGCTGGTGTCGTAACAACGCTCGGTCGTGGTGGTGGCGACTATACTGCTGCTCTCATCGGGGCCGCAGTGAATGCAGACGAAGTCTGCCTGTGGACCGACGTTGATGGGATCTTGACTGCAGATCCCAAAATTGTGGCTTCGGCAGTTCCACTGCCAGAATTATCATATCTTGAAGCCGCTGAAATGGCTACACTATCGGGATCCGAAATTTTGCATCTCCGCACTCTGATGCCCCTCGCCACACGTGGCATTCCCTTACGTATTGCAAATGTACATTCGCCTGACCTTCCTGGAACACTCGTGACTGCCGCTCCAACGCCCACACATGCGTCGGGCGCAATTATATCGACGCGAGGTCTTTCGCTCATTGCTGCGTCAACGTCGGCATTACCGACACTCGAAGACACGTGGACCTCTGAATTAGCGGCAACGGTTACCGCACAACTTTCACATGCTGGCATCGAGACGTTACTGGCGCATCAAAGTGAACTCGACCGCACCCTGATGGTGTTGGTACGACAACCAGATGCGACGTATACGAAGGAAATTTTCGAACAATCGTTTTTTCACGGCTATACCGTCACGGTCCACGAACCAGTATCTTTGGTATCTGTGATTAGTGCTGCTCATGGTGCGGCACTTACTCCGCGGGCAATGTATGCACTCGGGATGGCTCACATTAATCAGATTGCATCCTCCCGCTCGCTCCACGGCTCGTATGTTTCTTTTGTGCTCCCTGATGACCAAGTCGAATCGGCAGTCCGCATGCTCCACCATGAGTTAGGTTTCGCTCCGACAGTCAGTGAGCATTAACCGTTGTCTGATGATGTGTCAACGATACACATGTATTGACGCTCCGTATTGATCGAACGTTTATTTCTGCTGTTGTTCGGCTTTTTTCCAAGACAAAATCCTTGCGCGTGTATTTGACCTACCAAAGAAATATAAGGTTGCCAATTATCCTACCTGAATTTGACGAGGTTATCGACCAGCTCCTGGCTGGCGGCAGATAGTGTTCTATCGCTACGGTATACGAGTGCCATGCTGCGCATGAATGACGGTTTTGTGATATCGAGAACTACCAGATTTTGCGTTGTGTTGAGGGCAAGTCGCGGTACAATCGCAATCCCCAAATTTGCTTCTGCAAGACGTAACAACAACGAAACATCACCGCCTTCTAGTACGATGCGGGGCATAAATCCTGCCGTCCGACATGCTGCTACGATGACATCATGCATTTCATACCCTGGTGGATATAACAAGAAAGATTCGTCAGTGAGTTCGATTAACGTTATAGTTTTCCGTCCTGAATACCGATGCTGCGGACTTACAACGACGACCAATGGTTCGTCAAATAATGTATGGATGGTGTGATTTTTGCTGGGGATTGGCATTGTTGCAATAGCAATGTCGATTTCTCCCATTTCCAAAAGATGGAGTAAATGTGTTGTTCCCGCCTGGTGAATACGCAGTTCGATCTGCGGGTATGTCTGATGAAAAGTTGCCAGCGTTTCGGGTAGGAGCTGCACTCCGATCGAGGGCGGTGTACCGATACTGACACGACCAGCCAAAAGACCTCTGCGTGCGCGCATAGTCGTATCTGCTGCACGGACTTCAGCCAAAATGCTCTGTGCGTGTGTTGCAAGTGCCTCGCCGGCTTCTGTTAGTCGAAGATTCCGACCTATTTTTTCGACAAGTGCCACTCCTCCACAGTCACGTTCGAGTTCATGAATCATTCGACTTACTGCTGGTTGTGCCATGTGCAGCTCCGTGGCGGCTCTGCCTACATGAGCATATTTAGCAACTGTTAAAAATACGCGTAATTGTTGAAGTTCCATAGTTACCTATAACAAAATTGTTATCAATAATATCATAAATTGTATTTGTGCATTGTGTAACAAAGTATTATAGTACTCCTAGGGTTATCCGAGAGGAGCAGCGACATGGAAGAAACACTTGCTCGGATCGATCGCACAGTGACGTGCTGGATGCAACGGAACGCAACGATGCTCCTCCGTTGGTCGATGGGGATTGTTTTTATTTGGTTTGGCGCATTGAAATTGTTTCCCGGGCTAAGTCCTGCTGATGGACTTATTCGGGCTTCCATGTGGTTTCTCCCGATGGATTATTTCATTCCTTTCCTGGCGATATGGGAGATCACCATTGGTGTTGGATTTCTAATTGGGTATGGGATGCGGGTTACCATTTTGTTGTTGTTTCTGCAAATGATTGGGACCTTGGCTCCGTTGATTCTTACCCCGCATTTGGTATGGGCATCATTTCCATTTGGATTAACACTCGAGGGACAATATATTATAAAAAATTTCGTACTGATGAGTGCAGCGGTTTCGGTCGGCTCGAATGTGCGTTCCAGCGATACGTTTGATGTCTGGCAGAGACCGCACGTCCAATAAGATTTGTTAAGTAGGAAGCAAAAACCACCCCGTTCAGTATGAAGGGGTGGTTATTATTTTGTGTTATGGAGTAGCAGTAGGGACTGCTGGGGCTGTGTTTGTGGGAAGTGCAGTCGTAGTAGCGACGAGGGGTGTAGCTGTTGCGGTTGCAAGGACTGTTGTACGCGTGTTGGTGAGTGTCGATGGCGCGTATGTGCCAGTCGCTGCCACAGTTGTGGCAGTTGAGCTTGCGACAGTTGCAGTCTCTCCCGCTGTACCGGTGACGGTTTTTGTGATGGTTACTGTTCCGTTTGATGTAGGAGTTAACGTCAGGGTAGATTGCGTACCCGTTAGTGTTATCGTAGGAATGTCGGTAGCAGGCAATGGTTGTACGACGATTGTGCCAGAGATATTTTCTGTCGGGACCGGTACGACGTACGGTGTCTCCGTTTCTGCGGGTGTATCTTTTGCGGCTGCTGTTGCACGTGCTGGTGCGCGTGGATTCGATGGCAAGTTAGCCGCGGTAGTGGGAATGATAATCTGGATTGTGTTGGCTCCCGCAGCTATAGCCGTCGCAGTCAAATTGGCGCTCATACTATCAATTATTGTTGCTTCTGGGGTACCTGATTGCTGGTTGATAGTAGCAGTCTGCGAACCTGAAAAAATGCCAATCAACGTGATGACTGAATATATGCTGACCCCGATGATGGTAATCCACGCCAAAATTTCACCAACACGTCGTGCAATTGAATGACCGTTCATTGCGTTCTGCCTCATATCATGCCGTATCGGCGCGACAGGTATCTTTTGCAATACTATACCACATAGTGTAGTAACAGGTACAGTGTCGGTTATATCTCATGCTGTGCGTATAATGAGGTACTTCAGAGAGTGAGTAATGTATGCATATTGTTCATCTGTATAAAGACTATGCGCCGGTCGTGGGAGGTATCGAAGGCCATCTGCAAACGTTAACTGAAGGATTAGTGGCTCGTGGCTTCAGAGTCAGCGTCGTCGTTTGTCAGCCAATAGGGATGCTGCTCGCTCCTGATGAGATACTCCACGGAGTACGTATCATTCGCGTGCCGCGACATATCGACTTCGCCTCGAATGCATGGTCATTTGCACTCGTCAATACCGTCCGTATGCTTGAACCAGACCTCCTCCATTTGCAGATGCCATGGCCAGCTGGTGATCTCGTGGTGTTGATGTTGCGCAATATCCCGTGCGTGGTCAGCTATCAAAGCGATGTGGTACGGCAGCGTGGATTGCTGCAGTTGTATGCGCCGCTGTTACGCTGGACATTGAATCACGCCCGGGCTGTCTGTGTCAGTAGTGCACAGTATGCTCTAAGTTCACAGTGGTTGCGAGACGCTGCAGAACGGGTACACGTGATACCGTTGGGAATTGCTGACCCACTTGCTAATGTGTCTGAAAAAATGAGTACACCGCGACACCCCTATATCCTCTGGGTCGGCAGGATGCGCTATTACAAGGGGCTTGATACCGCAATACGGGCGATGGCGCACGTTGATACGCCGTTGTTCTTGGTATTGGTCGGTTCAGGTCCTATGGAAGAGTCATTGCGAGCACTTGCGACTTCGATTGGGGTCGCAAATCGTATCTGCTGGATGGGGAATCTTGACGAAGAGCAGCTCGCAGTGGTGCGTGCCAACGCGACCTGTTTTGTATTCCCTTCGCAGCTCCGTTCCGAAGCGTACGGCCTGGCGTTGTTAGAGGCTATTGCGGCAGGAATTCCCGCAATCAGCTGTGAAATAGGTACGGCAACCTCGGTCATCAACGAGCATGACAAAACTGGAATTGTGATTGCGCCGAATGATCATGCTGCCTGCGCTCTGGCAATAAATACCATTTGTGCCGATCCCGTACTGCGGTCACGCTACAGCATTCAAGCGCGTGCACACTATCTGAGGGATTACACTACAGACAAAATGATAGACCGAGTCTCGGCACTGTACCGCAGCGTGATGCAAAATATTTGATATGTTAAAAGAGTGCAATCGCAAGTTCATTACGGGCTAGCGCAACGATTGGATGTGTTGTTCCTAAGGCTTGCAACATGGCCAGGTACGCTTTGCGTGCAGCATCGTCGTTCCATGTCCGCGCACGAATGACGAGCGCGAGCATTTCTGAAAGTGCGCGTGTGTGTTCGTTTGTAAAGAATGCTTGGAGTGCGTTAACATAGATTGGTGCTACATCGTCATTTGCAGAATACACTTCTTGCGCACAGGCTGCGAGGTGTATCCAGCCAATTGCCTGATCTTTGAGCGGACCAGTTACCTGTCTGAGTACGGGAATTGCTTCGCTGTCGTTTCGCACAATCAGTAATCGTGCATACCCAAGACGTGCTGTGTCGTTTGTCGGTTGGGCACTCAATACAGCCGCATAACTGCGCAACGCGGCATCAATGTCTGTTTCGGCGAGTGCATCGAGTTCAACGGTTGTCTCATCAGGTTGTGTCATCACAAAACCCGCTAACCATGGACTGATTTGTGATTCGGGAATCGCACCGTTGAATTCGGCGACAACAGAACCATTCACAAAAGCCTTGACCGCCGGAATACCTTGAACATTGAACCGTTGAGAAAGAGCTTGATTCTGGTCGACATTTACTTTCGCCAATGACCATGCGCCTCTGCCGGTAGCAGCAAGTCGTTCCAGTATGGGACCGAGAGTTCGACATGGAGCACACCAGGGAGCCCAAAAGTCAACCACGATTGGACGATCAAAAGAAGCATCGATTACCGCAGATGCAAAATCAATATCGTCAACATCTTGTATGTAGCCCCTAGAATCATGTGCCGTCATAGATTTATCCTTGTGGCGGTAGACTTATAAACCGATACCCAACGCCACGCTCTGTCATAATGTAAATCGGATTAGTTGGGTCACGTTCGATTTTTTGGCGCAAATAGGTGACATACAGACGAAGATAATGTGTCTCGTCATGGTACTCAGCCCCCCACACTTTCGCCAATAAATCGTTGTGATTGACCACATACCCAGCCTTCTGGACAAGATGGTAGAGCAACCGATATTCGGTCGGACGGAGGTTGACGCGCTCGCCGTTGATGAGTACTTCACGTTTCTGAAAATCAATTGTCAGTCTGTCATCGACCACAATACGACCCATTGTAGCAGGTGCCGGTAAATAGTGGCGCCGGAGTACCGCGCGGATCCGACTGAGCAGTTCTCGGTAGCTAAATGGCTTATTGACGTAGTCGTCTGCACCGAGTTCGAGACCTTTGATACGGTCGTTTTCTTCGTTCATGGCTGTTAACATAATGACAGGGACTTGCGAGGCGATCCGAATCCGGCGAAGTGTTTCGAATCCATCCATGCTCGGCATCATAACGTCAAGAATGATTAAATCAGGCATTTCTTCGCGGAGCGCATCGAGTGCTTCGCGGCCGGATGATGCCACTTGAACACGAATGCCTTCTGTTTCAAAGTTCATGCGCATCATCGTCGTCAGTCGTGGCTCATCGTCGACGACGAGGATGAGCTTATCGCGTAGTTCTGTCATTGTCTGTATCCTTAGTGAGTTCGATTACCATGTCGGAGACTGGTGCAGTGTCACCAGTGATTTTAGCAACAGCGAGGGGGAGAGAAAACGAAAAACGTGACCCCTGATTGACACGACTTTCGACCCAAATATGTCCGTGTTGTGCCTCGACAATTGCACGAGCCAAATACAATCCTAAACCAAATCCTTGTTGTTCGCGGCGCAGGCGGTTGTCGACACGGTAGAACCGTTCAAAAATTCTATTTTGATCTTCGGGAGGGACACCGACGCCTTGGTCGCTTATAGAGACAATTGCCATCCCATTGTCATTCCGTGCATTGATACGTACCGGGCCTCCGGCTGGACTGTATTTGATTGCATTCGTGAGGAGATTTTCACATACCAATCTGGTGCGGTTACGGTCTGCATAGACTGCAGGAAATTCTGGCGTAATCCGTATCTCAAAGGTGATATTGTGCTGGTCTGCCTGCGGAGCCAAGCGCGCGCAGGTCTGTTCGATGAGTTCGTAAATGGACCACGTCGAAAATTCCATGGGTAATGCGTTGAGTTGGATTCGTGATACATCAATGAGGGAATTAATCTCGTCTGTCAAGCGATCGGCTTCTTCGATGATTATCTGCAAGCTATCGTGCACTTGATCAGCGCTCCAGGTAACTTCTGGGCGTGCCAACATTTCTGCATAGCCACGGATGATGCTGACCGGCGTTTTGAGCTCGTGGGAAATTACCGATATAAACGTATTCTGCGTTTCGGATTCAATACGTTGTTGCGTAATGTCACGCACATTCACAAATGCGCCTAAAAAGTGATTTGTAGCATCACGTTGAATAGTGTAGCTACTTTGGATATACCGTCTGCGGCCGTCGCGAGCGGTAATCCAGCCTTCAGCCTTGGCGATGCTACCTACCATTGGCCGTTGCAACGGGCAATCAATCCGACACAAATTTTCACCGTTCTGCGTTTCAATCCCAACGACTTCTGCGCACGGCCTGCCAAATGCTTCGCTTCGTTCCCACCCGGTTAGATGCTCCATCGCGCGATTAAACGCACTGATGCGCCATCTGCCATCGAGAATCATCACACCGTCAATGCTTTGTTCCACAATTGCGGCCAAATGCTGCTTTTCGCGGACGAGAGTCTGGAACAAGCGTGCATTTGTCACCGCGATTGCTGCTTGATCAGCAAATGCACCGAGGATAGTCTGGTCGTCGCTACTGAATGCAACATTGACTGCAGAACGAAATACCAGGATGTAGCCGACATTCGTATTCAAGTAATGTAGTGATAATGCCGTCACATGGCGAAACGACATGTTCAAGATAAGTCGGAGGTCTTGTAAGTCGTTCTCGGTCGCCGAGTATCCTGTGTTTTGAAATCGAGCGACAAATGGTTCGAGTGCATGCCAATGCAAGGCAGGGATTTGCGCTGCTGCATGTATGTGTAAATTTCCTGATTCATCGCGCAATGCGATGACACCGGCTGATCCTGCCGATAAATCTACAGCTGCATCTATCACAAAGGTGAGCAGTGTGGTGATGTCGAGTTGTGCTGTCATTGCACTGCTGATTTGTAAGAGTGTTTCGTGGTGGCGTAGCCGTCCTGCTTCATGCTCTGGCATGTGTGCTCCCATCAGCGCTCTCGTCCTTGACATTCATGAAACAATTTACAATTTATTTGCATATGTAAATAACGATATTGTACAATAAATTATCTCGTATGTTCAGCTCCTTTCGCAACAGGGTATGGAGTCCTCTATGCAAAACCTCGAACACAATCGTCGGGCAAAAAAGCTTATTGAAGAGCTCAACCTCACCCCGGAAGAAATCATGCAGATCGTCGCAACTGCACGTGTGCATCTCGCTACGTTTGACCCAGAGTACCGCACCAATGTGACGCAAATTGCTACGGGACTGAATAAAAGCCGACCTACCATTTATGGCTGGGCAGATAAATCACTCGAAGCGTTGGTTACTGCGCTGCGAATGATTCGTACGGGTCGTCCCCCCAAAGTACAATCTGCCCTTCCAACACGCCGTAAACGTCGGAACGCAAAGGAATCATGATGCGTGCACTGTTAAGCGTCTCAGACAAACGAGGCGTGGTGGAATTGGCCACTGGCTTGGTTGCACTCGGTTTCGAATTGTTTTCTACAGGTAATACCAAAGCAGCTATTGCAGCTGCCGGCATCCCAGTTAAAAGTGTCAGCGACATCACGCAATTCCCCGAAATTCTCGATGGTCGTGTCAAAACGCTGCATCCATCAATTCATGGGGCGATATTGGCACGACGAGATCTCACAGAACACATGCAGAGAATCGCTGATTTGGGCATTATTCCCATTGATATTGTGGTTGTGAACCTATACCCTTTTGCAGCGACCATCGCCAAAGCAAATGTCACAGATGCAGAGGCCATAGAGCAAATTGATATCGGTGGTCCTGCCATGATTCGCGCGAGTGCCAAGAATCACTCCGCTGTGTTACCCATTGTGTCACCAGATGACTACCCAGAGGTGCTGGCAGCACTGCAAACAAATAGTGTCACACCACAACTTCGTCGTACGCTTGCAGCCCGGGCCTTTGCGCACACAGCTCAATACGATGCGAATATTGCTGCATATCTGACCCGCGACGAAGTGTTCCCGCCTGTCCTGGTAGCAAGTGCACCGTTGTCACGCATGCTTCGCTATGGTGAAAATCCGCATCAGAACGGCGCGTTGTACGGTACATTTGATGAACGATTCCATGTGCTCCATGGCAAGGAACTTTCGTACATCAACATCCTTGATATTTGTGCGGTGCAGGAGCTCATTGAAGAATTCCATTCGAGCGAAGGTGTTGCTCTGGCCATCGTCAAGCACACCAATCCGTGTGGAGTAGCACTTGCACCAACCGGTGTTGAAGCATGGCAGAAAGCGTTTGCAACGGATCGTGAAGCACCGTTCGGCGGTGTGATCGCTATCAATGCACGTGTCGATGTATCCCTTGCGCAGGCAATTGACGAGATATTCTCCGAAATCATCATCGCTCCCGATTTTGATCCAGATGCTCTGACGTTGTTGATGCAAAAAAAGCAGCGACGCTTAGTGAAATCTACGGCTGCAATTGCAACAGACCAATCGTTGGCGATCCATGCAATCCCAGGTGGATTTTTGGTGCAGCAGCCGGATCGTGAAATCCCCCGTGGTGAGATTTGGGATTGTGTGACCGCACGTAAGCCCACTGCGGAGGAGTTGCTCGGTCTCAAATTTGCCTGGCGAGTAGCCAAACATGTCAAGTCAAACGCGATTGTGTATTGTGCGTCAGATCGAACCCTGGGTGTAGGTGCGGGGCAGATGAGCCGCGTCGATAGTGCACGTGTAGGGGTAGAAAAGGCGCAACGTGCGGGTTTGTCGTTGGTTGGGTCTGTATTAGCAAGCGATGCGTTCTTTCCTTTTCCTGATGGTGTAGAGACTGCTGCACTCGCAGGTGTGACCGCAATTGTGCAGCCTGGAGGTTCCGTCCGTGATGCAGATGTTATCGCGGCGGCGAATCGTCTCGGTATTGCGATGATTTTTACTGGACGTCGCCACTTCCGTCACTAGTTCGATTGCGTCAAGAGGCGCGAAGCAAAGAAGATGGGAGTAGTATGAAATACGATGCGAACGGGCTGATTCCTGCAATCGTGCAGCATGCCAATAGTGGTGAAGTGTTGATGCTTGGTTACATGAATGCTGCTGCGGTTGCCGCAACCATTGCTACGCAACAGGTTACATTCTACAGCCGGAGTCGCAACGAGCTCTGGGTCAAAGGGGAGACTTCTGGTAACACACTTGCATTCCAACAGCTACGCCTCGACTGTGATGGAGATGCGTTGCTTGTGCTCGCAATACCCGCCGGGCCGACGTGTCATACGGGCAGCGCTTCATGCTTTGCGTGGAATACGGACGGAACGCAGAATTCCGAACGTATCCCTGCATTGACTATGCTGGGCAGGCTCTCGGATCTGATTGTCGCCCGCAAAGAACAGATGCCCGAGGGTTCGTACACCACGAAATTGTTTTCGGGCGGGGTGGATCGTATCGGTAAAAAGATAGGCGAAGAAGCAGCGGAAATGATTATTGCTGCAAAAAATAATTCCACACCAGAATTGATGTGGGAAACAGCAGATTTCTTTTATCATGCACTGGTGTTACTTGCAAACCAAGGGGTGACACTGGACATGATAATGGCAGAATTGGCTGGAAGGCACAAAGAAGCGTAGCTCAGGTTTTTTTTCGTAATACCAATAGTCCAAAAACAGCAAAGATACATTCCAGCAGCGTGCCGCGTTCAAAACGAGCGCCATACACCGGCTGGAATGAGTCTATAAATGACATCGGCCAGACAAGCAGCGCGGACAAATGGAAAAGGGCCGCTATCCCAGCATTGTCTGGTCGTGCAGCAACGAGCAGCAGCAGCATTCTGCTTAGCAAAAGTGCTGTGCAAACACTCAATATGTATCTCAGAACGTCAGTCGCGCGCGCGTTCAATGCGTGCTCCCAACGATTGTAAGCGCTGATCAATCGATTCATACCCGCGGTCAATCTGTGCAATATTGAATATTACACTTTTGCCGCGGGCACACAGGGATGCTATCAATAGTGCCATTCCTGCCCGAATGTCTGGGCTTGGGAGACCTTCTGGCTCACCAAAGAGCTTTGATGCGCCTACGACTACTGCACGATGTGGGTCACATAAAACAATACGCGCACCCATCCCAATGAGTCGATCAACAAAGAATAACCGGCTTTCGAACAGTTTCTCATGAATCAACACTGTACCACTAGCCTGCGTTGCGACGACTACCGCTATTGAAATCAAGTCGGCAGGGAATCCGGGCCACGGCATAGATTCTATTTTTGGGATCGCATTGTGCGTATCCTCTTGGACACGTAAATCTTGGTCTCCCGGGACGATAATGTCATCGCCTTCTTCACGAAAGTGTACTCCCAGGCGGGCCATCGTCAGCCGTGTCATACGGTGTTCTCGAGGCCTGGCACCTGCAATACGAATTTCGCTGCCCGTTACCGCGGCTAGCCCGATAAATGATCCGACTTCCATGTAATCTGGCCCGATTTCGTACGTCGTGCCGTGTAATGACGTCACTCCGTCAATAAAAAGCATATTTGTGCCGATTCCGACGATTTTTGCACCCATTGCATTGAGACAATTGCATAAATCTTGGATATGCGGCTCAGAAGCTGCATTGGAAATAGTTGTACCGCCTTCCGCGAGGACCGCAGCGAGGATCGCCTGCTCAGTGCCGGTAACACTCATTTCGTCGAGGAAGATATCTGTGCCATGCAAATGGTGACAAGTCAAAACATACTCACTCGGGGTCACTTCGATTTGTGCACCCAGTGCTCGGAGTGCTTGGAAGTGTGTGTCGAGTCGCCGTCTACCAATAGCGTCGCCGCCTGGTCTGGGCAGTCGCACATGACCACGACGGGCGAGCAACGGACCAGCGAGCAATATCGATGTGCGGATACGCCGTGCCAATGAAGCATCTGGTTCATTCGCTTGGAGTTCTGGTGTGTGAAATCGCCATGCATGATCACCTGCATGGGTAATGTGTACCCCGAGTCCCGCCAATAATGCACGTTTCGTAACAACATCACCTATTTCGGGCATGTTCTGCAAAATGACCGGTTCACTCGTGAGGAGTGTCGCGGCAAGCAGTGGCAACGCAGCATTCTTGTTGCCCGCTGGTTTGATCGTGCCACTGAGGCGGTGTCCGCCTTCGATAATAAAGCGATCCATGAATACTCCTGCTTACAACATGGTCGTGATATGTTCAAAGAACCCGGGAATCAGAGCTTGTTGCTGTTGCAGTGCCGCTTCGCCTCCAAGGACAACCGTACGCCAGTGTGCACTCATTGCTTCGAGTGCTACTCCGTAGCGGGCGAAATGATGATTTTGCACAGACAGTGCTTCTTCGCGTACTTTTTGACGGAAGTCGTCATCATCGCCAGATAAGGAGCGTGCCATAGCGCCGAAACCACGCGCATCTGGTAATTGGTACCCATCAAAGTCTCCCGCGGCACCGATAATTGCTTGGAGCAATGCATCGTCGTCGAGGTGCACTTTTTGTAACCATGCCCCGGCGTTGTGATACGTATCGATAGTTTTCTGTATATTCGGATCGCGGTAGGAGAGAAGAGTTAATAGTCCGGTCCTGATATCGAGCACGCTAAACGCGCCATATGCACCACCCTTTTCGCGGATAGCTTCATGGAGAAATGTGCGACTCAGGTGACGATTGACCACGATGTCCGCACCATCGCACGTGTAGCCCGTTGCAGCGAGTGATCCACCGATCCCGACGTAATTCACTTGCGCAGGCACTTGTAAGGCTTCGGTGCGTGCATAGTGCGCGATGTACCAATCATTCTCACGACGTTTGCCAGCAGGAATGCTCGATATGATCGATTCAATCTGCGCCGCGACTGTGCTCCCTTGTTTGTCCGTCACTGTCACGTGTATGCGCATTGCATCGCGGTGGAACAATATATGTTGAAGTTCGACTAAATTGGCATGGATGTCATCCCACGCTTCATCTCCTCGTTTTGCTAACTGACGGATAAATGCAACATAGGTTGCACCGCCGGTGAGTTCAGCATACGTGTGATTCGCACTGAATGACGCACGTAACCGTGTATTGACATAACTGTGACCTGAAGGGATAATGCCCGATTCACGTCCAGCTTTATCCTCCCTGACGAGTTGCATTATCCGCTCTTTGTTGTGTAGGTGTGGTGTAACGATGATGTCCCGCATCAATTCAAGCAGAATGGGCACATTCTGGAGTGTCGCTTTGCCACGCACAAAAAGGTTTCCATATGGCTGGTGGGTAATCCGGTGGGTTCCTACAGAAGACGAAACGCCAATGCCACCGGTATACGTCCCGATCCGTTGTGATAATTTCACCATGTCGTATGCGCCGGCACCAACATCGGTCAATGCACGCAGGAAAAGCGGGAGATACGCTACCAGCCTGGCTGGAATTTGTAGTACATCAAACCCAAAGTCGATATATGCAATTCCACTGGAAAAAAGTGGCGCATGTGTGAATGGAATACCGCCAAGTAAACGGGCATTGAGTGGGGTTCTTTTAATATCTGTGTCGATATCTTCGCGTGTCAATCGAGGAACTGTCGATAGTGCTTCAGGCGCATCTGGTGTTTCTTGCCAGAGGACGAGGCGAGTTGCATCTTGGGTGATTTTGTCTCGTTTTGTTGCATCTAACTGGCTCTCGGCAGAAGCAAGTTCTCTGGCTTCTGCCTCGTCGAGTCGAGTGTTCAATTCGGCATCGGGAGCAACGGTGAGCGTGAGGCGATGGGGATTCTTCAGAATCATTCTGCGGAGAATCTGCGCAGGACGCGTCGGGTCTGATAGCCGTTGTCGGACCTCTGCGAGCGGTTTCTCATAGTGCATGACATCGAGAATGTCGTGCCCATACAGCCACGGTTCCGTGACGTTGAGCATTAATGAAAGGCCGCGTGGGAATCCGCCAGTGTTATTTTCACGAGCTTTGAACTCGAACGTATTCAGCGATGCGGCGAGTTGATCAGGTTCAATACCTTGTTGGCACACCTGCTCAATAGCAGCCAAGACCATCGGAGCGACAGCGTCGACATGTTCCGGAGGAACTCCTTTGAGGCCGAGGGCGAAGTATGGTTGTAAGCCACCGCCAAAACCACCACCAGAAATGTTTTCACCGAGGCCGCTGTCTAGTAATATTTTGCGCAACGGTGATGCTGCATCTGCGAGTATTGCATCATCAATAATCATGATTTCGAGTTCGTCTATGGGGCTGAGTTCCTGCTGCGATAACCAAGCGAGCGTGACGACATGCCGTTTTTCTTCGGGTGATGCCGGGTACGGGTAGCGGGCAGTGCGAGATTCAGTCCATGCAGGTTGCGGCTTGAGTGGGGGGGGAGGTGTTTGCTTTGTAAATGAAGTTAAGAATGGTTCAAGTGATTCGAGTCGCGGATCCTCAGCATCATCACCATACCAAAACAACAATGCATTGCTCGGATGGTAATAGGTCTGATGAAACGCAACGAATTCTTCATAACTCAGCGTAGGAATGTCACGTGGATTGCCGCCTGAATCATGTGCATAAATGGTGTCCGGCATGAGTTCCTTCATGAGCGCTCGACCGGCGATGCGATCAGCCGTTGCTGACGCGCCTTTCATCTCGTTGTATACAATTCCCTTGTAGGTTAATGTGCCTTTGTCATCAAATTCAAAGCGCCAGCCTTCTTGACGGAGGGTATCTTCGGAAATGAGTGGGTGGAATACTGCGTCCATGTACACAGAAACAAGGTTATACAAATCTTTCAGATTCGTGCTTGCGACAGGGTAAACAGTCTTGTCGGGGTACGTCATTGCATTGAGAAATGTATTCACCGAGCCTTTGAGGAGTTCGTTAAATGGGCTTTTCACAGGGTAGCGTTTCGATCCGCACAGGACAGAATGTTCCAAAATATGTGCGACACCGTTGGAATTATCGGGCATGGTACGGAGCGCAACGCCGAAGCTTTTGTTTTCGTCGTCGTTGCTCACCGACACCAACGTCGCTCCAGAAGGATGAGAATAGAGGCGTACTTGTGAATGAATATCGCTGATGTATGTGTCGTGGAAGAGGCGAAATTGATGTGTCATGAGTCTCTCTCATCCGCATAAAATATACTTTTATCATACCACGCTGATATCGGGTATACTTGCGACGAATCAATTGAGGGAGAGGGCTATGAACAAAAAATCCATCCGTGATATCCAATGGCAAGGCAAGCAAGCTATTGTCCGAGTCGACTTCAATGTTCCTATGGAAAATGGTGTAATCGGAGACGACACACGCATCCGATCTGCGGTGCCAACAATCAAATATCTCGTTGAGCACGGTGCTTCTGTTGTTTTGATGTCTCATTTGGGACGACCAAAAAATAAGGTCGTTGAAGAGCTTCGTCTCAAACCCGTCGCCGCACATCTCGCAACACTACTCAAAAGTGCAGTTATCGCAATCCCTGATGTCGCCGGTCCTAGCGCACTGATGGCGGCAAAGGCGCTACAAGCTGGCCAAATACTCATGCTCGAGAATACCCGCTTTGACGCTCGGGAAGAAGCCAACGATAGCTCTTTGGCACAAGAGTACGCCGCGCTCGGGGATGTATACGTGAATGATGCATTTGGCGCAGCGCATCGTGCTCATGCTTCGACTGCAGGTGTTGCCGCATATCTACCGGCAGTTGCTGGGTTTCTAATGGAACGCGAACTCGAGGCGCTCGCAGGTACCTTGGCAAATCCACAACGCCCGTTCATCACCATTATTGGTGGTGCAAAAATCAGCGACAAAATCGGTGTCATAGAAAATCTGCTGACCAAAGTCGATGCGTTGCTAATCGGTGGCGGGATGGCTAATACCTTTTTGCTTGCACAGGGATATGCAATGGGTGATTCGCTCGTTGAATTGACCAGTCTCGACCTTGCTAAACGAATGATAGATTTGGCAGCAAAGAGTGGTGCAAAGCTGTTGCTCCCGACCGATGCCATAGTTGCCGATGCGTTTTCTGCTACAGCGAACACCATGGTCGTTCCCGTCACCGACGTCAAATCGGGATGGCGTATCCTCGATATCGGACCTGC
Organism: Roseiflexaceae bacterium; assembly: GCA_947474225.1. GTDB lineage: Bacteria > Chloroflexota > Chloroflexia > Chloroflexales > Roseiflexaceae > UBA965. The sequence goes on along the minus strand of CANJHS010000002.1, from coordinate 16,352 downwards.
AACGCGTGCTGTCTATGCGGCGCACATTGCGAGTGCCAAAACTGTTATTTGGAATGGACCCATGGGCGTTTTCGAGATGCCTGCGTTTGCCGAAGGCACCCGCGCCGTCGCACAGGCTCTTGCAGATAGCAGTGCAAAATCGATTGTCGGTGGCGGAGATTCGGTTGCTGCAATCGAACAAATGGGGTTAGCAGACAAAGTCAGCCATATCTCGACTGGTGGTGGGGCTTCACTCGAACTCCTCGAAGGACGTATCCTCCCAGGGGTTGCCGCGCTGAATGATCGATAGGGAACAGGCAAAGAGACCCCCGTGTTCTGGCGAACACGGGGGTCTTCTGTTGTCACTACGTTGTCTAGAATTCGAGCAGCATCGCATCGGGGTCTTCGAGCATGTCTTTGATATGCACCAAGAAACGCACTGCGGTAGACCCATCGATGATGCGATGGTCGTATGACAATGCCAAATACATCATTGGTCGGATCACAATTTGGCCATTGACTACCACTGGTCGGTCTTGGATTTTGTGCATGCCCAAAATGCCGACTTGTGGTGCATTCAATATTGGAGTGGACATTAATGATCCAAAGACGCCACCGTTGGTAATGGTGAATGTACCACCAACGAGATCAGTCAATCCGAGCTTGTTGTCACGTGCCTTGCGTGCAAGTGTATCGATACCCTTCTCGATAGAGGCAAATGATAACCCATCTGCGTCACGGAGAACTGGCACGACGAGACCGTCGTCAGTCGATACCGCGATGCCGATGTCGTAATAATTCTTGTAGACGACTTCGTCACCTTGTATTTCGGCATTTACCGAAGGATATGCCTTGAGTCCACTGACTGTTGCTTTGGTAAAGAACGACATGAACCCAAGTCCAATTGCGTTCTGTTCTTTGAAAGAATCTTTCTTGCGCTTGCGGATATCCATCACTCGGGTCAGGTCAACCTCATTAAACGTCGTCAGCATTGCAGCCGTTTGTTGTGCAAGAACCAACCGTTGGGCAATGGTTTGGCGTCGTCTCGACATTTTGACACGGTGCTCGCTCCGCGGGCCAGTGGGTGCATTTTCAGCAACGGGAGGAGCAACAGGAGCAGGCTTGGAGGGCACCGCTGCGTTGATGACATCTTGTTTCGTGATTTTGCCGCTTGGGCCGCTGCCTGCAACCGTACGCAAATCGACTCCGACCTCTGCAGCGACATTGCGTGCGACGGGAGTCGCTGTGTTCGTAGTGTCTGATTTCGCCGATGCGACAGTCGTAGGCACGGATGCAGACGCATTCTGCGAGGTATCGCGTTGCGCAGCTGGACTTGCGGAAGCATCAATGGTAGCAATGACTTCGCCTACCGCAACAGTGTCGCCTTCTTTTTTGTGTAATGTGGTAATGACGCCAGCACTTTCGGTGCTGACTTCGATATTGACTTTATCTGTCTCGAGTTCTGCGATCACGGCACCGGCAGCGACTGCTTGACCAACTGCTACGAGCCATTTCGACAATGTGCCTTCGACGATGGATTCACCCAATACGGGAACTTTGATTTCGATGCTCATCAGATACTCCTGCGTTATGAGGCAACCACCACGGCCGGCATTAGGTCAGTCCCATGCACTGCGCGTTGGATGATGCGATTTTGCTCTTCTGTGTGGTCTGATTGTGACCCTTCTGCCGGACTCGCGGAAGGGGCTCGTCCCACATAGCTAAATGGTAAGGCTGCAGGCAGCAATTCCTTGATGCGTGGAGCGACATACGACCAAGCGCCCATATTTTGTGGCTCTTCTTGCAGCCATACAACGTCCCGGAGGTTAGGATAATTGCGCATAACATCCCGGAGTTCTTCTGCAGGGAAGCTGTAGAGTTCCTCGATACGGACCACGGCACAATGTGCTCGTTCTTCGGGTGTGAGATTGGTTGCAACGTCTACGTATACTTTCCCGCTGCACATAATCAGGCGGCTGACAGCAGCGCGATTCTCTTGTACATCTGTGTCGTCAATGATGCGTTGAAATTTCCCATGCGTCAAATCGATGAGTGACGAACCAGCTTTGGCATGCCGTAGCAAGCTTTTTGGTGTCATTACGATCAACGGACGTGGGTCTTCGGTCCGCAACATTGCTTGGCGGCGGAGCAAATGGAAGTATTGAGCTGCGGTTGTACAATTTGCGACGCGAATGTTGTCATCAGCTGCCATTTGGAGGAATCGCTCGAGTCGGGCACTTGAGTGCTCCGGTCCTTGGCCCTCATAGCCGTGCGGCAGGAGCAATACCATGGAGGGTTGGAGTCCCCATTTTTTGCGGCCTGACACAATAAATTGATCGATGATGACCTGCGCACCGTTCGCAAAGTCGCCAAACTGTGCTTCCCACAATACGAGGGCATCAGGAGCATGGGAACCATAGCCGTATTCAAACCCGAGCACTGCGTTTTCGGACAATGGGCTGTTGTACACTGCGAATGAAGCAGAAGATTGCTCGAGGTGATGCATTGGAATATGCGCAGCCCCCGTCTCGAGGTCGTGGAGCACCAAATGCCGGTTGCTAAATGTGCCCCTCTGACTGTCTTGTCCAGACATCCGAATAGGCACGCCTTCGCTGAGGAGAGATGCAAAGGCTAACGCTTCTGCGTGAGCCCAATCGATGGCGCCAGAAATTTCGAATGCCGTTCTCCGTTTGTCGAAAATCCTGGCTAACTTTGGATTGACGGTGAATGCATCTGGCACTGCCAGCAGTCCTGTGTTCAAATCACGTATGACATGTTCAGGCACAGCTGTCTGTGTCCGTCGTGCCAACCCGGCGGGCGGGAGTTCGGGCGTTTCTGCAGTAACAGGGTTTGTTTCGGCGAGAATTTTGGCTTCACGCAATTTCGCAGTGGTAGCATCACTCAATTGCTGGACCTCAGCAGCGGTGATAATTCCTTCTGCAATCATCCGGTCTGCAAGAATCTGTCGTACCGTCTTGTGCTGCGTGATTTGCGCATACAACAATGGTTGTGTGAACGTGGGCTCATCACCTTCGTTGTGGCCCCAGCGACGATAGCCGACCAAATCAATGAGGAAGTCTTTGTGGAATTCATTGCGGTAGCCGAGACCTAATCGCCCAGCCACGATGCATGCTTCGACGTCATCAGCGTTTACATGGGCAATGGGGATTTCAAAGCCTTTTGCCAAATCTGATGCATAGACTGTCGTACGGCTATCTGACGGATCTGTAGAAAAGCCTATTTGATTGTTCAGGATAATATGTATCGTCCCGCCGATGCTGTAGCCCTCAAGACCAGACATGTTGAGTGTCTCGGGGACGATGCCTTGACCGGGAAACGCTGCATCGCCGTGGATGATGATTGCCAGTGAAGCAGAACGGTTACGAACTGGTGCTCCAGGAGTAGAGCGATCATCTTGCACCGCACGTGCTCTACCGGCGACCACTGCATTCACAAATTCGAGATGGCTGGGATTTGGTGCCAAGGTAATCGGCATCGAAGAAATACCAGAGTTGATATATGTCCTCCGTGCCCCCAAGTGATATTTCACATCACCAGTCCAACCATGTGCTTCACGCACCACAGGCTGATGGGCATCACGATGTGCATGCAAAAATTCGCTCAAGATGTGGTGATATGGTTTGCCGAGGGTATGTGCCAAGACATTGAGACGACCGCGATGTGCCATGCCAATGACTATCTCTTTTGTGCCTTCAACTGCGGCATTGCGAATCATTGAATCGAGCATCGGGATGAGAACATCACAGCCTTCCAATGAAAAACGTTTTTGGCCGACAAAGGTGGTGTGAAGATAGCGCTCGAACGTTTCGACTTCGGTCAGACGTTCGAGAATCTCACGTTTTCTCCGATCGGAAAAGCCGTAATAATAGCGTTTGGATTCGATCGAATCGTGCAGCCACTTGCGTTCGTTGTAGAAGTGTACATGGTCAGTTTCGTACCCTGTCGTGCCAGAGTAGATACTGCGTAGCTCTTTGACGGCTTCGAATGCGTTTGCATGCTCAATTTGCATAGGACTGCGCAGAATCTCGCTTGGCAAAGATTGCAGTTGTTTATGTGTGAGCCCGTGATATTCCAATTCGAGCGCAGGATCACCCATAGGCGTTTTGCCTAATGGATCAATCTTTGCAGCTAAGTGTCCGACTTCGCGGATGTAGCGAATGAGCCGAGCAGCCGATATCGCAGTTGTCACACCAATCGTAGAGTCATTGGTATCTGCTGCAGCAGAATCAGAAATATCATTTTCGAGTGGCGCTGTAAGAGCTTTGAACCAGTTCCGAAGTTCGGGTTCTACAAGCTCGGGGGTTTGTGCGTAAATCTCATATTGTTCGAGAAGATATGCCGCATTCGGACCTGAAAATTGCGCGAACGTTGGTCGCATTAGGTACTCCTCAACCGTCGGCGATGCGCATGCACACCGTGGCACCTCTGCCAAGCCGCTTTAGTATAGAGTGCCACGGGGGCTCCGTCAAGATTCTACCAATCTGATGCGGAGCACGACCGTTTCGCTTTTATGAGAAGACCAATCTGCATTTGTTATAATACCCGTGTCAGAAAGCGAGGCACTCGTGCGAATCACCCGCGCCCTCATCACCGCCGCATCACCCGCGCAGAAAACTCTGCCTCTGCAACGTCTTGTTGACCGAGATGGGATTGCCAAAACAGTCCTTCAGATTATTGTTGCCGAAGCCCGTCAAGCAGGTATCGATCATATCGTCGTCGTTGTTGCTCCTGGTACTGCTGACTCGTATGCAGCTGCACTCCCTGGCGAAGCGCAATATGTACAATTCATAGAACAGAAGCGTGCACGTGGATATGGCCATGCAGTGCTTCTTGCCAAAGACGCGATGTGTGACGAACCGTTTTTACATCTGGTCGGCGATCATATATACATAAGCAACCAGGTGCGTAGGTGTGCGCAACAAATTGTCGATATTGCAGAAGCAGAGGCATGTGCGGTTTCTGCGGTACAAGCATCACGCGAGCATGTTTTGCCCTATGTTGGCGTGGTTGGCGGTCGTCCCGTCACAGGTAAACCGCAGCATTATACGGTCGACCGTGTTTTTGAAAAGCCCACTCCTACCGCTGCCGAACAACACTTGCTTACTCCTGGGTTGCGTGTCGGGCACTATTTGTGCATGTTCGGGATGCATGTATTGACACCTACGATATTCTCACTCTTGGCGGCTGACGAACAACGAAATCCAACGATACATTTACAGCTTTCGCCAGCGCTCGATGCACTTGCTCGGCACGAACGCTATATTGCGGTCGCTGAGTTGGGGAAGCGCTACGATACCGGTTCTACGTATGGACTCTTGGCTGCCCAACTTGCGCTTGGGTTGAATGGCACAGATCGCGAAGAGGTGCTCGCCACCATCGCTGAGCTATTGCTCCACCGGCGGATTGACTAAGGAGTATCCGTGTCACAGCTCTGTCGTATCATTACCAGCGAGTCTTCAGAAGAGCGCAATCGTGCGTTGACTGCTGTCTGTGCAACACTTACGTTTTCAGAAATCCAGAACGAGATCGAAGCCCTCGAGATATTTCGTCGTGAGGACGAGAATCTGTATCATCGCGTGCGTGCGTTGTTTTTTCAGTACGCCATCCATAGGTTTGTACTGCCGCCGTTGTATGAATCTGCGCAAGCGAGTGTTATTCCATACGAAGGGTACGTGCATTTGTTAAATCGTCGCTTCGAAGAAGCGATAAGTGTGTTTATTGCGGCGTATCGATCAACACCTTCTGATGCATTATCTAGCGCGCTTGCACAAGCGTATCACCAGCTTGCATTTCAGACATTGGCAGATCAAGTACGGCAGAGTGTACGGGCAGTGCGGGGCAATCAATGGATGTTTCGGATGGGTCATCCTGCGGATTTTCCACTACGAATCAATCCTGCGTTGACCGTACGAGACAGTGCCGGGCTTTTTCCGTTTTTGTGTGAGACTACGCCTGTGCGAATGGATTTGTCGCATAGTGCCTGGAGTGATATTTTCTTTTTGGGAATGGATTACCCTGCAGGTGCACAGGTCCTGAATATATCGGTAGACCTCGGCGTATGTGGTCGTGATACGACCACCAAGCCTCCCGTAGAAGCCTACTTTCGCGTTATTGATGAGCCAATCTTGCGACTCACCAGTGTTGACTTGGCAAGTACGGCTGATTTGACGAATGTCGCTGATGTTTTTGACTTCGGACGCGATTATCTCGGGTTGCTTAAGGCTGCCGTTATCGCAGCTGGAATTGTCCCGCCTGGGATGGAGCATTCCAACACTTCACTTGCAGATTTACTAGCCAAACTCGTTGGTGTCGGGCACGGGCTTGAGCTTGTCTCTTCTGTGAACGATATACCCAAGGGTTCACGGCTCGCGGTGTCGACGAATTTGCTCGCCGCTCTGATAAGCGTTTGCATGCGGGCGACGGGGCAGAATTCGCATCTCACCGATGGCCTCGACGAAGGTGAACGACGGCTTGTCGCTGCTCGTGCAATTCTCGGTGAATGGCTGGCAGGATCAGGCGGCGGTTGGCAAGATTCTGGTGGGGTATGGCCTGGTATAAAGTTTATACAGGGCGTAGCTGCTTCGCCAGACGATCCAGAATATGGCATTAGTCGTGGGCGACTGCTCCCTCAGCATACGGTGCTCGATACCACGGTTGTCTCGGATGAGACTCGTCAAAAACTCCAAAACAGTCTTGTCCTGGTTCATGGTGGAATGGCGCAGAACGTTGGTCCCATACTTGAAATGGTGACTGAAAAATATCTCCTGCGAGAAGCAGCAGAGTGGAATGCTCGCCATGATGCAATAAGTTACATGGAAGACGTCCGTTCTGCTCTCGAGACGGGTGATATCCAGCGTCTTGGTGAAATCACGACGCGTAACTTTTATGGCCCCATCCAAACAATTATTCCTTGGGCAACGACACGCTATACCGAAGGTCTTATTCATGCCGTTCGAGCACGGTTTGGCGATAAATTTTGGGGATTTTGGATGCTAGGCGGAATGTCGGGCGGTGGGATGGGATTCATCGTTGACCCATCTATAAAAATTGATGCACAAGCCGCACTGCAAGAAATTATGGATGCAGAACGCGAAACGCTTCAACATGCACTACCGTTTGCCATGCAACCGGTGGTGTATGACTTTGCAGTGAACGAACGCGGCACGTGGGCCACCTTCTGCACTTCGCACACGCATATGTTGCCGACAGGGTATTACGCCATCCACATGCCACGCTTGTTACGGGCAGAACCGCAACACATCAATCCCACACGCCGTATCGAACTCGATTCCTTTGGTGCTGCATGTCTTACCAGACCTGATCTCGCACGGGTAGTGCCTATGCTCTTTGATCAGATGTTGCCACATATTTCGACGTCTTCATCACATGGGAGTGCTCTGCATGAAGGTCTCAATGCAAACGGTTTCGATCGCGAGCTCCATGAGCAGATTCGTCGTGATCTGCAGAGTGGTCGCATTGGTTTGATGCAAAACAGGCTCCCCGCAAGTTCGACCATACGCGATGTTCTCCCAACTCAGGTTGTCTCTGCAACAGCGTCTGCCAGTGTCGATGTGTTGAGACTGGGGGAATTGGCTCTCCAGCGGGGTGAAGTAGCGGTGGTATCACTGGCGGGTGGTGCAGGTAGCCGCTGGACGCAAGGGGCGGGAGTTGTCAAATCGCTGCATCCGTTCGCACAATTCGCCGGTCGCCATCGTACCTTCGTTGATGTCCACCTCGCCAAGAGTCGGCAAACTGCAACGCGATATGGTGTTGCTCCGACACATGTTTTTACGACGAGTTATCTGACGCATCGTCCACTCCAGGAGGCATACGATCAGAGTGGTAAAGGTGGCAACCCCTTTGCATATGCCGGTGATGTTGTTCTCTCTCATGGGCGTTCTGTTGGTTTACGGTTCATTCCTATGGCACGCGATCTCCGGTTTATGTGGGAGGAAGTTCCGCACCAGTTGCTCGATGCCCAGGCGCAAAAAATGCGCGAGAGTGTCCATGCGGCGCTACTCCAGTGGGCACGGTCAGCAGGTGAAGGTGCAGATTATACTGACAATGTCCCATTGCAGTGTATGCATCCCGTTGGCCATTGGTTTGAGCTTCCCAACCTGCTTCGTAATGGTGTAATGGCACGATTACTTACCACAAATCCCAATCTCAAATACTTACTGCTGCACAACATTGACACACTTGGCGCGTCGCTTGATCCGGGCTTGCTTGGTTTGCATATTCAACAAAATCGAGCACTTTCTTTTGAGGTAACTGCACGTCGACTCGATGATCGTGGCGGGGGTTTGGCACAAGTTGACAATCACGTCCGTCTGGTTGAAGGTTTGGCTATGCCTCGGACAGAATCTGAATTCCAACTGCGTTACTACAACACGCTGACAAATTGGATCGACATTGACAAACTCCTCGCTCTGTTTGAATTGTCCCGCGATGATGTCCTCGCGCGACCGGAACAGGTCTTCGCTTCGGTACGTGCAATGGCGCAACGCATGCCTACGTATGTCACAGTAAAAGATGTCAAAAAACGTTGGGGGAACGCCCAAGAAGATGTCTATCCGGTCGCACAGTTCGAAAAACTCTGGGGGGATATGACTGCACTACCAGGAAATCATTCTGCATTCCTCCATGTTTCACGGCATCGGGGTCAGCAGCTCAAAGACCAAGCCCAACTTGATGGATGGTTTCGTGATGGTAGTGCGGCAGCGGTAGACTCTCTTTGTACGTGGCCAGAGGATTAACGCATGCAGGATATATATGTGTTTTGGGATGGATTACTTCCCCAACAAAAAGAACGAATTTTGTCTGCATACGGAGCTATCGATGCCTGGTTCGCATGTAAGCGCACCCGTCCAAGCACCATACTGACGGTATGGCAGGGTGATGATCTCTGCGGGTATTCCCTGATGACGCATGACCGCATAGTAATTCAGGGCACTATCGTCGATGTAGCAACCATACGGGCACAAAAACTCGTCGGGACTGCCAACGCTGCGCGTTTTGTCGAACTGACCATGACACACGCCGCAGCAGCACATGAAGAAGGCATTGGTATTGTGTTGCTCGATGGTCAAACCGCAGAGTGGGCACAGTATGGATTTGCTCCAATTTCATACCATGCGCGTACAACCTGGCATTTCCGTCCTTTGTCGTCACAGCCCCAGCCGGGCACCGTCGCACTTGTCGATGCCGATCAGGATTTCACCCAGAGGATGACAGACATGCTCCGGGCGCGACCAACAGGGAGTGTCGATATTCTTGATTGGGAAGAAATAGAACCTTCAACCTGGTTGAGTGTGACGAGTCGTGATGGCCAACTACGTGCTGCTGCGTTAATTGAGCACACCGCAGATTCCATCCTGATACGACGTGCAGTGGCCTCGGATGATGGTGCAGCGAGTGATCTTGTCGATGCACTACTCGCACAGTACGAGGCAACAAACCTACAAGTGGCCCTTGCACCCACCCACCCGCTCGCACGAATGGCACTATATGTCGGCGCACAGTCGACGCTCCATGCAGCATACCCATTGAGTTTGCTTGCTGGTATTATTGATCTCCCTACTATGCTGAGTGCATTAATCCCCGCCTTTACGTCACGTGTCGCTGCTTCGGGGTATAGTGATTGGGTGGGCGGTGTTCGTCTCGAGATTAGTGACGAACGCGCAATGATCATGCTCCAAGCAGGGGTTGTGAGCATAATAGACGGGACACGCGAGGCTGCAGTGCGCATGCGGGCTATAGAGTTACCTGCACTTGCCCAGCTGTGTTTCGGCTATCGTTCTGTCGGAGCACTCCGTCGTGCTGGTCTGCTCTCGTGTGATGACACAGAGCTTGCCATCTGCGAGGTTCTTTTTCCATCTTTGATGCCTGTGCTTTCTCTGTTCCCTTCGTAATTGTGCATCGAGTTTGTGGCCATGGTGCAAGGTAAATAGATGCCAAATGTAACCGTACATGATGCAATCCGACTCGCATTGCCTATTGGTACAATTCTTTTAGCCGGTGCAGGTGGCTTGGAGCGTACCATAACCTGGCCTGTCGTCGCACGCGCGGTTGCTCCCTTGTTCACAGAACTCCACGGGAACGAGTTTGCACTGCTCTCGATTCGCACGTTGCGCGACATTGATCCTCCATTGTCTCTTGCGATGCTGTTCGAACGCCTCTTGTCTGTCCCTGTTGCAGCTCTTGCAGTCGTGGGCCAGATAGATCAAAGCACCATTGATCTTGCTGACCTGCATTGTATTCCCCTGCTCCAACTCGACGAGGACGTCGACATTCGCACTGTAGAGCGCGAATTGCAGCGGCTTGTCAGTGATTTTGAAGCACAAACAGACCGTCGTGCTGCACAAATTGCACTCGAGATGGGTGAGCTCGCATTGATCGGTGCAGGTATTTCGGCAATGATTACCGTGTTGGCGAGTCGCACTGGCAAGTCGGTTTCTCTCTATTCAGCCAAAGGTGAACTCTTTTGTGCTGACACACTGCGCAGCACTAATATCATCCTTCCCGAATACACTCCCGCACTCGGACGAACGCACCTTCACGGATTTGAATACTTTTGCGAAGCGTTACGTGCGGGTGAACATATTCTCGGATTTCTGGTGATTTTTGGTATCTCATTATCTGATTCTGACAAAGCGACTATCAAACGCGCCACAATGGCACTTGCTCTCGAATTCACCAAAGCACAAGCGTTGAGCGCGGCTGAAGCTCGTTTTCGTGGAAATTTTGTTGAGCAGGTCTTGTCGGGTCAACTCGCTGACCAACTCACCGTCCAGCAACGAGCACGTGAATTTGGCTATGTATTCAAAGACCCCCAACGTGCCACTCTCCTCTGCGCTGATACTGCTACTATCGTTGCGCTGCAGGCACAATTTGCCAAAATAATCGAAACGCACGCGCTGCATCTCCCTTGGATTGAACATGAGGCTGGTGTCCTGTGTTTCGTTCCAGACGAGGATGTACCCCCGTCGAAATCAGCTACGATCAAGCAATTGACACTGATTCTGCGTGGGAAATTCCCAAAACTGCGCATTGTACAAGGCAGAGCAGCGGTTAAAATCACCGATTGGAAACAATCTGTCATCGACGCTGAGCAGGTACGTAAACTCCCTGATGCAGGGAAAGCCGAACCGATAAGTTTCGATATGATAGGTAGCTATCAGTTACTTTTGTCTATGATTCAGCACGAAGACGCATACACCTTCTACCGTCGCCATCTTGGCAAACTCCTAGATTATGATCGTGACCAGAATGCGGAACTGATGCAGACGTTGATCGTCTATTTTGATGTATCGGGGAATTTGGCGCGTACCGCCGAAGCATTGCATGTACACCGAAACACACTCCTCTACCGGCTGACGCGCATTAGCCAAATCTGTGCAATCGATCTGGAAGATCCTGAGACGCGCTTGTGCATTTGGATTTCGGTCAAATTCCACGCACTATTTGCACAATCGTCATAGAAAAAAGGGCTGCATTTTTTGGTTGTGTTCCGTGCCTATGAGAATCATTAGTGCGACGATTCGTTTCGGCCTGACACAATATCTAGTTTTCGTTTTTTCGGCTACAAACGATTTCTTCATGTACCACTCACGCCAACATGTGACAATGAATCAATGGTATTTTCCACTTGGAGTTGAAATTGTTGCTAAAGGATTACCCGCATGCAGAATCAAGAAAAAGTGATGATAGTGACTGGGGCAACCGGCGGAATAGGGCTGATAACTGCTCGTGAATTGGCTGCATCAAGAGCCCGAGTTGTTTTGGTAGGGCGTTCTCAACAGCGGTTGGACTATGCTGTTGCACTGATTACCAAGCAAACCCCGCATGCACTCCTTGATACTATTCAAGCAGATTTGTCGGTACAAGCACAAGTCATTGATGCTGCAAATAGAATAAAACAGCGTTATGAACACATCGATGTGCTCATCAACAATGCCGGTGCCTTTTATTCGCAACGAGAGATAAGTGTTGATGGTATCGAAATGACCTGGGCACTGAATCACATGGCACCATTTATTTTGACTACAAACGTTCTTGATTTATTGCGTGCCAGTGCTTCGGCCAGGGTCATTACGGTTTCTTCCATAGCACACCAGCGTGCAACAATCGATTTTGCTGATCTTGAAGGTAAGAAACAATACAGCCCTATGAAGGCATATGGCCAATCGAAACTTGCGAATATCTTGTTCACATACGAACTTGCGCGTCAGCTCAAAGATTCTCATGTCACGGCCAATGCGCTTCATCCAGGATTTGTGGCAACGGGTTTTGCACAAAACAATAGTGGTTGGCTTGCAAGGTTATTTGCGGCCTTGCATGTGTTTGCAATAACCCCTGAACGTGGTGCAGAGACCTCAGTATTTTTGGCAAAAGATACGAGCATCGAGGGTACGACCGGCAGTTATTTTGCGAAGTGCAAATCTGTTCCATCTTCCAAACTGTCATACGACGTCCCTACGCAGCATCGATTATGGGAACTCAGTCAACAGATGGTGAAATAAAGAGAATCAGTCAGACCATTCCCCCAGGAGCATCGTACTTCTGGGGGGTTGCATTGTATCTTCTGCCCAGATTCGATTTCGTCAAGTTGAAATAATTTAAATCACTTTGACGATTTCATTCTTGTGAGCCGCACATGCAAACGGTGTGTCTTCGTCATTTATATGCCGGCCAGTCATGCCCTGGTTCAACTCATGCACTTTTTCCTTTGCTTGATTGCTCCTATAGGCACAAATTCGTTATAATTGGCGCATATTTCAATCGTACTATTCGTGAAAGCGACAGTGAACATATGCCAAATCATGAAAACTCAGCAATTATCACCGGGGGGACGAGTGGTATCGGTTGGCATACTGCACGCGCTCTTGCGCAACAAGGTCACTCGGTGATCATCGTTGGTCGTAGTCACGAGCGTTGCCTAGCGGCAAAAGCACGTATCCTCGATGAAGTTCCTGGCGCTGTCGTTGATATACGTTTGGCCGATTTTGCGTCACTCGAACAAGTCAATAGCCTCGCCGATTCGATCATTGCCGCGTATCCGCGAGTTGAACTTTTGGTCAACAACGCGGGCGCATATTACTCTACCCGGCAATTGTCTGTTGATGGATACGAACTCACCTGGGCAACAAATCACCTTGCACCATTTCTCTTGACGCTACGTTTATTGCCGCTGTTGCGGGCTTCTGCACCTGCTCGCGTCGTCACTGTTTCTTCCGCAGCGCATATCAGCACGTCTATGAATTTTGATGATTTGCAGGGTGAACGTTCGTATAGTGGATTCCGCGCGTATTCGCAGTCAAAACTTGCAAACCTGCTTTTCACCTATGAACTCGCAGCCCGTCTTGCTGAATCGGACGTGACCGCCAATGCACTGCATCCAGGTTTTGTTGCGACAGGGTTTGGACTTAACAACACGGATTTTTTCATGAAGATGAGCAGTGTGATTGCGCGATTCTTTGCTATTACTCCCGAACAAGGTGCGCAGACCAGTATTACATTGGCAACAGATCCCGCGCTCGCATACACCACTGGCATGTATTTTGCCAATTCCAAACCTATTGCATCGTCGCGTGCATCGTATGATGTCACGAGCCGTCGCCGTTTATGGGCGCTCAGCACGACACAATGTGGTCTTTCTTAGGTTTGAATATCCTGTATATTTTGAGCGAAATTGTTATACGCGTTGCTATTTTTTGCATTCGTGTTTCCACATGACTGGTCGGTCATTGTACACGAAGCCACGAAATAGAACCTGCTTGACACATTTGACCGTCGTGTTCTCAAATATCACTTACGTTGTTTATCAAAAACCGCCACCCGTGTTGCGGGTGGCGGTTTGCATTGGCTTAAGCAGAAGGGGTACCGTCGTGTTTTTTATCATCAGCAAGTGACGAAGCAAGTTTGCGCAAGTCGTCGTTGAGACTTCCCAATTTAGAGACTACCTTGGCATGCGCATCAGACACCGTTGGATTATCTAATGCCTTCTCGACGAATTGTTTGCCCTTCTCGGTGACTTCTACCACTGTCTCGTTCGTGCCGATGCCTTGCAGTTTGGTAATCAGTTCGTTCACGCCCGTTTGCAAATCCTGTTGCATTTGGTGTGCTTTGTTGCTTGCCAAAAACGCCCGTGCAACGGCTTCGAGCTGTGTACCTAACGCACGCAATTCTTCTAAGAGTGATGCATTGGCGGTTGTGTTCTGCTGTTCTTCTGGGTTTGTCATGGTGTTCTCCTATTTTTTGACTCTCGTGAGGCTTGACGTGCTTCATCGTAGCATTGTTGCAGAGATGCGGACAGTGTTTTCTCTAGTTCCCCCTCACCGCAAGCTCATTTTTCGGTCTTGCGTTCCTTGACCAACATGCTATAATTTATTGATGATAATTCATAGTTAATTACTCGTGTATAGGAGATGTGTCATGGCACGTATTTATCGTAATGTCACCGAATTGATTGGGAACACCCCACTTGTCCAGATTCGTTCGAGCGGTGCGACCGTGTTGGCCAAGCTTGAGTGGTTCAATCCCGGCGGGAGTGTGAAAGACCGCATTGGATTTGCGATGATCGATGCTGCCGAAAAGGCTGGTCTGATTACCCCGGGAAAGACTGTCATTATTGAACCGACCAGTGGCAACACCGGTATCGGGTTGGCAATGGTGGCCGCTGCTCGTGGCTATCAGATGATTTTGACAATGCCTGAATCAATGAGTATTGAGCGTCGCAAACTCCTCAAAGGGTTTGGTGCGCAGGTTGTGTTGACCCCAGCCAGTGAAGGTATGCGTGGGGCAATTGCGCGTGCCGAAGCAATCGCTGCCGAGACAGCAGGCGGCTGGATTCCTCAGCAGTTCAATAATCTTGCAAATCCTGCGGTGCACCGCCGTACCACAGCCCAAGAAATTTGGAACGACACCGATGGCAAAATTGATATATTTGTGTCGGGAGTTGGTACAGGTGGTACCGTGACTGGCGTTGGCGAAGCGCTACGAGAATACAACCCTGCGATCCAGATTGTTGCCGTGGAGCCCGAGGCTTCTCCAGTCCTCTCCGGTGGGCAAGCGGGTCCGCACAAAATTCAAGGCATCGGAGCTGGATTCGTGCCGAGTGTTCTCAATACTGGTATTTACAATGAAGTGATAAAAGTAAACAATGATGATGCATTTAGTGCCGCCCGACGTCTTGCCAAAGAAGAAGGGTTGATGGTCGGTATTAGCTCTGGTGCTGCTGCACATGCATCGGCTATCTTGGCAGCACGTCCCGAGAATGCAGGAAAAACGATTGTATTTATTTCGGCCAGTAATGGCGAACGATATCTCAGTACTGCGCTTTTCCCTGACGAAGCATAAATATTTCGCTCCGACGCGCATGCTTGTGAAAGCATGCGCGTTTTGTGTTTTAATGAATCAGCTCTGTTGTGTTCCATGAGGATGATTTTGACCACATCACTCGATGAATACTACGCTGCGTTGCAGCATGACGCTGATCGCGCCGCATCTGATGAGGAACGGGGGAGCGCTTGGAATCGCCCGATTTTGAATCGCGTTTGTGATTACATAGCGATTATCATTGCCCCACTGAATATGCGGGTTCGTTCGTTGTCACTCATTGCAGTGACTTCTGAGCGCGTCGTCATCAAAGTTGCAGGGCTTCAAAATGTCAACATTGTCTTTGCGTCGGTCGAGCAATTAGCTGCTGAAGTTTACATGCGGCGCGTCGCAGCACACAAGCACCTTCCATTTCCAAAGGTAATTAAGAGCGATTTGAGTTTCAACGTTCTGCCTGCTGCATACCTTATTTCGACATATATGCCCGGTGCGACGTTAGATACCATCACTGATGACACATTGCAGCGTGTCGGTGCCCGGCAGATTGGTCGGGCCTTGCGGGTTTTGCACGGTGCTGAAGCGCAAGGATTTGGGGCGCCACAACCAAACGGACAGTGGAAGAATCACAGCTGGCCAGTAATTCTACGTGAATGGTTAACCAATCGTAAGGTGATTGACCACCTCGCTGAAAGTGTAGGCCCACATTTGGGCAAGCGTTTCTGCGACACATGGCTCAAACATCAATGTTTAGTGCAGACGACGCCTGTAGTTATTCATGGCGATATAGCTCCCAAATATGCACATGTGTCAGTAAGCAGTCATGTGCAACTCGACGGGATTGATTGCTCGGGGCTAATTGTCGGTGGGGATGCGATGTTTGATGTTGCGTGTAGTATGCGAAATGGATTTCACTCAGAGTTCCGCGTTGGTTTTAATGAAGGGTATACCGCTACGAGCCCGTTGACAGATCAAGAGAAAGTCCGAATCAAGCATTATCTTTTGTTACTCCGTGTCAT
>CANJHS010000001.1 GCA_947474225.1 Roseiflexaceae bacterium | reverse complement strand
GGTGTGCGTGCCAACGGTTTTTCGACTAACACATGCTTGCCAGCCTTCAATGCAGCAATCGTCACTTCGTGGTGCAACCCATTGGGAACGCAAATGCTGACTGCGTCGATGTCTGGCTGCGCCAATAATTCTGCGTATTCGCCGTAGGTTCGCGCGCCATACGTGCCAGCCAGAGATTGCACCCGTGCGTCGAGGCCTGCAATGGCTGCTATCTGGACACGCGACTGCTTGGCATAGCCCTCGGCGTGTGATTTGCCAATACCAGCGCCGATAATACCGACACGAAGGGGTGTGTTGCTCATGGGAGAATCCTTTTGTTGGCCGAGAGGCAGTATGTTGCTACGAAGAGCGTAGGTCCTCGATGGTTGATGGGTCGATGACATGGTCGATGAACAACACCCCATTGAGGTGGTCCACTTCGTGTTGAATGGCCCGCGCAAGCAACCCAGTGGCTCGCCGGATGCGCAAATTACGGCCCTTCAGATCACGATATTCGCAGGTCACCCACGATAATCGTTTGACATGCGCATACCGTCCCGGCAGGCTCAAACACCCTTCGGTGGCATTTATCGTGGATTCACTGGTTTGGGTTATCACTGGGTCAATCATCGCATAGGTCTGTTCTGGCTCCAGCTCGACATAACTGCCGTCTTTTCGTTTTTCGGAGCGTGATGGGATGCGGATGACGACCAGTCGCTGTGTCACGCCGACTTGGGGGGCGGCCAGCCCGACTCCTTCGACGGCATCCATGGTTTCGAACATATCATCGACGAGACTACTAAGTTGATTTTTGGGGAGCGACACAGGGGTGCATACGGTACGCAAAATCGCCAGGTCTTGGGCATTTTCTATGTCTAAGATGCGACGCATGGTCATAACTGAAGTCCTTCACCGGTGTTACACCGTCTTTATAATACCACTTTGGATTGAAAAAGGTGACTTTCATCTCGGTGCAAATGTATGCATACCCCTTATCGTGCGCTTTTCAGGAGCGGCGAGATTGTCGCCCTGAGCAGCTGCTCTGCATTCAGGCCGCTGGTCATTTTCCGATCAGAAGACAAGAGAATACCCTCGACAACCACGCCGATTATGTCACTGAGCTCTTGACGTGTTTGTCCAGGTGCGACTCTGCCCTCGAGGAGTTTCACTAACTGCGCTTCCCACCAGTCAATAAACTCGTCGACCAATGTCGCAACATGTGGATCGAGACCTGCAAGATATGCAACCACGAGTTGAAGCCACACTCGCCGATGGTGCGCACTCACTGACCATTCCATAAAGGCCCAGAGCTCATCGTGACTGTCTTGTATGTAAAGCATCGCCTGTGCTTTGCTTTGTGCAAAAGACGTCGTGAGCGCTGCTTCGAGCAGGTGCTCCCGGGTAGGAAAGTAGTGCGTGACGACGGTGGTTGATCGGCCTATTTCTTCAGCGACTCTGCGCACCGTTACGTCTTTGATTCCACCTGTTTCGATGATGCGTAACGTGGCTTCGATTACTTGCTCGGGCATGCCCATCGTTTATTGCTCCTCACCATAGATTGACAAGTATACAACAACTGTTGTACGATTGAAATATACAACAAGTGTTGTATAACAAGTGTTGCATATTTTTGGGGGGAGTAGTTCCTATGCAATCTGAACTCCGGAGCAATCTCTATTTTGCATCAAGCAGAGCATTGATCAAGGCACTAGAATGGGTTGGAGACCCGTTAGGGCGGCTCGAGTACGCTACGGATATGGTTGCGTTTGCCGAGACTCTGCGTTTTCAGGCCGTACACAAAAGTATCTCTGGACTGCTGCTGTCTGCCGACTATCAGGTGTGCAGAGATGTGCTCAAGTCGCCGAATTGGAGAACGCTCCCAGAAGCGAACAGCATCTTCGAAAAGCTCTATCTCGGCCCCATTGCAGACTCCGAAAAAGCAGATCCGTTCCTTGATTCCATCATTGCCAAGGACGGCACTGACCACGCGAGAATCAGGAAAGCGATCCAGCCTGCATTCTCGCAGCGAATAATGCAGAACTGGAGGCTGTCTGCTGAAAAGATTGCACAAGAGCTGGTCGATGAGATTCAAGTTCACACACACATTGACTTCGTCGAATCACTCGCCACTCCACTCCCACTCGCCATGATTTGTGAGATTCTCGGTGTGCCGTTTGCCGATCGAAACATGCTCACCAGTTGGGGCAGAACACTTGCAATCATCGGACTAGACGGTCCACGCACAACCCAAGAAAAAAACGAACTCGCGCAGGCCTCTGATGCACTCACGTCGTTCATTGCTGACCTCCTCGCAGACAAAAAACGAGCTCCCCAAGAGGATCTGCTTTCCGTTCTTGCAACTGCAGGAAACGACGGTGACAGGCTCACCGACAGAGAAATCATCGCAACAGCATCCTTTTTGCTCGTCGCTGGCTTCGAGACGACCGTCAACCTCCTCAGTGTCGGAACCTTGGTTCTGCTTGGACATCGCAATGTGCTCGCACAGGTTGCAGCGAATCACGAACTCATACCGAATCTCGTCGACGAGGCATTGCGATTCGTCACTCCCGTTCAATACACTGCGAGAACGGCCGATAGCAATCTGATTCTTTCTGACGGGACACACGTGCGTCGGGGGCAGACGATCGTCCTGCTCCTTGCGTGCGCCAATCGTGACCCAGCCGTGTTTGATTGCCCCAATGCGTTTCTCATAGGGCGTGAAAATGCACGCAAAAATATTGCGTTCGGTTACGGCGCACATCATTGCATCGGCGCACTGTTAGCCCGACTCGAAGCCGAGACGCTCTGGCGTGCGTTGCTGCTGCGATTTCCAGACGTGGATACGTGGACGTTGGGAGGTACCCCGCGCGTACTCCCAGGGAAAACGATACATGGTTTAGACTATCTGCCAATCTATCTGGGAAAGAAGTCGTTATGCAACAGAGATATTTGACCAACACGCAGAAAGCCATTGTATGGACAATTGATATTGGATTTATCATCTACTGGTGTGTCATACTTTTTCGTATCTTGCCGCCAGAGCTGATGTTTGATGGGTACGAAAAAAGCGAGGTACAAGCTTGGAATTGGTCCTTTTTTCCCCTCGACATCTTGGCAGCACTCACAGGGATTATCGGACAAACCACGAAGCGACTGAACGCACAGGTTTTCCTCGTTATTTCGTTCGTTTTGACCTCCATCGCAGGAGGTATGGCACTCGCGTATTGGGTAATTCTTGGATTTTTTGATGTACTCTGGTGGGTGCCCAATTTCGTGTTGCTTGTTTTTCCGCTATGGCCGTTGTATCAGCTTGCAACAACGCCTGCGAGGAGCGAATCACGTGAACGAACGTAGTCAATCAAGAGTCCCAATTCTTTATATGCAAATCTCCAATTTCTTTTCTGGAGTGTCGAATGCGGTCGTCATGATTACAATTCCGTGGCTCATGCTCGAAGTGTCGGGCTCACCTGCATACGCAGGGTTGGTGATGGCCCTGGCGGGCGTATCTTCGCTCATCGTCGCACCATTCGGAGGAATATGTATTGGTCGGTTCGGCACCAAAACCGTTAGTATGTTTGCCGACCTCATGTCTGCGTTATCTGTGTTGGCGTTCCCGCTGCTTGCCTTGACTGGGAACCTCTCTGCCATTGCTGTTTTGGTGTTTGCGTTGCTCGGGGCTATTTTCGACCCATTGGGCTACACCGCTCGTCGAACGATGCTCCAACCCCTCGCCGAGCGTACGAATGTCGACATCCATCGCCTCAATGGCATTCATGAGGGTATGCAGGGAACCAGCTGGGTTGTCGGCCCTGCCGTTGGTGCATTATTTATTGCGCTGGTTGGAGCCGCGAACTCGTTCTGGATTGTCATTCTATTCTTTCTGATTGCTGCGCTCTCTGCCGCATTCTTGCGAGATGCTGATCTGCACACTTCTTTCGCCGAGCCTGCGGAGAAAGCGAGTACTTTCTCAGATCTTACCCTTGGTTTTCGCAGGCTGTGGAGTGATTCCTTTCTGCGCACGCTGCTCCTGGCAGTATTGGTGCTTGCGGCGATTTATTTGCCCATCGAATCAATTATTTTACCGACCTACTATGAGTCTATGAATCAGCCGCTGGATTTGGGGATTGTGATCTCCGTCCTGGCAGCTGGTTCAACAATAAGCTCGTTTGCCTATGGCTGGTTCCTGGCGAAAATGGGTAGCAAAACCCTCATTCGCATGACATTTATTGGCGCGTCCTTGGGAACCCTCGGGATGGCGTTCCTGCCGCCGATTGGTCTGATGCTGTTGTTTGCGTTGATTCTTGGGTTTTCGTGGGGGCCATTCACTCCCTATTTGATTTCGAAGATACAAATGCGTTTTCCACCGCATGAGCACCCCATGGTGTTTAGTGCCCAAACATCAGTATTCTATGCCGCACCACCCATTGGAATGCTCTTAGTCGGGTTTGGAGTGGAAAAAATCGGTCTTTCGTCGACATACTACGTGCTGGCGATAACCATGCTTCTCGTTTCCGTTTTGGCGCTCGTCTCTACGCCAATACGTACCGAAAGCGAAGTCAACCACACCACGGCTGGCTGATGATTGGTTGTGAATACTTGTGTAGTCCCACAGTGCACCCGGTAACAGGGAATTTTAAAGTACGCACGAATGTGAGGTGCCAAAAGCTCTGCGAAGACAACAGAAAAAGGGTGCGAGGCAGTGCCTCACACCCTTTTTTGCGGACTGTGCGTTGCGGACTAGTACCAGAACAACGGCTTGCCGAGGAAGTCCTTGACTTTGGCTTTGTAGTTTTCTGAGTCGTAGAACTGCTCGGTGTCGACGCGTTTGACGCCCTGTAATGGGGTGTCCGCAGGAACGGTGGTGTAGACGCCATTTTGGATGGCGACCATCAACCCGCTATGACCTTTGAGGAGCTGGTCGACAGCCATATTGCCATACGAGAAGCCGGCCATACGGTCGATGGCATCTGGTGCACCAGAGCGCATCAGGTAGCCGACTGTTTGGTTGACGATGTCGATGCCGGTGATTTTTTTGATGGCATCGCCGGTAATCTGACCGATACCACCCAACTTTTTGTGGCCATAGGCATCTTCTTCGCCGTATTCCATTGACTGACCGTCAATCATGTGCGCACCTTCGGACATGACCATGATGGCGTAGTTCGATGGGTTACGCTTTTTGTCGGTCACCAACTGATGTGCCAGTCGTTCGATGTCGAAGGGTACCTCTGCAATAACACTCCGGTCGGCATCGGCCAAGAAACCGGCAACCAACGCGGTCTCACCACAGTTGCGGCCAAATAATTCGACAACAGCAATGCGTTCGTGTGAACCCGTTGGTGTTCGGAGTGCATTGATGAACTCAACTGATCGTGTGATAGCAGTTGAAAAGCCGAGACAGTAATCCGTTCCAAAGACATCATTATCCATGGTCTTGGGAATTGCGATGACACGTACGCCTTCTTGGTGCATGCGTACTGCATACGACAATGTGTCGTCGCCACCAATGGGAATCAACGTATCGATGCCGAGGTGTTCAAGCACCTTCATGATGTGCACAGTGGCGTCAGCGGTATTTTTGGGGCCGCTGTGGGTGAATTTCCCCTTCAGGAACTCCGGCATCATTTTTTCGGTGACGCGCTGTGGGTTGGTGCGCGACGAGTGCAAGGTAGTCCCGCCGTACCGATCAATGGTACGTACGTGCATCGGAGTAAGCGGTGCGGCCCACTCGCTGTTTCCTTCGGGATTGTCCAGATTATAGTTGAGCAAACCACCCCAACCACGCTTGATGCCAATGACTTCGATGCCGGCATCCGCGCAACGATTGACGACGGCTTTGATTGCTGGGTTCAACCCTGGGACGTCGCCGCCTCCCGTCAAAATACCTACTCGCACAATTGACCTCCATCACTCAGTTCAAAGTTACTATGCATACTACTCAAGTCATTGAGTAGACATCCCGATGGATAAAAAATCGCCGGGCCGCGGATACGTGTCATACGTAGATGCGCGAGCTCCGGCGCTCATATGTGTTGTCAGCGGGCAAAAGGTTATCCGCCGCCTGCTCCGAAACCCATGATACCACCCTTTGTCATGGCATGCACGTCGAGGAGTTCGTCGATCCGTTCGGGACTCAAGAGGCCCTTCTCGATGACGACTTCTTTGATGGTTTTGCCGGTTGCCATAGATTCTTTGGCGACTGCTGCACCATTTGCATAGCCGATTTCTCGGTTGAGGGCGGTGACAAGAATGGCATTCTTGGCCAGCCAGCCTGAGGCTTTTTCACGATTTGCGCTCAAACCTACCACACATTTGCTGGTGAAGGCATTGATTGCACCAATCATCACATGCATCATCTCGAACAGATTATGTGCAATGATCGGCATCATGACGTTCAATTCGAGTTGTCCTGCTTGTGCTGCTAATGTCACGGTGTGGTCACACCCTTGCACATGAAAGCACGCCATATTGAGCATTTCTGCCAGCACAGGATTGATCTTGCCTGGCATGATGCTCGAGCCGGGTTGGACCGCAGGGAGTCGGAGTTCATCGAATCCCGTCGCTGGGCCAGAGGCCAACAAACGGAAGTCATTTGCAATGCGAGTCAACGTCACACAGAGGGTCCGTATGGCACTCGAAAAATCAGCGGCATCGGCCATGTTTTGCATTGATTCGAATAAATTACCCGAACTCCGCAAGTCTTGACCGAGCAAACGGCTGAGTGTCGTCACCATGCGCGGATGGTATTCCGTATGCGCATTGAGACCCGACCCAGTTGCGGTTCCACCAATACCGATCCGTCGAAGCCGGGCAGCTGAAGTTGCCACGCGTTCGCGATCATTCTGTACTGCCAGTGCGTATGCACCGAATTCTTGCCCCATGGTGACTGGTACGGCATCCTGCAAATGTGTGCGTCCAGATTTGACGACATCGTCAAATTCAATCGCCTTTTGCGCCAATGCATCTGCAAGGCCGTCAATGGCTGCCAAGAGATCATTGACACGCCACAATGCACCTAATCGGATCGCGGTGGGAATGGTATCGTTGGTGCTCTGGGCCATGTTTACGTGGTCGTTGGGATTTACCGGCTTTTTTGCGTCATCGAGGGTAAACCCGAGAATCTGATTGGCGCGGTTGGCCAAAACCTCGTTGAGGTTCATGTTGTGGCTCGTGCCCGCACCCGCTTGGAATGGATCAACGACAAAATGTTCTGCGTGCTTACCAGCGATTACCTCGTCGGCAGCGGCCATGATTGCCTTGGCGGCACGTGCTTCGAGTAGCCCGAGGTCACAATTGACTTCGGCTGCGGCGCGCTTGATAACAGCCATTGCCCAGACGAAAGCAGGGTACGGGCGCAACCCGCTGATGGGGAAGTTTTGTACGGCACGCTGCGTTTGGGCACCATACAAAGCACTTGCTGGAACTTGGACGTCACCTAGTGAGTCTTTTTCGGTTCGAAATCCTTGCGTCATCGTTGCATTTCCCTTATGCTGACGGCACACCAGGCTGGCGTGTCGCAACGTTCGCGCGCCATAGTAGCACGAATCACCCGTTTCGTCGAATTGATGCATGGGGGAGGCTTTAGTGAGTATCGAGACCGTCGCCGTTGTCGGCTGTGGGGTAATGGGAGCTGGCATTGCGCAGGTCGTCGCAGCAGCCGGGTACCGTACCATCGTCTGCGAGCAACTCGATGCGCCGCTCCAACGCGGGCTTGCCCGCATCAGCGATGGCTATGCGCGTTCTGTCAAAAAAGGCAGTATGACGACCGAGCAGGCCGATGCCGCCTATGCCCGTCTCGTGCCGACACTCGATCGTCACTCGTTGGCGCAGGCAGATGTCGTCATCGAGGCCATTGCAGAAGTAGCTGAACTCAAATACGAACTCTTTCGCGCACTCGATAGCATCTGTAGCCCTTCGACTATTTTTGCGTCAAATACATCATCCATCCCCATTCATCTGATTGCACAGGCGACCACACGCCCGGACCGGGTCGCTGGGTTTCATTTCTTTAATCCGGTGCCGTTGATGCAACTCATCGAGCTCGTATCGACACCTTTTACCAGCGCGGCAACACAGGACGCATTGCGACAGATGGGCACCACACTCAACAAAACCGTTGTTGCGGTCAAAGACGAGAGCGGCTTTATTGTGAATCGGTTGTTGATCCCGTACCTCTTTGAAGCAGTCCGCCTGCTCGATGCAGGGGTGGCAGACCGCGACGCCATTGATACCGCAATGAAACTCGGCTGTGGGTATCCCATGGGGCCGTTGCAGCTGCTCGATGTGATTGGCCTTGATACTGCGGTATCAATTGGTGATGTGCTGGCACGCGAACTGGCAGACGAACGCTTGTCTGCGCCCCAACGGTTGCGAGCCATGGTTGCCAATGGCCAACTTGGTCGAAAATCCGGCGGCGGGTTTTATCCGCTGGCATGATGATTTTGCAGGTAATACAAATCTCATAGGCAAAAAGGAGTCCCCACATGAGTCTCTGGACACGAACGAATGTCGATGGCGTTGTGACCTTGACCATCAACAACCCACCTGTCAACGCATTGAGCATGGCGGCTGTGGCAGAGTTGGCCGAGTCCTTGGCACATATTGCGCATGATCATCCCAAGGCAGTCATTATCACTGGGCATGGTGACCGCGCCTTTGTCGCAGGCGCCAATATCAAAGAAATCAACGCACTGCCCGATGTCACCGCAGGAGCCGCCTTCGGCGAAGTCATGTTGCGCCTCGCAACAACCATTCGGACCGCTGCGTTCCCCGTGATTGCGGCCATCAATGGAGTTGCCTACGGCGGTGGGTGCGAGCTCGCGCTCATGTGCGACCTGCGTGTTGCGAGTTCAACCGCCCGGTTAGCGTTGCCCGAAGTGACCCTCGGCCTGATGCCGGGCTGGGGTGGCAGCGTCCGAGTTGCTCGCCGTGCCGGTGTGAGCACCGCATTGTTGATGGCGTTGACCGGCGATCCTATCGATGCAGATAACTGTTTGCGATTGGGCTTGGTTGATATGGTCACTGAACCGGGTGAGTTGCATGCCACCGCAACGAAGCTGGCGCAACGCATTGGTACGATGTCTGCACATGTCGTCGCAACCATCAAACGTACCATCCACAATGGGGCCGACAAAAATCTCGAGGATGCCCTCACCGACGAGTGTGCGACGTTTGCACACATCGTTGTTGCAGCCGATGCCAAAGAAGGCACCGATGCATTCCTCAACAAACGCGCTCCACAATGGAAAAAGTCATAGTTCCGATTGGTGTCCCCCTTGCGGGAGGCGGTCAGCAGTGTCTCGCGACATTCATAGAGCGCCCCAATCGCTTTGTGGCGGTGGTACAACTGCCCGATGGGACTCTCACCAAGGCGCACATCGCCGACCGAGGCCGACTGGTCGAGACGCTTGTCCCTGGTGTGACCGTGTGCCTCGTATCACGGTCTGGCGAAAAGCGCGCTACCCAATGGCAAGCAGCTGCAGCCCAACGCGCCGATGGCAGTTGGGCTTCACTCGATACGTTGCTCCCAAATCGTCTGATGAAGCAGATATTGCTGCAATACGCCTTGCCCGGACTGCCGCTGTATACATCTATCCGGAGTGAAGTGTCTGTAGGAGCGAGCCGCTTTGATTTTGTCCTCGACGGCGGAGCACACCCAGTCATCCTCGAAGTGAAGTCTGCAGGTCGTCTCATCGCTGGCACTGCACTCGTCCCTGACGCCCCGAGCAGTCGTTCGGCGCGGCATGTCGGTGAATTGGCTGCACATGCAGCAACGGGTCAGCAGGCTGTGTTGGTCATCGTTGCCCAAGGGTCTGTTGGACGAGTTGCCATTGATGCCGATATCGATCCAACGCTCGCCCAGGCGGTGGTGGCAGCACGCGCAGCGGGTGTCATTGCTATCGGAGTCTCTGCGCAATTTGACCGAAATGGGTTATACTTTGAATATACCGTCCCGTGCGAAATTCATCGATCTATGATTCCCTGAGATACCGCGCAGAGGAGGCTCACATGTTTGCTGGAAATACCGAACAACGCAGTTGGTATTATTTCGATTGGGCCGTTTCTGCATATTCCACGACGGTCATTGCTGTCTTTTTGGGACCATACCTGACTAGTATTGCAAATGCAGCAGCGGAAAGCACTGCAGGGATGCTCTACCCATTCGGGCCAAACATTCCGATAGCTGCCGGGTCGTTGTTCGCCTATGTGACGTCGCTCTCCGTGTTGCTGCAAGTCTTCTTTTTGCCCATCCTCGGCGCAGTAGCAGACTATACAACCCTCAAGCGGCGCATGATGGGTATATTCGCCTACATTTGCACCATTGCAGTGATTTTGATGTACTTCTTGCAAGGTACGAATTACCTCTACGGCGCTGCGCTCTATCTCGTCGCAAATCTGACGTTTGGCGCATCTATGGTTTTCTACAACGCCTTTTTACCGGATATTGCAGCCCCAGACGAACGCGATACAATCTCATCCCGCGGGTATGCCTTTGGGTATCTCGGGGGTGGTTTGTTATTGATTCTCAACCTCGTGTTGTTCATCATGCACGACACGTTCGGGGTTGATGGCGGGATGGCAGTACGTATTTGTCTGGCATCCGCAGGTGTCTGGATGGCAATTTTCTTGCGCATTCCGCTCACACGCCTGCGAGTCGGCAATCCTGCCAAAGCATTGGAAAAGGGTCAGTCGGTCATCAGTGCCGGGTTTCGCCAACTCTCCGAAACCATCCAAAATGCCGGGCATTATCCGCAAACGCTGTTGTTTTTGGCTGCCTACTTGCTCTACAACGACGGCGTGCAGACGGTCATTTCGTTGTCTTCGCAGTTCGGCACCGAAGAACTGGGAATGGAAAGTCAGACGCTCATCATCACCATCTTGATGGTGCAGTTTGTCGCGTGGTTCGGCGCTTTGGCATTCAACCGTATCGCCAAAATGACCGGTGCCAAACGTGCCATTGTCATGAGTCTGTTGGTATGGACGGGGTTGACGTTTGTCACCTACTTCATGGCGAAAGGCAATGTCATGCAATTCCTTGGCTTGGGTGCCGGAATTGCAATCGTACTCGGCGGCACGCAGGCGCTGAGCCGATCCTTATTTGCTCAGATGATCCCCTCCGGCAAAGAAGCCGAATACTATAGCCTGTATGAGGTGAGCGAGCGGGGAACGAGCTGGATTGGACCGTTGGTTTTCGGACTGGTATTCCAATTCACCGGGTCATACCGGCTTGCACTGGTTATGATTGCAGCGTTTTTCATCCTCGGAATGGTGTTGTTGTTGTTTGTGAATGTCCGCCGTGCCATTATCGAAGCCGGCAATACGCCACCAGCTATTGTCTAGATCACTGAGGTATCCATGACCGCCAAAAAAGAGTACAAGTCCCTCGGCAAACGCCACAAAATCATCGACGGCCCTGAAAAGCTGTCCGGTTCAGCACAATACACAGGCGACATGCGCTTGCCTGGGATGCTCTATGGCCGTCCCGTTCTCAGTCCATATGCCCATGCCAAGATTACTGGCATCGACAAGACTGCAGCCATGGCGGTTCCAGGAGTTGTCGCTGTACTCACCGCCGCGGACTTGCCCACCAAGGATCGCCCCGTCAATTCGCGCGGAAGTGCTGTTTTGGCGCACGACGTGGTGCTGTTTCGTGGGCATCCCGTCGTGGTTGTCGTCGCCGAGTCAGAAGCTGCTGCCAAAGATGGCGCAGACGCAGTCCTGATCGACTACGAGCCATTGCCAGTTGTCTCAGACATGGAATCAGCGATTTTGCCGTCTGCTCCGGTCATTTGGCCAAATGGCTTGCCCAAAGACGGTATGGATTTGACCGCAGCCCATGCAGCGGTTGACAAGGGCGCTGACGAGGGACATCGCGAGCCTTCAAATCTGCACGAAGAAACGAAGTTCAATCGTGGTGACGTCGATGCAGCGATCAAAAACGCTGACATCGTGATTACCCGCCGCTACACCACTCCTATTGTCCATCAGGGTTATCTCGAACCACATGCGGTGGTCGCAGATCCGCATATGATGCGCGGTGAGTTGACGGTATACACAAGCACCCAAGGTCAATTCGGCGTCCGCGATGAAGTTGCACGCTTGTTGTCGATGCCAAAGTCCAAGGTACGCGTCGTACCGATGGTCGTCGGTGGTGCATTCGGTGCCAAGTACGGGATTCTTGATCCCTTGGTCGCAGCAGTAGCCTGGGCCGTGCGTCGGCCGGTGAAGATGGTCCTGACACGCTCCGAAGACTTTTTGTCAACCACCCCTACCCCCGCTACCATCATTGATTTGACCATTGCCGCCAAAAAAGACGGCACATTGCTGGCACTCGACGCAGTGGCTACCCTCGACAACGGAGTCTTCCCATTCACCATCGGTGGGATTCTGGGCATTCTCCTGGGTGGGTACTACAAATGCGACAACGTGCGCATCCTCTGTCGTGAAGTCCTGACCCACAAGCCACAGGGCGGCGCGTATCGCGCACCTGGTGCCCCATCTGCCACGTTTGCCATTGAATCGAGCATTGACGAGCTGGCGATTCAGCTTGGTCGTGACCCACTCGAGTTGCGCATGCAAATCGGCGTGGACGAAGGCGACCGGATGGGCAATGGCGATAAATGGCCGAACATCGGTCTCAAGGCTTGTCTGATGGCGGTACAGAACCACGAAATGTGGAAAACACGCAAAACCGAAGCCAACACCGGTTGGGGTCTGGCTGTAGGTGGCTGGCCGTGTGGTATGTCCCCCGCCGCATCTGTCTGCCGTGTAGACAGTGACGGTGCAGTCCGTATCCATGTAGGTTCGGTCGATATCTCTGGTGTCAATAGTTCCTTGGTTTTGGTCGCTGCCGAAATTCTCGACATCAGCCCGGATCGTATCCAACTTATCCAGGGCGATACGCTGACAGGTCAACGCGCTGGCCCCAGCGGTGGTAGTCAGACCACCTACAGCGTGTCGGGGGCCGTTGCTGCTGCTGCTACTGCAGTACGCACAAAGCTGCTCGAAACAGCCGCTGATCACTTCGAGGCAAGTCCCGCAGACCTCGAGCTGATCAATGGTGTCGTTAGCGTCAAAGGCTTCCCAGATAAGGCGATGGAAATCGGCGCAATTGCAGAACTCGCCGAAAACAAGGCTGGCGGCAATGGTCCGATTGTCGGCGAAGGGACCTCGGCAGTGTCGGAGAATGCACCAGGATTTGTCGCCCACTTGGCTAAAGTGCATGTCGATCCGGACACCGGGCATGTCACTCCACTGCGTTATTTGGCGGTACAGGATGTCGGTTTCGCCCTCAATCCGATGCTTGTTGAGGGGCAGATTCATGGCGGTGTTGCCCAAGGTCTCGGGTGGGCACTCCACGAAGCGATGATCTATGACGAATACGGTCAACTGTTGACTGCAAGCTTCATGGACTACGACTTGCCAGGATTTGAAGTTATGCCAGACATCGATGTCGTGCTTGTCGAAAACAAGTCGCCATTTGGTCCGTTTGGCGCACGTGGAATCGGCGAACCGCCGATAACCGCCGGTGCGGCTGCAGTCGCCAACGCCGTGCGTAATGCCGTTGGTGCGCGGGTCACCGATTTGCCGCTCCGCGCCGAACGCGTCTGGCGTGCCCTCCACGAATCAAAGTAGGGAACAGAACTTCAATTCCAATGCAGAGCTTATTCACTCTCACATTGTGATCAAAGTATCAGCTGCTTAAAGCCCCCCCGTTTACAATCGACCATCCGCTAAAAGCGAATGGTCGATTGAATGTTTTGTCGTTATTACCGATAGATTTTTGGCGCGGAAGTTTGATTGATCTTTGTGTAGACAAACACCACGAGTTATCCTCTTTTTATAAAGCGCTTATCCGTTTTGTATGAGATTGTATTGAGCAACCCGCTCTTCATAATTTACTGGGCTGTATTCACAAAACCGGCTTCTGCTTGTGAATCGTTATTTGATGTTGGGAAAAGCTTACTCAAACTGCCCGCGTTTGGTCTGAATTGAGAAGCCCTCTCATCGATGGTCTTAAAATATAGCACTCTGCAGGCTTTGATGGCATGCATATGGCAACGGAGTGTAATGTATTTGAATTGATTCTGTGTGCTCGGCCGAATAGATAGTATAGATAAAGTATTGTGACGTACCGTTGGCAAAGACTAGTCTCTCATGGTGCTGGATGTGTGTTTGCGATGTTCGTCTCGCATCACAAACGTATTATCTTTCGTTTTGCAACACTTTCTGCATAGATGCATTTGAGCCGCATCGAAGCACGTAAATGTTTTCAACTGAGAAAATTCTGTGGAAAATACCCTGTTGCCGATTAGCCAGAGCTCCTTCAGAGCATTGCTAGGTATTTATTGGTATTTTCTCTGGTACCACAAAAATACATCATTTGTCCCGCTTACCCCAGAATTTCTTCGCCTCATATAGGTAATAGGTCAGATTCCTACCCTGCGATCGATCTTGCCGGCGATAGGCAAATTCTCGTTGTGCAGAATATCTGGTTTTGTAGTGGTATGTTTGAAAAGAAATTTAGAGTTGGTTCACATCCAAACTATCAACAGATTACATCACTACGTTGAACATCACTAAAATTCCTTTGTCTGACGAAACAGTAGTACAGGATCTAATGGGTTGATTTACGTTTATTCCAAATGCATACAGTAGTTTTCTCCAAAAAGCTCAGTGAAGCTGGAGAGTGTCTGTTGTGGATACTTCCTATTAAATGTGCTATATTGAATTATTCTGCTTACGAACGGCTAACTCAAAACAAGCTTTGTGGGTGTTTTGTGTCATTTTTAGCAAAATGAATGTATGGAGTTGCTTATACCATGATAAATTTTGCAAAACGTTTGTTCTCCAATGCATCTACTTTGTTTCGTGAAAATTTCAAAACATACAGCACAGTTTTTCTCGAGGTTATTTTTATTGTTGCGGTATGGTATTTGGTATACGGACAGAGTTGGAACTCAGTTGACATCCCTACTGGTGCGGAATATGCGCGCAGTATTAATTCGTTTTATTTCTGGGACATGCTGAAAGCATGCGGTCCATGTGCATTTTGGAATCAGAATGCAGGCGGTAAACCAGTAATGGCTGACCCATACGGGTCGTTCATGCATCCGATTAGTATGATTTTAAGCCTTACGCTTGGAGCTCTGGGCGGCGCTTCATTTACCCTTTCGCTCGCTTTTCTCATTGTTGGCATGGCCAGCTATTGGCTTTCCCTCACGATAGGTATTCATCCACTTGCTAGACTGTGGTTTGCCCTGGCTTCGATGCTTGGGGGGCAAATTGTTTGCCGACTTGAACTTGGTTCGGTTGGGATGCCTCTCTCGCTCGCCGCGTTTTGGCTTGCATTTGTTTCAGTCGTTTACTATGTTGTTCGCCCGTCGTTTTGGCGGATGCTGATTGCTGCTATCTGTGCAGGAACATTCATGTTGTCGGGTCAACTCTATTACCAGTATTTTTTTGTGTTAATTTCGGTGGTTGTGGGTTACTATGCGTGGCGCATCAACTACGTTGCACAGAATCCACGAATAAAGAATGATCTGCTGATAGCAACAGGCATTATGGTGCTGTTTGCGAGTCCAATACTCCTGAATATGGTAATGACAATGGGGCTTTATTCGAAGGAATCCGACCCTGCAATGCAGTACGCAGTGCCTCTTAGCACGCAGTTCGTCAATTTCTTCATACCCTCCTATGTGATTTCTCGAGCTGAAGGTTTGAATCCTTTTCCATACCCATGGGCGTACGCTACGTATATCGGGTTCACTCCGGTTTTTGCTACACTGATCGGATTTCGATGGATTACCCTTCCACATCACCGACGTTTCGCAGTGTTGATTGCTTTCATTGGTGGGTCTGCTATGATTCTGGCAACAGGGGTCTTTTCGAAGCTCCTCAATGGGCTGAATATCACTGTATTAACTGATATTTCGAGTGGGTTCCGTTGGATTGCTATTTATAACGGGATTTCAGGGTTAGCAATTCTTACCTTTGCAGCACTCGTATTTCATGCGTTTTTGACAAATCAGACAATAGGTGCATCATGGATGCGGCAGCTTTTGGGATTTTTGCAGCGGACTATGAGAATTGATTTCCGCCATGTCCTTGTAGTTGTCCTCGCACTATACAATCTGCTTGGTCTGCAGGCATTTGCTCATGAGCTTGTTAATTCTTTTGATATCAACGATGTAGAGACAAAAAAGATGCTACAAGGCCTTGATGGTCTACCGGCAGGGTATGTCGACCTACCCGACTGGATGTTCCTCGCTTCCATGCAGCGTGGTGTCACGTCACTTCCGACACCGCTTGGAATTATTGTTAAAGATCATCCATTGCCGCCACCGGAGTATGTCTTCAACACTGATGCGCCGCAAGCGTTTCCCTTTTCTGTTGTTGCAACATTTCAGAACTGGGTTCTCTATCGCAATGATTCCCCAGATGCCGCTTATGCGGCCGTTATTTCGGCATCTGGAAACATTACTTCCTGTGCTCATGGTAAACGTGGCGGGCAGATTGTTGTTACGTGCAATATTCCTGAAGGAGGCGAACTTCGTGTCTATGAATTCGGTCTGGGCGGATGGCAAGCAATTATTGACGACGGAACTCCTCTGAGTGTGCCTGTTGGTGATTGGATACGCGTCCAAATACCGCCGGGCCGACACATTATTCAGCTCAGCTATGCACCGTGGTTTGCCTGGGCCGGAATACTGCTAATTCCTCTTCCTTGGGTCGTGATTCTTGTGCTTAGTATCTTCTATGTTCGTAAAAAATCGACCGTAGCATAACTTCTGTGCAATTTGCATGCAACAAACTCATGTTGTACCTGTTCATCTCATGAACTCTAGCGAACCGTAGGTACGTATTCACCTTGCCTGCGGTCAAAAATGTGATATGAAACCTTTTTGCTTCTCATTCAATCTCTCAACGCACGATTGCGCAGTATTGATGGGTAGTTGAATTTTTTACATTGAACAATTTATTATGCGCATGTTGAAACCCAAAAGTTCTGGTGGTCCAATTGAGAGATGATTTTAGCTGACTAACACATGTTTGCATACCTCATGCATCGAGTGGGAGCTTCTATGGACTTCGTAGCGAATAATTCAAGAACGACATTGTCCACTGCACATCATTCTGTTAGATTTACAGCCGGTTGTATTCCTCTGTAAATCACAAAAAAGTTTCGCAGACTGTAATGAATTGAAGTTCAGGGTTGTGACGAGCGTTCTGTTTTTAAAAAGCTGAAAAATGCTATTTCTGGATGCGCACGTTGACCTTGTTTTCGCCACTGAGGATATTGAGTACAAAGGTGGTCAACGATATAACGACAGCCCCGACGAGTGCCGTGGTGAACGATGCCACGTGGAATTCGATTCCCAGGAATTTCGCCAAATCTGCGGTAATGAGTAACAGCATGCCGTTGATGATAACGCTGAACATCCCTAAGGTCAGCACAATCATCGGGCAGGTAATCAACATCAACACGGGTCGGATAAGCAGATTAATCACACTATAAATCATCGCAATGATGCCGATTTCATAGCCGTTGCCACTAAAGGTAATGCCTGGCACCAGCGAAAACGCGGCAAATATCGCCAAACTGGTAATCAACCACTGCAATGTGTACCGGCGCAGTGTCTGGATGCTGTTTTCTTGTGGTTCCATGGGTCCTCCTAGGTGCTACGGCGGCTTGCCAACTCACGACCGTAGAGTTCGATATCGTCATAGAAGCGCGATCGTTTAGCTGCCTTGCTATTACTGACGCTCGATTTCTTACCACGGTTGCTGGCACTGCGTTCACGGCACCATGACAGATATAAGCGCTCGGCGGCGCGTGTAACGGCGACGTAACACAGTCGTCGTTCTTCTTCGATGCCTTCGGCAGTGGCCATACTGCGTTCGTGCGGCAGCACACCCTCCTCGAGTCCGCAGACAAAGACAAACGGCCACTCCAATCCTTTTGCTGCATGAATGGTCATGAGCTGTATTTGATCGCGTTCTTCGTCGCCGTCGTCGGTATTGGTCATGATTGCGATGTACTGCATGAATTCCTCGATGTCGTCGTGTTCGTCTGCGACGACGAGGAGTTCTTGGATGTGTGCCAAGGCATCGGTATGCTTTTCGGGGTCTTTGGCGTGGAGCGCCTCGAGGTATGAGTGGTAGTTTGTTTGCTGGATGACATCTTCGATGACATCACGAGGCGCAGATTGGCGTTTGAGGTGTCCGCGTAAGCGACCCAATATCGCGCCGAGGGAACGTGCACCGGCACGTGCTTTTTCGTCGAGCTGTGCCAAAATCATCACATCGGCCAACACATCGGCTATAGCGAGATTGCGGCGGGCTGCTTCGATGCTGAAGATTTTGAGAGGTTTGGCACTCAAACCGCGTTTGGGCGTGTCGGCGATGCGTGTTAATGCCATATTGTCACGGCTGTTGACTGCGAGACGCACGTAGGCGAGGAGGTCGCGGATAACCGCCCGATCATAAAATCCTTGTTGCCCTTTGAGTTTGTAGGGGAGCTTTTGCATGCGCAAGGCTTCTTCGAATTGGCGACTCATGTGTTTGGAACGGTACAGGATAGCGAAATCCTTGGCTTGCCGTCCTGCTACCGCGACATCGCCAAAGGCTCCTCGGTCTGGAGAGCCAGCCTGTACCATGGTAGCAATCTCATAGGCGATTTTGTCGGCTTCTTCTTTGCCATTTTGGTATTCCAAAAAGACGACACTCCGCTCACCTTCAAAGCTCCGTTGCTGTGCTTTGAGTTGCATCGGCAATACCAACCGACTGGGGCGGATAACTGCATAGGCTGCATCGAGAATGGCTTGACGGCTCCGATAATTGGTCTTGAGCTCGATAATCGTTGCATTGGGGAATGTCTCGCCGTACCGAGAGATGATAGTATGGTCGGCATTGCGAAATCCGTAGATGGATTGCATCGCGTCACCCACCACAAAAAGCGACCGTGGTCGACTGCCGACCGGCTCACTCAAGACGCGGATAAGGCTAAACTGGCTCGGGTCGGTGTCTTGATATTCGTCCACGAGCAGGTGCTTCCAACGCTTCTGGACAGCATCGAGGACATCCTCGTGCTCGCTCAATAGGCGATACGTGTGCTGTATGAGATCATCGAAGTCGAGTGCGTTGGCCTCGGCCAACAACCCTTGGTAGTGCCGATATCGCAGTGCGACCCAAGAGTCGTTGGCGTTTTCGGCATGGGCGAGGAGCATACGCGGTGTTTGTAACCGGCTCTTCGCGCGCGATATCCGTCGCATTAAATCATCGACATCGGTGGCATCGGGGGATGGCTCAGGCGCCGCATCAATCGATTGTTGGGCGAGTTGCTCCTGCTCATCACCTGAATAAATACTGAAGTTGCGGGTGAAGTGACCAATCTTACCCTCGAGATGCGCCCGTAGAATCTGCACACAAATCGAATGGAAGGTACCGGTCGTGAGTTGTTTGACCTGCGTGCCCAGCACACTGCGGAGCCGTGAGCGCATTTCTTTGGCGGCTTTGTTGGTGAATGTCAATGCCAAAATTGCACTCGGGTCTATCCGATGCTGCTGCACCATATGGGCGATCCGCAGTGTCAACACGCGGGTTTTACCACTACCGGCCCCTGCTTTGAGCAGGATAGGACCGATAGGAGCAGTGACTGCGGTGTGTTGTTCTTCGTTGAGTCCAGCCAGGTAATTCACAGGTAGGGAGTCTCTCTAGCGCAAGGGTACGTTCAAAACAGCGGCGCTTGATGCTCTGGTGGGGAATTATCCCACATCGGCTGGTACTCCGGCAACACATTCGCAAGCGCGTGGTCGAACAGCTGCAGGTGATGTGGCGAGTGGTCTTCAGTAGGGCAATGCATAAACACATAGGAATCAATGCTCGCACGCTCCCAATCTGCCACTCGCACAGCCCACTCGTCCAGATATTGGGTATTGGCTGGCGTACTTGGATGGCTGATGAGGCGTACCATTGCCAGACGTGCGCTAACCCAGGGGTCGAGTGGGATATCAGGTTTGTGGTCCCGGGCGATATCCAAATCTACATCTGCACCTGGTAATCCAGGCTCGTTGAGAGGGCGCACATCCAGCATGCAATGTCCGATGCCGTGTGAATCAAGCAATTCCTGTAATGCGGCCCGTCCCCGTGACGTATACCAACTCGCATGACGCACCTCTACGGCCAAGCGAACGGACGCTGGCCATGTCGCGAGCCATTGTTCCAAATCAGCCAGCATGGAAATACCAAATCTTGGCGGGAGCTGCAAAAAATACGGGCCTTGCCGTTCGCCCAATGGTTGCATGCGTTCGAGGAAGAGATCTCGTGTCCCTACCGTGTCACGCAGGGTCGGGGCATGGCTTATAGATTGGGGGATTTTGCAGCAGAAACGGAATGTGGCAGGCGTTTCGGCACACCATTTGGCAACAGTGGCAGCACTGGGGATTGCATAGAAGGTTGCATTTCCTTCTACCGTGCGTGCTCGTTCACTATATCGGCGCAAGTATGCAGACGGCGGCGTCCCCGCAGCGTAGAACGAGCCGACCCAGCCTTTGTGCGCCCAGACAGCGCAGCCAGTGCGTATCGTCATGGCAGTCCTGCGACGTGATCGACATCAATCCAGGTACTTCCCGCCTCTGCTGATCTGGTCATTGCCGTCAGCACTGCCACTGCCGCAATTCCGTCAGCAATGCCCGCAGCGCGTACGACAGGCTCACCGCGAATCACTGCGCAGAAGCCTTCGATTTGTCGGCGATAGGAATGTCCATCTGCACCTAGCGGGCGATGGTACTGCTGATCCGTGCTGGTAAATACCTCGACATCACTACTCTTAAAAAACCACGGCAGGTATGTTTTTGCTTGAATTGAACCGTGTTGACTGTACAGGTTGAACCCTTCATGATGGTCGCCTTGGATTGTCACCGTTAGATCGAGATGCCCGAGGGTGCCGTCGGCAAATGTCACGGCACTGAACCAGCAGTGGGCCCCTTCGATTGAGCGATATTGCGTCTGGACACGCACGATCGAACCACAGATATAGCGGGCGGTATCTACCAGGTGACTCCCATGCGTCAACAATAGATAGCGACGCCGGTCTGATTTGGGGTCAGTGCCTGGACGCAGCGCATCTGTGGCTGTGACGAATGTCGGGTGCAGATTGTCTGTAACGGTATAGCGCAGGTGTGAATCGCAGTACCATCCCCGATACGCCATGCGCTGCCCGAGAGGGCCCCAAGACATCTCGTGGGCATACTCGATGCCCATGTCGTAGCGTTTATTGTTGGCTACGTGGAGGACGCGGTTGGTGTTCGCATGCACCACGAGCAGTTGTTGGGCGGAGGCGAGGGTGTCACTGAGTGGCTTTTCGACCAAGACATGCTTGCCAGCCTGTAACGCAGCGATTGCCAGCGGCACATGGAACGCGTCAGCGACGGCGATGATGACCGCTTCAACACGTGTATCTGCCAATAATTCGGCAGCATCGGCGTAGGCGGCTGCTGCACCATGCATAGCCAGGGCAGCGGTACGCAGGAGTTCCGATCGGTCACAGACAGCTACCAAAACAGCGTTGTTGGCTTTGACGATGGCAGGCAAATGAGCTGCTTGTGCAATAGGACCACACCCAATGATTCCAATCCGCACTGGATTCATCGGTGCTGTACCAACTCGATAAGGGTACCGAGTGTTGCTTTGGGGTGTACAAAAGCCACCAGCGTGCCGTGCAATCCAGGCCGCGGTACTTCATCGATGAGGCGGAGGCCTTGGGTTTTGAGATCTGCCAGAGTAGCGACAATGTCTGCGACACGGTAGGCGATGTGATGCATCCCGGGGCCTTTGTCGGCCAGATATTTTGCGAACGCCGCTTCAGGAGACGTCGGCGCGATAAGCTCGACAGCACTTTCTCCATACTGAGCAATGGCGACACGCATTGCACGGTCAGGGAGTTCAATGCGCTCCCAGTGGTCTACCCCAAATGTCGCAGCATAGAACGCTACTGCTTCGTCGATGTCATTCACTGCAATACCGATATGATCGATTGCCTGAAAGTGGTTCATAGCATTCCTCTACAATGCACGCCGTTCGGCAATTACCCACAGGAACGTTACTGCATCACCGTTTTCGTCTTGCGTCTCTTCGACTGCGCTGTGTACGGTCAAGCCAGCATCCCGCAATAGTGCGCGATTGCGATCACTATCGTAGCCGCTCCAATACATGGGGACTCCCAACCAATCCTCCGACACCTCCGCAGGCATATCGTGGGCGGTCAGACAGCCCACGAACAATCCATTGGGACGTAACCAACGGGTCATGCGCACAAAAAACTCGGGTAAATCCTCGCGGGGTATGTGGATGAGTGAATAGAACGCACTAATGGCGTCGAATGATTCAGGAGGAAACCAAAGTTTGGTCATGTCGGCACAGATGACTTGTGCTCGTGGAATGGCACGGGCAGCGAGTTTGGCGCTTTTGGGCGAGATATCCACTGCGGTGACACGATATGATTCGGCCAATCGTTTGGTGGACGTCAAACCTGTGCCGCAACCGAGATCGAGTAAATGCATTCCACCACGAGCATGGTCGAGCAGGATTTGCATGTAGCGACCGCGGGATTCATCGTTTTTCGAGGTTGCCCATTCGGTATAGCGTTGTGTGAGTCGCTCGTAGCCACGAGCGACAATCTGACGGGGGCTCGCGCTGTCTGTCATGACATGAGTTCCTCTAGCGTGCGACGTTGGCGCGGTTTGGCGGTAGTGCGCGGCCCATATGGCATGCCAGCTTTTTGCAGTAAGTCTATTAATTGTTCGTAGCCGTGTTCGGCGGGGGCGAGCCAGACTTGGCCTGTCCCGCGGAAGACATTGACGAGCCCTTCTCCGGAGGTGACTAATCCGCCCGCTCCATTGGTAGCACCGCTTACTTGCTGTACCAGACGCCCTTTGCGGAACAACACAATATCACCATCGACGCGGAGTTCTTCGTCATTCAATTCGACACGCAGGACATCACTCGCAGCAATCGGGCTTTGTACGACACACCAGCCTTTGCCCGTAATCCGTGTGCGCACGACCTCGTCTTTACTGAGTAACAAACTCGAGAGACTCTTTTTGAATGCTAACCCATTATCTACGCCGATTTCGCTCGCTACATAACGGCCGTCATCGACGATAGCTTCTTCCCCAGGAGCAATGCGTGCCAGGAGGTAATGGTCGAAGGTTGGTTCTGTATAAATCACGCCACTTCCTTGGAAGGTGGTACGAAAGATAGATTCGTTATTGAAGCGCTTTTGGACATACCGCTTCAAAAAGCCCCATGCGCCGCCTGCTGTGGTGTTCGTTGTAATCGACCCATGTGAAAACTGCAACATCCCCGGTTCGATCGATGCGCCACCACCGCTCAGCGTAATCTTGAGCTGGCGCAACCTGACACCCATTTGCTGCGCATAATACGCGATTGCAGCTAAATCGGGGCGGCGTGACAAGTTGAGTGACGGGTATTCGATGACCTCGATGGAGCTCTGTTCGCCTTCCATCATGGCGATTACGTTCCCGTTCATCGGATGTTCCTCTCGCAGCAGTCTAGTCACCGGTGGGAGTCTTTCGCATCGGGATAAGGAGTGCAATCATAATTGAAAGCGGACCTAAAAGGACACCAATAGCAATTGCCGCTGCTATGTGATACCCCTTGCGAGATATAAGTGCCGCTGCCAACGCAGCACAACTTACCCATACATAGAGCGCAATGCGTGGCTCAAAAATCCCCTGGTTCATGACCAATCCTCTAGGCTACGTACGCATTTCTTTAGGGTATCGTACCACAGCGACCCATGAGTCCTCATGACCTCCAAAAAGAGACGAAGGCCTTTGTGTTCTCAGCGAGAGAATGGCGTATGTCACGGTCTGTTCGCAGAGTGGCGTATCCGTATGTCTATTTTGGGGGGTATCGCATTGGTCTGAGCGAAGGTCACGTGATCGGATTGATTAACTCTCTTGACTGAGGCGCAATCGTTCCGTAATCGCGGGCATATCGGCCAAGGCAATAATCCCGAGCAGCGGGCTTTCTGCAGTGCCGGATTCCGAAATCAGTACTGCATCAATCGGATTACCGTGCCGATGTTGTGCAGAAAAAACTTTCAGTG
The DNA here is from genome assembly GCA_947474225.1 of Roseiflexaceae bacterium. Taxonomy (GTDB): domain Bacteria; phylum Chloroflexota; class Chloroflexia; order Chloroflexales; family Roseiflexaceae; genus UBA965. The sequence goes on along the minus strand of CANJHS010000001.1, from coordinate 139,130 downwards.
CAACCACGAGCGAGGCATCGGGAGTCACAAAAAACGCTGTGTCGGCTACTTCGGTATGACGCAATACTTCCGAGACCCGAATCTGTGTCAAATCGAGTAACTGTGAATCCTGCGCACCGAGCCAATAGGTGATATTGCGAATGGTTAACAAGCCTTCATAGCCGTGGTCGCCAAAAACAGGCAACTGAGAATAGTGATGCGTGTACATGAGTCGCGAAGCAGCAGCGAGATGATCAGCACTCTGGATAGTGAGGACATTCTTTGTGGCGAAAATAGCAACCGTCGGTGGTTGTATGAGCATGTCTCGTACATGACTGATACGCTGAACTGCCCAGTCGTTCGGTTCGGCCAAAACCGTGCCACCGCCGCGTTCGTGAACAATGACATTGCGCAAACGGGCAAACGCTTTGAGATCTTCGGCGTAGGCTTGCACGGTTTGGTCTGTCAGTCGTAAACTGTCAACCTGCGCCACAAACGGGACCCCTTTGCCCAGCGTCGATATCGAGGCAACATATGCTTCGATGACCACAAAAGCCTCGAGGAAGAGGGTAGAGTTCTGATTCATCATAGTTGTGTCGACAAAAACGTCGTCAGTGCGGCAATGACCCGCAGATCGATAGTGTGTCCGATAGGGTATTCGGCGTACTGGACTGTAGCGCCATGTGCCACGAAGGCATCACGACTTGCATGCCCAGTGGCGATGGGAACGACTTCGTCGTAACTCCCATGGACCACGAGTACATTCGGGTGCGACACGGTGATGTCTTTTGGGGACATCATCGCAAATGGATTAAGCCCACTCAGCAAAACAGAACAGCGAATCACTGGCTCGCACAGTGCCAACATCCCGGCCATGCCAGCCCCTTGGCTAAAACCAATCACGGCGACCCGTTTTTCATCACAAGTGTATGTACGAATCGCTGCGTGAAAAGTTTCGCGCAGAAAGGCGAGCGAGTGCATTGCCTGAATGTGATCTGCGACGATGCCCTCTTGCGTGAACGCTAATTCGTACCAGCAGTTCGAACCCGGTGCGAGCATCAGTGGTGCACGCAATGAGATAATCTGACACTCCTCAGGGAGGTAGGGTGCAAGTTGCAGCAAATCTTCTTCGTTGCTGCCATAGCCATGGAGCAACACCAGGAGTGGCGGCGCAACACTCGGACTCCGTGGACTCAGGGCTTCGTGGCGTAGTGGGAGTTCAACCATGTCATGATTACTCATTGCTAATAACTGCATCCGCTTCTATTTCGACCAATTGGCGTGGATCGACCATGCTTGCGCTGACGAGGGTGTTGGCAGGGCGGATATTGCCAAAGATGGCTCCATGCGCACGTGCGACCGCCTCCCAATCAGCGATGTTCGCAACGAAAATGCGGGTGCGGATGACATCACTGAGTGTGGCTCCTGCCTGCTGTAACGACGCTTCGATTTTGCGGATGATGTAGGTTGCTTGTGCTCCAGCATCGCCTATGTGTTGGACCTCGCCTGCAGCATTCGATGCTGTGGTGCCCGATACTGCGATGATATTCCCGATGCGAACGGCACGCGAATACCCTGCGAGTTCTTCCCATGGTGTTTGCGTTGAATAATTGTGACGCATAGAGTTCTCCGTATCTCAAGTAAAAGCTACAGATAGTATACCGGTCGGCGGTATGCTGAGAGGAGAATGGTTCGCGGTGCGGGCTTCCTTTACGGTTCGGCGTGGAGATGGTAGTATTTGGGGAGACGAAAGTACACACTTATGCCGAATCTCGCGATTGTCATTGTGAATTACAACACCGCAGCCCTGCTCAACGCCTGCCTCGCGTCGATTCCTGATGGATATCGTGGCGGTGGGTTTGAGGTGTATGTTGTGGATAATGGTTCAAGCGACAATTCGTTGGAAATGATTGCACGCGAATACCCTTCCGTTCATGTTATTGCGAGTCCGCATAACGGTGGATTTGCGTATGCAAATAACATCGCACTGTCGCGCATCCTGGAGCGTGCTGATCGACCGGAGTACACCTGTATTCTGAATCCCGATACGATTGTCGATCCGGGTGCGTTCGATGTACTGATTGAATATCTTGCTGCACATCCGGATGTAGGAATGGTAGGGCCACGTTTACTGTTGCCGGATGGAACACTCGACAAAGCGTGTCGGCGCTCTTTCCCCACGCCAGAAGTATCGTTCTGGCGCATGCTGGGATTTTCACATATGTTCCCTACCAACCCACGATTTGGGCGCTATAACATGACCTATATGGATGAACGACAGACCATTGACGTGGATGCCATCGTGGGTGCGTGTATGGTTATGCCGACTACAGTCCTGCGTGAGGTTGGCGGATTAGATGATAGTTACTTCATGTATGGAGAAGACCTCGATTGGTGTTTTCGCTTCAAGCAATATGGTTGGCGCATCGTCTATGTGGCAGATGCGGTAATTCACCACATAAAGCGCGCGGCGAGTCGACAGCAACCGGTACAGACAATTCGCTACTTCTATGACGCGATGCGTATATTTTTCCGTAGGTACTATGCAGCGACAACCCCGTTACCAATGCGTTGGGGTATTGAACTCGGAATAAGCGCTGCGGAACAAATGGCACTTGTTCGGAACCGACTGCGACCGCAGCGTGCAGTACGAGGCTCAGCATTATGAATCGACATCTCTGGCGTAATAAAATTTTTGTTATTGGTGCTGCAGTCTGCGCCGATGTGGTTGCAACCAATCTTGCACTGCTCGTCTGGTATTGGTTCGTGCGACCGTTGACGTTCGAAGGTCAAATCCTCTTCGACAACTCACCCCAAACCGGCAGAATCTTGTTTGTCGCAGTGCTCAATGGTGCGACGTTTATTAGTTATCTTTTGGCTGGAATGTATAGCCTCCCACGAGGAATCTCGCGCATAGACGAGAGTTTCAAGATGGTATCGGCGACGTCAGTCGGGGTTTTTGTTGCATATGTGACAAATTTGTTGGCGCCACAGTTTGCATTACCAGATGTGGTTGTCGATACATCGCTGATGGTAGGTGGGTGGATAGTTGTATTGTTCTGGACAGTATTGTTTCGCGTTGCATATCGATCGGTTCTGTCGCGCCTGCGTCGCAAGGGGATAGACAGTCGACGAGTGCTCATCATTGGTGCATTGGACCCGGGTCAACTCGTCTACCGATCGATTACACGAGACGACAGCCTCGGATATCGGGTCGTTGGCTTCGCATCGGATATCGTGCCCGAATCAAGTATTGCCACAGTGCCTATTTTGGGCAACTTTGATGACATCGGCGATATCATCAAAGAACAACAGGTTGATTTGGTCATCGTAGCCCTCTCTGGTAGGGCTTCGCATGAGCTATTTGACATCATCATGCGGGCGGAAGATGCACATGTAGAGGTCAAACTCTACCCTGATGCGTTTACATTGATTACCAACAACGTTGTGTCTGAGAACGAAGTCGCCGGACTCCCGTTGTTAAATGTGCGTAACGGCGCGTTGGCTGATCCATTTAACAGGGTTCTCAAACGTCTGTTTGATTTGGCATTTGCCTCACTCGTTTTGTTGGTGGCTGCACCATTGATGATGTTGATTGCAATACTTATCAAGCTTGAATCAACAGGGCCAGCGTTTTTTGTGCAGCCGCGAGTGGGAATTGATGGTATCCCATTCCCGACGATTAAGTTCCGCACGATGCGTGTGGATGCGCCAAATCTGGCGTCGTGGACAACCAAAGATGATCCGCGCAAGACGCGGACGGGGACGTTATTGCGACGCACCTCGTTGGACGAATTGCCCAACTTTATCAATGTCATCCGTGGCGAAATGTCGGTGGTGGGACCACGCCCCGAGCAAGTGCTCTGGGTTGAGCGATTCAGCCAAGAAATCCCATACTATATGCGACGCCATCAACAAAAGGCTGGCATCACTGGCTGGGCTCAAGCGAATGGCTTGCGTGGTGACACAAGTATCGAAGACCGTACCAGATACGATTTATACTATGTAGAGAATTGGTCACTGCTTTTCGATATCAAGATTTGCATCAAGACCTTTGTCGATATTGTTACTGGCCGCAATAAAGGCTATTGAACGGGATGATTGCATGAACCTCCATCATTTGACCATTGCAGACATGCGCACACGCCTCGACTCGGGTGAGGTAAGTTCTCTCGTATTGACCGAAGCAGTCCTAACGCAAATCAAAAGCCAGGATGGTCAGGTGGGCGCGTATTTGCACGTCGACAGCGATGGGGCATTGCGCCAAGCCGCTGCAGCCGATGCACGAATTGCCGCCGGCGAACGTACCCCCATGCTCGGTATTCCCTTGGGAATCAAAGACGTGTTGTCCACCCAGGGCTTGCCCACGACATGCGCATCGAAGGTGCTCGAGGGCTACATCCCTCCCTACGATGCTACTGCGGTAGCCCGTCTGAAGGCTGCGGGCGGCGTTATTTTGGGCAAACTCAATATGGATGAATTCGCGATGGGTTCTTCGACAGAAAACAGTGCATATCAGCTGACGCGCAATCCGTGGAACCACGACTGCGTTCCGGGTGGGTCATCTGGCGGCTCTGCCGCTGCTGTTGCTGCTGGGATGGCTGCGGGGACGCTTGGTACCGACACGGGCGGATCGATTCGCCAGCCAGCCGCCCTTTGTGGTATCACCGGTCTCAAACCAACCTACGGGCGCGTGTCGCGCTATGGAGCGGTCGCTTTTGCATCGTCACTCGATCAAATCGGGCCAATGACGTGGACAGCCCGTGACGCCGCGATGATGCTCCAAGTAATCGCAGGCCAGGACGAGCGCGATGCCACATCTGCACCGTTGGCGGTCCCGGATTATCTGGCCGCGCTCGGTGGCAATCTCAAAGGAGTGCGCATCGGGATACCGCGTGAGTTGTTTGTTGAGGGAATCCAAAAAGAAACGGATCAGGCTGTTCGGGCAGCCATTGACGTGCTCAAGCAGATGGGTGCCGTCATCAAAGAAATCTCACTCCCGCACAGTGGGTATGCGCTGCCCGTTTACTATATTGTCGCTACCGCAGAGGCATCCTCTAACTTGGCACGTTTTGACGGAGTTCGATATGGCCACCGTAGCGCTGGCGATAGTTATCGCGAGCAACTCGATGCGACCCGCGGCGATTTGTTCGGACCAGAAGTCCGGCGGCGCATCATGCTCGGCACGTACGCCTTGTCTGCAGGGTACTATGATGCCTACTACAAACGTGCGCAACAGGTACGTACATTGATTCGCCAGGATTTCACTGCCGCATTTGCCGATGTCGACATCATTGCCGCACCAACGTCGCCGAATGTGGCGTTCAAATTCGGTGACAACACGGACGATCCAGTGGCGATGTACCTCCAGGATGTCTGTACCCTCCCGGTGAGTTTGGCGGGTCTCCCAGGCATATCCGTGCCTTGTGGTTTTGACAGTGGGTTGCCCATCGGCTTGCAACTCATTGGACCTGCGTTTAGCGAAGCAGAACTCTTGCGCGTGTCAGACGCGTATCAGTCTCAGACGGATTGGCACATGCGCCGTCCACAGTAGGAACATGGTTACACAAAAACACCCCTGCACTATTGCAGGGGTGTTTTTTCTTTGGTAAACATCAGTGATTGAGATTTTGGAGTGCTGCCTGTATCACGGGGTCGTTGCTTGCGTCGTATGCGTCAGGATTTTCGGGAACAGTGATGTCCGGGCTGACGCCGATGTTGTCGACGTAGGATCCGTCGTTCTGCCGGAACAACACCTCTGCCAACCAGAGAACCGAGCCATCCTCGAAATCGTACGGATACAGATTCTCGGTGTTGCCAGCAGTTGTGTGGCCAACGAGTGTGGCGTTGCGTAGACTGTGCATTCCAGAGGCAAACATTTCTGCTGCACTGACCGAGCCTTCACTGATGAGCACCGCAATAGGAATATCAGCATAGAGCGGTAGTACGTGACCAGCCTCGACGGTAATTGGTTCGGCGTCGTGGCGGCCGACCACTTCTCCCAGAATGCCACCATCCGCAAAGAGGCCGATGATTTGCGTCATAGCTTCGACAGAGCCACCGCCGTTTTCGCGCACGTCTATGATGAGTCCCGTGGGAAAGCTGCCTTGAGGTGTACTGTCTTGGAGTGCAGTGATAACTAACGCTCGCAGATTTTCACGGTTGAAGCTATCAATGCTGAGCAACTGTACGGTCGTTCCTGGTATGGTCATGGCGACTGCCTCAGGGAATGCATCACCCGATATAGCGTTGCGCACAATGGGAAATTCGAGCGTCTGTCGGCCACGGGTCACGGATAAGGTGACTGTCGTGCCCATCAGCCCACGAATGGCGCTTCCATAGTCTTCGTTTTTAGCTTCGAAATCTGCTACGGGGCGACCATCAATTGCAGTGATTCTGTCATAGACATGGACCCCGGCAAGTGCTGCAGGACCATTGCGTGCAACGCGAATAATCAAGATCCCGTTTGAGAGGTCGCGGAGCATCACTCCGATGCCTGCATACCCAGCAGTTCCAGTATATACAGCCTCGTCCGAAGCAGCATCTTGCGGCGAATCGAAGCGCGTATGGTCATCTGCGAGAGAGTCAATAGCCTCGCGGACGATGTCATAGAATGCCTCTGTGGATGGTGCCGCGGCAATGCGTGCATCGTAACTGTGTTCGGCTGCTGCCCAGTCCACGCCATTGTAGTCTTGATACACATAATTATCGTGGACAACCTTCCATATCGCATGAAAGAGCTGGCGTCGCTCCAGTCCGGTGAACCGGGTATACGTCGGGCTGGGCGCACTGTCGACTACCCCAATGGTCGGCACGGGTGTTGGGCGTGCGACAAGCTGGGTCGCTGTAGAGGCAACAGATGTCGCAGTTGCAGGGAGCGGCGACGCGGTTGGAGTTACGCGCCCACTACAACTGGTGAGCAATAGTGCCCAAAAAAAGACTATAGAAATACCACAACGCCTTAGGCAAGCATGACTAAACGGCGTTGTGCGAGACAGTGTGTAAGCGCTGTGCGAATCCAAAGAGGCACACTCCTACCACGATGGTGGTGATGAGGGCGGTTTGCAGGGATGTCAATTCTGCGACATTCCCGATGAGTGGGGCACAGACAATGAACGATACATAAGTAATTGACATAAGTGCGCCTGAGAATGCACTATTTTGACCGGGCACAAGCTTCGCTCCAGCAGTGAGGGCAGTGGGAATCGGACCCGCAGCCCCAAACCCGAGGATGGCAAATGCTGCAATCGCTATCCACAAACTATGGGTGAACGACATCAAGACACCTGCGACAACGATTGCGATTGCTGAAACCATGATTGAACGAACCACACCGAAGCGTGTCACAATTGAGGCATTTGTCATACGCCCGACAAACATCACCGTGTTGAACAAGGCAAACCCAAATCCACCAATAACGGCTGACGCACCGAGATTACTGAGGTGAAGCACCGACCAGGTAATTGCAATACCCTCGGCGAACGCAGCAAAAAAACCAATCATACTCAGCGTAAAGACGACGCTGTTGGTACGCAACAGACGGAATGCAGCACCTGCGTCGCTGGTGCCTTCTTCGACCACGCTTGCAGGGAAGCGGAGCATCAGATTCAAAAGCGCCAATGCGGCCCCAATACCGCCAATCCCCCAGAGTATCTGTGCGTAGGCAACACGCATTTGCAAGAGTTGTCCAGCGATGAGACTCGCGACAACCGCACCTGCACAAAAGACCGCATGTACGTAGTTCATCACACTACGGCCGCGTTCGCGTTCCCAGTCCAATGTGACCGAGTTTACCGTGATTTCAACAATTCCGTAGCCCAGCCCGTAGAGCAGGTTCACCATACCAAAGTGTACTGGTGAGGCGACTGTCGACAAGACGAAGGTTGCAAGTGTCAGGATCGCGAGTCCGAGAGATAACGCAATCCGCTTGCCAATGCGCTCGATGACCGGGCCGCCAAATAAAAGAATGAACACCGCTGTGAGCGGAGAAATAAGTGAAAGTTCGCCAAACAGTGCTTTACCCATGCCTGCAGCAGGCATAATGTCCTTCCAAAATACGCCATTGGCACCAATACTGAACCCAAAAAAGACAAACACTGCGAATACCATCGCAAGCACACCGCGGTGATGCCACTGCCGATTCTGTTGCACACATACCTCCATACTGCGTCGTAATGAGTAATTCAGTATACCATGCTGCTTTTTGCTACAATTGCATGGACTCATAAGGCTGCTACCCGACAAGGAGGTCGTGATGCGCTACGGAATTATTGGTGGTGGAGGCATGGCACATCTGCATGCTGGCCATGTGCTCAGAATGAACGACGCCCAAATCGTCGCCTGCGCTGCACTCGAATTCACTCCTACGATGCACGCACTCGCGAACAAAGCGGGCGTACCGTGTCTCAACGATGCAGCCGATTTGCTCGCACGCACAGACCTCGATGCGGTAATTATTGCGACACCGACAGACACACACGCCACACTGACGATAGCAGCGCTGCAAGCAGGGTTGCATGTATTGGTAGAAAAACCTTTGGCACGTACCGTTGCTGAAGGCAGCGCTATGCTCGCAGCAGCAGAACGACATCACAAAAAACTCCTCTGCGGGCAGGTCGTCCGCTACTTCCCCGAGTATGCCACCGCCCACGATGCCATCAGCGCGGGTAGCATTGGCAACATCGGGGTTGCCCGTACGTCGCGTGCAGGGGCGCACCCTCCGGCACAAAGTTGGTATGCAGACACGCTCCGAAGCGGTGGTGTGGCACTTGATTTGCTTATACATGACATCGATTGGCTCCTGTGGAATTTTGGCCCGGTCGAACGAGTTTATGCACGGTCGTTGACAGAGCGAGCCATCCCCGGCCGTGATGGGGTATTGGCAATTCTGCGCTTTGTAAATGGCGTTATTGCCCATGCTGAAGCGAATTGGGCATACCCTGATGGATTCGTTACAGCGCTCGAAGTTGCCGGCAGCGATGGAATTGTGGCCCATCGAAATGATGGAATTGTCGATTTGGCGATGCGTGCACAGCGTGACAGTGGCGCCAAGCTCGCTTCCGATCCGACTGCCCAAGAAGATCCCTACTATGCACAATTGTGCGCATTTGACGGTTGGATTCGTGGTGGCGCTGCACCGCGTAGCACCCCGGCTGCCAGTCTCGAGAGCCTGCGTATCACCCTCGCCGTTGTCGAAAGCGCCGCCACCGGAGCGGTAATTACCTACCCAATTGACGGGAGGCTCTGATGACCGCATCCATCATTCGAATCGGCATTGCAGGCGTTGCCCACGGTCATGCACACAGTTACGCTGCGGCAGGTAAAGTTCTCACGGATGTGACGGTCAGTGGCGTCTATGACCACGACGAAGCTCGTGGTCGTGCATTTGCAGCGCAGTACGGACTGCGCTGGTTCCCCGTTCTCACAGACCTGTTGGCGGTGTGTGATACGTTGATGATTGCCGCCGAAAATAGCCAACACCACCCCATTGCACTGCACGCTGCAGCAGCGCATATTCCAACCTTGTGCGAAAAACCGCTTGCCACCACGGTAGCCGACGCACAGGCGATGGTCGATGCATTCGCATCAGCGGATGTTGCATTAGGTACCGCCTTCCCGGTGCGCTATAGTCCCGCCGTTGTCCGACTCCGCGAGACAATCCAAAGGGGTTCGTTAGGGCAGACATTGATGGTGCGGGCGACGAATCGTGGGACATACCCGGGGGGCTGGTTCGGCGACCCTGCCTGGTCGGGTGGTGGCGCAATCATGGACCATACCGTACATGTCACTGATTTGGTGCGCTGGATGTGGGGTCGCGAAGTACTCGAAGTCTATGCTGAAGGAGCCACACGCCTGCACGATATCACCGTTGACGATGTCGGAATGCTGCTGTTGACCTTGGACGATGGGATGATTGTGAGCCTTGACCCGAGTTGGTCGCGCCCTGCGGGGGTCTACCCTACCTGGGGGGATGTGACCATGGAGGTCACGACGGTCAATGGTATCGTCAATCTGGATGTGTTTGGTCCACACGTAGACGTCTTTCAACAGTCGACACGTCGCTATAGTTGGGCAGGACATGGCGTCAATTTTGATGCTGCCATGATTGCAGATTGGATTGCTGCAGTGCGCAATGGTACGCCCCCACCAATAAGCGGAGAGGATGGGTTGCGCGCTGTTGCAGTGGTCGATGCAGCCTATCGGTCTGTCATTAGTCATCGCCCGGAGCGGGTTCGCACACGGCTTTGACAGTGCCCGCCGGCGCTGGTATAGTTTGGGTAGAATTAAGGGAGCACACGATGCGCCGTATTCGTCGCTACACTCAATTGATGCACATGACCACTCCCGCGTGTTGAGCACCCTGATGGCTGCTTCGCACCGCGGGTACAGCACGTACCCGCGGTGCTTTTTTACGTAATCAAATGGAGGATATATGGCAGAGCACATACTCGTATCGGTTGCATGGCCGTACGCAAATGGTCCATTCCATGTCGGGCATATCGCCGGTGCGTATCTGCCGGCCGACATTTTTGCGCGTTATAGTCGTCAACGTGGTCGCGATGTGCTGATGGTATCGGGCTCAGATTGCCACGGTACCCCCATTACCCTCGCCGCAGAAAAAGAAGGTATCCTCCCGCAGGCCATCATTAATCGCTACCACGCGAGCTTTGTCGATACGTTACACGCAATGGGCATTACGTTCGATCTGTTCACCCAGACCTACACCGAAAATCACTACGCTGCCACCACTGATATCTTCCAAGTCCTCCAAACCAAGGGCTACATCTATCGTGAGACCGCGGTAGGCTCGTATTCTGAATCGCTCGGTCGCTTTTTGCCGGATCGTTTTGTGGAGGGTATTTGCCCGAACTGCAAATTCGATAAAGCCCGTGGTGACCAGTGTGATAAATGTGGCCAACTCCGTGATCCCAAGGAGTTATTGAGTCCGCGTTCGACGGTCGATGGTGCACCCGTCACCTTCCGAGACACCGAGCACTTCTATCTCGACCTCGAAAAATTAGAACCCAGTTTGCGGAGTTGGCTCGATTCTGCCTCCCGCGAATACTGGCGCAGCAATACGTTGGCCTTTACCCAAAACTGGTTACGCGAGGGGCTCCACGGTCGGGCCATCACTCGCGACCTCGAGTGGGGCGTGCCAGTGCCAGGGAATCTCCCAGAATTCAAAGATAAGCGCATCTATGTCTGGTTCGATGCAGTCATCGGATATTATTCTGCATCGCTCGAGTGGGCTAAACGTACTGGTCAACCAGATGCCTGGCGCGCATGGTGGGATCCTACGCGAGAATCTAAGGGCTATTATTTCATTGGCAAGGACAACATCCCCTTCCACACCATCATTTGGCCGGCGATGCTCCTTGGATACGGCAATCGCACACTGCCATACGACGTCCCAGCAAATGAGTTCCTCAATCTCGAGGGCGACAAGATGAGCACCAGCCGCAATTGGGCCTTATGGATGCCTGACTTGCTGACCCGGTACGAGCCGGATTTGTTGCGCTATTATCTGACCGCCGCAGCTCCCGAAGGCAAAGACAGCAACTGGAGTTGGGCCGAGTTTGTACAGCGAGTCAACAGCGAGCTCGTTGCAACCTGGGGAAATTTGGCCAACCGCGTGCTGACCCTTTCGCAACGGAACTTTGGTGGGGTGCCCACACCCGGTGCATTCCTTCCTGTTGACACGACGCTGATGAACGCCATCGAAGAAGGATTCGGGCGCACGCAGGAGCTCTATGAAGCGGTCAAACTCCGTGCCGCCCTCCAAGAAGCAATGTCGTTGGCACAACTCGCTAATCAATACCTGAGCGAACAAGAACCATGGAAAGTCGTCAAAGTCGACCCCACCCGTGCAGGAACCGTCATATTCGTGGCACTCCGTGCCGTCGACACGATTAATCGGCTGATGGCGCCTATCATGCCCCATGCCTGTCAGCGACTCCATTGCATGCTTGGGTTTGACGATGTATTGGCACCACAGCCCGTCGTCGAGTCAGAGATAGATCCAGACGGACAGCCACGTGCCGTTCTCACTGGTGACTATCATCATCACGCAGGCTGGCAGATCAGTACGCTCAAACCGGGGACGCTGATCCGCGAGCCGGCGCCGTTGTTCCGCAAACTCGAAGACACACTCGTTGCCGAAGAACTCGCTCGACTGGGCTCCAAGTAGCCGACACCGTCAAAACGGCGCAGAGAGGGTACATATGCGTTTTGGTCATGTCAATCTCGTCGCCCGCGACTGGCAGTTGCTCGCGGATTTCTACTGCACATATCTCGGATGTGTGCGCCTCGAACCGGTCCGCGATTTGCAGGGTCCGCTCGTTGATGCTGGTGTCGGCTCTCGCGAAGCCCGCATTCGCGGGGTCCACGTGCGGCTCCCCGGCTACGATGCAAATGGACCAACCCTCGAAATCTATCGCTACGATCCGCTGATTGACGTCCCAGCCAGTGTCCGCCGCAGTGGCTATGGTCATTTGGCATTCCAAGTAGACGACATCGAAGCAACGCGGGCAACGCTCCTGACAGGCGGTGGTTCGAGTATCGGGGACATTGTGACAACGCATGCCGGCAGTCGGCGTGTTTCGTGGTGCTACGTTGCTGATCCAGAAGGCAACGCTATCGAACTGCAACGGTGGCATACGGACTGATGCTTCTTCCCATCATTTTGCGAAAACCGCCCCCTGCACGGTGCGCAGACGGCGGTGGTGTCAGGGAGTTCGCGGCTGTGTGATGTCCGTGACAATCCGTGCATTAGCGTTGGAAGAAAAAGAGCTCGCCTGGTTTGAATGTATGCACCGCCAACGCGGGTGCAACCCGTTCTATCTGGCTCGCCACCTCTGTTGCTGGCAGTCGATTGCTGGCAAAAAGATCATTATGGCCGGCGATGAGCGTCTTCCAGGCTACTTGGTCGGCTACGTATGCCGCTTCTGCAGGGCTCATATTGCCCGCGATGTCACGAGCATTGCGCATGGCATCACTGCCATTGCAGGCCAAAATGCCCACATCTGCGGTTGGCAATGTGCGAATTGCATCGAGATACCCATCGTAAAGTATGGTGTCGCCGCCGTGGAACAACGCGACGCTGCCCCAATCGAGCAGCATGCTGAGCCAGCGTTCACCGCGTACCGAATCCATCTCGCGGCTGTAATGTGCCGCTGGTATGTATGAGAGCTGCAGTACCCCAACATCATGCTGCACACCTGTTGACATCGACAAGCGCCGTTCTGAGGGAATCCCCGCCTCATCTAAGATCCCTTGCGACCAGCCTGTGGCCGCAATGCGTGCGCGTGGCGACGCAGCTGCTATGCCTGCCAGGGTTTCGGCACTGGTATGATCACCGTGTTCATGCGAACAGAGTACCAGACTGGCGTTGGTCACATCGTGTGGGGTTAACGGTGGAGGAAAGGCGCGTCCCCACAAAAAAGACGGATCGGTCTGATCTGCTGCCAATGGTCCTACCAAAAACGGGTCAATGTAGACAACCTGTTGATCAGGTCCTTTGACCGCCACTCCCATCTGCCCCAACCACCACAACGCAAATGCGCCTGCAGGCACGTGTAACGCATCCATCTGCCGTATTAACTCAACGCCGTGTTTGTGTCGCATGCGGTCCTCTGCTCATCGTGGTCAATATGTCATTGTAGCATTCTCATTTTGTTGGATGCGCTGCAAACAGTTCAGTGGATTGACAGTTGGGTGTTTGGCGGGTATAGTACGCCACGTTGAGAAGTTGATATCGCTGGGGGCGCCAAGTGAGCTTGGCTGAGACGCGACCCAAATGTCGCTGACCCTTTGAACCTGATCCGGATTGTACCGGCGGAGGAAAGCACGTGTTGCACGACGCGCACCCAGCAGACAACTGTTTGGGTGTTTTTTTCCATAGAAGGATGAATCAGATGCGACGTCGCCTGTTTGTACTGTGTGCTACTTTTGCATTCGTCGCCTGTGCCCAAAACCCCGCCGTTCCGCCCACCCCCGTACCCACTCCTGTTGCTGAGGCAACGACTGCGACGCCGCTCAAAATCGATGCCCCGACCGACACGCAGCCGCTCACGGTGATGACACACGATAGCTTTGCCATCTCGCCCGAGACGTTGGCAGCTTTTGAAGCACAGCATCATGCGAAAATAACCATTCTCAACAGTGGTGATGCAGGCAGCATGCTCAATAAAGCTATCCTTTCGAAGGATGCACCATTGGCCGATGTCCTCTATGGCGTCGACAATACCTTTCTGAGTCGCGCCCAACAAGCAGAGATTTTCATCCCATACACCCCAGCAAACGTCATATTTGCAGACGGGGTCGATGTGGGTGCAAGTGCACCCTTGATTCCCATTGACCGCGGCTATGTGCTGATTAATTACGATATTGCTGCACTGCAGAAACTCGGTCTCGAGCCACCACACAGCCTCCAAGATTTGTTGATGCCCGAATACAAGAGCTTGCTTGTCATCGAAAATCCTGCCCTGTCTTCTCCTGGGCTGGCATTCTTGCTGGCGACGGTTGCCGAATTCGGTCCGACGAATTGGCAAGGCTACTGGAAGCTGCTGCGTGAAAACGACGTCCTGATTGCCCCTGATTGGAATACCGCATACTACACACATTTCAGCGGTTCGAGCGGCAAAGGGCCACGGCCATTGGTTGTTTCATACTCATCGAGTCCCGCAGCTGAAGTCGTCTATAGTGACCCCAAAGTAGCAACGCCACCGACAGCTAATGTTAGCTTTGCGGCCTTTGAACAGACAGAATACGCTGGCATTCTCAAAGGGACAGGGCAAGAAACGCTTGCGAAAGCATTTCTTGACTTCATGCTGAGTGACACCTTCCAAAACGATATGCCGTTGTATATGTTTGTCTACCCCGTCACCAAAAGCGCTGTGTTGCCATCAGTATTTACACAGTTTTCTTCGGTGCCAACTGTCCGAGCCCAAGTCGCTCCTGCGCTGATTGCGACCAATCGCGAAGCCTGGTTGACCCAGTGGGACGACATTATGCTCAAATAGCATTGGTATTATTCGATTGAATGTTTTGCAATAGGGAAAAAGCGAGCACATGCTTCCTCCACACCCTCCCGTACCATATCGCAATCGACACACCATCCCAACTGCGCAGCCAAACAAGAAGCGCGACCGGGATGGTGTTGCTCGTGTGCTGTGGGCTGTGCAGACGCTCGTCCGCGAAGCCTGTGCCCCACTCAACATCCTCAACTACATACTGGGAGTGTTGCTCTGGAGCATAAACCACACCCGAGAGGCACTTGCCACCGTCCTGGTTGTGACGGTGAATTTGCTAATCACTGCGATACAACTCACTCGTGCGCAATATACACTCCATCAGATGCAACAAGCATTCCAATCCACACTTGCTGTGTGGCGCTCAGGGGCACTGGTGTTGCTCCCTCCTGCACAGATTCTGGTCGGCGACGTCTTGATGCTCCGTCCTGGCGATCGCATCCCGGCCGACGTCGCAGTCCTGCAAGCATCGGAATTGCTCGTCGATATGTCCTCCCGTACGGGTGAATCGGAACCGCACAATGTCGAAGCTGGGATGTCAATCAGCCAAGGATGCATGATTCGTTCTGGCGCAGCCTGGGTTGTCTGTGTGCAGCCCATTTCGAACGCCTCATTTATTGTTCGTCAGACAACGCGACCGACGGGGACCGCCTCCATGCGACTCGAGCGCATCGTGCGTGGTGCCGCTGTTGCAGCCGGCATCCTGAGTGTGCTGACAATCTGTTGGGGATGGCTGCACGGCGCAGACTGGTCGACCATGGTGACCGTTGTGACGGTGGTGGCAGGACTCATTCCCAATGCGTTGGTGCTCTTTGCGACGCTCGCGCACGCCAATGCAGGGGTTGCCCTGTCACGTCGTGGCGTGATTGTGAATCGCCCTGCCGCAATCGAAACATTTGCTGCAGTCGATGTTGTCTGTTTTGACAAAACAGGCACACTGACCACGAATACGCTTAGTGTGGCAGATGCAATGCCGCTCGTTGGGAGTCGCGAAGCATTTATCGATACGTTGGGCAGGTACGTTGCTGCAGACGGCGCAGGGAATCAGAGTAGTGTGGCGATAGCACAGGCATTCCCGCGGGTGCCAATGCAAGTCGACCGAAGCACCGCATTTGATAGTACGCGCAAATGGAGTAGCATCTCGAATGCAGGTCTCACCTATGTGCTCGGGGCACCGGATACCCTGATCCCCACGCTACAGCCCGAATGGCGCGCACAGACCATGGCAGCTGTACAACAGCGTGCCCGTGTATTGTTGCTCATCCAAGGCGATGCGGATTGGAGTGTTGCAACGCGGAGCGCGCGCCCTCTCGGATATGTCCTCCTCCGTGACCAAATTCGACCTGGCACCACCCAAGCTATCAAGGATTTGACCGCTCGGGGAGTGCGTCTCGCGGTGCTCTCAGGCGATGACCCCGCAACGGTGGCAGAAGTCGCCGAAACGGTCGGCATCCCCACAACCCATGTGATACACAGTAATAATTTGGATAGCAGAGCAACACAGCTAAAAGCTTCGCCAGCCACTATCATCGGTCGGATGCTCCCGCATCAGAAGCAGGATGTTGTCCGTGCGTTTCAGGCACACGGTGGATTGGTCGGATTTGTTGGCGATGGGTTCAATGATGTCTCTGCCCTGCAAACAGCCGATGTCGGCATTGCATTTGCAGCGGCACAAACCGTCGTGCGTGACAGCGCTGACCTCGTCATCCTCATTGATGATTTGGCGATTTTGACGACTATCGTTGACCATGGCCAATCTGTGCGTGATGCGCTGTTGCAAATTGGTGATCACGTTTTGTGGCGCGTTACTCTGTGTGCCGTGATTTGGGTGGGGACATTAGTCCTGCAGCTCCCTGTTTGGTCCCCACTCGATAGCACGGCAATAGCGTTACTCGGTGTGGCATTGCCGAGTCTGGTTTTTGTGATGCATCCCATTCCTGTGCCGGCGCGCAGACGCGATAGACATCATATTGGATGTGCTGTCTTGTTGGGCTTTGGTGGTATCATCGTGTGGTGGTTTGTCTGTCATGTCCTACTCGTCACCGATGTCGCTTGGTTGACGGCGATCGTCATCATGGTGCTTTGGATACGGGTCGCTTTCCGGTTGATTGCTCGATCACATGTGGTAAGATGACGCCATGTTATACCTCGTTGCGACACCTATCGGGAACCTCGGTGACATCACGATGCGTGCGCTCGAAACACTGCGTACCGTTGACTGTATCGCCAGTGAAGATACCCGCAAAACCTCCATTCTGCTGAAGCACTACGACATCCACAAGCCAATGATGGCGTGCCATGAGCACAATGAAAAAATGGTCACGGAGCGAATCATCGGGCTCCTTCGCGAAGGGAAGTCAGTCGCGCTCGTGAGCGATGCTGGTACCCCGGCAATTTCAGACCCTGGATTTGTACTCGTCCGTCGTATCCTCGAAGAAGGCTTAGAGGTCACCGCAATTCCTGGTCCAGCAGCTCTGATACCAGCATTGATTGTGTCCGGTTTGGCGGTGCATGCATTCACGTATCGCGGCTTCCCGCCACGGAAGCGAGGGCAACGACAACGCTGGCTCTCGCAAGATCTGCAAACACCCCACACGTTGATTTTCTATGAAAGTCCGTATCGTATTCTGGCTCTCATCGAAGACGCAATCACCGTCTATGGAGACCGCCCGGCTGCGTTGGCAAATGATCTGACCAAGTTTTACGAGACTGTGTGGCGCGGACCGCTCAGTACCATCCACAAAATCCTTTCGAACCGTTCAATCAAAGGAGAATTTGTCCTTTTGATTGCGGGTACTGGTGGGTATACTGGTGACATCCCTGAATTCGACGGTGGAGATGATGACAGTCCCGACGATGATGCAACAGACGACATCGTAGAATCGTAAGTATTCGTGGTGTAGAGAAAGCGACGGACAATGATGACCGATGTACGTACCGATATCCTTAAAATGACTATCGAGTTGTGCAAATATCCTTCGACACTTGATTATCCTGAGCAGCTCCAAGCGGTAATCGACTATACCGTTGCACAACTCAAAAATCTCCCACGCGGCACGATTACACACTTCAATTCGAACAATAAGCCGTCGATTATCTATTCACTGCGCGGCAACAAACATGCAAAATTGATTTTGAATGCACATCTCGATGTCGTCCCGGCACGGACGACGCAGTTTGAGCCATACGAAAAAGACGGCCGATTGTATTGTCGGGGCTCCCAAGATATGAAAGGTGCCGCCGCAATTCTGATTCGCCTTGCCCAAGAACTTTCGCAACTGGCCGAGCCACCTGATGTGAACTTCCAATTCGTGACCGACGAAGAAATCGGTGGGATGCATGGCACGAACTACATACTCAATGAGGGCTATACTTGCGACTTCTTTATCACCGCAGAGCCGACTGATTTGAACATCTGCAATATCCACAAAGGGGCATCACCGATTGATGTTATCGTCCATGGCGTGCCTGCGCATGGGTCACGGCCATGGTTAGGCCGCAACCCGCTCCATACGTTGCGCGACGGTTTGATTGCGCTTGAGAAGGCCTACCCAACCCCCGACGAAGAAGCATTTGTGACCACCTGTGTCCCTACCATCATCAACGGTGGCAATGCCGGCAACCGGATCATGGAAGAACTCGTGATGCATCTCGACATCCGCCGCGTCCCGAGTGAAACATCGGATCAAGTACTCGCCAAAGTATCTGCCTGCTTCCCCGAGCACTGTACCGTCAAACTGATGGGTGATGGTGTCGGGTTGAATACGAATCAAAATGACCCTGCAGTGCAGGAATTGGCAGCTATTGTACGCCGCGTCACTGGGTTGCCTGGCCATTTTTATCGCGAACACTTTGGTACCGATGCCCGCTTTTATAGCTCCAAGGGGATCCCTGCGGTCTGCTGCGGCCCCATCGGTGCCGGTCTGCATTCTGATGAGGAGTGGGTCGATATCAAGAGCCTCTCGCAGACATACGACGTCTTTAAGGAATTGTCACTCACCTACGCCCGTTAGTTGCCCTGCGCAGAAGAAAGCATCGTCATGCACGAATGGTTGATTGGGTGCGGCCAAATAACGTGGCCACGGGATGTCTCGGAGGAAGTCGTGCTCGCCGACATCGCAGCTGCGGGTTATGCCGGCGCTCCTATAGGTCCAAAACCCGCGACAAGCGCGGCGGAGCGACTCTCCATGTGGCAGCGCTACGGATTGCAACCTGCCCCCGGCTATATCGGCGCGGACTTCTGGGATCCCAAGAAATACAGCGCCATCATCGCACAAACCACCTCATATGCGCAGTTCGCTCGCGAAGTCGGGCTGACCACGTGCTACGTCGCAGCCAATGTCGACAACACCAAGGTCGTCAACGGCCGGACTCGCATGCAGGCTGCTGGGCATGCGACAACGGCGGATGGCTTAACCGATGCCGAATGGCGTCAGTTCATCGAGACGACTACCGAGGTCGCGACAATTATGCAGGCACACGGTGTCACTGCGGCCTTTCATAATCATGTCGGGAGTTTTGTCGAAACACGTGCAGAACTCGATTTGTTGATGGCAGCGGTCAGTCCCGCATTGTTGGCACTCGGACCGGATACCGGGCACATGGCATGGGCAGGTGATGATCCTGTCGCTATGGTCAACACGTATGCGACGCGCATTGTCACCATGCACCTCAAGGACGTCAATGCGGCTGCAGCAGCCAAAGCTCGTGCTGACCGGACAGACTACCGTGGGGCAGAACGGTATGGGGTATGGACCGAGCTTGGGCAAGGGTCGGTCGACTTCCCCGCAATTTTTGCGACCCTCAGTCGGGCTCGCTTTGCAGGATGGCTCATCGTCGAGACGGACGTGACCCAATTGGCCACGCCGCTGGAGAGTGCCTTGCAGAGCCGTGCCTATCTGCGCACATTGGATAAATAGTACTCGCGTCGTTTGATCAAAGGAGATCGCTATGTCGTACCGCGTCGGAATTATTGGTTGTGGCCGCCCCTGGAAGAGCGAAGGAGCCACCGGATTTGGGATGTCACACCAACATGCATTTGGCTACAAAGCCAGCGGGAACGCCACCATAGTTGCCCTGGCAGATGTGGTACGCGCCAATGCGGAGGCTTTTGCCGCAATTCATGGTGGCGCAGACGGAATCTACACGGATTACCACGAGATGCTTGCCACGGCCAAGCTCGATATCGTCAGCATCGCCACCTGGCCACACATGCATGCAGAGATGGTCATCGCTGCTGCCAACGCTGGCGTCAAAGCAATCCACTGCGAAAAACCAATGGCACCGACGTACGGCGAATGCAAAGCCATGGTGGCCGCCTGTGAAGCCAATGGAGTCCAGCTTACCTTCAATCATCAGCGCCGCTTCGGCACCCCATTCCGATCAGCCAAGGCGTTACTCGATAGTGGCCGCATAGGCACGCTCGAACGCATCGAAGCAACCTGTGACAACATGTACGACTGGGGAACGCACTGGTTTGATATGGCGTGCTACTTCAACAACGAGTGCGACGCCGATTGGGTATTGGGCCAAATTGACCTGCGCGATCCGCAGACGGTATTCGGTGTCGCCATCGAAAAGCACGGGGTCAGCTTCACCCACTTTACCAATGGCGTGACACTGCTGCTGAGCACCGGTCACCAGGCTGGTCCACGCTTCGGCCTGCGTATGATTGGCAGTGACGGGATTATCGACGTGGGCGTCGATGAAAAGACGCATCTGCGGGTCAAGGGCAAAGGCGACGCGCAGTGGGCAATCATCCCCGATACCGAGGGATTACACGGCAACGATAACGTCGAACGGTGCGTGGTTGATCTGGTTGAAGCCTTGCGCACCGGGCGCGAACCGCAACTGTCGGGTCGCCGTGCACTGCGTGCAACCGAATTGATTTTTGCGACATACGAATCTGCACGGACACGCGGCCGCATTGATCTCCCGCTCAAAAGCACCGACTCGGCATTGCTGAGCATGCTCGGCAAATAGTCTGTTCTTTGGGTCACACACCCCGGGCAGAACGGTCTGCCCGGGGTGTCGGTGCGCATTGGCCGAGCAAGGACATTGACATCCGCACACCCGTGGCTATCTGGCAGCCCCTGTTTCCCAGCATCGTTTTGGTGCGATGCAATAGGACCCACACTACCACAGTCGCAGGGCCGCACTAGCCCTTTTCTATTGCCCCCAATAACGTGGTGCAGACATGCTCCCAGGTAATGTCAGTCACGGTGGCAGGGCCATTGCCACCAAGCCGTGCTGCTTCTGCAGGGTCGCTCGCGAGGCGGTCTAGTGCAACAGCAATGCGCTCTGCAGTTGGTTCACAAATAAGGCCATTGTGGCTGTCGCGCACAAATTCAAGAGTGCCACCGGCATCTGTGCTGGTGATAACTGCCTTGTGTGCCCGCATCGCTTGTACCGTCGTGAAGCCGTAATCTTCGTCGAATGGTGCATAGTAGACGGCCCGCGCATGCGCATAGAGCTCCATAAGCTCGTCTGTTGTAACGTAGCCGCGCAATGTGACACGGTCTTGCAGCCCGTATTGGGCAATCAGTGCTTCGAGGTTACCACGTTCAGGTCCGGTGCTGGTCAGTACAAAGCGGAACGGCACGGTCATCTGGGAGATAGCGTGAATCAACAGGTCAATCCGTTTGGCCGCGTCGAGTCGAGCATCCGACAGGATGAAGTCCCCATACGAGGCATGATGGAGTTGATTTGTATACGCACTCGGTGGGTAGAGTGGGGTGCAATGGACAAAGTTGTAGCGGCGTGTTCGTTGTGCCACATTGGCCGAGATTGCGTATAACCCTTGTGCCTCACCCAACGCAGCAGTGTCAGCTTGGATGAGTGCATCGCGGATGTCACGGTCCTCTTGGGTATTGACAAAATCGGAATACACCCCGCCATACCAATCATATGCTTGACGATGCTGATGCACGAGCCATACTATTTTTCGTTTATGAATGACATAATAAGAAGGAAATTTGGTTGCGATGACCAAATCGACCGGTATGCCGTCGACTTCGTTGAGATCAATCATGCGCCAAGAGAGGATGCTGTCGAGAAGGTGCTGGTGCGGTTGCCAACGATAGGGAAGGCTGACGATATCGACCGTGTGGCCACGCGCTCTGAGCGCATCGCGCAGGCCTTCTACCAGGAGTTCGGCGCCGCCACGCACAAATGGCACTTGGGCTGTACAGATGATGATTCGCATCGGCTTATTCACCTTGCACTGCGCTAACGACACGCGCAGCAACATCGGGCCAACGACAATGGTGCTGTACGTAGTCACGGCCAGCTTCGCCAAACGACGATGCGACGTCAGGATGCTCTAGCAGAATGTCGAGGGCAGCGGCAAAGCTGGCGAAGTCGTTGAAGTCAAGTCCACCACGTGCCTCGGCGACGGCCCCTGCGGTCACCGCGCAGTCACGATTTACCAATGCAGGTCGTCCTTGCAGCCACGACTCCATTAATACAAACGCAAAGCTCTCTTGGGTACCGGCATGGATGAACACGTCCGCAGCAGCAAATGCGTCGGCCTTGTCTTGTTCTGACAAAAAGCCCACATCCCTGACATATACCCGTTGGTATGAGGTTAATTCAATAGAGTCACGACCCGACAGCACCAGGGTAACCAGGCGACCGCGGCGCAGAATGTATTCTTGCACATAGAGTATCAACAATGGGACGTTTTTGGTGACGTCACGCCGACCCGCAAAGAAGAGCATAGGCGTGGTGATGCCGTACGTATCTCGAAACGCAGCACCGTTGCCAATGACGGTCAAATCAATCCCCAGCCGAGACAGCACGACTCGTTCAGCAGGAAGGGCGAATGTGGTTATGAGGAAATCACGTTCTTGGGCACTATTTGCCATGAGTTTTTGGGCGTGTTGGATTTGCCATCGTGAAAGGTGGTGGTAGGCGTACGGCTCGTCGTGCATACAGGGCAGAAGATAGCTTTGCTCTGGCACCATCATGCCACCCCAGACACTGATGGGTAACGGATACGGGACAAAAATATACTGGCGCTGTTCGGCTTCGGCCACGAGTGCTTGCAAGAGCGCGTCGGAATGGACCAGTGTCGACAGCACTCGCAACTCACGACGTGGTGGATTCAACTGCTTCAAGGTGCGTTGAACCAACGGGTGTTGCGCCGCAGCGGCAGGAATAGTGCTCTCCTCGAGTTCGGGACTCACGATGAATCGCCGTACCGTTATGCCTTCGTCGGTGCCAGGACCGCTTGGATAGTACGGTGCACGTGGTGCAAAGGCATCGCGGGCTGTCGTTGTCCAGACATCGATGGGATAGCCGAGTGCATGGATGGCTTGCGCCAAACGACGTGCTGCAACCTCGGCTCCTCCGGCGGTGTCAGGTCCATACCAGGTGCTGACGATAGTGAGCCTAGGCGTCATGGCGCGTACGGATGTGATGCAACGGCGGGGCTACCCTTAGTGCCACCAGGTACGTCGCGATATGAACCAAGCCGGTGTGCATCGCACGATTGCATGTGTTCATATTGGCGGTGACTGGATTGATGTACCACTGTAATAGTCTGCGCTGGAGCTTGTGAACGATGTTTGCGATGGAGTCGGTTGGTCGTTCGACTGGCAACGGCCAATGCGCATGAACGTGGAAAATGTGGGCGCGGGCAGCTTCGACGACCCGCAAATCATTCTCCCACATGTCGAAAGTCGGCTCGCTACTCGCGAGGGTTGCTTGAATGCTCGCTGCATTGTCTGGGGTGATTGCAGCAGTCGTGCGCGGTGCCATCCGCGGTGCCACAGGGGGCGGGGGCAACGACGCGGTTTGTTCCTCAAAGACATCGATCATCAGCCGCATGGCGCGCAAGGCTGCGTCATTGAAGGCATTTTGTTGTTCGACGATAGGATTTATATACCATCGGAGTAAGCGACGGGTGATTTTTTGGAGGGCAGCAGTGATTCGACCAACAACTCCAATGCCCTGAATGAGCCAATGTGCGCTGATGACGCGGGTTAATTCGACCTCGTGCAGCGCCTCGTGCAGGACACGCAGCTCTTCAGGAGTAAGTGCATCTGTGGTGCCAGTTTGGGTCGTATTGGTGCGGATGCGGCTCTCGAGTTCGGAGAGGAGCGTTGCCACGTCAATCTCCGTGCGTGGTGGCTGAGTCATGCGTACCTCGTGCAGTCTAGGTGCTGTGTCTCATTGTATCATATCGTTTTTGGCCAACCGGTGGAACGCCGCAGTGTGACGGTGTATAATGCGCTATCTATCCAGACGAGTGAGGAATTCACGCATGCGCGTTCTGTTACTGGGGAGTGGTGCACGTGAACATGCCCTGGCACGAGCAATTGCTGCGTCACCGTTTTTGGATCAATTGACCATCGCCCCAGGAAATCCTGGAATGGCAGATTTAGGTACTCTGGTGCAGTTGCCGACGATTGCAGAGGTACTTGACTGGATTACACTCCACCCCATTGAACTGGTTGTTATTGGTCCCGAAGCGCCGCTGGCTGCTGGCTGGGCTGATGCCATCCGTGGTGCAGGAGTTGCGGTGTTTGGTCCGTCGCAGCAAGCCGCCCGCCTTGAGAGTAGCAAAGCATTTGCCAAAAGCGTGATGCAACGCGTGAACGTCCCCACAGCTGGCTATGCGGCTTTTCACAGTGTGGCTGAAGCAATTCCCTTTGTAGAGCGCAGTGGCCTTCCATGGGTCGTCAAAGCAGATGGGCTTGCCGCTGGCAAAGGAGTTGTGGTCGCAGAGAGTGTGTCAGAGACCATATCTGCCATACAGACGCTCGCTGGCATGCCTGCTGGTCAACAACTCCTGCTCGAGGAGCGTTTGTATGGACCAGAGGTGTCGTTGATTGCCATCTGTGATGGCGAGCGTTACAGTGTGCTCCCTTCGGCCCGTGACCATAAGCGATTGTACGAAGACGACTACGGTCCCAATACCGGTGGTATGGGAACCATCGCCCCCATACACGCCATGAATTACTACACGGCAAAGCAACTCGGTGCGCTGGTGATTCAGCCTATTCTCGACTTCTTGCGGCTCCACGATATGCCATTTATCGGGGCCCTTTACGCAGGGGTCATGTTGACCGAGGATGGCCCAAAAGTCATTGAATACAATGCGCGCTTTGGGGATCCCGAGACGCAGGTCATGATGCCGCTCATCGATGGTGACGTGCTCAAGGCACTATCCGATGCAGCCCACGGTCGCCTCGACCCCGATGCGTTACGCTGGCATTCCCGCGCTGCTGCAAGTGTGGTAATCGCAAGTCATGGCTATCCAGAAAACCCACGCCGTGGTGACCCCATTACGATAGATTCCCAGCGTATCCCTGCAGGTGGTATGGTGTTGCACGCAGGCACGATGGTTGCAGACGGACAGTTGGTGAGTAATGGGGGTCGCGTTCTGAACGCCGTGGGGGTCGGTGCTACCCACGCCGATGCGCTCAAAATTGCCTATGCCGTCGTAGACTGTATCACCATGCCGGGAATGCAGTACCGACTCGACATCGGGCAGTCGGAGCTACCATGAAGACGCCATCCCTGGTCGTGTTTGCATCCGGCGGTGGTTCAAACCTGCAGGCGATTATCGATGCAATTGCCGTAGCTGAGTTGCAGATGCGTATTGTCCTTGTAATCAGCGATCAACCCAACAGTGGCGCAGTGCAACGCGCACTCACCAACTCCATCCCAGTATGTGCTATCCCGTACCCACGGCAGGCGACCGCTGAACAACGAATCGCGTGGGAGTCGACGGCAATAAATGTCATCGACAGCTTTACTCCGGATCTGGTCTTATTGTCGGGATTCATGCGGATTCTCAGTAGCGCTACGCTGTCACGTGTCACCGTCCCGATCCTCAATCAACACCCCGCGTTGCTTCCCGATGACGGTGGGGATATCGTTACCCTGCATGATGGCCGCACCATTCCAGCATTGCGTGGGGCACATGTCGTACGCGATGCGCTGACACAAAACTTGCCGGTGACCGGTTGTACCATCCATCGTGTCGTCCCTGAAGTCGACCGTGGGCCGGTACTTGCCCGGGCAAAGGTAGACATCGTCCCCGGTGACGACGAAGCATCGCTCTATGCGCGCATCCGCGCAGTAGAGCAACCATTGTTGATTGCCACGTTGCAGAAATTTGAGTAGATTACTGCGAAAACCACCCCCGTGCGGTTCGCCGCACGAGGGTGGTTGCTGTGAGGTTTAAATCAACTGAACGTTGTCTGCAATCAGCTCAATTCACAGGAACATGCACAATCGAGCTCTCGTGTATGCCGCACCAGTGTGTGCAGACGGTTAGTTGCGCCGGCCCGAACCGAGGATGCGTAACAAATACAGGAACAAATTGATAAAGTCAAGATACAACTTGAGCGCTCCGATAATCGCAAATCGCTGTGTATCTTCTTCGGTGGATACATTATTGGCCATCCGTGTCAAAGCTTGGACATCATAGGCGGTTAAGCCGACAAAAATCAATACACCGACAGCACTTATCACCAATGAAACGATACCGTTGCCCAAAAAGATGTTGACAATCGTTGCAATCATTAATCCAAAAAATGCCATCATCAGCATCGAGCCCATGCCAGTCAAATCACGCTTGGTGGTTGCCCCATACAATGCCATGGTGGCAAACGTGCCGGCAGTGACAAAAAATGTCGTGCCGATGGAGCTTGCGGTATAGGCGTAGAAAATCGGCGTAAGGGTGATGCCGGACAGTGCAGAATACGCCAAAAACAAAATAGTGGCGGTCGTCGGTGCCATTTTGTTGATGCGAGCACTCAAATAAAAGACAACACCAATCTGTACCACAAACAGCACAATCATCATCGGTCCCATGGTTGCAACAAACCCACTGTTGTAGAGCGTCGTTGCCACGGCACCGGTCACCATCAACCCTGCGGTCATCCAGAGATAGACTTGCTGCATGGCTTTCTGAATAACGACAACGGGATTAATTACATTTGACTGCATATACTTCTCCGACTAAATATTCAACAGAATTATCACATACATTACGACTACCGGACAGCATGTGTTGCATGAACTGTTGATGAGGAAGGTGATTCAGGGTATGATAGCCATATATGGCGAACGCTACGGCACCCAAACAGCTTGTAATTTTGGCATCACAATCACCCCGTCGGGCTGCTATTTTGCAGGCACTCGGGGTGCAGTTTGTGGTGTCGATGAGTGATGCCGAAGAAAATTCCACCTACCCAGAACCGCAACACGTAGCGCAGCTGCTTCTGTTGACAGGTTCTCTCGATGAAAATCCTGCCATACGTGCCTGGCGCAAAGGCAATCACATCGCTACGCTGCATCCGAATGCAGTGATCTTGGCGGCAGATACGATTGTTGTCTGCGATACACAGGTCCTCAACAAACCCACCGATGCAGGAGATGCGGTTCGGATGCTGCAGCTATTATCGGGACGGACACATATGGTCCATACAGGGATCGCACTCTTTCTCCCACATCAGCAACCGAGGTTGTCTATTCAAACGTCGGAGGTGCAGATGCGCACGCTGCACGACAGCGAGATCCGTACCTATGTGTCAACGGGTGAACCGAAGGACAAAGCAGGCGCGTACGGAATCCAAGGAATGGCTGGGAGTCTTGTACAGGCGGTACAGGGCAGCTTCACCAATGTCGTTGGATTGCCCATGCACACAACCTCGACGCTGCTCCAAGAAGCTGGCATTGCCGTACCAATTGATGTTGCAGATGCCTATGAAAATTGGCGTCTTGCGCACCCATTGCTTCGTAGTGAACTGGGAAGTGAGCCATGACCGCGTTTGTAGTAGGGACGCGCGTGGTAGTTATTACGAATGCACTTGCAGGGCAAGCAGTTGCGCGTGCTGAGGCAGTAACGTCTGCTGTTTCACTCTGGCGTACACACGGCTGGGATGTCGTGGTCAGAGAGACGACCAAACATGGTGATGCAGAGCAGTATGCGCGAGAAGCAGTTGAAAGTGGTGTGCACTTAGTCATCCCCGCGGGTGGCGACGGCACAGTAAACGAAGTTGCGAACGGGCTGGTCGGTAGCACCACCGTGCTTGCACCGTTGCCTATTGGAACGGTTAATGTTTGGGCCCGCGAGGCGGGTTTTTCGATGGATGTGGCGACTGCGGCAGCTCAAATACTGTACGCCCAACGGAGCCTGATCGATGTGGGAGTATGCGGAGATCGATGCTTTGTGCTGATGGCCGGTATCGGCTTCGACGCTGCTGTGGTACAACATCTCTATGCCCGGGACAAACGTCGCTTTGGTGTGATGGCATACATCGGCAGGATCTGGTCTGTGATGTGGGGATATCGTGGCCAAAAAGTCCGCGTCCAACTCGACGATGAAGTACTCGAAGTATCTCTTTTGATGATGATTGTAAGCAATACCGCGCGCTATGCGTCATTTATCCCATTTACTCCTGATGCAACATTGGATGATGGGATGCTTGATGTCTATATGCTCATCGGTGCAGATATGTTGTCTGGTCCGTTCCGCTTTGTTGCACTCTATCTGAAGCGACTCCTACCCTTCCTCGACCCGCACGGCATCAGCCGGCGCGTCCGTAGGGTGACGGTCGATGGTGCGCAGATAGCGATGCAGCTCGACGGCGATCATGTGGGGACGACACCGGCAGATATTTCGATTCGACCGAGCGCACTGCATGTATTGCTCACAGAAGCTGCAGCACACACACTACGCTTATCCCCATGGGAAATGGAGAGATTATGAAGTACTTTCTGTATTTGTGTACTATCGCCGTACTCTTGGTGAGTTGTAGCCAACTGGGCGCGCAGACATCCTCCACAAACAATCCTTCCGGAAACAGTGTATCGCCCGCAATTATTGCTACCCCCAATTTGCCGGGTAGGCTATTGCTGGTGAAGGCTGGCAATCTGCTGATGTGGCACGACGGACAGCTCCAGCAGCTAACATCCAGCGGCGATGCCTGGCAACCTGCCTTCTCCCGCGATGGGACACGGATTGTCTTTGTCCGGCGCGGGCAGAGCTACAGCGACATCATGCTGACTGCAGCCACCGGCGGTGAGGCCATTCAACTGACCGATAATGGCTCACGGCATGCACTGCAGAGCTTTGAACGAATATATGACTCGATGTGGGCGTTTTATCCGAACTTTTCGCCCGATGGGAGTCGGATTGTCTACGCTTCCCAATTTGGGCCACCTGAGGGTTCTCCTGCGTCAGAATATCGACTCGTCATGTACCTGCAAGATGCTCGAGCTGGGGCAGACCGGATTACTGCCTACTCTGATGGATCCGGGAATGTCGGCCATTCTGTTTTTGACGCAGAAAATAAAGGAATCTATTTTGCCTTTAATCCTGCTGGACAGAATGGAGCACCACGCATCATGTACTACACCATTGCTAGTGGAAGTCTTTCTTTACCCTCTGGAATGCCAGATCAGTCATATGATCCAGCGCTGGGTCCGGATGGCAAAACGCTCTACTATGCAAAGCGCAATGCAGACACCACAGAAATTTACAGTATACCAACCACGGGCGGTACGCCAGTTCAATTGACTCAACGCAAAACCGCTCGTAGTCCAGCTGTTTCTCCGGACGGCAATTGGTTGGTCTATTTGGCGATACCACCTCAGGCTGCCGGCTTTGAACTGTGGGCGCAGAAGTTGGCAAATGGTATGCCCGACGGTGACCCCGTGCAAATAACCCGCGACCAATTATTCGATGCCGATTCGGGGATTTCTTGGGGGAAGTAATGCATTTCGTGCATGTCGTCCAAATGTATCATCCGGTTACCAGCGGCTCGGTAAAGTTTTTCGAAGAGCTGGGCCAGCAACTGGTGCGCCAAGGCCACCGTGTGACCATTTTGACGACTACCGCGGCTGAGCTCGAAGCATTTTGGCTCCCATCCAAAAAAGAATTCCCGAGTGGCAGCCAAACACATATGGGCACGACCATTATTCGCTTTCCCTTTCAGCGATTTGCACCACACCCACTCGTCTACCCAATCATCCGTCGGCTTCTGGTCGAACTCGGTCGGCTACGCGTGCATGTTCGATTGCTACGGGCTCTGTCGTCGTTCACCCCACGGTCGCATGCCTTGACGACATGGATTGAGGCAAACGCAGCAGACATAGACGTCATTCATGTGACCAACGTCACCCTCGATGGGCTGATTCATCCGGTGATGGATGCTGCCGAGCGCGCAGGTATCCCCGTAATTGCGACACCGTTCATCCATCTTGGAGTGACAACCGATCCATCCTTGGTCCGATATTACGAGATGCCCCAACAGCTTGATATCCTGCGCCGCAGTCGGGCAGTATTTACGATGACTGCACGCGAGCGTCGCTTCGTTATCGCACACGGCGTTTCCTCCGCTGCGGTGCACACCGTCGGTGCAGGGGTTACCCCTGCTGAGGTCACAGGCGGGGATCAGGCTTTGTTTCGTTCAACGCATAACCTGCATGGACCAATCGTGCTCCAAATCGGTGCGATGGCACGTGACAAGGGAACACTAACTACCATTGCAGCAATGCAACAGCTATGGAATAACGGCATTGAGGCGACACTGGTGCTGGTTGGTGCCCCGCTCGAGCATTTCGTCACAGCATTTACCAAGTTGGATCCTGATGTTCGTGCACGTATTGTGATGCTTGCGCATGCGAGCGACCAAGAAAAACGTGATGCGCTAGCAGCTGCTCAGCTGTTGGTTTTGCCGTCACGTACTGATTCATTTGGGATTGTGTTCCTTGAGGCTTGGTGTAATCACGTCCCGGTCATAGGTGCAGATGCAGGAGGCATTCCTGATGTCATCAATGACGGAGTCGATGGGCTATTAGTGCCATTTGATGACCCGCGTACACTTGCTGACGCTATCCAAATTGTCCTCAAAGATACGGCTTTGGCTGCACGCTATGCAGCCGCCGGTTATGAAAAAGTCCTGCAGTCCTATACATGGGATGCTATCGGCACACAGATGGTCCCCGTGTGCGTTTCAGCTGGGACTGTCACCTCATGATTATCGATTTCCACCAACATTACCTGCCACACCGTCCCAATTACCCTGGTGAGACGCGGCAGTCGTGGCTCTATGATGGGTCACGGGTGCAGGGGTATCGAGATGTTCCGGCGTTGTTGGCGGACATGGATGCTGCCGGCGTTGATCAGGTTGTCTGGCAGGGCGAGTACTTTTTGCATGCTGAGAACTGTCTCGAGCGAAATCGTCGTGTTTCGAATGCCCGCCGAATGAACCCAACACGCTTGCACGCCTACGCAAGTATTCAACCGGCACATCCAGATGCGATTGATCACATAAAGCAGTCCATCCAAGCCGGTTTTGTGGGGGTCGGCGAGCTGAATCCAGCTGCACAAGGCTTTTCGCTGCGTGATCCTGCTGTAATCCGCGTTGTTTCGTTTTGCGCCCAATCCAATATCCCCATGCTTTTTCATGTCAATGAGCCAGTTGGCCCTGCGTACATGGGCAAAGTGATGATACCGCTGCATATGTTTTATGAGTGTGCGGCACGATTCCCTGAACTGACCATAATTCTCGCGCATTGGGGTGGTGGTTTATGGTGGTATGAGCAGATACCCACCGTGAAGCAGGTCCTGCGTAATGTCTGGTACGACACCGCTTCGGCATTTTTTACATACCCAGATACAACCGTCATGGCGCAGTTGGCCGGGTTAGTGATTCCCCACAAAGTACTCTATGGGAGCGATTATCCGCTACGTCCCGAAAAATACCCCGATGATTGGCTGTGCCGTTGGACCAACAGCATGATACAATCGAGCCCAGCTTTGCTACGTGATGCGTGGATGGGCGGATCGGCTATGCAAGTATTAAACAGAACCGCGGAACCTCCCACATCGGTGCAACCTCTGTTGCCAGCGTTAAATCTCGCAACGCCGCTCGTCGTGGTCGCAGAGCAATGGCCAGACCAGTTGGCGACGCTGGCTAACTGGAACGTCCGCTATTCCGAATCGACACCGTGGTGGCAAACGGTTGCCCACGCCCTGAGCGAATCAGGACATGGGCCAGAAGTTCAGGCACGGGTATTGAAGGCTATCACTGAAGGGCTGCCGCACTAGGGGCCGCGGGCGCCAATCACGACCGAAGCATCTGGGAGTATCCACTCTCCAACAGCTGGAATCGTTCCTATAACCTCGTTCGGGCCATACTGATCGAAGGCATCCGGGATACGTTCGCGTGATTGTTCGTCAATGAACACGTTGGTAATCCCGAGTTGATTGAGGGTGCTGAGTGCAGTCTGCGCATCCATCTTGCGCAGTTCAGGCATGCGTACTGCACCTTCGACTGGTGGACCGAATTGGCCAAGCATCTCGGTCGTACAGAGAGGGATGGAGGCTGCGTCAAACGGCAAAATCTGCGGGATGCGTTCTGCCGCGTTGGGAGCGAGCTCCCAAGTGAGTTTGACATTGATGTCAGGTTCCGGCGGTGGTACGACCCAGGCGACCGCATCAACGACACGATCGAGTGGCACTGATTGCCCTTCAGCAGGGGTGCAAACACTGGTCGAAATGACCGCGGTGTCGGTGATGACTCCAGACAGCGGCAAGTCGAGATTCAGTTTGACGACATGCACTGGTTGGAGAATCCCGGCACACGGGTCTGGGCCGCCCTGGTCTGGTAACCCAGTGGGATCGGGAAGTGTCGGGTCATCGCTGGGCAGTGGCGCGATGGGACCAGGTGCCATTGTGCGGGTGAAAAGTTCGGTAGAGCGATTATTAAATGCACCAGGTAACGGACAGATGGGTTGTTCGGTGATGCCTTTGGGACGCACAAATGCTATAGGGAGTTGCCCGTTGTATGGTTCTGCGAGGAGTGCATTGAGCCGCTCGTCTGCAAAAATGTACTCCATAATATTGCGCCAAATAATACCACCTCCGGTGAGACTTTCTACTTTACCCGTTGGTTCATTATTATTGTTGCCGGTCCATACACCCACCGTTACATATGGTGTGTAGCCAAGTGCCCAGGCGTCCCGCCAGTCGTTTGAGGTGCCTGTCTTGACGCCCGCTGGGCGTGAAAGTTTGAGTTTGCTGTTCGTACCCCAAATGGCAGCACGTGCGTTATCGTCACTCATGATGTCTTCGATGATGCCAACAATGTCCGGTTTGATTGCCGGCACCCCAACAGGTGCAGCGAGTTGATCGATGACGACGCCTTTGGGGTCAACGACTTTGAGGATGGCCTTGGGTTCGAAATAGACGCCGTTGCTGGCGATGGTATTGTACGCCGCGGTGAGCTCAAGAGGCGTGACCTCGCCACCACCAAGGGTCAACGCAAGCCCGTAGAAGCCTTCACCACGTTTGAGAGATTTAATGCCCACCCGATCAAGTAAATCGAGCATGTGACTAATCCCGCCATAACGCAGTGCTTCGATGGCTGGCATGTTGAGTGAATTGGCAAGTGCTTGGCGCATACGGAGTGGGCCGTTCCACTTCCCGTTGTAGTTTTTAGGGACATAGCGTTCTGTGCCAATTGATGGGAATGTTTTCTCGACGTCCCAGAGAATAGTGGCAGGGGTTAAGCCACGTTCCATTGCCGCCATATAGTTGAATGGTTTGAGCGCCGAGCCAGGCTGACGCAAATTCGTGGCGACATTGACCTGTCCGTCGAGTACGTTTCCTTCAAAACCCGGGGTGGTTGTCTTTTCGGTGCGGTTATAGTCCACACTCCCCACCATTGCCAAAATCTGACCGGTATTGGGTTGCATCACAACTACCGAGGCATTGTGGATGTTGCGATCAGCCAGCTCTGATATCCGGTCAGTAGCCATTTTTTGAGCGGTTTGTTGTAACTGTAAGTCAATAGTCGTATAGATCGAAAACCCGAGTGTAGCGAATTGTGGTCCGTACTGCTCTTCGAGCAGTCGCCGCACATAAAAGACAAAATGTGGGGCATTGATGGGGACTTCGACCCCTGCAAACTGTAAGTCTTCAGCAGCAGCGTTGATAGCTTGGCCTTCGGTGATGTAGCCATTGTCTACCATTTGTCGCAATACAGCGATCTGACGCCACTTAGTTGGACTCGTTTGTTCGCCTAGGTCGTATTTGGGATTCCGCCATCCATCAGCCAATGCAATGCCACGGATGACATTGTTTTCGGTATAGAGATACGGATCGTAGGACGTGGGCAACTGCGGCATGCCTGCCAAAAGCGCAGCTTGTGGCAGAGTCAACTGGGCAGCGGTTGTTTTGAAGTAGGTGTTTGCTGCAGCTTCGATGCCATAAGCCAGGTTTCCATAATAAATTTCATTGACATAGAGTTCTAATATTTCATCTTTGGTGTATTGGCGTGAAATTTCTTGGGCCAGAACGACTTCGACGATTTTACGACGAATGCGGCTTTGGAGGTCGTTGGAACGCTCTTTTTCGGTCAACACAACTTGCTTGATGACCTGCTGCGAGATGGTCGAACCACCGCCGACGACCTCGCCTGCGGTAGCACTATAGTAGGCTGCCCGGGCGATGCCCAGGTAATCCACACCGGGATTTGAATAGAAAGTTTTGTCTTCGATAGAAATAGTGCCGTTGAGCAAATCTTTCGAGACATTCGCAAGACCTACTTTGGTGCGCCGCCCTGTCCCGAAAAATTCATATAATACTGCGCCATTGCGGTCGAGCAACCGGCTCGTCTCGAAGGTCGTTCGGCCGCGAATAGACTCGAGGCGTGGCAATAACTCTGCCGTCAACGAAGAATATGCCGCAAATCCTACAATCCCAAGAATAAGGACAATCACCGCAACAGCAGAAAAACAGCCGACAAAAAGCCGTGAAAAGATGGATGTACCACCGGCCTTCGCGAGAGCTTTGCGGCGGATGAGTGATAATGGCAGGGCATTTTGCGCGTCGCGACTGTTGCGACGGCGTGGTGATCGAGTTCGGTTATCTGACATTGTTCCTCATACTCCGGATGAGCGTCCCTGTGCGATTGTACCATGTGAGGTTTCTTCGTGGATACACAATATATCGCAATCTATGCCATCGTAGCGCGCATTCCTGAGGGAAAGGTAAGTACCTATGGGAGCATAGCGCGAGCAATTCCGGTGCCACGCGGAGCGAGAGGAGTAGGCTGGGCAATGGCCCATTGCCCGCAGAATATCCCGTGGTGGCGAGTCGTATCGGCAAGCGGGCGCATTACTTCACCCCAGGCTGCGCTCCAAGAAGAAATTCTGCGTCACGAAGGGGTTCTCATGCATGGACCGGGAGTAGTCAATATACATGAGTCTCTCTGGCAGCTGACCATCGAATGAGTGCACATTCGTGCTACGATGGGGCACAATCACCCTGTGGAAAATACTGATGTTCACTGCGCGTACCGCCAATGCCCGTTCGCTGCGATTTTTGGCACTCAGCCAAGCAAGTCTCTTTGCTTCCAACGGGCTTACCATTCCGTTGATGGCCAATCATTTTGGTGCATTGGGGTCCAAACCAGGCGCGGTGGGATTTTTGTTCGCTGCCCAGCAAGCAGGTGCATTGGTCGCCCCGTATATTTGGGGAGCAGGATCAGACCGACTCGGCAAACGGAAACCAATAATAATTATTGCGTTGGTGTTATCTGCAATCAGTTTGTGTACCGTTGCTTTCATCCAGCAATATGCAATTTTGTTGATTGCTCAATTCTGTATTGGTATTGCGAGTGCAGGATTCAGTGCGGGCAACCTTGCACTTGTCGGTGATCTCATCGAGGACGACGGTTCACGCGGGCGGGTGCTCGGTATGTTCCGTATGACGGGATCCCTCGCCTTTGCACTCACTGCCGTGACGGGCGGATTTATCGCGGATGGATTTGGATTGTGGGTGCCAATTGCAATTGCTGCTGTGCTCCAAGGTTTGGGTTGTTTTGCGACCCTTGGGATTCGTGAAGCGAGTGAACGCCCACAAGCAGAAGTGACAGACAACCCAGTATCGGCACCTGCGACGACTGACCTA
The DNA here is from genome assembly GCA_947474225.1 of Roseiflexaceae bacterium. Classification (GTDB taxonomy): domain Bacteria; phylum Chloroflexota; class Chloroflexia; order Chloroflexales; family Roseiflexaceae; genus UBA965. Next base: position 103,184 of record CANJHS010000001.1, on the reverse strand, counting down.
CGCCATGCGATTATGTTTTTCGTAGTGGTATTTACGTGGTTTTATGGCATGGGCGCTGTCGCCTGGCAATGGCCGGGGATGATGCACTCGTTGGGGTATGCGCAGGGCAGTATCAGTGCGTTGTGGGCTCTGGCAGCACTCGGCGAGGTACCAGGACTCGCATTAGCAGGCATTTTGGCAGATAAGTGGGGGCGGCGCACGTTACTCATGAGTGGGCTTATGGGTCAAGGGTTGGTCTATATTCTTTATCGGGCTGTGGCACCGACGTGGGGAATTGTACCGTTGCAAATGTTCCGTTCGGTGAGTTTTTCAAGCTACGAGACACCGGCACTCTTGGTCGCTACGGAACTGGGCTTACGTCAACGACGTGGTCGCTTTGCGGGTCTGTATCATACCGTCGCAGCACTCGGCGGGGTGGTAGGAGCGAGCGTTGGAGGGCAAATCGTCGGTGCATGGGACTATGCAACGTCTTTCACCGTCGCAGGAATCCTCATGGCGGCAGTAGCACTGCTCGTGGCACGACGCCTACCGGTAGGGACACAGACGGCATCATCTACCTAGTACGAGAATTACACGCCGATAGAGGAGGGCAACATGACGCGCAATATTCGCATTGGTATCCTTGGAATGAGTCACGATCACGTATGGGACTTCATCAAACATGCCCCCGATGTCGACAGTGTCGACATCATTGCAGCTGCAGACGGCGATCCCATCCTGCGTGCAAAAGCTGTTGCCCATGGCATCGCAATAACGAGTGCAGATCCATACGAGCTGCTCAAGCGGAGCGATTTGGACGCAGTCGCAGTCTTTGCAGACAACCGCACGAGTGTCGAATACGGTATTGCAGCAGCCAAACGCGGATTGCATGTGTTTGTTGAAAAGCCCATCGCTGCTGATTACGCTGGTGCGGTCGCATTAACACAGGCTGCCAAACACGCAGGAATCACGTTGATGATTAATTGGCCGATTGCCTGGTGGGCCAACATTCAATATGCGATTACGTTGATTGAACGCGGTCGTATCGGCCAGCTCTTTCAAGTGCAATATCGGGCTGCACACTGCGGTCCACGTGAACTCGGGTGTTCACCGCAATTCGTTGACTGGCTCTATGATCCATACCGCAATGGAGCAGGAGTGATAATGGATTATTGCTGTTACGGTGCGGCCTTGACATGCATGTTTCTCGGATTACCCTCACGAGTGACGACCATTGCTGGGCGGTTGCGCAAACAAGACCTGCCGGCAGAGGACAATGCCGTCATGGTGATGCAGCACGCAACTGCTATTTCGACCGCAACGGCTTCGTGGACGCAACAGGGACATCTGACGAGTTATGAACCAATTTTTTATGGGGACAAAGGCACATTGGTGGCGCGAAATGGAAAATTACTGCTGTCCGATGCCGAACATGATGATGGTACCGTATTGCGCGTGCCCAAAATTGCTCCTGGCTGCACGCACGCGCTGGAACACTACGCAGCGGTGATTCGTGGTGAGGTCCCGCTCATGGCTCTGTGTAGACCTGAGGTGGCATTAATGGCCCAGCATGTCCTCGAGGCCGGCATTATCTCAGTCAACACAAACCAGGCAGTCTCGCTCCCGCTCCCCCCGGCAGCACTCTACCAGGGTGGAGGCGAACGATGATTCGGATTGGAATTGTAGGCTGTGGTCGCATTCTTAATGCGCACCTACAAGGGTATTTGCGGTTGCGCGAAGTAGGGATTGATACCTTTCGTATTACCGCACTGTGTGCCCGTAATCCCGATGATGCCCGCATGTTTCATACGCGAGGGACTGGTCCGACACCGCGCCTTCCGGTTGTTGACCCTGCGTCAGGGGACCCGTTGGCTGCACCACACACCTACGTGAGTGATCTCCATCGTGACGTCGAAGTCGGTATATTCACCGACTACCGTGAGATGATTGCATCTGGGACGGTTGATGCCATCAACGATTTCACCACACTGGCGCTTCATCATCAGGTGGGGATGGCCGCACTTTCGGCAGGGATGCACCTGTTGACCCAAAAGCCATTGGCGATAACCGTCCGGGCTGCCCAAAGATTGATTGCAGCAGCAGAATCTACGCAGCGTACATTCGGCGTATTTGAAAATGTACGTCAGATGGAACTCGTACGTGCACAGCATTGGGCAGTAACCGCAGGACTCATCGGTGTCCCACAGTTTGCGAGTATGGGGATGCTCGGGGGAATCTGGTCGCCTGACAAAATAGTAGCTGAGACACCATGGCGTCACGACAAGATGCGAGCCGGCGGAGGTGGGAGCATCGACATTGGTGTCCATCAGATGGATTGGTTGCGCTTTGTAATGGGTGAGGTCGAGTCCGTCAGCGCTATGACCGGCATCTATGCGCCAGAACGCATCCATACCTCGCCCAGTGGTGAACAGACAACCATCATTGCAGATGTCGATGATACCTATATCGCAACAGTGCGCTTTGTTAATCAGTCGTTGGCCCAGGTTTCGTGGTCGTGGGCTGGGCTGCCGCAGTCGGTTGCGACCGAAGGAATGCCTGTCTTTGTCGGGAGTGAGGGGATGATTCGCAATGACCGACTTATTCTTCGGAACGGCAATGAGTCCTCGTTACTTGCGGTTTTTCATGCGCAAATGTCTGAATCTCAGCGTGCACAATGGTTCCCACTGGGATTACGTGACGCAGCGGCGATTTCGCAATATGATTGGCTTCAGGCTATCGCACAGCAAAGTCAACCAGAAACAAATGCCCAAGAAGGACTGCGAGATCTTGCAGCTGCCTACGCTCTGCTCGAGTCGCAGCACAGTCGAAGACATGTCACTCTTGCAGAAGTACTCAGTGGTGCGGTCAGCGGATACCAAGACCCAATCAATGACTGGTATGGTTTGAACAAGTAATATATGTATAATGGTTTTATTACGGCGATGTGTCAGCGTCATACACCAGGCATGAATGGTGTTCATGCCTCTTTCATTGCCTGAATGTTGTCATCTGACGCAGCACAATGCGGCGTTTTTTGTTGTGGAAGTATAATGCCAGACCAAGATATACCGTTGATTCTCGGGGTAGATGGCGGCGCCACCAAAACGATTGCCATCCTTGCTGATGCTAGAACCGGTACCCCGATTGCACAAGGACGAAGTCGGGGCAGCAATTTTCATGCACATGCCCCTCATGCAGCCTTGGCGGAGCTCGATGCAGCAATTGCAAAAGCATTTGCACAAGCGAATCTCGAGCGCACATCGGTCATTGCAGCATGTATGGGAGTGGCTGGGGTAAGTCGTGTCGAGGATGAGGTGATGGTCCGCGATTGGGTGCGCGAGCGTCGTATCGCAGATCAGTTGCTCATTGCCAATGATGGCTGGTTGGTCATATCTGCTGGTACACCTAATGGTGTTGGCGTCGGTTTGATTTGCGGGACGGGTTCCATTGCCGTGGGACGTGACAGCAACGCAAAAACCTGCCGCGCAGGAGGATGGGGATACCTCATCGGTGATGAAGGGAGCGGCTATGACGTTGCCGTTATGGCATTACGAGCAGCCTCGCATGCAGCCGATGGCCGTGGACCTCATACCAAGATCTTGCCCGCGCTGTTACGCCATTGGAACCTCGTTGAACCCGCAGATTTGATTACATTCCTATATGGTGTCGCAGACCCACGCACGCAGCTCGTAGACGTTGGACCGCTGGTGGTCACGCTCGCGAACGAAGGTGATGCGGTCGCTCAGTCTATCGTTGCATGTGCTGCGGGGGAACTCGCCAAAATGGTACATGCCGTTAGTATCTCGTTGGACCTTCCCCGTCCGTTGCCGCTCGCAGTTGCAGGTTCAATGATTGTCCAGAGCGAGATTCTGCAACACGGGCTTATCAAATCCCTGCAAGACCAGAACCTCCTTGTGGCGCTGTCCGTCGTGCCTGATCCGACAATTGGGGCTGTCCGGCTTGCACATCGCCTTTCTTTAGGTGATGCACACCTCGGTTCGGAGTGGATGTAGGCGTTATTACAGAAAAACCCCCCATGCTGCACAACGCAGCATGGGGGTTCCTCACATAGAACTCAGAATGGAAAAAGCCGCTCGATTGCTGCCGCATCGAGCGCTGAGCCGTATTCACATCCTTCAAAAGCTTCTGCATACTGTACTGCGTTACCGCGGGCATCGCCATACCGCGTACAGAGCATATCGCGGTAGCGATTCGCATCAAGGCGGAGGCGGTCGTCCATGCGCGCAGCCAGCCACCGATGACGTGTATCTGGTTCTACCGGCACTTCGGCGAGGTAGCCGCCAATCCATGGGAGCCACTCGTACATCTGAGAGACGTGGCAGTTCAACATAGCGATTTTTTGTGTTGCCGTTGTGTCTATCGATACCACCACATGTGGCGCAAATGGCAGTGGTTTCTGGAAGGTGTCGCTGACGTACGCGATAACTGGGTTGCTCCGAAGCGACGGAACTGACGCGCGTACATTTGGGACCATCACCATATATGCGGCATCTTGGATGACTTGCGCAGTGTAGCGATGATCGGGATGGTAATCATTTGGTCGAGGCGAGAGGATCAAATCTGGCTGAAAAGTACGAATCATGTCAATCACTTGGTAGCGAAGCTCAAGCGTAGGCAAGAGCGCACCGTCGTGATTATCCAAAATAATATATTGCACCCCAAAAAATCTTGAGACATTATTTGTTTCTGTGCGACGAATCTGCGCGAGATGACCCCCGCCCATCTCGTGATGACCTGCGTCGCCGTTGGTCAACGAGACAAAGCATACTGTGTCGCCACGCGCTACCCACAATGCAGCAGTGCCGCCTGCAGTGAATTCGCAGTCATCCGGATGCGCACCAATAATCATTATCCGCAATGGAATAGACATAGGACCTCCTCGAACACAGAATAGCACTAGTATACATGGTGACATAACTGCACAAACTTGCTTGGGCACACAATGTACCAGAATGTATACATTTTTCTAACGCTATTCGCTTGACGCGATGCACGTGAACTCGTACGCTATAGATATCACAGCACGGTGGTCATCGACTGGTATGGAGTTGCTCATGGCGCAACGGAATTACTACGAAGTTCTCGGCGTTCCTCGTGACGCGACCGAAGAAGAAATACGCAAAGCATATCGTGCCCTGGCCCGCAAATTTCACCCCGACGTGAATCCCAATAATCCACAGGCCGAGGCACGCTTCAAAGAAATCAGCGAAGCCAATACAGTTTTGTCGGACAAAAATAAGCGCGCCCAATATGATCGTTTTGGTTCAGCAGGACCAACACAACCTGGGGGTAGCCCATTCCCTGGCGGCCAGCCCGGTGCTGCCGGCAATCCCTTCGGTGGTTTTCAAGGCGGCGATTTTAGCGATATCTTCGAATCAATCTTCGGAGGCACCGATCCACGTGGGCGATCATCCCAGGGCCAAGACGTTGAACAAAAAGTTGAAATAACGCTCGAAGAAGCATTCACGGGCTCAGAACGACGGTTTCAATTCCATGCACCAAGTGGTCAACCACGCACAATCACCGTCAAAATTCCGCCAGGAATCGAAGCTGGTGGTCGCATACGCATACCCACCGAAGGGGCACCTGGGTTTAATGGGGGACGACGTGGAGATTTAATTATCGTCGTGGGTATAGCGACTCATACCCGCTATGAGCGTAATGGGAATGATCTTTCTGCCAAGGTACCCGTCGATTTGTACGAGATGATACTCGGTGGCGAAGTCAAAATTTCCGTCATGGGCGGGAAGTCGCTTACCCTCAAAATCCCCGCACTTTCACAGAATGGCACTACCCATCGAATTCCGAATCAAGGTATGCCACTACGGAGCAATGCTACTCAACGCGGCGATTTGTATCTCTCACTCGAAGTGGTACTCCCCACCGTGTTGAGCGAAGCAGAACGTGAAGTGTATGCCAAACTTGCAAAACAACCACCGTTGAAGTAATCCGTCGGAAGGGCAGGGATTTGTGGTACTCTGCAGATATATAACTGCGTATCATGGACCACTATGCAACCTACTCCGTTGACTCCTGCTGCTCGTGAAGATGCGCTCAGACTTTCGATCTTCGAAGGCGCTCTTGCGAGCGTCTTTATCAGTATCACCGCCAATGGTTTAGTCACTGGACTCGCGCTCTATCTTGGAGCGGGTCCATTTGTTTTAGGCGTCATGGGTGCATTACCGTTCATCACGCAGGTCATGCAACTGATGGGCGCATACCTCGAAGAAAAAACCGGTAATCGTCGCATGCTCTCGGTTTGGAGTGAGTCGCTCAGTCGCTTCGTATGGGTTCCTATTGCATTGCTGCCATTGTTGCAACTTCCCAGTACGCTCAGTCTGACGATTTTTGTTGTATTGCAGGTTATTACTGCTGCATTTTTTGGTATTGCGGTCAATACATGGTCGAGCTGGATGACAGACCTCGTCCCCGCCGAACGACGTGGAAGGTATTTCGGCATCCGCAATACCGTAGCAAGCTTTGCGTCAATGGTGGCAGGACTCGGTTCTGGATATGCGCTCGATTACTTTAAGCGGACCGTCAACGAAGGTGTTGCATATTCTGTCACCCTCGGTTTCGGTTTGGTTTTTGCGGTCGGCGGGATCATTTTGTTGCGCCTACAGGCCGAGCCGCCGATGCAGCGTCGACCAAGTGTCCCTCTCCGCGAAATGTTTCTCTCACCGTTGGCAGATCTCAAATATCGTTCGCTGATTATTTCGGGCACGATTTGGGCCTTCGTCGTCGGCGTGGCGGGTCCTTTCTTTAACGCGTACGGCATTGAGTCGCTCAAGATGTCATTCGCCGATCTTGCCTATTTGGGCATTGTGACGAGCATCGCGTCAATGATTGTGTTCCCGTTTGTCGGTCGTATGCAAGACCGATTTGGGGACCGCATTGTGATGTTGGTGAGTGCAGCATGTGTCATTCCACTGCCACTAGGATGGATTTTGTCTTCACCCGGACACCTGTGGCCACTGTTTGGTACGTCGCTCGGAGCTGGCTTATTTTGGCCCGGTATTAACCAAGGGCTCGCCAATATGTCAATGGCACAATCGCCGGCACATGCCCGCGGTGCCTTTTTAGCGACATATGGCGCGGTCACTGGGATTGGGGTCGTATTATCAGGCTTGGCTGGCGGTGTGATAGCACAGCTCCTGCGTGGGTCAGAATTCCACGTCTTGGGGTATATGATGAACCACTATTCAGTTCTGTTTGTTGGATCAGTCTTCTTGCGCGCTGCTGCGGTGATTTTTGTCCTTCGTAAAGTGTAGGTTGAAAAGCAGACTGTTGATTTTGCAGGTGGGAAACGCTGTTTTTTGAAATGAAGCAATACGTTTTTCCATTTCTTTCATCCAGCAGTCAAATGCAAATGACTGCTTGTTATATGCGATTCCCTTCGATGGTTGAGGACGCCGGACCGAATAGCTCGATATCGCCCGCACGGAGGCGACATATATCCGTGGCGTATTTTTCGGATGTGGGATCGTGTGTCGACATAACAATTGTGGTGCCGTTTGCAGCGTACGAGCGGAACAATCCGAGCACTGCTGCTCCACGTTGTGAATCGAGATTCGCCGTCGGCTCATCGACGATCAATATTTTCGGCTCGATACATATAGCCCGGGCAACGGCAATGCGTTGCTGCTGACCTCCCGATAATTCACCTGGTCGATGGTGGGCATGATCGCTCATATCCACGATATCAAGCGCATGCAGTATTCGTCGATGCCAATCGTCGCGGTCGATCCCCGATATCCGCAAGGCAAACTCCATATTTTCGTATGCAGATGCAGTTTCGATGAGTGCAAATCGCTGGAACACAAACCCGATGCGTTTTCGGAAGGTGGCTCTTTCTTCAGGTTGCATCGTCTCGACGTGCATGCCGTCTAATGTAACCGTCCCGCTCGTCGGTGTGTCCATTGCGCCGATGATATTGAGCAATGTGGTCTTGCCGCTGCCACTCGGCCCCATCAAGGCGACCATTGCTCCTGTTGCGATGGAGAGGGTGATGTTTTTGAGGGCAACGACGTCACCATCAGGTGTGGCAAAGACTTTGCGGATGTTGTTGATTTCGATCATGATTGATCCTCGGCCGCTGAACGATGAACTGCTGGGGACCATGGCCGTACCAGAATGCCACCATCCACGGCAGTCACGGTCGCACGTGAACCCAACCCGACACGCTGAAGCAAATCACCAGGGATTTGTAATCGTCCGGCGGCATCAACGACAACGGTCTCGACATCGTCTGTACCACGCTCACTGCTGGTTCGTCCATCCCGTATTGCAACGGTACGATCTGCTGCTTCTGCGACGCGAGTGTCATGGGTAACCAGCACAATGGTCAGCGCATATTCGCGCCGGAGTCGTTGCAAAAGCGCAAGTATGCGCTCGGCACTTGCCCAATCGACCTCACCGGTTGGCTCATCAGCAAGCAAGAGCGGTGGTTTGCATCCCAAAGCGGTGGCAATTGCGATGCGCTGCTGTTGCCCTCCTGACATACGCAACGGGTCGCGGTGACGGTGATCGGCCATTTCAACGGCCATTAATAATTCATCCGCACTCGCATAGGCGTCGTTTGGGCGTATACCCGCGAGGAGCGCCGGCAATGCGACGTTTTCTCGAGCAGTCAATCCCGGGATGAGGTTCCGGGTCGTCTGTTGCCAGAGGAATCCAACCTGACTGCGTCGATACTCTGCACGCTGACGATCTGACGCAGCCACGATGTCGACCCCTCCGACATACAGTGTCCCTGCATCGGGTCGGTCTAATGCAGATAGCAGGTTCAGAAACGTTGACTTGCCCGCACCTGATGGCCCAATCAGCGCGACCATCTCACCCTGCTGGACGGTCAAGTCGAGTCCTTGCAGGGCAAATGTTTCGACGTCTTCACTGCGAAATATGCGTACCAAATTTGCAGCAGCGATATATGCTGGTTGACTCATGTTGGGCCTCATCGGGGCGATTTTTTGAAGAGAAAATCAATTGCACGGGGGGACGAAACCAGCCCCACGCGGCCGTGAATGGCTCGTGGGGCTGTGCTGCGCTGCTTAGAGATCGAGGTCTGTGACCGCACCAAGACTTGCACTCGAAACCAATTTGGCGTATTTTGCCAATACACCACGGCGATAGCGAACCGGCACTGGCTTCCATGCGGCTTTGCGTTTCGCTAACTCAGCATCGCTGATGTTCAGTTGGATAAGGCGTTTGTAGGCATCGATGGTAATCGAATCGCCTTCGTGCACCACACCTATCGTGCCACCAATTGCCGCTTCGGGTGAAATATGCCCGACACACATGCCATAGGTGCCACCCGAAAAACGACCATCGGTAATCAAGGCAACGGAATCGCCCAAACCTGCCCCGATGATGGCTGCCGTTGGCGCCAACATCTCTCGCATTCCTGGGCCACCCTTCGGGCCTTCGTAACGGATGACGACGACGTCGCCTTTCTTGATACCACCGCTGAGGATGCTCTCGAGACAGGCTTCTTCGGACTCGAAAACACGTGCCGGTCCAGTAATCACCGGCATCTTGACACCCGAAATCTTGGCAACACAGCCTTCCTCGGATAAATTACCCTTCAAAATCGCCAAATGACCTTCGTCATAGACCGGTTCGGACCACTGCCGAATGACGCGCTGATCGGCGGAAGGTTCGTTTGGTACATCCTTCAAGGACTCGGCTAACGTCTGACCAGTGATCGTCATTGTGTCGCCGTGCAACAGACCTCGATGGAGCAGAATCTTCATGACCTGTGGGGTGCCGCCCACCTTGTGCAATTCTGTCGCAACGTAGGCACCTGACGGCTTGAGATCACAGATGACCGGTACCTTGGCACGGATACGTTCGAAGTCGTCGATGTGCAATGGCACATTCGCAGCATGTGCGATGGCCAGCAGATGCAAGACTGCATTTGTTGAACCGCCGGTCGCCATGATTACAGTGATGGCGTTTTCAAATGCTTTGCGGGTGAACAACTGCTTGGGCAGAATCTGTTTGCGAATTGCATTGACAAGTACTGTTCCAGATTCGTATGCACTGTCGCGCTTTTCTTTGTCTTCGGCGGCCATGGTGGATGACCCCAGCAGACTCATGCCCATCGCCTCGATTGCCGATGACATGGTATTTGCGGTATACATGCCACCACACGAGCCCGGTCCTGGGCATGCGTTCTTTTCGACCTGCAGCAAGCGGGCAGCGTCGATTTTGCCAGCAGAATACTGACCAACAGCTTCAAACGCGCTCACAATGGTCAAATCTTCGCCATCCAGATGACCAGGTTTGATTGTCCCACCGTATACAAAAATAGACGGTGCTTCGAGTCGGGCCATCGCAATCATTGCGCCGGGCATGTTTTTGTCACACCCACCGACCGTGACCACTCCATCCATGCCTTGCCCATTGATAACCGTTTCGATGGAGTCCGCAATCACTTCGCGTGAGACGAGTGAATACTTCATCCCCTCGGTGCCCATCGAAATACCGTCGGAAATGGTTGCCACACCAAACAGCATCGGCATACCGCCTGCAACTTTGATTGCATCAAATGCTGCCTTCGAGAGTTCATCGAGGATAATGTTACACGGGGTCAAATTGCTGTATCCATTGGCAATACCGATAATTGGCTTGCTGAAGTCTGCATCGGTGAACCCTACTGCGCGCAACATTGACCTATTGGGTGTGCGCTGTACACCTTCGGTTATCATGCGACTGCGACGATTATCTGTCATCATCCTGCTCCTTTGCGATGGAAATCTGCGGTCATTGTATCATGTGCATACAGCGTTGCATTGATTTGATAGCCTCTCGCACAGTCGATTCAGCCGCCGAAAATTCTGGACTGAGTAAGTTCAAACACGCATGGAACATCAAAATGAAACAAAGATTATTGCTTGTCGGGGATCACGCGCCCGAATGGGCACTTGCGGATGAGCAGGGTACAATCTACACCCTTGCTGGTATCCAGGAACAAAAACCGGCCGTTCTCACACTGCTGCGCCATTTTGGTTGACCTTTTTGCCGTCAGGCACTTGCTCGTGTAGCAAGAATGGTGCAAGCAAATCCATTCCCTCTTGTGGGGATCGCTATCGGCACTGGTACACCAGCTGAAGCGGCAGCTGCGGGAGCGCGCTATGGTGCTGGCCTAATGTGTTTGGCTGATCAAGATCAATCTGTCTATCGTGCGTATGCAGTAGAGAAGGCTACCTTACGCGCATATGCGCAGTGGAGTGTGCTGCGCGACGGCATTAGTGCGCTATGGGATGGATATGGAATGAGCAATTCGCATGGTGATGTCACGCAGATGCCAGCGACATTTGTCATTGATACGAGCGGTGTGGTGAGATTGGCAGCATACGCGCAGACGATTTCAGAGTTTCCGCGTGAATCTGATCTGTTGCGGGCGCTCAAACATTCAATATAGTCTTTCATGGAGTGTTTGAAGCACGAATATTTATTCTATCCATAGAAGACAAGTGGGAATTCACAGAATTAAATTACACATTGGCTCTTCAACTCATGTAATGAGTCGAAATGTCATTTTGAGCGCATATTTATTTTTTTCTAAAAAACTTCGATTCCGCAAGAAAAAGCATGTGTACCATTTGACAAACGACTTCTTCGGTAATAGAATCATCATCAAGCTGTCAGATACACCCCGTATTGTTCCTCATTCCGCATGAGGAGCCAGCTCAAGCGAAAATCCTCAGATTCGCATGCATGAGGAACAGGCGTGAGCCTACCCATGCCAAGGAGAAAACACATGAGTGCAAAGCTGCATCGCCGCAAATTTTTGCGGTACTCTGCGATGGGCGCTGCAAGCGCAGCAATCGTAGCCTGTGGTGGCGCTGCTACCGCAGTTCCTACTGCTGCCCCTGAAGGTGAAGCCCCAGCTCCAACCGCTGTGCCAGCCGTCGCGACGAAGTACAAAGAGTCGCCAAAGTTGGCTGAACTCGTGACCGCTGGCAAACTGCCAAACGTCGACGAGCGCCTCCCCAAGAACCCCTACACTCCACCTCACGCATGGCTGACCACTGGTCAGTACGGCGGCAAGATGCGCAAAGCATATGCCAACACGTGGGGTATTGCTGGCTTCCAGCACGAATCCATGTATGGTCATTCCATTCTGCGTTACCTCAAGGACGGTTTGGCAATTGGACCTGGCTTGGCGGAAAGCTGGGAAGCAAGTGCTGACGCAACCAAGTGGACATTCAAGTTCCGTGAGGGCTTGAAGTGGTCAGACGGCCAGCCTTGGACGGTCAACGACATCATGTACTGGTGGGAAGACATGGTCGGCGGCAATGGGAAAGAAGCCGGCTTCCCAGCTGGTCTCAAGCCAGTCGAAGGACCACCAGACGAGGCTCGTTCCGGTAAGGGCACCCTGGTCACCATCAACAAGGTAGACGACTACACCATGGAAATGGTGTTCGACGCCGCCGCACCGCTGACTGCAGACCGCATTGCAATGTGGACCAATGCAGGTATCGGACCACGCTGGCATGCACCTGCCCATTACATGGAGCAGTTCAGCCCAATCAAACACCCAGAAATCAAAGACTGGGAAGAGCATTCCAAGAAGATTGGTTTCAACAACCCAGACTGCCCACGTATGTCGGGTTGGTATATGACGGTCTTCGAAGACGGTGTTCGCACCGTTTGGGAGCGCAACCCATACTACTGGTGCGTCGATGCAGAAGGCAATCAATTGCCATACATCGATACCGTAGAAATTGCCTACGTCAAGGACAAGGAAACCGAGAAGTTGGCATACCTGAACGGTCAGGTTGACCATGCTCACTTCCACACCCAGACGCTCGGCGACATCAAAGACTTCAAAGACGGCGTCGAGAAGAGCAAGTTGAACACCATGTTCTGGGACTCGGGTTCGGGTACCGGCTCCATGTACTTCTTCAACTTCGACTACACCGACGAGAAACTTCGCACCGCATTCCGCGATCCGAAGTTCCGTCAAGCATTGTCGACCGCCTACGACCGCGCAGACGTCCAGAAGGCCGTTTACTTCGGTTTGGGCGAGTTGAGTGCTGGTACGATGTCCCCCAAGGCCATCGAATACAACCTCAACGACGAAGCAAAGGCAGCATATGCTTCGTGGCGTGATAGCTACAAAGCATACGACCCAGCCATGGCTGAGTCCATGCTCGACGAAGCCGGCTACAAGAAGGGCGCAGACGGCAAGCGCACCTTGACAGACGGCAGCCCGATGAAGATTCTCGTCACATACCCCGCAGACGAGAGCCCGAACGGCGAACACATGCAGAAGAACGAGCGCTTGATCAAGAACTGGTTGGCAATCGGTATTGATGCAACCTTGACCCCAATTCCAAACGAAGGCTACGACGAAAAGTGGCGTGCTGGCGAAATCATGATGAAGACGGCATGGGAAGTCGGCGACGGCCCCAACCACTTGGTGTACCCACAGTGGGTCGTTCCAATCGAAGGCGATCGTTGGGCACCAGTCCATGGTAAGGGTTACGATGTCCGTGGTACCGCTACCGAGGGAGAAGAGCTTGATCTCGACCCATGGAAGCGTTCCCCAGCTCGTATCATGCCAACCGACAAGGTCTTCGACGCTGGTATCGGCAAACTCTATGAGATCTATGACAAGACCAAAGTCGAAGCAGATGTCATGAAGCGCCATGCCATGGTCTGGGACATGATCAAGGTACACGTCGAGAGCGGTCCGTACTTCTCCGGTACGATCACCAATCAGCCACGTATCATCTTGGCACATACCGACATGAAGAACGTCCCTACCCGCGACGACTTGCTCAAAGAAGGTTTGGGCGGTTTCGTCAACCCGTGGATCATTCCTGCACCTGCAACGTACGATCCAGAGACTTGGTTCTGGGGCAACCCAGCTGACCACGCCTAGTTCTCCGGTGGCCTAGCCACCTCTGTCCATGGGTGAGTTACCTCACCCATGGACACCCCCTTCCCTCCCCTTCTTTTCCTATTTTTTCGTGGCAGAGTTGCCCAACCCTCAGTGGGAGCGATGTATGCTGAACTTCATTGCCCGACGGCTCATCAATATGGTGGTGCTGCTCGTAGTGGTATCTTTTGTTGGATTTTTTATTATCCAACTCCCGCCGGGGTCTATCCTCGATGTGCAGCTGAGTAAAATGCGTGCATTGGGCGGTGACATTTCTCGTGATCAGATGAAGGCTATGGCGGAACGATACGGTATCAACCAGCCGTTCACGACACGCTACTACAAATGGGTCAGCCGTTCATTACAAGGTGACTTTGGTACGTCATTTGCGACCGATCAATCGGTAGGCGATCGTATCTGGGGTCGTCTTTCTATTTCACTCGGACTTTCCCTTTTTGCTTTGCTGTTTACGTGGCTGGTGTCGATACCCATCGGTGTCTATTCAGCGACGCACAGATATACGGTGCCAGACTATCTCGTCACGCTCTTTCAGTTCATCGGTCTCGCCATTCCTGGTTTTTTGCTTGCATTGGTCATGCTTATCATTGCAACCCGTTACCTCAATCAGCAAGTCGGCGGGTTGTATTCGTCGGAATTCCAAGACGCTCCGATGTCGATAGCAAAATTTAGGAATCTCATCGAGCATGTCTGGATAGCGGTCCTTGTTTTGGCGTTAGGGGCTACTGCCGGATTGACGCGTGTGATGCGTGCAAATCTGCTGGATGTCCTCAACATGCAGTACATTCAAACTGCACGAGCCAAAGGCCTCGACGAGGCAGTGGTTATCTGGAAGCATGCGGTACGCAATGCAATCCACCCCCTCGTTGCCTCGCTGGGGACGCTCCTCCCTGCGCTCGTCGTCGGTGAGACTTTGGTCGCTCAGGTGCTGAGTTTGCCTACTATCGGCCCGATGTACCTCGATGCGCTGCGCCAACAAGACATGTACCTCGCAGGTACCATTCTTATTATGTTGTCCGCATTGCTACTGATTGGTAATCTCGTCTCCGACCTCTTGCTGGCGTGGGTAGATCCACGTGTGCGTTTGGAATAGAAAGGGTTTGTTATGGCAGTAGACGCAGCAAAACTCCCCAACACAGCACATGCTACGGAAGACGTCGGGACAATTCCACAGTGGAAACTGATGGTACGACGCTTCCGCAAGAGCAAACTCTCGGTCTCCGGTCTCATTTTGTTGATCATCCTGTATACCCTGATGTTACTTTCTGATTTCATTGCTCCATATCAACACAACCGTATTGACTCCAACTATGCTTGGGCACCGCCATCGCAACTTGGTTTTGCAAATGGCAAGGTCGTTACCTATGCGCTCAAACAAACACTCGATGAAGTGCGCTTCGAATGGATATATGCACCAGATCTCGAGAATCCTATTCCCGTTGAATTCTTTGTACAAGGTTACCCGTACAAATTTTTGGGTATTATTCCAAGTTCGTTGCATTTATTCGGCGTTCCAGAAGGATCGCAAATTAATCTCATTGGTGCTGACAAAGACGGCAAAGACGTTTTTTCTCGGTTGCTCAAGGGCAGCCAAATTTCGCTGACGCTCGGATTTGTTGGTGTCCTTATATCTGTCATCATTGGTTCGATTGTGGGTACTGCATCTGGTTACTTCGGCGGTCCCATCGACAACATCATCCAGCGCTTGATCGAGCTGCTACGATCGTTCCCTGACATTCCGTTGTTCCTCGGTTTGGCAGCTGCATTGCCGATGGGAGTACCGGTAGAGGTACGATTCTTTCTGATTACCATAATCATCGCTATGATTGGGTGGACCGGCCTTGCCCGTGAAGTCCGTGCCAAAGTCATGGCTTTCCGTGCCAGTGACTATACCTCAGCAGCGATTGCCGCCGGTGGATCACATTGGCACGTTATCACACGGCATCTCATCCCCAATGCAATGAGTCACATCATTGTCGTTGGTACACTTGCAATTCCTGGCGCAATTGGATCCGAGACTGCGTTGAGCTTTCTTGGGTTGGGAATTTTGCCGCCAGCTGTGTCTTGGGGCGTCATGCTACGCGATGCGCAGACAATCGAAGCAATCACAAACTATCCCTGGATGCTTTTGCCAGTAGGTGTGCTGATCATCTCTGTCCTGAGCTTCTATCTTTTGGGCGATGGCATCCGCGATGCCGTTGACCCGTACGCCTAGGAGGTAGTGATGACGACTCAAGCTACGTCAATCAATTTGACGAGTCACGACGACGTCGTGCGTGTCGAAGACCTAAAAGTCAATTTTTATACCCAACTGGGTGTCGTCAATGCGCTCAACGGAGTCAGCTTCAACATTCCGCGAGGGCGGGTGTTGGGTATTGTCGGTGAATCCGGTTGTGGCAAAAGCATTACTGGGCTCTCGATAATGCAATTAGTTGTCGCCGCAGGGCGCACAGAAGCTGGTCGGATTATGTTTCGCGAGTTTGCAGGGCAAGAACCGCCGATCAACATCCTCGAATACGGCAAAAACAGCCCCGAGATGCGCAAAATCCGAGGCAATAATATCTCGATGATCTTTCAAGAGCCGATGTCTTCGCTGAATCCCTGCTACACGGTAGGGAATCAAATCGAAGAAGCGATTTTGCTGCATCAAACCGACGACAAATCCGAAGCATCAAAACGTGCGGTCGAGGTGTTGACCAAAGTAGGTATGCCCAATCCCGATCGTATCGCAGCATCATTCCCGCACGAGCTGTCGGGCGGCATGCGGCAACGTGCAATGATCGCCATGGCATTGTCCTGTAACCCCACGTTGCTCATCGCGGATGAGCCGACGACTGCCCTCGATGTCACAACGGAGGCGCAAATTCTTGACTTGATGCGTGGGTTGCAGAGCGAAATAGGCACTTCCATCATGTTCATCACCCACAACATGGGTGTTGTGGCACAGATGTGTGACGAAGTCGCCGTCATGTACATGGGTCGTGTCGTCGAACGGGCCACGGTCGACGATATCTTTTATGAACCACGCCATCCATACACGATTTCGTTGTTGCAGTCGATTCCTCGCTTGGGTCGCTCGAAGGGTCGACTGTCGTCGATTGAGGGAAGCGTTCCAGACCCGTATTCCACTACTCCTGGTTGTTCGTTTCACCCTCGTTGCCCGGTGGCAATCAAAGGATTGTGCGACACCATTGTTCCCGAAGAGACCATCGTCGATGCAGCCAAAGGTCATACCGTACGCTGCCATCTGAATTCGTGAGGTGACCATGACCACCGATGATATGTTGCTCGAGGTCCGTGGCCTCAAAAAGCACTTTCCCATTCGTACCGGTTTGATGCGTCGCGTTACGGGCATGGTCAAAGCCGTGGACGGCATCAACTTCCACATTCGTAAGGGCGAAACCCTCGGGCTCGTCGGTGAATCGGGATGTGGCAAAAGCACAGCGGGACGGGCAATCCTGCGATTGCACGAACCAACCGCCGGCGAAGTCATCTTCAACGACCCTGTGTTGGGCAAAATTGATGTCACACAGGCCGACCGCGAAACGATGATGAAGCTGCGCCCAAACATGCAGATTATCTTCCAAGATCCTTTCACTTCTCTCAACCCGCGCTTGACGGTAGGTCAGATCGTCGGCGAGCCGCTTGAAATCCAGCACCGGGCCCGCGGCACCGAACTCTCGGATCGCGTGGCGGAATTGCTCAAGGAAGTCGGCATTCGTCCCGAGAACATGACTCGCTACCCGCATGCGTTCTCGGGCGGCCAGCGTCAGCGTATTGGTATCGCTCGTGCACTCGCGCTCAATCCGAGTCTGATCATTTGTGACGAACCCGTATCGGCACTCGATGTGTCGATTCAGGCGCAAGTGCTCAATCTCCTCGATGAGCTGCAAGCGAAGTACGGGATGGCGTATCTCTTTATTGGCCATGATTTGAGTGTTATTGAACACATTTCGGATCGTGTCGCTGTCATGTATGTCGGCTACATTGTCGAGATGGCCAAAACAGACAAGCTCTATTTTTCACCGAAACATCCATATACTGAAGCGTTGCTCAACGCAATCCCTAAGGCAGATCCACGTCTGCGCACACGTCCTGTGCGTTTGCAAGGTGATGTTCCTTCCCCTGCGAATCCGCCGAGTGGGTGTTACTTCCATCCACGTTGTCGCTATGCGAAAGATATCTGTAGCGTGGAACGCCCGCCATTGACCGATATTGGTGATGAGCATTTCGTCGCATGTCACTTCGCGCGTGAATTGTCACTGACGGGTGTACAAGCCTTGAGTGACATAACGCTTGAAATGCCGAAGCCACGGAGTTTGTAATGCGCAGCCGGCGTATGGCAATAGCCATGCGCCGGTTTTTTGTTGACAAAATATCACTACCCCGCTGGTAGTCATGTTTTCGATCTTCTCTTACACAAGAATATAAAATGACCATATTCTTCAACACGATGATCTGAATCAGTAGTTGAATATGTATGTCCCGTGTTGTTCTCCTTTCTCTCGAAATCAACAGGTCAACAGAACGCGCAGCTTTGGCCACGATAGTGTTGACAGCTGCTTGTGACGGTGCATATCCTGCAGACAGCGGTTGAGCCCAGGGTAAGGTTTCAATCTGAGCATTTCGACACGTGACGATGGTGGTACTATGGGGTATTGTGATATTCCTGTGGTTGCTAACGATTCCTCTGCATTGAGTATCAGTAAACCGATGGTCGAGAGATTGTGGTGATTGAGTCGCCATCGCGATGGGGATGTTTATTTGTGTGGGATCTGCTTCAATGGGTTTGTGAGCCGTTGGAAATGTGTTGGGTATACATGGTCTCAAGACCATCGAACCATAATATGGGGATCATCAGAAAGGGCAGACTATGAAAGTCGGTATTTTGACCGCTCCTGTCAGTCGACAGCCACTGGACAAATTCATTCCATGGGCAGCTTCGATTGGTGTCCAACAGATTGAACTCGACGTCGGCCCCGGTGGCAACTTTGATGCAACGACCGTTACCGACAGTGATATTGCCTCGTTAAAGGCATTGCTGGCAAAAAACAACATCACGTTGTCGAGCATCGTTTGCTATTGGCACACCATGATGACTGGCGTGACGGCTGAGCATCTCGCCCAGTCTAAAAAGGTCTTCCCTGCTGCTATCAAGCTCGCACCAAAACTCGGTGTTGAGTTGGTCGGTGCACTCGCAGGCTTTCCTACCCAAGGCAAAAGCCGCTTGAACACCATCAAAGAAGATTTGCCTGAGCACTTCCGGCCAATGGCTAATTTGGCTCGCGAAGCAGGCGTCAAAATTATGTTCGAGAACTGGTATGCAACGAACTTGCAGAATCTCGAGCACTTTCAGACGATTTTCGAAGTATTGCCTGATGCACATCTTGGTTTGAATTACGATCCATCACATTTGGATTGGCAAGAGATTGACTACATCGATGGAGTACGAGAATTCCAGAAGCGGATTTTTCACGTTCATGCCAAGGATGTATGGGTGAACCCGACCCGACGTGCCCGCGTTGGTTCCAACGGTGATGGCTGGTGGCGCTATGTGTTGCCTGGGTATGGCCGCATCCGCTGGGGTGAATTCATCACGACGTTGCGTCAGGTTGGCTATGATGGGGTCATTTCGGTTGAACACGAAGACGATGCATTCGGACCAGAAGAAGGCTTCGTCAAGTCGGTACGCTACCTGCGCTCTTTGGTCGATTAATTATCTGTTTGGAGTGCGCCGTTCCTCCGTGGAGCGGCGCTTTTCTATGAATCACACACCTGTTGCTCCGACAACCGAACAGACTGCTGTTATCAACCATCCGTTACGGCATCATGCCCGTGTACTGGCAGTAGCAGGGTCAGGCAAAACGACAACCATCGTGCTGCGGGTTGCTCATCTCATCAACGAATTGGGCGTAGCGCCGGGTGCGGTGCGTGTTTTTGCGTATAACGCGTTGGCGCGCAATGAGCTGCGGTCGCGTATCGAGGCGGTCATCCCCGATAAACGTGATCAACCTCGGGTTGACACATTCCACTCGTTTTGTTTTCGATGGATCAAACAAGCAATTGGTGCGGGGCTCTTGAGCGAGCCCAACGAATGGTGGTTGGACGAGGCGACGGATCGTTCGCGGGTGATGATGTATCGTGCGCTCCAATCGCTGGTTGGAGAGGGCATCATCGAAGAAGGCGCCGTCGATATCGATGCCGTTGCCTCTGCAATAACGTTGTGGAAGTCAGGCTTAATCCCGCCTGGGGCCGATCGTGCCGCGCATGCGACAAGCAGCGATGTGCCACTGGTGTACGCGCGCTACGAAGAATTTCGTCAAGAAGCGGGTGCGTTGGGTTTTGATGACTTTGTCGAGACGGTCTTGTCGATTGCAGCGGCACATCCGGAATTTTGGCAACGGGCAGTCGGTGCGTTGCGTGTCGTCATTGTTGATGAGTACCAAGATGTCAACTTTGGCCAAGAACGCCTCATCGAGGCGGTTGCAGGGCACCACGCCGATGTTATGGTAGTTGGTGACGATGATCAGACCATTTATGAATGGCGCGGCGCGCGACCTGATTACCTGCTGACACGATTTGGCAGCGGGTTGGCAGAGCGACCGATTATCGACTACCCGTTAACTGTCAGCTTCCGTTTTGGACCACTACTCGCGCAGACTGCATACAACGTGATTGCGCGCAATAGCGTGCGCTTCCCCAAAGCATTAGTCGCCTCGCAATGGCATCAGGCAACCATCGTCGATATCGTCGAAGACAAACAAGCGACTGCCGGTGTTATCGACACACAATTAGCCTTGCAACTCCAAGATTGGATACGCCAGCACGGTGCGCAGACCGTGGTTGTGCTGGGGCGTACCCTTGGTCAACTGCAATCGTTCGAGATTGCCTGTTTGGTTGAGGGCATACCCTACCGCATTCTGGGGAGGGGACCGGTCTATCAGCGCCGTGAACATCAGATCTTGGCGGATTATCTGCGTATTGGTTTTGCGTATCATACGGTTGTCGATCCCGGGCTGACGTCCTGTTTTCTGCGCATCATCAATACCCCTATGCGCGGACTTGCACGTGATCGTATCCAACAATTGCTGGTGCGTGCACAAATGCAGGGGCAGACGCTATCCGATGCGTTGAGCGAACTCCACGAAGACGCACAAACACCACAGCTCACCCGTGATCGTCTCGATCAGGTGATGGCATTGTGCGAGCAGCTGGTGCGGATGTTCACCAACGAGGCATCGGGATATGATGTTTTGACCTGGCTCAGCACGACCCTGCGTCTCGACGAACACTTTGTGCGTTCGTTTGGACGGGGCGAGGCTGCAGCAGAACGCACCGGCGCAATCCGACAACTCATTGCGGTTACCGCACATTTTGGCTGGAGCCCTCAGGCGTATCTCGATTGGTTGGCACAGTCTGATCACACCGCGGGTCACCCTGAGGAACAACAGGTGCTGTTTACCACGGTGTATCGTGCAAAAGGCTTGGAATATGACTATGTCATCATTCCTGCAGCAGTAGAAGGCTATATGCCCGCCGCAGGGAGTTCTCCTGAGGTGTTTGACCGCATGGACCCGACAGCGCTGCCAGTAGCGTCTGATGCCATCGAAGAAGAACGACGGTTATTTTATGTGGCTATTACGCGCGCAAAATCGTTGCTGACTATCGGTGTGCCGCTTCCTCCTGCTGGCTTGGGCAGAGATGCACTCCCCAGTACGACACCTTCACGATTTGTCTATGAGATGAAGGTCGTAGCGACAGAACAAATCCTTGCGAGTGCTGATTCTGATGCCAGCGCACTTGCAGAGGCATTTGCCGAACACGGCGCCAGCGAAGGCATGTTAGCGCATCTGGTGCAGTATTTCCCCCAGGATACACAGATCCGCCAGGTCTGCACCACGTTCTCTGGCACGCGGTGGCCGATGCGGCCGCTCAAACCTAAAAACAAATAAAATGCTTCACCGGTTTTGACGTCGGTGAAGCACGTGGGGAACGTTGTTACCCGATAATCGCTTTGCCTTCGGGGCACAACCAGCGGGCTGGGCAATGCGCACACGTGTCATGTGCTGGCATTGCAGGGAACGATCCGCTGGTTACCCATTGCAACGCAATGTCGAGCCGAGCGTAGGTTGACGCGACGGCACTTGCTGAATTGTCAACAGGCACGGTGGTGCCACTACGCGCGTGGTACAGAGCCAACGCAGGCAGGAGCGGACTTCCGGCTGCTTCTGCAAGTGCTGCACCATAGAGGCGGAGTTGATCACCATGGCGTTCGGCTAATCCCGTTAGATCACTATCGGTTTTGTAGTCGACGACCGTCGTGCCGTCATACCGATCAACGATACCGGTGAAGTGAACAATCGCCGTTTCCCGCTCTAGTTTCCATGAAAGGCGCTGTTCGATAGAGAGATCTGGTCTGGCAGTCCGTGCAAGCTCCGTGCTGAGGAAGCGGATAGTCAAAGCTGTGCTTTCATCAATCAATGTGGTGTTGACATCTTCGGGATGTGCGAGGACTGCGTGCTGGACTAATGCTGCCGCAGGTGTTTCAGGGTTGCGTGCGTGTTGCTCGCAGACACGGTGAAACAGCGTTCCCAACGTCCGTGCATCGACGCCATCAGGGAGTGTTTCGTCCAGGATTTGCGTTTCCTCCAAATCCGCCTGTTGCTGTTCTGTACCCGCATTTGGATGCGGCAATGCATAGGCACTCTGGTTTGGTGAAGTTGCCTCAGTGCTCACGTTGCGGTCAGGAAGGACCTGTGCAAAACCCGCAAGCCCACTCCGGCGGAGATAGCGAAAGCGACGTGGGCATTGGACCAATTCGTTCACAGTGCTCGGGGTCAATGAAACGATCGGTTTGGAGGGCAGCTCAGCCAAGAGGATAGCACCATCTGGTCGATCAGTACCTTGTGTACCGATAGAAAACTGAGACGGAGTTGAATATTCGGTCATAATGCCATGCGTCGCAGTAACAGAGAAGTGTTCCCATACGGCGAAAAAAACGCGCTTTGATGTGTCTTTCTTTCTTCGCTCACTGCTGACCATCAGCCAGCTTCTGGCGCGCGTCACCGCTACATAAAACATTGTCAGTACTTCGTTTTGTTCCTGGCGACGGTAGTCGTCGAGACTCTGATCATCCTTACCTGTGAGTATGAGCTTTCCTGTTTTGTAGGTGAGACCGTTCGTCTGTGTTTTGTACGAAAAACTGCGCGCATTAGGCACAAATACCGCATCAAATTCGAGGCCTTTGGACGCATGGACCGTCATGATGACGATGGTATCGGTATCTGTGCGCCGTTCTGGCGCGGATACATCGCGCCCGGTGTCCATGGCAACCCGTAGATCTGCTACCAGTGCTGCCACATCCGATACATCTGCTACACACTCCGTCAGGAAGCGCTGCAGGAGGCGTTGCCCGTAGCGGCCATCGCGACTCCATAGTCCGGTGGCGACCAAAACGGAACGTGCCCATTGTGCTGGCTGCGTATAGGACTGGCTGCGATATCCATTAGTCAGTGCCTGTTTCACGAATTGTGCACGTGGATTGGTAATGGTATTGGAAAGTATGTCCCACAGCGGTGTGCCGCGCTGGCTGGATCGCAGTGTCGCCAGTGTTTCTTCGTTCCAAACTCCTGTCGCCTGCCAGACAGTGCGTGTCAACGAGAGTTCCGCATACGGATTCGCCGCAGCAATGAGCGTGTGTACCGCATCGATGATGAGCGGTATTTTGAAAAAAGGCGTCAAAGACCCGTCGTCGTAGGGAATTCCAGCGCGTTTGAAGGCGGCGATAATGGGTTGGGCTACACTGCGTGCGCGCACCAAAACGGCCATTTTGCCATACGGAACGTGATGCTGCTGGCGGAGTTGGATGACACGATGGACGATTGCTCGCGTTTCGGTGGCAACATCAGCGTACTCGGCGAGAATCACCGTGTCAGCGGCACTTGGGTTGTTTTCCTCGGGATTACCCATGACGAGGGTGTCGTTTTGATCGAATTCTCGCCGCTCTGCGTCGCTGTGGAATTGGTACGATGTGAGGCTTTGATTTGCCAGGTCGAGAATGGGTTGGAGCGAACGGTAATTCTCTCGCAGCGTCAATCGATAGTTTGGTGGTGATTCCAAATCTGCGTTTTGCAGATTTTCGGGTTTTGCTTGGCGCCAGAGGTAGATCGATTGCCGTGGATCGCCCACCACGAACCGGGCCGCTGGAGTGCGGCCGTTGATCTGCGGGGTCATTGCCCGCATCATGGCATCTTGGGCGCCGTTGGTGTCTTGGAATTCGTCCACCAATATCACTCGGATGATGGCGCGTTCGTGCGGGTGTGCTGCGATCAGTGTGGGGACGATGCGAATCAAATCGTCGAGGTCGAGCTTGCCTTCATTGCTCAGCGCTTCCTCGTATGCCGCATACAGGTGCTTCAGCGTTTCGACGTAAATACGGGCAACCTCGGATTGGTCAGCGGTCGACGCAACTGCCGTCTGAAACGCAGTGACGTCCTCACCACGTGACTTCGCATCCGCAAAAATGCCATTGACGGTGGCATTGAACGAGTCTTTGTTCCAGGCGATGTCGGTGACCGCTCCGTGTGGCAGGCTGACGGCGTGCTCCCAGGCACGGTGCAAAAACGTATCCCACAGTGATAGACGAAGTGCCGCGGACTCCAATTCGTCTGCAAACGGCGCATCGGGGTCGAGGTTGCAGGCGATGCTGTGGCGAAGTGCCACCGTAGCCGCATAGACATGGAAAGTCGAAATGCAGGCTTCGGCCATATCAAGGCGCGAAAAGCGCTTCGATAACGTCGCGTCGCTGGTAACTGCATGAATAATCCGCGCCCGCATTTCGGTAGCGGCTTTTTCGGTAAAGGTCAACACAACGATATCTTGTGGAGTGAGACTCGGGTCTGCCGTGAGTAACGCGACATACCGTGTGGTGAGTGCGGTGGTTTTGCCCGTGCCGGCGCCGGCAATGATCGAGATAACTGCGGTAGTTGGAGCAGCAGCGAGTGTGGTAAGGACGTTGACGGATTGGCGTGGCGTGGTCATCGGTCTTCTCCTTCTACCGGCTGGTCGTCAGTGGTTGCGTCGCAGATAGTGATGAATGGACAGTAGGTGCAAGCCTTTCCCGGTTGGATTGGGTACGGCGTGTGACGCATGTCAATCATTGTGTCACGCATAGTGGTCTCTGCAGTAGTTTTGAGTAGGTCTATGGTGACTTTGAGGACCAAATGTTTTCCTTTAGAAGCATTTTGTGCTTTTGTTTCGGTTGGATGTATGTCTATACTTCGGTATATATCGGTATTTACCTCGTTTGACGTGCTTTTTTTGCCAATAAAAGCGTAGTACATCCGTGCGGGAGGCGGGAATTTACTGGGAGCATCGGTACGATTTGCATACAGGTAGAGGAGTGTCTGGTAGTTTGTCGGGAGATTTTTTGTTTCAAAATCCTCACTATCGGATGGTTCAGCACCGAGGTTAGGTGCGAATTCTTTGAGGATGGTATTCCCTGAGGGTGGTTTTGACGACGTTGTTTTGTAATCGATGATTTCGTACACCAACCCAGCATCGGTTTTGACCACATCGATTCGATCGATGCGCCCGATGATTTCCATCCCATCGACGTGAAACGAAAACGGATGTTCGAGCAGTACCGGTCGGCGCGAGAGTCCCGGCTTGAGGTGGGTGTTCTCTGCTGCGAGCCAGCGGGCAATCATTTCACGCGCTTCTTTTTCGGCCAAAATAGCGAGTAGCCCGCCACCCAGCGCTACGCGATAGCTTGTTTTGGGGGTGTAGCACTGGCCACTGCCGAGATCACAGGGTGTACCGGCGAGTGCATGGTCGAGGATGCGATAGACACGGTCAGACATCCCCGCCCAACGTTGGGCAAAGAGTTCAAAGGATTCTTCACGCAGGTCGACGTCCTGAAAGGCGCCGGTACCCATTGCTGCACAGAGGACTTCGTGGAGCAGATTGCCCAGCGCAAAATTTGTCTCGTCAGACTCTTCCTCCGGGAGGGTGACACGGGCGACTTTTTCGTAGAAATATTTGCGGGGGCATGCCAAATAACTGCGAATTTGCGCATTCGAAAAATGGTTGTCATGGACAACTTGGACGCGTTCGGTTAATTCTGTTTTAGTCGCATACGGTTTGGGCAGGCTCGCTGCGGTGATAAGTGAGAGTGCCGTTGGCGCGTCTTTGGTGATATCAATTTTTCCATACTTGTCAAACGTGAGTAAACCTGCTCCCCAAACATCGAAGTATGCGGTCGGTAGCTGGCTCTGGCCATTCAGGCCGTGGTATGCAAAACTGAGTGTGACTGTTTGTGCAGAAGAAGCGACCATCTGCGCGACACGCCGCCGTTCGCGTTCGCGTGTCGCCGCACGGTCTGTGCGTGCAGGTAGCGCCGCAGGGGGCTCGCGTAGGGCAGCAGCTATCTCCTGCTCTTGGATAAGCTGAAATCCCCGTGGTTGGCGCGGTGCGATGCCCTCGTGGAGCCCAATGACAAGAAGTTCTCCCGCTTCGTGCTGCGCGCCGCGTGGTCCGGTAATCGTCAATTGGGTGTTGTTCTGTTGGAGGATGCGGGTTGGTTGTGGGGTAGCGTCGATGTGCAGAATTGTGTCGATGAGCCGTTCCTCATCACTGTCGAGAATGTCTCCGACTGCATCGACTTGGGCAAGCCACTGCTCCCATTCACGCAACCAAAAATCACGCACATGCCCCGGGGTGTGCGATTGCGACGCCCATACTTTTTCGAGGAAGCCCAACGCGTTTGCGGCTGCACGGAGTTGTGTACTGCGGCTTGTGCGGAGTGTCAGTCGAAGCGCGTGTCCTTCTATATCGGTAGAAAGGCGCGGAGTGGGCGCATCACGGAATGTCAGCTGTGGAGCAGCGCGGTCGAGTTGAGAGAACACTGTGACCAATTCTTCCACCAACGCCGCTTTTCGTGCTGCGTCAGCCTCGCCACGGATGCGGATGAGACCAACACAGACACGTATCAGTGGGTTACTGCGGTGCGGCGGACTCAACAGAGGAAGGGGAATGCCTTGGTCCCGAAGCGTCGCTTCGAGCGGCCCGAGAAGCGCAGTGTCTGCACACACAACGCTCACCGATGTTCCCGCTTCGAGTGCGGTGCGGACACACATAGCCGCCAATTGTAATTCGTCCGTGGTCGTCAAAACTCCGACGCGCCGTGTTGCGGTTGTGCCGGGCATCGCAAACAGCCGCACCGCTGGCGTTGCACTGGTCGTGCGTGCGAGGCGTTCGACGAGCTGCGCAGATCCAGTGTCCATCGATTCTTGGATAGGCATGGTCGGGTATTCTGCGAGGAATCGCTCGACTACCGCTTGCTCGGGAATAGGATTTGGATCAGGCGTACCCGCTGGAACCCACGCGCCGACGATGCCGCTCGCCACTGAGCCCATCACACGGCGCAAAGCAGTCAACTGTGCAGCGGACGCATTGTGCAGCTCGAGCGCACACAGTACAGACTCATGTACATGGATTTCGGCAAGATCAGTAAAGTGCAACGCCAAGTCATCATACGCATACAGCTGGAGTTCATCCATCAATAATTGATATGCGCGGTAGATGCGTCCTAATTCATGCGTTACATCCAGTTCGTTTGCTGCGGTCCAACGGGAGCGCTGACTAGAAAGGTAGCTGAGGATATCAGCCATCTCGCGATCTGCACCGCGGTTTTGGCCGTATGTAGCATAGAGTGGCCCGCCCGCTGCCTGCCAGGCACGACCGACCAACATGATACGCTCGTAAGCTGTCACCACACGGCGTGGGGCTACTGAGGTAATGGTTTTGAGCAGGTACCCTTGCAGGGTTGCTATCGTGTGTATGCTGCCGATGTGCCTTGGTAGGTTTGCACGCAACCACCGTTCATGATCACGATTTGCACTCACAATGAGGGATTTTTGACCGTGCAACTGTGTGTCCAAGGTTTTCCAGAACACCTCTGTATAAACGGTCTGCGGGAGACGGTAGCGGATAGACTGCATGGAATCACCTCATTGAAAGCATTAAATACAGTATAACGCAAAACGTCATTATTGATTCTGGTGCATGCTGATGCGCATGGTACACTACACACGAACAATTGTGCGAAAGGTTCGTCGTGCACGCTCTCACCCAAGAACAACAAGCAGTCGTCGCGCACCCTCATGGTACACACGCGCGTGTATTGGCGGTTGCCGGGTCGGGCAAAACGACCACGATGGTCCATCGTATATTGCACCTGATGTCTACCGGGGTAACACGCACGGCGGTCCAAGTCGTCATGTTTAATGTGTTGGCACGCAAACAATTCACTGCCAAACTCGAAGAAGCAGGCTGCGCCCTGCGCGAGCAACCGGCTATCGACACATTTCACTCGTGCGCCTATCGCATCATCAAGCGGGCAATCGATCACGGAATCTACGCTGACCCCAAAGAACAATGGGTCGAAGACGATTCAGAACAAGCACGCATTCTCGTCCATCGGGTCGTCCAAACCCTCGAACGTGAAGGGGTCATTCAACCGAATTCTGTCGACGTAGAGCTTGCCTTGTCGGCAATTGGTCTCTGGAAGGGTGAACTCATACCCGCTGATCGCGCACATGCAGCTTGTAGTGGTGACACCGCGCTCGTTGATGTCTATCTCCGTTTCGAAAACGAACGTGAACAACGCCAAGCTATTGGTTTCGATGATTTCGTCCCTATCGCTGTGCAGTTGCTGCGTACTCATTCGACGTTCCGCGCGCAGTGTTTTGGTCATTTGCGTCATCTCATCGTAGACGAGTACCAAGACATCAATGCTGGTCAACAGGCGCTCATTGAGCTACTTGCCGCTAGCCATGCCGATATTATGGTGGTGGGCGACGACGACCAGACCATCTATGAATGGCGCGGTGCGCGACCTGATTTCATTCTGCACTACATGGCTGGTACTGTTTTGGGCAAGCCAGTACAGGATTATACGCTCTCACATTCGTTTCGATTTGGGCCGGTGTTGGCGCAGACCGCACTGAACGTGATTGCCAACAATACTCTCCGTGTGCAAAAACCGTTGACTGCACATAATGTACACCAAACGACGGATGTGTTTGTCGTACGTGAACACGCAGCGCAGTCTACCGAAAGCGATCAAATGCTCTGTCAGCAGCTGATTGCATTGGTCCAGCGCACCGGTGAACCGCAGCACATTGTTGTCCTCGGTCGTACGTTCTCGCAGCTCCAGGGGCTCGAAGCCGCCTGCCTACAACGCAAAATTCCCTACCGGGTGCTCGGTCGTCGTCCGTTTTTTGAGCGCCGCGAGGTGTCTGTATTGGTGGATTATCTGCAGCTGGCGGAAGCATGGCAACAGCTGGTAGATACAGAAAGCGCCACACTCGTGCTTTCGATTGTGAATATGCCCAATCGATACATCAGTGGAGATACCATCAAATCTGCATTGCGCGATGCAAAAAACAATGCACGCTCGGTTGCAGAATTGTTTCATGCGTTGGCCGATCCTGCACGTTCCCCTTTGACACGCGTGGCACGCGAACGCATGCGGGATCTGACAGATGTGCTTATTCGCCTCAATGAATTATGGCGTCAGATGCAACCCGTTCATACTGCGCTCCAGACGATCCTGACCACCACAAACTACACGGGGCACTTCACCAATTATTACGGCAACGGTTCTGAATCGAGCGACCGGATTAGCTGTGTGATGCAGTTTGTCGACTATGCAAAGAGTTCTGGCTTGGCAGTCGGTGATTTCGTAACGCACTTTCTCGGGCTTAACCATACGTTTGGATATCCAGAAGAGCAACAAATCCTCTTTACCACGGTGTATCGTACCAAGGGGCTTGAGTACGACTATGTCTTCATTCCCCGTGCGCAAGAAGGCTATATGCCGGTGTTGCTGAGTGATTCGCTCCACGTCTGGGACAAAACCCGCACACACCAGCCTATCCAAAAGAGCGCAGACAACATCGAGACAGAGCGACGCCTCTTCTATGTCGCAATGACGCGTGCCAAACGAGCGCTGTACATCGGTCTCTCTGCCCCGCCGCCTTCGGGTGATGCCATCGACTCAAAACCCGTCGAACCGTCACGCTTTGTGTACGAAATGCACCTCGAACCAACTGCTGCGGTCATGCGACATCTCCCGTCGGCAAGCAGTGGTGGAACGCTGTTACACATGCTCGAAGCGCTCAAAGAAAATGGTGCATCTGATGTGTTGCTCCAACAATTGCTGCGCTACTTCCCTGATAGGCCGGGTGTTGCGCGCATGATTGGGAACGAACGTATCCCGCGCTGGGCAGCCATCGTACGCACGACGGCCCCGACGCCAGTTCGCCGTAAAAGCAAACCGCCCACCCTACCCTGGTGGGCGGTGGTTGACACGACGCTGAATACCGAACCAGAAGCAGATAGTTAGTCTGCACAAATACGTAGGACACTCTCGGTGTGAATCTGAACGAGCAGTTCTTGTGGGTACCGATTCCCTTGATATCCACCGGCCAGACAGGCCGCGACAGACAGCTGGTTGCGACGGGCCCATATATCGACCAGACGATCGCGTTCTCGGAGCATCTCGATAGTGATACCGTTCAGTCCGCCGATATCACAACCTTCGTAGCTATCCATGCCTGCATTCAAAATTACCACGTCACGTGGCAGTACCTGGGTGTCGAGATCTTCCAATAATGCCTGTATCGTGGGCAGATATTGGAGTGCATTGCTCACATGCGCGCGTCGATGTGGTGCGGTAGGGGTGTAGTATTCGTAGGGTGAAGTGCTTAGATCGTAATGCAGAATGTTCTCCCACCCACTAATCATACCGTGCGTTCCTCCCCCGCCGTGGGCATCAAAATCGAGGACGATGACGCGTCGTGCCCCAGCGGCCAATGCCTCCCCAGCCGCAATTGCAATCCCATTAAACGTACAAAATCCCCCACCGTGACCTGCTGCCGCATGATGGAATCCTGATGCCAGTGCGTATGCGCTCCCCTGCGCCATTGCAGCATAGACCGCTGCTACCATCGCACCAGTTTGTGCGGTCGCCGATAGCCACGTATTTTCATCCCACGCGAATCCCTGTGATTCGGCCAAATCATGCGGCTCTCCGAACTCGATAGCGTCAATGTATTGCTTTGTGTGATAGCGCTCGAGCACTGTGCGGCTGAGCGGCAGTGGCGACTCAATAGTATGACGCAACGCTTGGAGTGCATGTGCAACTTCGTATCCCTTTTTGGTTGTATCAAATTGAACTTTTGTCTTGGTAGTGTCTTGATGGAAAAATATCGGACGCATACGGCCTTCCTTTCGAATGGAAAACATTCCAAAAACAAGCGAAAAATAGAATCCCCGAGCAGTCAGTGCGTACAGTAATAAATGTGGATGTAATTATAATTGCTTTGTCTGGACATCCACAAATGTGGTCGCAAATATATGATATTGTTACGTTATACGTTATATTATATCACAACTAGAGGCCGCACGAGCTATGCGAAAGAAACTTGCACTCCGTATTGAGTCAATTACCCCAGAAGATTTATACATAGATGAGCATGTTGTCGCTTCTATCAGCAATGCCACCAAGCAAATAATCGAACACGGCACCTACATTAACCCTGACGGCGACGATGTCTATATCGATGATGCGCAAGAGCACGCACGTGCCAATACTGTGGTCTATCCACCGCACCATGTTATTCCACCTCCACGCGGCAAATATCCTGAAGTATATGCATTTGTCCATAACCAAACGACGTTGACCGTTGCACACGAACGCCATAAACTTGGCTATCGTGTAGCGATGGTCAATTGTGCAACGTTGGCAGATCCCTTCATATCATCAGCAAAGTTTTTACGTGAATCAATCATCCGCTCGTCGAGTCTGACCTACTGCATCGAAGGTGCAGTAATGGACAAGAGCGCAAAAGAAGCGCTCTACGACGACACGATTGTCGTAACCCCACAAGTTCCTATTTTTCGCACACACGAAGGTGATCTATTGCGCGCGCCGTGGCATGCTGATGTCGTCACTGCAGCGCCAATCCACGCAGTCGGTTTGAACAAACACGCACCGGATTTACTTCCAGAGGTCCCATCGTCGATGGCACGTCGTGCCGAACGCCTCGTCGAAGCCGCTGCCGCTACCGGTGCAAATGTGCTCGTGATTGGTGCCTGGGGATGTGGAGAGTATGGTAATGAACCGGAATTAGTTGCGACGGTATTGCGTGATGCGTTCACACGGCCTGCTGCGCGGTCATTTGCAATTGTCGATCTCGCAGTTGCAGATACTGACCATGACACCCCGTTGTACCAGACATTTGCAAAATACTTTCATGAGAAAATATTCTAGTTCCCAGCCGTGCCATTTTGGTGTACAGTACAGCTATTCTACTGAAGAGGGTCTATGACCGCGGATCAGCATGTTCGGCAGTACATCGACCAACTCCTCGCGGATTTTCGCGCAGGATTTGAGCCATTCGTGATTACTGTTTTGAAGACCACCCATGGCGCAGATTGGTTTACAGTTTTACGAAATACGCCTGATTTGCGGGTGCTGCCTGACGCACGAAATCTCCAACTCGATGCTACCGGCTTAGTCAGAATAATCCTGGCACACTGGGATAGTACATTTGGGCGAGTCTTATCGCATACAGACCGCTCTCACCTCCATGAAATACGCTATGTACGTAATAGATGGGCGCATCAAGCCACAATTCCTATCGACGATGTCGACAGACTGGCTGACAATGTCATCAGGCTATTAACCTCAATTAGCGCCGAACATACCGACAAAGTGATTACTCAACGTGAGGCGTTCCGTCTTGAACGGTATGCTCCGCTTGCTGCGCAAAAAGCCTGGAGGTCACCGGCGGTATGGATCGCTGCTATATGTATTGGTCTGGTTTGTACAATTTCAATCGGCTACGGATTGCTATCATTGACAGATACTGTATCAGCCGACACCCCGATCGCAACAGCGTCTCGTACTCTCGATGGGACGGTAGCGGCTGAATCAGTTATACCTGTAGTCGAGACCGTGACGCTCGTTATACCGAAGTCACTGGCACTCACCGCCAGCCCTGTTCCGGCCGCTAATCTAACGTTTACTGCATCTGACTCTTTCCCTTGTCAGGTCGGCCAAATAAAAGGGAACGGACGCACAAAGATTTTTCATGTCCCGAGCGGTATGTACTACATTCAGACGCGCAATAGCAGCGTTGTTTGCTTTGAGTCAGTTGATGCTGCACTCCAAGCGGGGTACCGTGCATCGAAGCGTTGAATTGCCTGGGCTGTCAGGTATTTTAGTGATTCTTTTCAGGTCCCAAGCAAGGCGCTGTGCTATACTAGCAACGCTTGTCTTCACGCGGGAGTGTGTAGACGTGATTGTGTAGACGTGATGGAATTCAGTGGGCACTGAACTGCCCCGGGTTACAAGAAGGTCGGATATGGCAATATCGTTCTTGAAGAGAAATATTTTTCGATTGATTGTGATTTTTACCTCTGTGGTAATTTCTTTTGCCTTAGTATTACCAGGCAAAATAACCGCTCCGGCGATGTATAGAACAGTATCACAAGTTTCGATTGATGACGAACATGCCCGCGAATTGTTTGATGTAAGCGGTAATCCTGATGTCGATATGACCAACATCCTGTATCAGACACGTACGGCTTTATTACGCGACTATCCGACCCTCGGTACCGTCGAACTTACTGCTAATACGAGTTGGCAAAACCATGTGTTGACGATTACCGCTACCGGTATTCGACCAGATGAAGCAGCTAGTCTTGCAAATGCATACGCTGAGACATTTATCCGCACCACACAGGCTGCAGGCGGGCGTGAAATCCTTCGTAACTTGCTCGGTTGGGAGACGGTTCGTTCGCTCAAAGGTGAACCTGCCCGTACAGAATACGAACGTATACTGCGCTCCATGGTCCAAGATCGTGTTTTTTTGTTCGGCAAACCAATCGAAGTTGTCAGTTCGTTTACCCCTTTTGAAAAACTCACGAACGCCAATCGCAGTGACATTCTAAGAGAGATGGAATTTGCCCGCCAAAACCTTATTGGTGAACTCGCGAACACCACCTCGACCAGCATTAACAATGACCACAAGCTCCGCATCGGCCATATTGATAACTTCATCTCTACCGCAGAAGCCCAATTCCCCGAAGCGTCGTTCGATGCCACCGTTGTTGGAGGGTTTTCACAGGTAGTGACAGCAAAAACTGCAATGGTCGTTCCAACCATGGCAGTCTGGGTATTGGTGCTTTTGGCTTTTGTCGGTGGCATTACATTTGCCGCGGTATTCTTGGTGATTGATCGGAGCATTGGTATTGTTGCCCGTGTCACCGAAATCTGGGAATTTCGTATCCTGATAGTCTTATTAGTCAGGCGCTCTCTGCAGATGCGCTATCGCGGACGAGTCGTTGGATTTGCCTGGAGTCAAATTGCGCCAATTATGCAATTATGTGTGTATTGGTTGGTCTATGGGTATATTTTCGTTCGTAGTACGACGCCAATGTTCCCGATTTTCCTTGCTGTTGCGTTGCTGCCCTGGAGTTACACAACAGATTCTGTGAGTCACGCGGTGCGGTGTCTATGGGATAACTACACCCTCGTTCGCAAAGCATACTTCCCGCGAGAAGTTTTACCACTTGCATCAGTTTTGTCGAGCCTCGTCAATTATTTATTGACGCTTCCTATGTTGTTCGTGTTTATGTTTGTCTATCGATACGCAACCACTGGTGTTCTTGCCTTCCCGTTGCCGTGGTCAGCGCTCTACTTCCCGGTTATTTTGTTGTTGCATACGGTGTTTATTGTTGGCTTGTCCCTCTTGTTGGCTGGGCTGAGTGTCGTGACGCTCGATACAATTCACATAACAGGAATCGTGGTACATCTGTGGTTTTTTCTCACACCAGTGATGTATTCTATGTCGAACATTCCGTACCAGTATGCGCGTTACTTTCGTTGGATTAATCCGATGGCATCATTTATTGAGTACTATCGCGAGATATTCTATGGACAAATTGTCGCGGTTGGGGCACAACCCGCGCCGAATATTCCCGCGTCAGATTCACTACTCCGGAGTCTCGTGACGTCAGTTGTCGTGTTTATCATCGGCTATTGGGTTTTTAACCGTATGCAGACGGTCATCATCGAGAGGATGTAAAAAACGTGGAACCCGTTATTGAGTTACATAACATAACAAAATCGTTTGAGATGCGCCAGGGGGAAGGGTCGATTTGGCGCAACTTAAGTAGCCGCTTGCGCGGTGAGCCTGTTACTGGCATCACGAGAAAAGTCGTGCTTTCGGATATTTCGTTTGATATTCACCGGGGTGAACGAGTCGCATTGATTGGACGGAATGGTGCTGGCAAAAGTACCCTTCTCAAAGTTATCAGTCGCATTTTGAAGCCAGATAGTGGGTCATATGTCGTGCGTGGATCGATAACATCGTTGCTCGAACTCGGCGTAGGCTTTCACCCCGAACTTTCTGGAGCAGAGAATATTTTCTTCTACGGTGCGTTGATGGGCAAAACACGTGCTGAGGTGAATGAAGTGTACGACGAAATCTGCGCATTCGCGGAAATCGGTAGCTACATTGAACAGCCCGTCAAACTCTATTCTTCTGGTATGTATCAACGGTTGGGATTTTCGTGTGCATTTGCGATGCGACCCGACATGCTCATCGCTGACGAAGGGCTCTCGGTGGGTGATTTTATCTTCCAAAAGAAGTGTGAAGAGCGCATCCAAGATATTGTTCGCAATGGTTCGACATTTTTGATGGTTGCTCATAGTGCGCATCAGGTACGTCGGATCGCTGAGCGCGGGATTTGGCTCGAGAATGGTCGTATTGAACACGATGGCCCCGTCATCGATGTACAAGATGCGTATACGAAATTCTTGATTATTGAGAAAAGCCGAAACGACGTCAAAGCACACGATGCAAAGCAACAGCTATTGGCAAATATTGCAGGCACCATTCCTACGGTCACAACGCCAACTGACGAGGGCCCGCTGGTGCAGATTCTTGGTGTCAAAGCCGTGTCTGAGCTTTTTGAGTGGGAACCGAACACGCCCTACGAGCTCATGATGCGCTTCGAAACGCTGGTGGACTTTGTTGAGCTGCGACCACGTATTCGTTTGACATCGGTCGCCGACGAACAGAATGTTATCGAGAATAATTACATGGGTCAACCTCCCCTAGAGTACGCCTCTGGCATTCATCAACTCAAGGTTACGCTCCCAGTCCTCAATCTGCGTGGTGGGCTGTATCGTATTGAAATAGACATGTTTGACGAGTCTTCGTCGTTGAAATTAGCCTCTAATCGTGATTTGTTAATCCAATTTAATCGGAATGCTCGCAAACCCGATATCGCACATATTACCATTGGTACGATGAAAATCGAGCCATTTGAGGCATAGCGACAAGACACCACCACCTCCGTCTCATGACGGAGGTGGTGGTGTCTTGTATTGTCACACAGGACTATTGAGCTTTGCGATGATGGAGTCGACATCATACACACACCCAGCCCACGTTCCGCCACTCGCTTGCTGGAGTGCTGCCCAGAGGCGGGTGTCATCTGGTAAGAGTGGATGAGCAGACAAATCAGATCGACTGCTGCGCGCAGCAAGCAATGCATCCCCCGTGGCAGCATCTCCCACTTTACCGCCATGCCCAATCAAGTTCACACTACCAACAAGATTATTTCGATCGATGATGATTTCAATGATATCACCATCGATGATTTTGCCAATAGGACCACCTGCCAGTGCTTCTGGACCGACGTGCCCGATGCACGCGCCCGTGCTGACGCCCGAGAACCGGGCATCGGTAATGACCGCGACCTCGCGGCCCCAGCTAAGGTGCTTGAGTGCAGAAGTGACTTGGTAGGTCTCTTCCATCCCTGTTCCCAGCGGGCCACCACACATGAGGACTACGATATCGCCAGCAACAACCTTCCGTTCGGCTTGGCCTTTTATGGCACGCACTGCGTCACGTTCGCGTAGGAACACCTTGGCTGGGCCCGTCTTGCGATAGACACCATCCGCGTCGACGACGCGTGGGTCGATGGCAGTACTTTTGATGACCGACCCTTCTGGCGCGATATTGCCGCGTGGGAAGGTGACCGTTGAAGTTAACCCTGCGTGGCGTGCCCGTTCCGGCGATAGAATCACATCGTCGGGATCGACGCCGTCGCGTTCGCGCAAGAGGGACCGAATTGCACGGCGACGTTCGGACTGCTCCCACCAGTCCAAGACGGTCTCGAGTGTCTCGCCGCTGACTGTGAGGACGGACGTATCCAGCAGCCCCATTGTACGTAGATGTAACATCACCTCTGGGACTCCACCTGCCATAAAGGCTTGTACGGTAACGTGATTACGTGGCCCATTCGGCAGCACGTCGACGAGCCGAGGGACACGGCGATTGACCGCTTCCCAATCGTGTACCGTGGGGTGTGGTAAGCCTGCCGCGTGGGCAATGGCAGGAATGTGCAACAGGAGATTGGTTGATCCACCGAATGCCGCGTGGACAACCATCGCGTTGTGGATAGCACCCTCGGTCAAAATGTCACGAGTGGTACGCTTTTCTCTGTGGAGCCGTAGGACTGCTTTGGCAGATGCACGTGCGAGTTCGAGCCATATTGGTTGGCCGGATGGAGCGAGTGCCGAGTGTGGTAGTGACAACCCGAGTGCTTCGGCGACTACCTGACTCGTTGCTGCTGTCCCCAAGAATTGACATCCTCCTCCCGGAGAACCACAGGCACGGCAGCCCAGTGCTGCGGCTTCGCTGAGAGTTAATTCCCCCTGAGAGTAGCGTGCACCTATCGTTTGTACTTTGCCGGCGTCTTCGCCATCGGTTGGCGGTAAGGTAACGCCGCCGGGTACGAGGATGGTCGGCAAATTAAGCGTCCCGGCGAGGGCCAGCAACATCGCAGGTAAGCCTTTGTCACAGGTTGCAACCCCAATGACTGCTTTGCGTGTCGGCAGCGAGCGGATCAGCCGACGAAAGACAATCGCCGCATCATTGCGATAGGGTAGACTGTCGAACATCCCTTCAGTGCCCTGGGTACGGCCGTCGCACGGGTCGGTGACATAGCCTGCGAATGGCATGGATTTTAGGCTACGCAGTGTTTCTGCGGCGGCGCGCATTTGCAAACCGACCTCCCAGTGACCCGTGTGATACCCCAGGGCTACTGCAGTCCCGTCATTTTCGCGAATCCCACCCTGTGTGCTTAGGATAAGGACTTGTGGCTGCGTCAACTCTGCAGGGTCCCAGCCCATGCCGACGTTTTGTGTCCACCCAAACAAATCTCCGCTCGGGCTATCACGCAGGAGTTCATCCGTCAACGGTAATGACCCTGCTGGACCGGGTTGTTGTGCAATGATATCGAGCAGTAATGGGGTGTCTGCGTATAATTCTGCGAACCAATCGGAATGCATGGCGCCTCGATTCTCTCATTAGTGATGCGTACCATCTCCCAGAATTGTTCAACACCGCGAAAATGCGCTGCATTTCGAAATATTGACGAATGTGTTGTCGCTGTCTCAGATTTCTATTATCGCATCATCCTGTGGATATTTTTGGCAAATGTCAGCGGTACGTTGGTAGGGATATATCATGTTATACGGAACCCGGGCGCGTGTTTTGTCACACATCGTCCTGGTTTGCAGTCATGCCTGCCCTACGCACTTTTCAGTATACGTGTACACAGCCGTATGTGGACGTGCGTTTTTCAGATTCGCAGCGCACATGCACCTCATACGCAACTAGTCCCCTCCTCAGAGCAGGAGGGGACTAGTTGCGTATGAGGTGGAGTTAGTTTTCGTCACCTAATTTGACTGCATCTGCAATGCGGAGGCGCTGAATCGCACGGAATGCAACAACTGCGGTGCATATCATCGCAACGATATACACAACAAGCATGAAACCGAGTGTACTCCAGGCGGTAAGCACCGTTGTTGCTGGAACATCTGGATGTGGTGCGACTCCCGCTCTGAGGTACGGTAGAATGGATCGTGTGGTCACAGATGCCGCAATCATCCCGCTAATAATCCCCAAGCCAGCCATGAGACCTTGTTCAAGGTAAATCGCCCGACGCGCATCGGGTGCTGCCATCCCGAGCGCTTGGAGCATACCTAGTTCGATGCTACGTTGCCGCAACACCGTCAATGCGCTCACAAAAATAGCCATGACACTCAGTCCGCTGGCAGCAACAAAACCGACGCTCAACATCCCAAACAATCCTTGCCGTTCGGGGCGTTCGAATTCTTGTTGCAATAAATCCTGGCGGTCTAGGACATCCAGCAGTGGAATTCCGACGGCACGGGTAGCGCTGACGAGTGTCGTAACTGCAATGCTGAGATCACGCGTCATCCATATATCGGTTGGTGGTACGAATCCCATTTCTTCTGAGATGAAGTTTTGGTTTGTGATCAGAAATGGCTTTTCGCTGTCGTATTGGCCCGGCCATCCCGATACGATCCCAACAATACGCACTTTGGAGGAGACCTGCGTCCCGTCGATTTCGAAGGTGACTGCAATCTTGTCTCCGATTTTGGTGTTGCCCGCCATCGACGCACTCAAAATAGCACCATCGCGTGCCTGGGCAAGTTGATTCATCAATGCGCCAAATGAGTTCCCTTCCCCCAACCAGATGTCTTTGAAGTGAGGGACTGCTGCAGCAAAGTGTACACGATCGATTGCAATCAGGTTGGCATTTGTCTGCTTGTTACCGAGTGATACTTGCGTCTCGTATGTGCCAACTGCGGTAAAATTGCCGATGCCTGGTAATCCGCTATGTGCCCCTATTGGTGTCAAGAGATAGACATTTCCACTGGCCGTTTCGCCGTTTTTTGGAGGGTTGCTGGAAGCGGTCTCGATGAGGATGGTATCAGCTCCGGTGCGATACCCAATCCCGTTCTCGGTTGCGTAATCGACGGTCGCTGCCATAGAGGCGACATACCCGCCTACTCCCAATGTAAGTGTCAACAACAACACCGTCGTTTGGAGGCGCTCTGGTCGACGTGCTATTGTCTGCAATGCCAAAATTGCAACCAAAGAATCAGTCCTACGGGCAATGTGTTGCCCTGCCGCAAACAGAAGCGGCAAGATGCGGTTCGCAACGAGAGCAAGTGACAGACTCGTCAGTACCGGTAAAGCAAGTGTCAATGGGTTTGAAAAGAGGTCGCCTTCGGGTGCTTGGGCGCCATACAGTTGGTAGTAGCCGTACCCGACTGCAACCATTACCAGCACTTCAAACAAGACACGAACAACGCCGGTCAATGTGTCACGCCGCCGGCTTTTGCCGCTGTCGCTCAATGTTCGCCGACTGGCATTGACAATCGGGCGTAGGCCGATCACCAAAACCACGAGCCACACCGCGACGATGACGAACCAAGCCTGCGCAGGTAATCCAGGCACCATATAGGCTGGACCACCCACTTGCAAAAACGATTGGGTGCGCAACATTACCCCAGCCGACAACAGCCCAATAGGGACAGCGGGAATGGTTGCAACTGCAATATACACCAACCACTGTACCCCGCCGACCAATAGTAAGCGGGGTATTGTCATACCGCGGCTCCTGAGCAATGCGTATTCGTCCCGTCTCCGTTCATAGGTGATAGTTGCGAGTTGCACCACAAAAAAGAATGCCAATAAGGCAATGGGTGCCGAAATTATGCCGGTCCGGAGAGTCAGATCCGAAATCGTGCTATTGACTGCAGCGAAGCTGGCTAAGGGGCTGCGTTCGAGTTTTGCGGGAATTTTCTCCATCTCTTGGGCGAGTGTGCGGATTCGTCCTTCGAGTGTGGTTATTTGTCCTGGTCCAAACTGAACGTCGCCTGGCTGGATATACCACGCCGCCTGAGCAATACCCTCAGGGAACGCCTCTGCGACGTGCGTCAGCATATCTTCGGTGTTCACAAAGAACATCGAACTGAGCGTTGCCGGATCATAAAGCCAGTTCGGATCTTTTGCGTTTTTGGGTTGCCAGATGCCGACGATGATCATGTGAACGGAACTCAGGCCATCTTTGGCAGTGAGGACATATTCATCGCCAATGTTGATGCCGATTTCGTTTGCATAACTCCGCGAAACCATCGCCTGCAGCGGAGTCCCGCCCGCAATAGGTCGGGAGCCATTGATAACGGTCACTAGCTCGTCAACGCCGACCAGCGTTGCAATCGGGGCTGTACCAAGTGGGGTACCGTTTGCATTGCCTTGTACCGACATGAATCCGTAGGGGATGGTGCGGATATGCCGTGTTAATGAGGCAATAGGTATTTGTAGGTAGGCTGCTGCGTTCTGCGTCATCAGGGCATCACCGGCGCTGACTGAGCGCCATGCAATTGGTTTGGTACCGCGGACCGAGCGAAACAATAAGCCGAGTGCTGGTCGCTGTGTCTGTAGCGTTTGCCGCTCAATTTGACTATTGAGAATGCGAGTCCCTGCGGCATTTGCGTAACTCGGGACGATAATTCCCAGGGTAATTGGTATACACAAGGCAAAAATCAACGCTAATGTAGCAGTCGGTGATGCTACCGTACGTCGCACAGTAGCGCGCAATAAGAGACCGACCGCATGTGTGAACGCATAGATCTTACTATTGACCAACGACGACATCACCTACTCGCAATCCAGTCAAAATTTCGACCCGATTACCGCCGCGAATCCCAATCGCCACTGTGACTCGCTTTTCCATAGCCCCCTCACGAACAACAACGAAGTCGCGCTCGCCGAACTTTCGGATGGCTTCTGGTGGTAACCACAATGTGTTTTCGTGACGTTCGATAACTATACTCAGGGTGCCGCGCGCATTCGCTTTTACGTTGTAGTCTTTTGCATCAACGACAGTGAATCGTGTCGATTGGTCGATGTCGGTCACCGCACCGCCGGCTTTTCCGTATGGTGGTGGGAGCCGCCGAATAATCGCCACGAGCATCAAATCTGGTCGTTCGACTGGATGTATTTCGGCGCTCTGTCCTTCACTCAGTAACTTCATGATTTCAGAACCAAGACTCGCTTGGAATTCGATTTGTGTTGGATCCGCGACCTCGATGACAGGTGAAAATGCCGATACCATATTGCCAGGAAGGAGATTCACCGACGATACTGTCCCGTCGCGTGGCGATATGAGTCGTCCACCATCGACATCCTTTTGCGCTTTGTCAAAGGCTCGTTGTGCAGAATCGAGTACCTTTTGTTCTGTTTTAAAGGTGTTGCCTTCCGCAATCGACAACTCGAGTTCCGCAGTCTCGAGCGTGTCGCGCGCTGCCATAATGTCAGGATTGTCATCTCCAGCCAGGAGTGCATCGCGTTGTTGGCGCGCGGTGTCGACTGCGTCGAGTGCGTTCGAAACATCGACATC
This sequence comes from Roseiflexaceae bacterium, assembly GCA_947474225.1. Taxonomy (GTDB): domain Bacteria; phylum Chloroflexota; class Chloroflexia; order Chloroflexales; family Roseiflexaceae; genus UBA965. Next base: position 60,910 of record CANJHS010000001.1, on the reverse strand, counting down.
GCGTGCTTCTTTTGCGCGTACAAAAGCACGTTGTGCGGAACTCACTGCACGTTCTGCACTGCGAAGCGCATCTGTGGCAGCAATTAATGCTTTATCGTATTCCCGCTTGCCTTCATCATCGAGGTAATTGGGTACGCGTTTCATGTTGAACCAGATGAATGGTTCGAGAGGATCGGTACCATAGCGCTTGACCCAGTCGACATGCCAGTATGCTTTACTGTAGGCCAACTGGGTATCTACCAGCGTGTTTGTAGCTGTGGTAATCGCATACTCGGCGTCTTCCACGGATATCACACTGTCTTCTTGGGTTGTTCTGGCAGCACGAATTTTGGTGTCTAAATCTTTTTGTGCAGATTTGAGCAGATCTTTGGTGCCGCCTGGCAGGATTTCATCGAGCTGTGTACGCGCTGTCGCCACCGCACGTCGCTTGAGCACTATCAATTTGTCGTTTGATTCTTTGGCACTCGCAAAATCGGCTTTGGCCATATCTAAATCATCAGTAGCTTTGCGGAGTGCTTCGTCTGCCTCGGTTTGTTGTAGGAGTGCCAGGATGTCACCTTTTTTGACGACAGCACTACTCTCGACCAGCACTTCGCTGACGACTCCATCACGACCAAACCCGAGTTTGCTCGAATCGACGGGAGTAGCTGTTACGGTGTCATTGATGACACGTTCTACCGTACCTAATGCAACGGTATATGTCGGCTCAGCTAATGTGGCGTCGCTGGGTATTGCAGTAGGTGTCGGTGAAGCTGTAGATGTGGGATTTGTACAGCTCACGAGGACAAATAAACTGCAAATAAGCCAATGCTGTGTATGTCGTAACATCTCATTTTTCCTACAGAACGTAACCATGCCCTGCCGATACTCCGGCAGGGCGTATCGAATCAAGGATTATGGTGCGAGAGTTTCTGCAGCGAGCGGAACGGGCGTTTGATCACTCAAATATCCTTTGTAATTAGGATCTACTTGTTTGGCACAGGCAAGCAAGCTCCCTGTTGTCGGGTCGCTCTTGGCTGCACACGTCAGATATGCATTGGTTGTGTCTTGTGCTTTGGTCAAGACTACCGTTGGATCTGCTTTGGCGGTGAGGATGTTGTCGAGCGCTTCGTTGAGCCAATATCCTTCGAACGCGTAGAAGCTATTGGGATTCCCGTTGTAGCTGGGCTTTTCGACCAACATTTGCTTCATCACATCACGTAGTGGTATGAGGTATGAATTGGTTTGTTCGAATACTGCTGAGTTTGCAGCCGTTGTCCGAGCTGGGATACTGCCGTAGTTAAACACCGATGATTGATTGGATAGGTACTCAATGAGCTTCATACATGCTTGCGGATTCTGTGCATTTGCCGACACATGGAATCCCGACACATTCACATCCGCAGACTTGACTCCCCCTGCGCCTATGGGCATAGGAGCCATTTTGGCAGGCATTGTCTTGGGTGCGGTGGGATCAGTATTGCTGTTCATCGGATCAAACCCGCCTAATGAAACATCAAACCACATGCCTAATTTCCCTTGCGACTGCAGCTCGTAGCTTGGATCGCTCATCGAAGGGTTTGAATCTACACGATAATACAGCACCGGCATCGGCATGACGTGGTATTCCGTTGCTAATGCCAAGAACCACGATATAGCTTTGATCGATGCAGCAGAGCCAAACGCAACCCGTAAATCTTTGCCTTCACCGGTAGTCAGTGCACCACCGAATTGGCCGACCCAAAAGTTAATGTCATTGAGATAGTTCCCCATAGACGAGTAGCCGTATGAGCCGTTGCCAGACAGTGCTTTGGCTGCCTGCAAGAAATCGTCCGGTGTCCATTTTGCCGTAGGTTCTGCCAAGCCGACTTTCTTGAATGCATCGGGGAAATAGACGAGACCGCGTCCTGAGTATGTATCGGGGTAACCAAATAATTTCCCGTCTTTGGTCATCATTCCAAACAACGTCGGCGGGATATCTTGTGTCTCCATCGTGCCATTTTCGTCAATAAGTGGCTGTAGGTCCATGACGGAAGCGATTTCAGCATCAGTCGACGGGGTATTCACTCCCCAATAAAAACAATCGGCTTGTTTGGCCATGTCGCTGAATGTCAGTGTCGTAGTGACGTTGTCCGTTGAAACAATTTTGACAAAAACGTCTGGCTCGGCTGTATTGAACTCCTTTATTTGTCGTCGAATGTCTGTTGCAGACAGGCCATAGGCCGCATAGCTTATCGTTGTTTGATTTGCTTTGGCTTCTTGCGCTCCTGGAGTTGCCACAACGACCGGCCGCGAGTCTGGTGTTGGACTGGGGGTTACATTTGTCATATTCATAGAAGACTGCATGTTTTCGTACACTTGTTGCAATGCCTGTTGGGGTGTCTTAGGCTCTTGTTCAAACATCGCCCATGTTGCATTCAGCACTGTGTAATACACAGTAAAGTCGCCATTGGGGGTAAATCGCATTGCAGGGAAGTGCGCGATTGCGTACAAATATGTTTCATTGCGCGCCGTTTCATCGGCGTTTGTCGCAGGGAACTGTGCATTGAGTGATTTACGGGTGTAGAGATAGCCGGGCATGTTGGTTGACTTAGAATCATTGGGAATCGGTTGCCGCGTCATCCATTCGACGAATGTCCATGCTGCAGCAGGGGATTTGGTACCACTACTGACTATGTAGCCTTCGGTATTCGTCATTGTGTCGATATATGTCCCATTGGGCATTACTGCGCTGCCAATTGGAAAGGTCAGAGCCTGCCCTTGGTCACCGCAACAGATAGCCGATTCGCCCCAGAGTGCAACCTTGCCATCACGAACCAGTTGGGTAGGATCGTTTAGCATTGACGGTTCCTTGCCCGTACTGCCTGCAGCCATGCCAGCTCCCATGGTGTTGCTGGGGCCGACCACGACTCCCCGATCGATGTAATCTTTGTAGAGACGCAGTGCTTCGATGATTTTCGGATCATTTGCCTTTAAGTCAGAAGGGTTCATGCCGAGCGTGTCGACACCGACTTTGTCGAGGAGGAAGGTAAACAAAATATTGCCGCCGGTGGCGTCGTACCACCCGTACTGCTTGACCACACCATTTTCTTTGATAGTCAGTTGTTCAGCGACCGCAATCATATCCGCGAAGGTCCAATTTTGTGCGGGTGTCGGGATGGATGCTTTTTTGAACACATCTTTGTTGAAACTCAGCGCTTGGATGTTGATGGCACGGGGCAGACTGTAGACTGCTTCGTTACTCGAGTAGCGTTCGAGGACACCTGGGATATAGTCGGTCCGGTCAAACGCTGTATCAGCATCCATGTATGGCTTTAGGTCAAGGAGTAAGCCGGTATTTATGGCATCTTTGTTCACCAAATATGAAGGAGCAATGTCGACTGCCGTTACAACGCGCCGTAGCATGCTTGTGGTTGACTCTGCTGGGTAGTTCCCCGATGCGTCGGGGTATGTCTGGGTGATGTCGTCGAGGGGGAGCAGAACGACATGTATTTCGGGATGTTCTTGATTGAATCGGTCAATGATGGTTTCATAAATGGTGCGTTCATAGTCGTAGACGCCGAACGAAATAGTAGCTACTGCGCCTCCATTGTTAATGGGTACCGCAGTCGGCTCCCCAGCAGGAATGGTCGGTAATGCAGCACTCCCAGAACCACATGCCTGGAGAAATACCGCGAAGCCACAAAACAAAGCAATACATTTGCGTCTCAACATAAAACCCTATTTCTTCAGAAGTGTGAACAGTTATTTATATTATAGCCTTCAGGTTGTCATGTGTTGGTCAAAAATCCATGAGAGAATCCTGCCCGGTTCCTCTTATTTCGCTGCATTATCGACGGAGTCGGGTGGGAATGATCAGTTGACCGAACGATCCCGTGATGACCATTGGACTCGAGAAGAACCGCGCGGCACATACGTTGGATCAGAAAAATACCGATAGCGGCATATGATATGTGCATCCATGGGGATTTCTGCCGCTTCATTTTTGCGTGCTATGGTACAATAGTCTGACAATTTCATTGACGCTACGGAGCATAAATATGCCCCAGCCACACGATCGCGGTGGGCGGGATCGCCTGTCAGCGGTCATACATTTTTTGGGTGATCTGCTCGGTGATGTGATTCGTACCCAAGCAGGTTTAACGGCTTTCGAGAGCGAAGAAGCTGTCCGTGCATTGAGCAAAGAACTGCGTGCCCATCCCTCTGTGCAACGCACGCGTGACCTCCAAAGTCGTATTGCTACGCTCGACATCACTGCGCTGAAAGACCTGATTAAATCTTTCAGCACGTATTTTGCTTTGGTAAATTTGTCGGAGCAACTCCAACGAACCTGGGTACTGAATGAACGTGAACGGCACGCACGGCATGTGCACAAACCTACGCATGAATCCATCGGTCAAGCAGTCCATGACATCGCCGCACAAGGGGTCTCAGCAGCAGAAATTCAACATTGGCTGCTTCAGGCGACAGTTCGGCCGGTATTTACCGCCCACCCAACCGAAGCACGACGACGAACAACCCTCGATAAATTGCGCCGCCTGGTCAACCTACTGGATCCTGTTGCGCATGATACCTCTTATCTGACTGACCCCGATGTGATTGCAATAGTCCGTGAAGAAGTCGTTGGTCTTTGGCAGAGCGACGATATTCGAGTCGTTCGCCCGACCGTGATAGATGAAGTCAAAAACGGCCTCTACTATTTCGAACAGAGTATAGCCCGGCTTGTGCCCACCCTCTACCGTGACCTCGAGCGGTCATTGGCCACTACCTACCCAGACACGAAATGGCACGTCCCAGCAATTCTTCGTTTTGGCTCTTGGATGGGCGGCGACCGTGATGGGAATCCGTACGTTCGGCCGGAAACGACTATCGAAGCCGTCCGTTTGATGCGAATCGGTGCGCTTGAGTTGTATGCAAATGAAGCCGAAACACTGAGTAGACGGTTGAGTAATTCTGACCGTCAGGTCACTGTTTCTGCATCGTTGCTCGAGTCACTTGCGGCAGATGCAGTCGTCTTCCCCAAAACAGCGACAGAGGTACTGCAACGCTACCCGCACGAACCGTACCGACGTAAAATGCTCTTGATTGCACATCGTCTGCGCGTCACTATCGACCATACCAAAACCCTGCGACCGGTGTGGCCTACCCCACAAGACCAAGTCGATGCACACATTTATACCAACAGCAGTCAACTATTGGCTGACCTCGGTATTTTGGTAGATTCGCTTGTCGCAAACAATGGTCAAGATGTCGCACATGGCGCGCTCCATGACCTCATCCGCCAAATCGAAGTCTTTGGCATGAGTTTCGCATCACTTGATATTCGCCAGCATAGCGAACGGCATGCTGCGGCAATCGCTGAGATATTCCTTGATTCAGGAGTCGAGACCGATTACCTCGCGCTCAATGAACAAGAGCGCACACAATTGTTGGTCCAAGAATTACAGGCGCTACGGCCACTCATCCCCGCTCAACCACAATATAGCGAACCAACGAACGAAATCATTGATACCTTCCGTATCGTAACCTCCATTAACCAGCAACTCGCGCCAGGTACCATTCAGACAATGATTGTCTCAATGACCCGCGGGGTGTCGGACGTACTCACCGTTTTGTTACTGGCGCGTGAAGCCGGTGTCCTCGCATTGCCGAATGGTGGGATTGATATTGTGCCGTTGTTCGAGACAGGCGATGATCTTGCGCATTGTGAGAAGGTCATAGACGCGTGTTGGCAGAACGCAACATACCGCGCTCATGTCAAGCGCCGTGGCGACATCCAAGAAATCATGATTGGGTACTCCGATAGCAACAAAGATGTCGGCTTTGTGTCGGCTAATTGGGCGCTGTATGAAGCACAACGCAAGATCCGCGATCTGGGTACCCGCTATCAAATCAGCATGCGTCTCTTTCATGGCAGAGGTGGGTCAATCGGTCGTGGCGGTGGACCGACGAACGAGGCAATTCTCGCGCAACCACCAGGGAGTGTGGCTGGTCAAATCAAAATCACCGAGCAAGGAGAAGTGATTTCTGATCGTTACTCGTTGCAGCAGCTGGCCAAACGCCATCTCGAGCAAGTCGTCCATGCAGTCATGAAAGCTGCTTTCGTGCGACCAGCCGATCCGCCGAGTGCGTGGACCGATGTCCTCGAGACACTAGCAACCGCTTCACGTGCGACCTACCGTGGGCTGGTCTACGACAATCCGGATTTTGTCGGATTTTTCCGCGAAGTAACACCAATCGCCGAGATTAGCCGGCTCAAAATCGGTAGTCGCCCGGCAGCACGACGGAACAGTCAACGCATCGAAGATTTACGTGCAATTCCGTGGGTATTCAGTTGGATGCAATCACGCTTCACCTTGCCGGGTTGGTATGGATTGGGTGCAGCGGTAGAAGTCTTTGTCGATGGTTACGCCGAAGGGCCGGATGTTGCACGTGCGGTGTTGCAACAGATGTATCGTGACTGGCCGTTTTTTCGCTCGATGATTGACAATGCACAAATGATTTTGGGCAAGGCTGATATGTACATTGCACAACGGTATGCAGAATTAGTGACGGATCAAGGGCTCGCACTGCGCATGATGACCACCATCGAAGAAGAATACACTCGGAGTGTGTCTGCGGTCTGTCTGATTTCGCAGAGCGATACACTTTTGGCGCGGAGTCCCGTCTTGCAACGCTCGATAGCGCTGCGTAATCCGTACGTCGACCCCATCTCGTACATCCAGGTTGAATTATTGCGGCGCCTGCGCGAATTTCCTGACGCAGAAGGCCACGAAGCACTCGAAGATGCGATTTTGCTTACTATTAGCGGTATTGCAGCCGGTCTCAAAAACACCGGATAGGGTAGAGGATTCTATGACACTCCCACTCGCAGGGATGCGCGTCCTGGATTTTTCACGCGCGTTGACTGGCCCCTATTGCACCCAGATGTTCGGCGATATGGGTGCAGAGGTCATCAAGATCGAACAGCCAGAAGTCGGCGATAACTCACGTGCGTGGGGTCCGCCGTTCGAAGGCGGTGAGAGTAGCTATTACCTCAGTGTCAACCGCAACAAGCGGAGTGTGAGTATCAATATGCGTCATCCGCGCGCTGCACAAATACTGTCTCGGTTGGTCGCATCGTGTGATGTCCTCATCGAAAATTTTGTTCCGGGGGCACTCGAAAGGATGGGATTTGGCTACACCGAATGCGCTCTGATTCGTCCCGACATCATCTATTGTTCAATATCGGGGTTTGGGCAGGTGGGTCCAGATCGCAATCGTGCCGCGTATGACCAAATTGCCCAGGGATTGGGTGGGTTGATGAGTGTCACCGGTGAACCTGATGGCGCACCGATGCGGGTCGGTATTGCCATTGCAGATTTGGTCGCTGGCATGCACGCTGCGTACGCAGTCATGGTTGCTGCACTCCACCGCGAAAAGACCGGTGAAGGACAGTACATTGATACGTCACTTCTGGCGGGTCAATTGGCAATTATGACCTACCAGGCAGCACGGTATTTTGCTACGGGAGAAGCACCAAAAACAAGTGGCAATCATCACCCAACCATTTCGCCATATGGTGTGTATCATGCAAAAGATGCATGGTTCAATCTTGCGGTGGGGTCAGATGATTTGTGGCGACGCTTTTGTGATGCACTCGGACTCGCCGAACTCAAAGCAGACGAACGCTTCAGTACCAATCGTCTGCGGAGTGAACACCGCCCAGCGTTAAATGCATTCCTCGCGCCTATTTTTGCGCTCCATACCGTCGCAGAACTCGAAGCACTGTTGGCTCCGTCGGGTATCCCCATAGGTGCGGTACGTGACTTAGCGGCAGCCTTTCAAGATCCCCAAGTGGCTGCGCTCGATCTCATCCAGACCATACAGCACCCCACTGCTGGCTCTGTCAAGGTCGTCGGTCCGCCCTATCGCTTTTCCAAAACTCCTGGGAGTATCCGTCGCTATCCGCCACGATTAGGTGAACATAACGATGAGTTGCTTGCTGAGCTTGGTTTTGACGAAGGCGAAATAGCATCGTTCCGGGCAGATGGAGTAATTGGTCTGTGAGTAAGCCACCACGAATGCGCCTCGATTTGCTTGTCGTTGCGCGTGGCCTCGCCGAATCGCGAGCAAAGGCGCAAGCGCTCATCCTCACCGGTTCGGTCAAAGTCAACCACGAGACCTGTCGCCGCCCGGGTGAATCATTGTTGTTAGATGCTGACATCGAATTGGTAGAAAGTTTGCCATATGTCAGTCGTGGCGGCCATAAGCTTGCCCATGCCATCGATGCATTTGGGATCGATCCAGCGGGGATGACTGCGTTGGATGTTGGGGCGTCGACGGGGGGATTCACCGATGTGCTGCTACAACGGGGAGCCGCGGCTGTCTATGCTGTCGATGTCGGGTACGGAATTCTCGACTATCGCATACGCAGTGATGCGCGTGTCATTGTGCTCGAACGAACGAACATACGCTATCTCAGCGAACTCCCTGTTGCTGCACACGCACAACTGCCGCCTAGGGGTGCGGTCATCGATGTCGCGTTCATTTCGCTGCGTCTCGTCCTCCCCGCGGTCAAGGACCTGTTACACGCCGACGGCTGGATCATTGCCCTCATCAAACCGCAGTTTGAAGCAGGTGTCCATCAGGTAGGTCGTGGCGGAGTTATTCGTGATCCCGATGTACGAAAGAGTACGGTAGTAGAAGTCTTGTCGGCAGCAGCTGCGCTGGGGTATGGGTGTGCAGGACTTGTACGGTCACCTATTACCGGACCAGCCGGTAATGTAGAATTCCTTGCCCTATTGACCCGTGACTCAACCCGTTCGGTCAACGACTTGTGTGCAGCAATCGATTTTGCAGGGTAAGTCTCCAATGCAAACTGTCTTTTTCGCATACATGGCGTGTCTCATTTTTAGTGCTGCAAGGCATCCCCGTAGGGATTCGTTTGACGGATTGATGGTTTTGTTTATAATCGGTATGTGTAATTATCCGGCTTCGAGTCTTTCCTACAATCATTGTGTCTAGACGCTCCTATTGGTGCAATCTTTCACAACTGGTTTTAGAGGAGTCGATGTGGCGGGTGGTAAAGGAGCAAGAATGAGAAAGGGAGCACAAGTGAGCACGAAACGGGCGTTAGCCTTGTTATTTGGCTCAATGTTGGTGCTGGCCAGCTGTACGAATCTTCCGGCGACGACGCTGTACACGTACGGTGACCATGCAACCCGCATTTTGGATGATGTACTGACGCCGGTTTTTTGGATGGCAGTAGCCGTCTTTGTGATCGTTCAAGGTGCGTTGGTATACACCGTGTTTCGTTTCCGTTCAAAGAAGCCAGACGCGCCACTGCCGGTGCAGACACATGGCAACACGAACATCGAAATTGCCTGGACGATTGCACCCGCAATTGTTGTTCTGGTGATTGCGGTGATTTCATTCCGCGTCCAGGCTCAAAATTCGTACCAACCACCAGAGGCGATTAAAATCTGCGCTTCTGCACATCAGTGGTGGTTTGAGTTCAAATATGATGTTACTCCAGAAGAGTGCAGCCCGTTGTCTGGGGCTAAAAGCTCAGAAAACGCACTAGTTACTGCATCCGATTTGTATATTCCCGTCGGTCAGTCGGTGCAGATTCAACTCGAAGCAGCGGACGTCATGCACAACTTTTGGATTCCGAAGCTTGCCGGCAAGACGTACATGATTCCAGGAAAAACAAATTATCTGGCGTTTACAGCAACCGAACCCGGCATCTACCATGCCTTTTGTTCGGAATTCTGTGGTGAAGCACACGCACAGATGCGATTCCGTGTGATTGCTCTTGCTCCTGCCGAATTCGAAGCCTGGAAGTCGTCCTTCAAAACGCTCCCAGCTGCTTCAGCGGCCACGATTAGTGTCCTCGGTATGACCGGTGATGCCGCACGCGGTGCTGCGTTGTTCGCAGAACCCAAGAAGCAGTGTATGAGTTGTCACATGATCAGCGGCACCGCTGCGAAGGGCAAAATCGGACCAAATCTGACACACTACGGCAATCGGGTAACGATTGCTGCGGGCGTCCTTCCATACTCGACAGATAATTTGGCACGTTGGTTGCATGACCCAGAGGCCGTCAAGCAGGGTAACCTGATGGGACGTGTCATCAAAGCAGGCACATTGACCAACCAAGAAATTGCCGATTTGGTCGCCTACCTCGACAGCATGAAGTTACCAGTCACAAAGCCGGCAGAGAAATAAGGAGTCCGAAATGGCCATTGCGGAGCAACACATAGCATCGGCGCATACGAATTCCTCGTATACCAAGGGATTTTCGTGGCGTTCATGGCTAGCAACCGTCGATCACAAAAAGATCGGCATCATCTATATCATTGTTGCGTTTACGTTTTTCATTATTGGCGGCATCGAGGCAGTGTTGATGCGCGTGCAGTTGGGTGCAGCAAACAACACCTTTTTGTCAGCTGATACCTACAATCAATTATTTACCATGCATGCCACGACCATGGTCTTTTTGATGATCATGCCGATGAATGTTGGTATTGGTAACTACGTTGTACCCTTGATGGTCGGTGCACGTGATATGGCATTCCCACGCCTAAACGCGCTTTCCATTTGGTTGTTTATCGGTGGTGGTTTGCTCTTGTATTTGAGCTTCCTCACCGGCGGTGCACCGAATGCAGGCTGGTTCTCGTACGCACCGTTAACGATGACACAATATTCCCCGGGATCTGGGATGGATTTCTGGATTCTCGGGCTCGGTTTGACCGGTGTTGCCTCTATTGCCGGCGCACTCAACTTCATCGTGACTGTGCTCAACATGCGTGCACCAGGAATGACGCTTAACCGTATGCCATTGTTCGTCTGGATGAACATGGTCGTCAGCTTCATCATCATCTTTGCATTCCCTACATTCACCGTTGCTTCGATTGAGCTGTTGTTTGATCGTCAATTCGGTGCAGCCTTCTTTAATCCTGCGCAGGGCGGTGATGCCATGTTGTGGCAGCATCTGTTCTGGTTCTTTGGTCACCCAGAGGTCTACATCCTGATTCTGCCGGTGATGGGAATGGTCTCTGAGATTCTGCCAACATTCTCTCGCAAGCCAATCTTTGGCTACTCGTTTGTGGCGTACTCTGGTGTTGCCATTGGGTTCTTGGGCTTCATCGTGTGGGCACATCACATGTTTGGCACGGGCATGGGACCAATGGCAAATGCATTCTTCTCGGGTGCATCAATGGTCATTGCCATTCCTACCGGCGTCAAGATTTTTAACTGGATTGCAACAATGTGGAGCGGTGACCTCCGCTTGTCTACGGCCATGCTGTATGCTATCGGATTCATTTCGATGTTCATCATCGGTGGTATTTCGGGTATTACGCTTGCATCGTCACCTATCGATCTGCAACAGACCGATAGTTACTACGTCGTCGCTCACTTGCATTATGTGCTCTTTGGTGGTTCGATTCTCGGATTGTTCGCCGGCGCTTTTTATTGGTTCCCCAAGATGACTGGGCGGATGCTCGATGAAGGTCTTGGTAAGATACAGTTTTGGTTGATGATGGTATCGTTCAACCTGACGTTCTTCCCGATGCACATTGTGGGCACCGAAGGTATGCCTCGCCGCGTCTATACCTACGAAGCCGGGATGGGTTGGGAGATCTGGAACCAAATCGAAACTGTTGGTACCTTCCTGTTGGCTTTGTCGATATTGATGTTTCTCTACAACGCGATTAAAAGTGTGCGTTCCGGGACACTTGCCAGCAATGATCCATGGGATGCCGCAACACTCGAGTGGGTAATTCCTTCCCCACCACCGTCCTACAACTTCTTGCACATCCCGGTTGTTACAAGCCGACGGCCGCTGTGGGATGCAAAGTACCCACATGTAGCAGGTGATGATCACGGCGGGCACAGCAAGCCTTCTATGGTCCGCTATGAGTACACCGACGAATCTACCCCTGGTGCAAGCGACATTCATATGCCAACGTTAACCTTCAGCCCAATGCTGTTGTCCGGTGGCCTGACAGTTGCAGCCCTAGGATTCATCTATATTCACAAGGCAATACTGGGTATGCCAGAAGGCATCGCAGCATTCGGATTCATTGGCATTGGCATCGTCATGGTGTTCATTGGTATTCGTGGCTGGGTCGTCGATTCACGCCGTGACTCGCCGTACATGGGTAGCCATCACTAAGCAGACTGAAGCGGTGCACACAACGTGTGCACCGCTCTCGAGGAGGATACATGGATACTTCTGTGAGTCACGGCTCCCACGGCGAAGCGCATCAAGCACCGCAAGTCGGCAGCTTAGGCGTCGACAGCCGTAAACTCGGTATGTGGGCATTTCTCGGTTCCGAAACGTTGTTCTTCGTTACACTCATTACCACACATTTGATTTTCTATGCACGTACCAAGGCTACTCTTGCTGCTGCAGGCACTCTTGAGCATCTTGATCCACGCTTACACTTCCTGGGCATTAACCTGACCACTGTGCTCGCTGCGATTTTGTTGGCTAGCTCACTGACCATGGTGCTCTCTTTGGCAGCGTCCAAAGACAAAGATTGGAAGCGTTTCCGATTCTGGCAAATGGCTACCATCTTGCTGGGTTGTGCATTTGTCGGTGGTCAAGCGTACGAATTCACCCATCTGTACGCCGAAGGGTTGAAGCTCGCCCCGCAATATGTCCTCGAAGGTGAAACCGTCAAAAGCCTCTTCGGTGTGACGTTCTTTACCATGACAGGCTTCCACGGATTGCATGTCACCATCGGTATCATCTGGTTGATTGCCACTTACGTGAAGGTCGGCAAATTCCCGAATTCACCAGAAAACCCCATGGACATCGAACTCGTCGGCCTCTATTGGCACTTTGTTGACCTTGTCTGGGTGGCTATCTTCACCCTGATTTATTTGATCTGAGGAGGAATCTCATGGCAGACCATGTCACCCATGAGGGCCATGCAGAGGCCCACGAATCACACGGAACCAAATTTTATTGGATGATTGGCGCATTGCTGGCAGTGGTTACCGCACTCGAAGTTGGAATCTTCTTGGTTCAGTCACATATGTCTGAAACAGTGTTTCTGATTTTGTTGCTGGCCCTTGCCTTGATCAAAGGCGCCGGAGTCATTGCATTCTTCATGCATTTGCGTGGTGATGCGAAAATTTTCCAGTTTGTCTTTTTGGTACCTCTCACCTTTGCATTCACCTTTTGCCTAGGATTTCTCAAGTTGTTTTCGCACCACGTCGGGATTGCAGGGTAATTCCTGCCCGAGCACCGTCACGGGTTGTCCCGTGACGGTGCTTTTTCATTCCATCAGTGCATCATGTAAGATATGTGGGTCACAGCAAGAGGGTTACATGAATCTGTATGCATGGAATTTTGAGCCGACCATTATCATTGTGTTGCTGTTCAGTATCGTGCTGTATTTCTGGATGACGGGTCCATTTGCACGCTCCCGCGGAGTAACACCTGCTATACCGCTTGAACGCAATCGATTCCTGTTGGCAATTGTTTTGCTGTTCATGGCGCTCGTGTCACCGATTGATACCCTCGCCTTGGTTTCATTGGCCATGCATATGGTGCAACACCTCATCATGATTGTGGTTGTGCCGCCCTTGTTGATTCTCAGTATCCCTCCTGCGGTAGGGAGTCTGTTCTTGGTCAACAAAAATGTGCTGGTGTTGATGAAGGCATTTCTCAATCCACTCGTAGTATTTTTGATCTTTAACGTCATTTTTGTCGGGTGGCATTTGCCGGCGAACTATGATTTGGCGATACGAGATCAGCAGGTTCACGTGCTCGAACATGTGATGTTCATTTTTGGGTCGCTTATTTCGTGGTGGCCAGTCTTCAGTCATCAGCCTGAGTTGCCGCGTTCAACCCCGGGGTTCTTGATGCTGTATCTCTTTTTCATGTCTCTGCCGCCGACCATCATCGGGGCATTGCTTACCTTTGCTGGGTTTGTCGTATATCCCTCGTACGAGGCAGTGTCACGCCCATGGGGGATGGCAGCACAAGCAGACCAAGAACTGGCAGGGCTGCTGATGTGGCTGCCTGGCGGATTAGTCTATTTCTTGGTACTCACGGTAGTATTCTTCCGCTGGTTTAATCGACCAGGCGATGACAGTATGGTTTAGCAGACAAAGAGGTCACATGGAGCCATTCATTCGAGCCTATCCGCCCAATCGTCCAACGGGCAAAATTCATCTCTGGTATGTGATGCGTGGTGACGACCTCGTGGTTGAGGTAACAAATGGTACGTCTCCGTTGACGGGAACACCGCACGGTCCGAGCGCGATTACGACGACGGAACAATTTGTGTTGGGAACACAGGGCGATGTCTCGGTCTATGCAGCAGTCGTTCCTGCCGATTGCGAGTTGTCAGAGGGTTTGCAGACAATCAATCTGCGTAATTTGATGAATCTTCCTGGCGTAAAGCCCGAAGTTATCATGGCAGCGAGTTACGCCAAGCAATTGGTCGAATTCCGTACCTTGTCGCGCTTTTGCACGCGTTGTGGAGCACCCTATCACGCTATTCCCAACAACTGGGGGTATCGCTGTGAGCCGTGCAAATTCGAAATATTCCCGCCGGTGAGCCCTGCGATTATCGTCTTGATTCATTCCGGCGACCGGGTTTTGCTGACAACCAAAGTAGGCTGGGGTGATAGATACAGCCTTGTCGCCGGATTCACTGAGCCTGGCGAAAACTTTGAGTCGTGTGTCGCCCGTGAAGTGCGCGAAGAAGTCGGGGTCGAAGTGCACAACATCCGCTATGTCGGCAGTCAGTGTTGGCCGTTCCCACATCAGGTGATGGTTGGATTCTTGGCTGAGTACAAAAGTGGTGACATCGTGATGGATGCCGAAGAGCTCGCCGATGCGCGCTGGTTCGACCGTGATGCGATGCCGCTGACGCCTCCTCCAACAGCAATATCCGGTCAGATTCTCGACATATGGCTCAAAAAGCAGACTGCGACTGGGATGATTACAGGATTTGATCGAGTATTGGTGTCGTAAATACCTGTCTCAGAGGCATTTCAGAATCCTCTTATGTGTTTCTTATACTCTGTACGTAGAACGGTGGTATATTACATTCATTGGTGGTGTTTGCGACGGTCATCACAATGTTGGAGACAACATCCCGCCCCACGTCGCCCCCAACTCCCCCCGGGGCAACCCGGTTTCCTCACTCGCGTGTGAGAGCTATGCTCTCACACGCTCCCCTTTTTATTTAATGCCCCACAAACCGTTTCAATCAAACATTATGGTATACTTCTTTTTGGTCAAATAACCAAGGAGTGGATGTGTTACGAGAATTTCGTACCGGGAATGAATATCCATACAACAGATCGACATCTGTACGGTGGGTCGTGTCACATGTGATGCGTTATCCGTTACTGCCAATTGGCTTTGTCATATTGGCGATTGTCGCAATTAGTGGCTTTACGTATACGTCTATCCAAATCCAACAAGCATTCGACATCATCAAAGATCGAAAGCCGATCGAACAGCTCGTTGGCGTATCGATTGCTATTTTCGTCGTACGATCTGCATTTGCGTTAATCGACATGATCAATACGGTGATTCGAGAATTTTTGGCATCACGTATGGAACGCGATGCGCGCGAAGAACTCTACATCAGCCTGTTGAGCAAAAGTCAGACATTCCATAATCGGCAGCGGGTAGGCGATTTGATGGCAGCAGCGACCGGGGATGTGTCGCAGTTGAACATGATGATTTCGCCAGGAATCAGTCTGATTATCGAAGCAACTACGCAGTTGATAACCCCGGTTATTGCGATTGCATCGATAAGCATTCAGCTTTTACCCATACCGTTGCTGTTTGTCGCCAGTCTGATCTGGGGGCTCATTCGCTATAATCGGCAACTTGGACCTGTTGCTGGGATGATGCGTGGCCAGTATGGTGTTGTCAGTGCCACATTGTCTGAAGCAATCCAGGGTATCGAGGTAGTAAAGGCGACGGCACGCGAGAAATTCGAAGCCGATAAGTTCCGCGCGGTGATTGCACGGTATCGCGACTTGTTTGTCCAAGAGGGCGAAATAAAGGCGCGCTATATCCCATTCCTGTTCTATGGTTTGATGACCGGACTCGGTTTCGGGCATGCGATGTGGCTACAGAGCACCGGGGTAATCACGACGGGACAAGTTGTCGCCTTTATGACATTGATTTCGCTCTTTCAATTCCCGACATTTATTTCATTGTTTATGTTCTCGTTGGTACAGTTTGGTCTCTCGGGTGCGCAACGCATTCTCAAAATCATCAATACTGAAACCGAAATGGACGAGAACCCAGTGGGCGAATCGCATGTCGTCAGCGGGCAACTCGAATTCAAAAACGTTTCGTTTGGGTACGGCGATGCCAATATTTTGACCGATATCAGCTTCTCGGCCAAGCCGGGTGAAACAATTGCCATTGTCGGTCAAACCGGATCCGGTAAGACAACATTGACCCGCCTGGTAAACCGGACGTACGATTCGACCGAAGGGGTTGTTTCGATCGACGGCATCGACGTACGGTTGTGGAATCTCGATTCGCTACGTTCGCAGATTTCGATGATCGAGCAAGATATCTTTTTGTTTTCGAAAACGATTGCCGAAAACATTGCTTTCGGTGCACGCAATGACGTCCCGCGCGAACGCATCATTTGGGCTGCCCAACAGGCGCAGGCACACGACTTCATTTCTGGCTTCCCTGAAGGGTACGATACAGTTGTTGGTGAACGAGGCGTGACATTGTCTGGTGGACAACGCCAACGCATAGCAATCGCCCGTGCATTCTTGACCAACCCGCGCATCCTCATCCTCGATGATTCGACGAGCGCAATCGACAGTGCCACCGAAGACCAGATTCAACGCGCAATGCGTGAAGTCCTCAAAGGCCGCACGACCTTGTTGATTACCCATCGATTGGCCCAGATTCGTTGGGCGGACCGGATTGTGGTTATCAGGCGCGGCCGGATTGAGGCTCAGGGGAGCCACGAAGAACTTATGCAACAGAGTATGTCATATCGCAGAATTTTCGCCCGTGACGAGCATAATCAGCCGTCTACGTAGGGAGTATACCGATGGGATTTGTTCTCGATGGATTGGATGCTGAGGCATACGATCGTCAATATAGCGACGGTGAACTGCTCCGTCGTATAACCGCGTACTTCCGCCCACATGTCAAAACGATGGTGTTGGTATCGATTGTCACTGCGGTCGGATCGATCTTTCCACCATTAGCAGCGAAGTTGATTTCAAAGGGAATCGACGATGCCGCAAAGGGAGAAGATGTCACGATTGTGTTGAAGTGGGCAGCGTTCATCACATTCCTTGGGGTCGTAGGCTGGTTGGTGAACTACCTCAGACAACGCTACACCGCCATTGCCGTGGGCGAAGTGGTGTTGAAGGTCCGTGAGGACTCGATGAACGCCGTTTTGGCACGGGATATGTCGTTTTACGACGAATTTGCGTCGGGCAAAGTGGTAAGTCGTGTCTTGTCCGACACAAACGATTTTTCTTCCGTGGTAACGCTCAGTATCGAGCTCCTGAGCCAAGTGATGCTGGTCATTGCAGTTACCGCGTCGTTGTTCTTTGTGAATGTGACGTTGGGCTGGATTACCTTGGCGATTTCGCCGTTGGTTATTGTTGCTGCATTGGCTTTTCGCCGCATTGCACGGAGTGCCACACAGCAAGCGCAACGAGCAAGTTCGTTGGTAAACAGTGCCGTTTCTGAGACTGTGAGCGGTATAGGGGTTGCCAAAAGCTTCCGTCGCGAAGCGCTGATTTACAAAGAGTTTGCCGAGACCAATGCGATGCAATATCGTATCAAAGTGCGGCAAAGCATTATCTTTGGGAGTATCTGGCCGGTCTTAGGGAGCATCACGGGGTTGGCATTGGTTGTGTTGGTGTATTTTGGTGGGCGTATTTCTATCGAAAATCCCGCCAATCTGTCCGTGGGTGACTGGTTCTTGTTCATCCAGAGTGTCGGCTTGTTCTTTTTTCCATTAACGAGCATCGCGTCGTTTTGGAGCCAGTTCCAGCTTGGCTTAGCCGCTGGTGAACGTGTCTTTGCGTTGATGGATGCCGAAGCACGGGTGACGCAGAGTGACAGTCTGCCAGTAACCGAGATGCCAGGTGAGGTGGTATTCAAAAACGTCCGATTTGCGTACAATCCTGAGAGTGTGGTGTTGAATGATTTCAATCTGCACATCAAAGTCGGTGAAAAAATCGCCATCGTAGGGCACACTGGCGCCGGCAAATCGAGTATCGTCAAGTTACTGTTGCGCTTCTATGAATTCCAAGGAGGGTCCATCTTTATTGATGGACGAGATATCCGCACACTCGACTTGGCGGCATATCGGACACACACGGGACTCGTGCCGCAGGTACCTTTTCTTTTTTCTGGTAATGTCATGGAAAACATTCGCTACGGGCGTCCCGAAGCAGATGACACGGAAGTGCTCAAAGCTGCCCAGGCATTGGGTGGTGGTGAATGGCTTGCTGACTTGCCTGATGGTCTTATGAGTGATGTGGGCGAGCGTGGCAGTCGGCTGTCGTTGGGACAACGTCAATTGGTAGCGCTGGCGCGTGTGTTGTTGCGTAATCCGTCGATATTCTTCCTCGACGAAGCAACAGCGAGCATTGATCCATTCACCGAAGCACAGATTCAAGAAGGTTTGGATGTGGTGATGCAAGGGCGTACAAGCATTGTGATCGCCCATCGCTTATCGACGGTCCGCTCGGCAGATCGAATTCTCGTTCTCAAGAACGGTGACGTCATCGAACAAGGCAGTCACGAATCTTTGCTAGCAGGTGGTGGCCACTATGCTGAGCTCTATAATACGTACTTCCGCCATCAGACATTTGATTATCGCCCATGGGAGGGCTAAGGAGAAATCACGATGGATACGTTACGCGAATTGTTGAATTTCTTTCTCCATCTCGATAAGGGTCTCAAAGAGATAACTGCAACATACGGGGTATGGACAAACGCCATCCTGTTCTTGATTATTTTCTGCGAGACGGGACTTGTCATAACCCCGTTTTTGCCAGGTGATTCGCTCTTGTTTGCCACAGGCGCAATCTCGGCCGATGCTGCCGCTGGCTTGAATCCGTTCGTGCTGTTTGGGTTGTTATCCATTGCGGCAATCGTTGGTGATAGTGTCAACTATGCACTTGGTCGCCGGTTTGGGATGCGTATTTTGGATTGGAATTTGCCATTTGTCAAAGCAGAACACATCGAAAGGACCAACCAGTTCTATGCAAAGCATGGCGCCAAAATGATCATCTTGGCGCGATTTACCCCATTTGTGCGTACGTTTGCTCCCTTTGTCGCTGGGATTGCACATATGGATTACAAAGTATTTTTCACGTACAACGTCATTGGCGGTATCATCTGGACGGGATTGTTTATTTGGGCGGGTTATTTCTTCGGTCAATTGCCATTCGTCGCCAAAAACTTTGAACTTGTGGCATTAGCGGTAATCGTCTTGTCGCTCGTTCCGATGGTGTGGGAATATATCAAAGCACGAAACGCAAAATAATCAATCAGCCACCGGAGAACGCGGTACCTGCATAGCAGGTGCCGCGTTTGTGAATGCGTAGTTGTTGTGTGATTCTGTGGCGTGGGCGCTTCGGTCAGTCACCGCTACCGGCGGGGTGTTTTGGCACATGCCGATGCTGCGAAAAAGGCTTTGTGCAGGGGAGATGTAGGGGACTGCACGGCTCAAATAATGCAAGAGTGATGGGTTTTTTGCCATGACTGTCGGATTGACAATACCCGCGTTGTGCCACGCCAACAGGGTCTGCCACGTTACGATGACGCCTTCGTGTTGCGCGCGGTAAACCCCGCGGCGTAGGTTCGCCCCGAGTAACTCGTACGCGCTGTCAGGCGTGTTGGCGAGTTGTTGTGCATTCAATTGCAAATCCGCCACGGGCGGTATGGCGAGTGGTAGTACTACCGTGCCCACTTGGGGAACGGATTTGGAAAGTATCTCACGTACAACCGAAGGCCGCAGGTTCGATGGCCAGACGCTAAAGTTCGAGCCAAACCAGGTATTGCTGAATGCCTGCGCGTTTTGGTAGATTGGTGTGATTGGTCGGATGATAGGGAATTCATCCTCTAGCCAGCCGTTGTGTTCGGTGTAGAGAATGGTAACCATGACGGTAGCGAATTGGGAATCCGACATGTTGGTTTGAGATCGAATGTTATATCGCTTGGCAATGGTTAAAATGCGAATTCTGTCACGAGCAACATCAGCACGAAATTCCGGCCGGACGTAGCCGCTCCCGCGTTTGAGGTACGGGGCTACTCGTGCACTCACAGCGGTCGTGAAGTCACTTGCTTTGAATGAATGGAGCTGTCCAAACGTAAGTAACAACGCTGTCGCAGAAATGACAATTGTATGTGCTCGTGCACGTCTGCATGTCGTCAGGATAACGCCTTCCGTGGTATAATTCAATGACAAGTATAGCACAGTGAACACGAGAATCATGGAATACCAACCAGATTTGAAGAAAATCACCGGCACCGGTGGTGAGATAACAGAACTCGATCCACGCGGTACAGGCTTGGCTGCGGGTTTGCAAATGGGCGATATAGTCGTATCCGTGAACGGGCACCGCTTACGGGATGCGATTGATTTTCGCTTTTATATAGCCAATGAACTTGTCGAAGTCGCTATTTTGCGCGGTGAAGAATCGCTCATCTTTGAGATTGAAAAAGATGAAGACGATGATTTGGGCATCGAATTTTCGGAGCCGTTATTTGACCGCTTACGAACGTGTAACAACAAATGCCCGTTCTGCTTTTTGACGCAGATGCCCAAGGGACTACGCAAGACGTTGTACCTGAAGGACGATGATTATCGACTGGGATTTTTGTATGGCAACTTTGTTACCTTCACAAATCTGGTCGAAGAAGACTGGCAGCGCATCGACGAACAACGCTTGTCCCCGCAGTACATTTCGGTCCATGCTACCGACAAAACTGCCCGTGCGGTCCTGTTGGGCAAAGTAGACGTCCCCAATGTAATCGACCAAATCAAGCGTTTAGGCGATATGGGCATTCAGGTGCATGCCCAGATTGTTGCAATGCCCGACATCAACGACGGCGCGTTGTTACACCAGAGCATCCGCGAATTAGCTGATCTCTATCCCATTGTCGAGACCATCGCAGTCGTCCCTGTGGGCTTAACCAAGTATCGCTTCGAAGGGAAGCGTCCACAGAGTATCAAAACTGCCATCGAAATCCACGAAGGACCGGATTGGATCGATGCCAACTGGGAGCGTCAACCGTTGTGGGACAAAGCAATTAAATCCGAGGATCTCGGCTACTGTTCACGACTCGGCGCTGCAACCGACGTTCCCATGCGTTGTTACAACGCTGAAGAAGCGGGTCGTGTGGTCGACATCATCGAGACATACCAGACGAAATACACCGAACTCCACGGGGTTTCGTTGGTCTATCCTTCAGACGAGTTTTATTTGTTGAGCGACCGGCCACTCCCGGCTGCAGAACGATATGACGGCATGCCACAGTATTCCAACGGTGTCGGCATGACACGTGACTTTTTGGATTGCTGGCAAAAAGCCCAACGCAAGCTGCCAGCAAAACTCAACCAACCCACCGATTTAGCACTCGTGTGTGGGACCTTGATCGCCCCAACGTTGGCACGCATCGTCGAACGACTCAATCGTGTCGATGGTTTGTCTGCGGTGCTGTTGCCGGTCGTCAATCAGTTCTTTGGTGAGACGGTAACGGTGTCGGGATTGTTGATGGGTCAAGACGTCGTACCGGTGTTACGCGACTCCGGTGCCACGCGTGCATTGCTGCCTCGAGTCATGTTTGATCACAAGGGTGAAATTACCATCGATAATATGACGCTCAGTGACATCACCATCGCCTCTGGCGTGGCCTGTGTTATGGCGAGCGAACCAGACGAAGTCGTGCGCTACATTAAGGCGCTGACTCGGATAGAAGTAACGGTAGCGGAATGAAACCAGTTGTTGCTATCGTCGGTCGTCCCAATGTGGGAAAATCGACGTTTTTTAATCGACTTATCGGCCAACGCAAAGCCATTGTCGAAGACTTGCCAGGGACGACCCGCGACCGTTTGTATGGTGACTGCATCTGGAATGGCCGTCAGTTCACCGTCGTCGACACCGCCGGGTTGTTGTTTGAACACGATGACTTGACGGAGGGTACTCCACAGAAAGAAATCGCTCGTCAGGTCCGCGAACAGGTCAAAATCGCCCTTGCAGAAGCCGATGTGATGCTCTTTGTTGTAGACACCGTCTATGGTATTACTGCAGCGGACGACGAAGTGGCAGAGATGTTGCGCAAATCGGGCAAACCGATTGTTTTGGCTGCAAACAAAGCCGACACGCTCGCCAAAAATGTCGATGCTATTGAATTCTACAACCTGAACCTCGGCGAGCCAATCCCAATGAGTGCTTACCATGGTGTAGGTACCGGTGATGTGCTCGACGCAGTGACTGCATTGTTCCCTCCCAACGAAGAAGAAGAGCGCGACGAGACGGTGCGCGTTGCATTGGTTGGTCGTCCGAATGTCGGCAAGTCGTCACTGCTTAATCGTCTTGTTGGCACAGAACGGAGCGTTGTGTCGTCGATCCCAGGCACGACGCGTGATGCCATCGATACCCCCATCGACATTGACGGTCAACCGGGCATGTTGATTGATACCGCAGGTGTGCGGCGCCGCGGACGTGTCGAACCCGGTGTCGAAAAGCACAGCGTGCTGCGTACATTGCGTGCCATCGAACGCGCTGATGTCGCCATGCTACTGATCGATGCGGAAGAAGGCGTTACTGCACAAGACACGCATGTCGCGGGCATGATTCTCGAGCAGAACAAAGGCGTGTGTATTCTGGTGAATAAGTGGGACCTCATCGTCAAAGACGACGAGACGTTCTACAACTTCACACGACAGATTCGCGAAGCATTTAAGTTCATCCCGTACGCACCGCTGCTGTTTATTTCGGCGAAAAGCGGTCAACGTGTCGATCAAGTGTTGCCAACGGCAATGAAGATTGCACTCGAGCGTCGTAAGCGCGTCTCGACCTCGCAACTCAATGCCCTGCTCCGCCTTGCAGTTTTTGAGCATCCACCGACTTCAATCCGCGTGGGCGCCCATTTGCGCATTTACTACGCAACGCAGCCGCAAATCGACCCGCCGGTATTTTTGTTCTTTACCAATGATTCTGCGCAGATTCACTGGGGGTACGCACGGTACCTGGAGAATCGGTTACGCGAGAAATTCGGATTCATCGGCACACCCATCAAAATCGTCTTCCGCAGTCGTGCCGAAAAGGACCCGAATAAGCCGAAGCCCAAACAGCGCCGGCCGAATCCACACGATGCACGCACTACAGTGGCAGTTGAGATGGACGAGCCATTTGAGATTAACTTGTGGGATGACGAATCCCACGATGACGAAGCCGAAGTATTTTGGGTTCGTGACGAACAAATCGACGAGGCAGAAGAAGTATAACGCTCGGGTTTCTGTGGACAGACCGCACGGTACGCCGTGCGGTTTTCTGTGTATTATTACGGATTCAATAAGGCTTTCAACTCATAGAAAATAGCACGTGGGGTGCCGTCACCAGCAATCACTACCCAGCCATCTTGGTACGTGTGCGTTGCATTAGGAAGGCCGAATTGCCAGAGCACCAGGCACGCAATCCAGGGTGTGTGTTGGGCATATTGATAGGCGCCGCGACTCCAGCGGATGCGTTCGGCTGCGGTGACTGCTGATTGCCAGCGGGAGCTATCATTCCACCCTGATTCGGTAATATAGATGGGGATGTCGCGATAGGCAGTGACAAGGTCGTGGATAAGTTCGACACGACGCAGATTGACAACCTCCCATTTGGGCAGGTCGTTGGGCGGTCGTTGCGCCCCATAGGCGTGCACAGACCAACCGTCGATTGCACTCCCACCACCTGCGGCAAAAAACCGCTCGGTGAACACCTTGTCATCGAGGCGTACTTCTGCATTATCACCCAGTGATGCCCCCGGTGATAGTCCGCCGGCGAGGATGCCTATCCCCGGAGCTACCCGTTTGATGGCCGGTGCGACGAATTGTACAAGTGCCGCATAGGCTTCGGGGTCAGGAGTACGGCCGCCCCATTCGAAACGCAGGTTTGGCTCGTTCCAGAGGATAATATGCGTAACGCCGCGGTGTGCGTAGCGTTGCACAAAAGTCACTACATAGGCGCGGTAATCTGCGTATGCACTTGGTAAAAGCAGGCGGTCACTACTATCAGCAGGTCTCGCCCAGGCAGGCACAATGTCGAGGCGTGCAATGATCGAGATGCCACGTACGTGCGCTTGGTCGATGATGCGGTCAAAACCCGTCCAATCGTAACCATAGGCCGAACGTGGTTGCGCATATGCCCATGGGAAGAGTTCTACGATCCATGGTGTGCCCAATTCTTGCACCAGGTCGAGTTGACTCGTCAGATAGTGTTGGTCCGCAACGCCGCTCAGACGTGTGTGGACACCAGATTTTGGGAGAGTCGTGTGCACCAGCTGCTGAGCAGGGAGTGGTGGGAGTGGTTGATTGCGTTTGCCCCAGGCCTGTACGCCATTCGCGAGAATGACGACGATGCAGCAGAGGGTGAGAAATGTAGAAAAGCGATTCGACATGGTGGTAGTGTAGCAAATTCCATAGTGCGAGAAGACGCCATACGCTCAGCTGCCAAATAGACAAAGGGTCCATTGTGTCGTATAATCACGTCCGCGAAAACATACCACCCCGGGAGGGGCATCAACAAAAGGAATCGTTATGGCGGCTGCGCTGACCCTGAACCAGTCTACCATTGGCAAAAAGGCCATCATGGCGGTGACTGGTATTGTGTTGTATGGCTTTGTGATCGTGCATATGATCGGTAATTTGAAGATATTCGAAGGGCCAGAGGGCTTTAATGCGTATTCGCATTTTCTGCGTGTCGTAGGCGAGCCAGCACTCCCCGCCGGTACAATCTTGTGGGTTATCCGCATTGTGTTGCTCTTGTCTGTGATTCTGCATGTTACAGCAGCAATCCAGTTGACACGTATCGACAATGCAGGCAGACCGATTGCCTACAAGAAAGTCAAACGGAAGCAGGCGTCGTTTGCTTCCCTCACATTACGCTGGGGCGGCGTGACTATTTTCTTTTTTGTGATTTATCATCTCCTGCACTTCACCGTCGGGACTGCACTGCCAGGATTCATCGAAGGTGACCCGTATCATAACGTCATCACCGGTTTCTCGAGCCAGGTGTGGGCTGCTCCTGTCTATATTGTGGCGGTTGCAGCGCTTGGTACCCACCTCTATCATGGGGTATGGAGTGCGATGCAGACATTGGGAATCAACACGCGCCGAACCGAGAAGTTGTTTCGTGGCATAGCGGTATTGTCCGGAGTTGGCTTGTTTGCAGGGTTCGCCACGGTACCGATTGTTGTCTTGCTTGGAATTTTGAAATAACGTCTACGTAGACATAATGGAGTATAGGGTATGACCACAGAAACGAAGCCACAGGTCGAAACACGCAAGCCGGTCGAATATACCGACGCGCGGCTCAATGCAAATGCCCCTGCAGGACCCCTCGAACAGAAGTGGTCCAAGCACAAGTTCGAAATGAAGTTGGTGAATCCAGCCAACCGACGCAAGCATACGATTATTGTTGTCGGCACTGGACTTGCTGGTGGCGCAGCTGCTGCCACATTGGGCGAGCAAGGCTACAACGTCAAAGCATTCTGTTATCAAGATAGTGCCCGCCGTGCCCACAGTATCGCCGCACAGGGTGGCATCAACGCTGCCAAAAATTACCGCAATGACGGCGATAGTGTGCAGCGCTTGTTCTACGACACCATCAAAGGTGGCGACTTCCGTGCTCGTGAGGCAAACGTCTATCGTTTGGCCGAGTTGAGTGTGAACATCATTGACCAGTGTGTCAGTCAGGGTGTGCCTTTTGCCCGTGAATACAGTGGCTACCTCGACAACCGTTCATTTGGTGGTGCACAGGTGTCCCGTACGTTCTATGCACGAGGTCAGACGGGGCAGCAGTTGTTGCTTGGCGCATACTCCGCATTGAGTCGCCAGGTCGCTGCAGGTACCGTGCAACTCAATGAACGCACAGAGATGTTGGACATCATCATCATCGACGGTCGTGCGCGAGGCATCGTGACACGCGATATGGTCACGGGCGAGATAGAGTCACACCTCGGTGACGCGGTCATTTTGGCAACGGGCGGGTACAGCAATGTATACTATCTCTCCACCAATGCTATGGGGTGTAATGTGACTGCCGCCTGGCGCGCACACAAGCGTGGGGCGTTCTTTGCCAACCCATGCTACACCCAGATTCATCCTACCTGCATCCCTGTCAGCGGTGATCATCAGTCCAAACTGACGTTGATGTCTGAATCTCTTCGTAATGATGGCCGCGTATGGGTGCCCAAAGAAAAGGGCGATGCGCGTTCACCAGACAAAGTCCCCGAAGAAGAGCGTGACTACTTCTTAGAGCGTCGCTACCCTAGTTATGGGAACCTCGCCCCACGAGACATCGCCTCACGTGCTGCCAAAATGGTCTGTGATGCAGGTCAAGGCGTCGGCCCTGGTGGGTTGGGCGTTTACCTTGACTTTAGCGCAGCGATGAAGCGTTTGGGCGAAAACACCGTGCGGGCACGCTACGGCAACTTGTTCGATATGTACGAGCGCATTACGGGTGAAAATCCTTATAAGGTGCCGATGCGCATTTATCCTGCCGTGCATTACACCATGGGCGGTTTGTGGGTTGACTACAACTTGATGTCGACTATCCCAGGGATGTTCGTCGGCGGCGAAGCGAACTTCTCAGATCATGGAGCAAATCGTCTCGGTGCCAGTGCACTGATGCAAGGGCTGGCAGACGGCTACTTTGTCTTGCCGTCGACCATTGGGAACTACGTCGCAACCGGTGGCTATAGCCAGGTTGATTCCTCGCACCCTGCCGTAGCCGAAGCCGTGAATGCAGTCAAAGATCGTATCCAAAAGTTCTTGACGATTAATGGGACTCGTACGGTGGATTCGTTTCACCGTGAGTTAGGCAACATCATGTGGGAATACTGCGGGATGTCACGTACAGAAGAAGGCCTCAAGAAGGCGTTGACGCTGTTGCCGGCATTGCGGGAAAAATTCTGGAGCGATGTGCGTGTCCTTGGATCGGGCAATGAGTTGAACCAAGAACTCGAAAAGGCCGGCCGTGTGGCAGACTTCATCGAGTTGGGCGAACTGATGGTGCGCGACGCACTCGAACGTGGCGAATCGTGTGGTGGCCACTTCCGTGAAGAAAGCCAGACCGAGGAAGGCGAAGCACTTCGTAACGATGACGAGTATTGCTACGTCGCTGCTTGGGAACACTTTGGTGATCCAAGTCAGGCAGTACTGCACCGTGAGCAACTCCAGTTTGAGAGCATTAAACTCGCCACCCGTAGTTATAAGTAAGTCGACCGGAGGAGCGTCGTATGAAAATTACCATCAATGTATGGCGTCAAAAAGGTGCACAAGCATCCGGACGTCTCGTGAAATATCAGGTCGATCATGTCTCGCCAGATATGTCGTTCCTCGAAATGCTTGACATCCTCAATCAACAGCTCATCTCCAAAAACGAAGAGCCGGTTGCATTCGATCACGATTGCCGCGAAGGTATCTGTGGATCGTGCGGTGTGATGATCAATGGACTCGCGCACGGTGGACAACTCGCTACTACGACCTGTCAGTTGCACATGCGGTCCTTCAAAGATGGAGACGAGATCACGGTGGAGCCATGGCGTGCAAAGGCTTTCCCTGTTATCAAAGATCTCGTCGTCGACCGCGGTGCTTTCGACAAAATCATTCAGTCTGGTGGCTACATTTCGGCTGGTACGGGGAGTGCCCCCGACGCAAATAGTACCCCCATCGCTAAAGAGAATGCAGATTTGTCATTTGATGCGGCGCAGTGTATCGGTTGCGGCGCGTGTGTCGCGGCATGTCCAAATGCATCGGCAATGCTCTTTACTTCAGCCAAAATTGCACATTTGGGGTTGTTGCCGCAAGGTCAACCGGAGCGTAAAAGTCGTGTGTTGAACATGGTTGCAACGATGGATGCTGCAGGGTTCGGTGGCTGCACGAACATCGGTGAATGCTCAGCAGCCTGCCCCAAAGAAATTGGATTGCACTTCATCGGCCGATTGAATCGCGACCTGTTGTCGGCGACAATTGCTGGCGGGAGTTCAGTCGATTAATTTCAAGAAAACCACCCCCTGGCTCGATTGAGCCAGGGGGTGGTTTGGTGTAGTTAACTCAGTGGGGAGAGGAGCAGCTGGGCGTTACTTAGTGCGTCGCGTTCACGCTGAAATGAGGCACGGAGGATAGCAGATTCGATATTGACCCACTCTGCTGCATCGACTTCACTCGGTTGTGGTTGGATGTCACCGAGGGTGTATTGTACGAGAAAGAGGTCTACATATTTGTGGATACGCAGCGTGCCGATGCGGAACCAGTACTCAATGGTGGTCAGATGCGTCTGAATGACACCGTGGAGTCCTGTTTCCTCGGCGATTTCGCGTAGGGCCGCAGCTTCGGATGTCTCTCCGCGGCGTACATGTCCCTTCGGTAAGCCCCAGCGCTTGCCGTTGTGTGTCGCTATCATCGCCACATCGATCGACCCAGCGTATGCGCGATAGACAATCCCACCGGCAGAATATGCGGTGCGTTGATCGCGATCCGGCGTAGAAGCGAATGACAGGACGGCCTCCTTACTGCAGTGGTGCTTTGTCGACGCGACCGGCACGCATGTCCCAGTAGCGATTGACTGCGTAGCGGATGCGCTCTTTGGCGACGGCTGCATTATCCCATCCGATTGGTTCTACGCGACCACCTTCGAGGTCTTTGTAGACTTTGAAGAAGTGCTCTACTTCGCGGATGTAATGACTGGGCAACTGGGTAAAGTCAGTATAGTCAGAAAAGAACGGATCATAATGCAGAACGGCGAGAATTTTGTCGTCTGGTTCGCCGCGGTCGAGCATTCTAAAGAGTCCGATGGGACGTGCTTCAACAATACAGCCAGTGAATGTCGGCAAATTGGTCATGACTAGGACGTCGAGTGGGTCTTGGTCATCGTAATATGTCTGAGGAGTGAAGCCGTAGTCACCAGGATAATGCACTGCCGAGTAGAGGACGCGATCAAGCTTAAATGCGCCGGTGCGCTTATGGAATTCGTATTTGTTACGGGAGCCCTTGGGGATTTCGACGATGACATTGATGACTTCAGGCCAGCTCGGCCCTGGGTCAAGTTCGTGCCAGAGATTCATGCGAGGCTCCGTTCTGAGATGCGTACTACAGGCAGTATACCACTATGCGTCTTGGGGTACCCGAGACCATTGGGAGATATGATCGATCAAATGGAACCCGCACGATTCATACAGCCACCCTGCTGGATGCTCTGCGGACAGTGGTGCGCTGAGTACACACACGGTTGTGATACGTGCGTCTGCTAAGCGGCGGAGTGCTTCGCAGAGCAACATCCTGGTCAAGCCTTGTCGTTTGTATGGATGCACACAGCCGACGGGTTCGAAGTGGGCGGTCTGCGAAGCAGCGTCTACCCAGATGGTCACGAACGAGGCTATGTCACCTGCCGGGGTCCGTAGCACGAGATCCCAGTCACCGGTGTAGTAGGGGAGTGAGCGCGCAAACGCATACCGCTCTGGGGTCATTTTGGTGCTTTGGAATGCACTGCGCTGTGCATCAGATCGTTCTTGATTGGCGGCGAAGCCAGCCGGTAGCTGACAAACCTCCCACCCCTGTGGGATCTCAAGGTGTGGAACGTTTCTTGGGTCCATAATGTGCATCCGAAATGCCGTGTCACCTTTGTCATACCCAAGGCCGCGTAAGATGTCCGTACGATCGGTATGGCGGTCAAACGCATACACAAGCCCCGATGATGGGGTATGCGCAGCCACATGTGCCAGGATGGACGTTGCAAGCCCTGGGATGGCAGTGTCATAGAGAATATCGGCGTCATCACCGGCGCGCCATACAAACCCCACCAGCGCATCATCGATATACCAGAGGGTCGTATCGCGGATCCCCGAGTCGTCAGGAGTAGCTGCGCGCCACCACGTCAAATCACCAGGCAGTGCATAGACGAACGGAGCCTG
This sequence comes from Roseiflexaceae bacterium, assembly GCA_947474225.1. Taxonomy (GTDB): domain Bacteria; phylum Chloroflexota; class Chloroflexia; order Chloroflexales; family Roseiflexaceae; genus UBA965. The sequence continues at coordinate 30,780 of CANJHS010000001.1, read as the reverse complement.
CTGAACCCACAATCGCGAAACAAGCTGCTGCATGGCCACAAAGTCTGGATTACTTTGATAGGGTCGCGTAACGAGCATCCAATCCCCCTAGAACAGCATCGCACCGGCTTCGCGAGCAATTCGTCGGACACGATCGCCGTCCTCGATTTTGCCTTTGGTTGTATAGTCTTCTGCGAGTTCATTCAATTGTTTGACGACGGCACCGGTAATCATGCCGAAGTTTTCGCGGATGAATCGCGTCGGGTTTTCGCTCTTCAATATTGCCTGCACCGCGCGATCTTCGGGGGATAAGGCGGCGTCTTTTACCTGTACGGTCAATGCGATGATCTCGGTCAGTCGCGCTACCGTTGCATCATCACCTGCCCGTTCGGCCATCGTACGTTGGCCATCGAGCAAAATATCAAAGACGTCGTCGAGCTCGTCGAGGTGTGCGGTCAGCGTTGCTGCAGCGTCTTCGGACGGAAAGACGGCATCGAGGATTTGGCCTGCGCGAGTATATGCGGCTTCGATATTTGCTTGGATCTCTTCGTACAGTGCGAGGATTTGTGTCCGCAGTTCTGCAAGGGTTGTCGCGGTTACTTCGTCATTGGCGGTCTGTGCGGCGATGATTTTTTCGTTGAAGATATCAAAGAAGGTATAGTCGATGGTCTCTTGATTGGCTTGCATCAAGGCGCGCAGAGCATCAGCATCTGGGGCAGAACGGAGTTGCTCGATGAGCAGCTCATATGCAATGGTCGCATCGCCGCCGATGAATTGGGTCACTTTTGCCTGGAGCGCAGCCAATTGGGCCATGCCTTCTTGGTCGCCACTCATGGCGCTAGCATCGACGAATGCAGCCAAGGTGGATTTAAATTCTTCGTCGATGTCCGCCTGATTCGCTTTGAGTGCATCAAGCAGCGCAGCGTCACTGGTAGAAAGCCCTTCGAGCAACTGACTGATAATCTCGACTCGTTTACGTTGCGCAGCCATCATTTCTTTGGTAATGCCGTCGCCTTCGAGCACTGCCTCGATGAGCGTTTGCATCGTCAAGAATTTGCGTGGCGAGAGCAAGTACCCTTTAGCTAAATCGGGAGGTAAACTCTGCATCAACTTACCGGTAATGCTGCCGACAAATCGCTCGACTTCGGCTCCTTTGGCACTCGCCATCAGCTGCTGTGGAATATGGACGAAACAGAATTGTTTGGTCGAATCGTGATAGACCAATGGGGCAGCCAAGCTAATCGGTGACCCACAGGAGGTACACTGTGCGGAATTGAGGCGGCCGCCGAGCAAAATGCTTTTGAGCTGAGGTTGTTCGTTGGCATCGATGAAATTAATCACACCCACCCGTATCGGGGTCTGACAACTCGGGCAGGCGACTTGGGCCATCTGTGGCGGTGCGGATGTCATGCAGGTCCTTTCGCAGGAATGATCATTCAATGCTTTATTTTACCGACAATCGCACTTCGGCGCTTGCGAAACGACGGTGAATGTACGGTCCCCCATTTTTTTGACACCCCGATTGCACTATCGCACCACCCAGTTGATGGAATTGTCTGAATCAGTCGAGGAGGAACTCATGTGATGGGACAGAAATGAAGCATGAGTTGCAGGAATCGTGTCCAACGTATAGACTATATATATCCAAACTCTGCAGGAGAATAAAATGTCAGAATCACAACGTCCTGCGCGACGTTCTACTGCCTACACACATGCTGCGTATACACGTTGTGCGGGTACTCCGCTCGAAAGCGCTCCTGACGCGGCGGAACTTGCAGCAATCCGGGAGGCAATGGAGGCAGCCCGCCGCGAACGCCAAAGCGTGCAAGAGTCGCTGACCAGTATCGATGCGTATCATGCGCAGAGTCTGACACTGTACCGTGACAATCGCTTTATGGTGATGGCGTTGGATGGTTGGCTCATTGCTGATGTGATTGAAAGCATCGGCGAACCACCCATCGTTGAGGACGAAGAAGATCCAGCGTTTACGGAATATATCATTCGCGCCCTCGATGCAATTATGTCTGCGCGTATCCGCCGCGCTCTTTCGGAGCAATCGCAGCGATTTTTGCCGGCGTTGATTGAGGAAAACAACATCCAAGGAGCAGTATTGCTTGCCAATAATGCATACATGACACTGATGAGTGATGCGGCAACCCCGTTGATGGTTCAGGCGATGGTCAGTGGTTTGGCTGCGTACTACGACGAATTGCCCGACGAAGAATAACGCGCGCACGTACCTTTTACACCTCCTGTGACGGTATAGGTCACAGGAGGTGTTGCTATGTTTGCACATATTTTGAGTTGCGCGATTCGTGGATTAGATGGTGCTGTGGTGACCGTTGAAGTCGACATCGCCGGTGGATTGCCGTCGTTTACCGTGGTTGGATTAGCCGATACAGCGGTCCAAGAGAGTCGCGAGCGCGTCAGGGCTGCTATTCGGAATAGTGGATTTTCTTTCCCCATGCGCCGTATCTCTGTGAGCCTGGCTCCGGCTGATATGCGAAAGGGTGGTCCTGCGTATGACCTGCCGATTGCCGTTGCCATGCTAATGGCAACGGAACAACTGCGTACGTTGCATACGAAGACAGCGTTTTTGGGCGAGCTAGGTTTTGATGGTAGTTTGCGCAGTACAGACGGGATGCTGCCGATGGTCATTGCCGCCCGCGAAGCCGGGATGACGCATGTGGTCGTCCCACAAGCGGCTGCTTCTGAGGCTGCGTTGGTGAATGGAATAGACATTGTCCCTTGCAATACGTTACGCAGAGTGGTGGATTACCTCGAAGGTCGTGTGAAGATTGCAGCGCCGGCTGCGCTGCCGACTCCCGATCAGAGCCCCGATATGGTTGATTTTGCGGAAGTCCGTGGCAACCAGCACGCACGTCGCGCACTCGAAGTTGTGGCTTCGGGTGGACATAATATTCTGCTGACCGGTGCGCCGGGGTCTGGCAAGACGATGATGGCTCGCGCGTTGTGGGGGATTTTGCCATTGCTCACCGAGGTCGAAACGCTGGAGGTCGCCAAGATTCGCAGCATCGCAGGTATCCTCGGGCGCGACGGCTTCATGTCGCGTATGCGCCCGTTCTGTGCACCGCATCATACAACCTCAATTGCAGGGTTGGTCGGTGGGGGCGCAGCCCGCATCAAACCAGGGATGGTGACTCTTGCACACCGCGGGGTTTTGTTTTTGGATGAACTCCCTGAGTATGGGAGCAAACTCGAGGTGTTGCGCCAGCCACTCGAAGATGGGTCGATTACGATAAGTCGGGCACATGGATCCGTCCTGATGCCGGCAAATTTGATGCTGGTTGCCGCGCGCAATCCCTGTCCCTGTGGCTGGCGCGGCGACCGTGAACGCGCGTGCACGTGTCGATTGCTCGAACTCGAACGCTACGCAAAGCGCGTGAGCGGGCCTATTTTGGACCGGATTGACATGCATCTCGATATGCCGCGGATTGCAGTCGGCCAGCTGTTGTCTGTGGCACGTGGCGAGTCTACTGCTGATATTCGCACGCGCGTCGAAGTGACCAGGGCTCGTCAATATGCGCGCCAAGGATGTACAAACGCCGACATGTCGCAGGTCCAGATAAAGCAATGGGCGACTCCCAACGAGTCAGGTTCGGCATTATTGGCAAGGGCGACCGAGAAGCTGATGCTTTCGGCCCGTGCATACTTCCGCGTGCTGCGGGTAGCACGCACGATTGCAGACATCGAAGGCCACGATTCGGTGTGTACCGAGCATATTGCCGAAGCATTGCAGTACCGTGGTCAAGTGGATGCGCCTCGGGTCTGAATGGCTGCCGTATAATGGCCATACCAGTGACAAGGGGAAAAATATGCAGCAGCCGAGCATGTTCAGTTTGGTGGCAATGTGTGTCGTGGTGATAGTGCTTATCCGTATGCGCAAAAATGCACTCAGCATGGGGCAACCGAATCGCGCGAAAGCGTTTTTGTCGGCGATGATTGCGGGATTCATACTGTTTTTGAATGCGGCAATTCGCATGCAAACGGATTACATCGAGCAGTATCAGAGTACCATCGCCATCATCGCATTTACTCCGATTCTTATCGCCGGTGCATTCTTAGTGCGTGCAGCGCTGCGCGGCGAAGCGACGCAGATTCAGTCAGAAGCCCGCAAACAAGCAGACGCCTTTAAAGCAACGAACCCGGTGCCACATGATGACAAAGAATCGTGATACGCTGATAACCGCCGGGGTTACTGCATTTAATGCAGGTCACTACGACGAGGCATTCATGCAATTTCAAACATTTTGGTTAACAGCACGGAGCAATGAATCCAAGGCATTGGCGCAATACGCCAATGCCTGCAACCAAATGAAATTGGGGCTCGTGACCGCACCACGGGTTATGTTGGCACGTGCGTTGTCCTTAACCGACGATGAACCACGACAGACGGAAGTCAATATCATGCGGATGCGCGCTGATATTACGCACTTGTTGGCGCTCCTTCCGCCGGAAGAGAACGAGTTCGACAGTTCTAGTCTGTCATTTGGGCAATTGGAGTGGAAACAGTGACGAATCTTGTCTTTTTGTCAGAACGCACAGCGTACCTCCCAGGGACCAATAATCTGGGCGTCATTGTCGCCTCAAACAAACAGGCAATTGCCGTCGATACTGGTATCGACAAAGAAGCGTCGCGGATCCTGCGCCGTGCCTGCGAGGCGGTTGGATTAACCCTCGCCGCAGTCGTTTCGACCCATCATCACGCCGATCATGTGGGTGGGAATGATTACCTGGTGCGCAACATCCCTGGATTGCAGGTCTATGCACCACGACGTGAAGCACCGTTGATTGAGGATCCCTACCTCGAGCCCATGTATCTTTCGGGTGGCGCAAGCCCGCTTCTTGCAATGCGCAATAAATTCGTTATGGCGACACCCTCCCCGGTCCATCAGCGATTTGATGCTGGGGAATTGACTGTGCTCGATGTGCAGCTTTTGACAGTTCCTATCCCCGGACATTCGCTGGCGCAAGTGGCGGTGGTGGTAGACGATGTCTGTTTTGCGGCGGATGGATTTTTTGGGGACCGGGTACTCACCAAATACGGCGTTCCGTATGCCCATGATGTGGCAGCTCAGTGCGCATCTTTTGCGGTGGTTCGCAGCTTGGCGGTGACGCATTGGATTCCTGGCCATGGCGAAGCGGTGAAGCGAACGGAATTAGAACAGACCATCGCAGCAAATCTGGCGGCGATTACACACAGTCGCGCATTGGTATTGACTGCGCTTCAGACGCCCAAGACGCTCCCAGCGGTGGTTGCTTCTGTCCAGCAAGTGCTCGCGATGCCCTCTGCGTCGCTCGCCCAGTATGCAGTGTTTGCATCGGGAATTGCGGCCTACCTCAATTGGCTCGTCGCTGATGGTGCTGCTGTCGCAGAGTTGTCGGCCGATGGGCTTGTTTGGCGTCGCGTATGAAGGTGCAGCGGACTACCTTTCGAGCACGGTACGCCGAAACAGACGCGATGGGCGTCGTCCATCACGCGGCCTATTTACCCTGGCTTGAGGTGGGGCGTGTCAATCTGCTGCGAGAGGCAGGGATGCCGTATGGCGACATAGAAGCGCGCGGATTTCTCATCGTACTCTCAGATATTCAGGTGCGTTACCGCCGGCCAGCGCGATTTGATGATCTCGTCACCGTCGAATCGATGGTGACGCAGGCAAAACGCCGCCGCGTGAGTTTTGGCTACCGCATTTTGCTCCATGATACGGCTGATGTTTTAGTCGAAGCAGAGACGCATCACATCGTCGTGTCACGCGATACCATGCGCGCCACACAGCTCCCTGAGGATTTGTTTGCCGGACTGCTACCCTGGGTCAAAGAAATGTGCTGACAAAATTCCTGGAGCGCAGACCGCACAGCGCAACGAAAATTCATCAAAAAAACACTTATGTGATTTGTCTGATCACGATATCCCTACCACACAGGTCATTCATTCCTTGATTTATCACTGTGTAGCCGTAGCGAGACGATTCCTTACACCACAATGTTTTTTCATAGATGTACGCCAATGCACGAATGCGTGCCGCATAATCCAGTGTAATGCTCAGTGACTGCGAATCGTGCAGGGTTTGCACAATCCCCCCCGACCAAGCGCCGAGAGGTCGTATCCTGCGTGTAGGCACCTTGTCTCCAAATAATCGCGATGTATGGCTGAAATTGGTAGGATATGAGGTGCCCAACACTGTTTTGGATCGACGCACCTGCCGGTTGGGGTGCTCTGGTAGGATGCGCTCTTATGCGTACGTATATGCAGGCAATCCCGACCGCGTGCAGATGTTCTGCATGGCGTGCACAGGGTCGATACGTGTACGTGAAGTGGGGCATTTTGTGTGCACTAGAGTGAATGGTGGTATTATCGGTGCAACCTTGGGATGCGCCTCAGCACCGGGTAAGCCGATGGGAATTTTTCCATCCGAGCTATCCTGCACGGTCTCGTTTTTACATGGCTGACTTTGGCACAGACTCACGCGGCGCCCGTTGTTCCCTCATTGGGGGCACTGAAGGAGGATGAGATGATGAATTGGACATCGGGGTTCATTCAATCCGGCACGGTCAAACTGCACTATCAGCGTGCCGGTCATGGCATCCCTGTGATATTTGCACACGGATTTTCTGATAATGGCTCGTGCTGGAAGGCCATCGCAGAGCCACTGACTGCTGCGTACGACGTCGTGCTCATCGATGCACGTGGGCACGGTCTGTCCAGCAATCCCGGCGCACAGTACACGCCGAGCGACCAAGCAGGTGATGTACGCGCGTTGATTAGCCAACTGCACCTGGCACATCCGTTTGTTATTGGGCACTCTATGGGGGCAGGGATGGCATTGGCCGCTGCAGCGACGTTCCCTGCGGTATTGCGTGGTGTGATTCTCGAAGATCCTCCATTGCGTGAATGGGTGGAACCCAAGCCAGAACCTGCCGGAGCCATACCGCCGCATCAGGTATGGATGAACAGCATAAAGGCGATGACGACCGATCAGCTGATTCGTCGCTGTATCACCGAAAATCCAACATGGCGCGCCGAAGAAATCCTCTATTGGGTCGAATCAAAAGAGCAATTCAATCCGGATCGTGCTCCAGACGATCCATCCCGCATGACGCCCTGGAAGGATTATATGACGCACGTTGGTGTGCCGTCACTCCTCATCGTTGGTGATCCCACGCGTGGTGCGCTCGTGAACGCCGAAACCGCCGCACTGGCTCGTTCCCTCAACCCACTGCTCGAAATCGCTCTCATCCGCAACGTCGGGCATTGTATCCGGCGCGAAGCGCCGGACGCGTTCGCCGCCATGGTTTTTGATTTCCTCAAACGACACAAGGATAAGTAAATGCCGTTCTCGTATGATCTCGCCGAAGCGATTTCCTTGACCCGACAACTCGTCGCCATCAAATCCTACCCGGGTGCTGAGCACGCTTGCCAAAGTGCCGTTGCTGACTGGTTCAACCGCAATGGTATGACTCCCGAAATCTGGCCGACGTCTGCTGCTCCCAATGTCATCGTCAAGATTCACAACGGCGTTGGGCCAACGATGCTCCTCAACGGCCATGTGGATACGGTCCTCGCAGCAGATGGCTGGGACTGTGATCCATGGGAGGGACGTATTGAGGGCGACCGGTTGTACGGCCTCGGTGCATGCGACATGAAGTCAGGCGTCGTTGCGAATATGCTCGTCACACGGGCCTTTGCGCAGAACCTCGGTGCGTGGCGCGGAACTCTTATTTTCTCCTCTGTGGTCGATGAAGAAGCCTATTCCATTGGTGCCAACGCCATGATCGAACAAGGGATCAGTGCCGACTTCTGTATCGTGTCCGAATCCGTTCATCCAATCATTAATGTTGGCGCAACGGGAAAAATCCTGGTACGTGCCGAAGTCATCGGGAAAGCGGCGCATGGGTTCATGCCCTGGCAGGGAATCAATGCGGCAAGTGAAGGTGCCAAATTCGTTACCAAAGTAGACGAACTCCCGCTGGGCAAACATCCGCGCATTCCGGCGTCGCAATCAATTCTTTCGTTCCTTAGTGGCAGTGCCCAGTACGTTGTCACCATCCCTGAAAAAGCAGAAATCTTGATTTCTCGTCAGACAGTCCCCGGAGAAACGCGTGAGGTCGTCATGAAGCAGATGCATGCAGTCGTGGATGGGATGAATTCGCCCGCCACTATCAAACTCACGACTCCACCTCCGTACTATCCGCCGTTCGAGATTGGTCCGATGCATCCGCTTGTGGTAGCTCTAAAGCATGCGTATCATGATGAATGGGGCGAGTCGGCAGAACTCGCCTACTCGACCGGTGTGTCGGATGCAAATTTGACTGCGGAACTTGCACACATTCCGACGGTGTTGTACGGGCCGTGGGGTGACAACTTTCATCAGTGCAACGAGTGGGTCAATCTGCCATCCATTATCAGCAGCTGTAATATGTTTACCACTGTGATTCGGACCTTGTTGCCGGCATAATCGGGAGAGACTATACCCTTCCAAAAACCAAAACGCCACACAGCATGCTGTGTGGCGTTTTCGTGCTGATTTCTTGGTTGCTACGCCAAGACGCTGGTGAATGTATACGATCCAGCGCCGAGATGGACGACGTGTCCATGTGCTGTTTCTGTCGTAGAAACTTTTTTGCCCTCGAGGCGGATGCTCTTGCGGTCCGAGGTTGGTACGACAACGTCGGCTGCACAGCCTGGGGGAACGGTGATGGTGAGACTGAGATGCGTACCCTTGTGCTTCCAAGAACTCTTGTAGGTACCAAATTGCGACGTGTAGGCACCGGCCACGTCACGAATCCCACCGCCGGGCTGGGGTGCAATCAGGGCCGTTTGGAATCCGGGAAGATCTGGGTGATCACAGATGCCCACCATGACGCGCATCATCCAATCGCCGACACACCCGTAGGCAAAGTGGTTGAATGAATTCATGGTCGGTGTTTGCAGCCCAAATTCGTGATGTATCGAATCCCAGCGCTCCCACATGGTGGTTGCACCTTGGGTGACCGGGTAGAGCCACGAAGGGAATTCTTGTTGGAGCAGAAGGCGATATGCCGTTTCGTTTGCGTCACCACGGGTAAGGGCGGGCAAGAGGTGCATGGTGCCCACAAAGCCGGTAGAAAGGTGGGTGCCACGCCGTGCAATCTCGAGTTTGAGTCGTTGTGTGGCAGGTGCGATCAAATGTTGTGGCAACAATTCCAGATTCAGTGCTAATGCATAGTTGGTCTGGGTCTCGGCATTGAGTGGCATATTGAGATGCACGAGGTGCGGGTGAATATTGGTGATATCACCGACCACTGCTCCTGATTCTGCGACATGGGCGGTATTGAACGCGACACGGACGTCTTCGGCGAGTTTCTTATAGGTATCGAATCCTACCGTATTGCCGACTGCTGCGGCCATTTGCGCCATCAGTGTGGCGTCGTGTGCCCAATAGGCAGTGCCAATCAGATCACGCGCCGTCGCAGAATCCATGGCGACCCAGTCGCCATAATCATTGCCGCGCCGATTGAGTCGACGCAGGTTGGGATTCGTCTCGAGCAAAAACGCCATCCAGCGCTCCATGGCAGACCAGTTTTCGGTGATGAATGTTGTGTCCCCGTACATCCGCCACAGCGTCCATGGGACAACCACACCGCAGTCTCCCCAGGCCGGCGCACCCTCTGCTTCGACGACGATACGCGGCGCAACATCCGGGAATGCACCAGAGGCGTGTTGACCGTCGCGCACATCGCGCATCCATTTAGTGAGGTATGCAGCGCTGTCCATCTGGTAAATGCCAGTTCGCACGTATATTTGCATGTCGCCGGTCCAGCCCAGGCGTTCGTCACGCTGTGGGCAGTCCGTCGGCACCGACATGAAGTTGCCACGTTGCCCCCAGCGAATGTTTTTCCAGAGCTGATTCAGTAGTTTTTCTGAGCTCTTGAATTCGCCGGTTAATGGGGCGTCAACATGCATCACACAGCCATCAACATCTTCGGGATGGGGTGCTTTGTCGAGGCCGGTGACTTCGACATACCGAAAGCCTTTGTAGGTGAACGTCGGCTCGATCCAACGCTCGGTACCATCCAGGATGAAGGTATCGGTCTGTTTGGCAGCACGCAAATTAATCGTGTGCAGTGAACCATCTGTGTTGAGAATTTCGCCATAGCGGATGGTGATTTTGTGTCCCGCTGTACCACGCACTTTGAGGCGCATATAGCCGGCATATATTTGACCAAAGTCGACGATGTAGACTTTTGGTGCAGGCTGCGTCACGCGTTTGACGGGGAGTGATTCGATAATACGCAATGGTGGCGAAGTGTCTGGGCTCATTGTCCCTTCATACTTTACCGTTTTGACTTTTTTCCAAGCGGCGCTAACGGCGGGGTCAGTGTCCCAGCCATGGCCCTGGCGTGTGTAATCGATGCTGGCTCCCATATAGAAGTCGGCAGCACGGATGTAGCTATCGCGGCCGCGCCAGTCTTTGTTGGTTACGACCGTTTGATTCGTCCCATCGGCGTATTGAATCACCAGCCGACAGCGAAATGCAGGATGTTTGCCGTAATTCACGAAATTGTTTTCAAAGCCCAAGTACCCGCTATACCAGCCATCGCCGATGTGCGCGGCGATGAGATGTTGCGCATTCCCGAGCATTGACGTTACATCATATGCCTGGTACATCACCCGATGGTGGTAGTCGCTCCATCCGGGGGTCAATATGCGGTCGCCGACCACAGTCCCATTGATGCGCACTTCATAGACACCGAGGGCGCTGACGTAGAGCGTTGCTTCTTTGATTGCGCCTGTCGTAATGAATGCATGCGTAAGTTGCGCGGCGGGGGCACTCATCTCGCCGTTGTCTTTGGCAGATGGGAATGCAATCCAGGCAGCGTCATCCCAGGCTGCGGCCGAGATGCCTTGCTGCCAGAGTGCGACTGCGCTCCATGGACTCGGGGCGTCGGATTCATCCCATATGCGCACCTGCCAGTACACGGTCTGTCCTTCACAAAGTGCAGGGCCAGCGTAGCGGACAGATGCACTCAGTCCGGCGTTATGGCGACCACTGTCCCAAAGGAGAGAATCTTCTTTTTTGAGTGAGTCTGCGGTATCGGCAGTACGAATCTGGTAGGCAATTTGGCGTGCGTCGGTACCGCCGCCACTCAGGCGCCAGCTGAGCCGGGGGTGGGCTTCTTCGACGCCACGAGGTTCGATCAGGTATTCGGTGCGTAGACCGACGGGGCGGAGGCTAGGCATAGAGTGCTCCTTTGCGTGCGGGCACGACGTTGTGTGTGAGTATCCTACCAAAAATCCCGTGCTCTGTAACAGAGCACGGGATGGATTGGATGAGAATCGGGGTACCGTTGGGTTAGTTTCCCTTTTTGGCTACCACAATGTTGGCACGGACTTTGTGCCCACGGATGGTTGCACGGTTGAGAACATCAATGACCTTGCGTGCATCGCGCGAAGGCACACTCACGTAGGAGAAGCCGTCGTGGAGTTCGATGCTGCCGATGAGGCGGCCAGGGATGTTGGCTTCGTTGGCAATTGCGCCGACGATATCTCCAGCACGGATGCCTTTTTCGCGGCCGATGTCCAACCACAAGCGTACCGATTCGCGATCCTGCGGACGGAAAGGCTTGTCTGCATTCCCGCGTGGGGCGGCTGCCGGTGCCGTCTGATAACCACGTGCTGCGGCGTTGATGGAGTTGATGATGGGATCATGGTCACTGCCGTGGAGTTGTTCGCCGAATGCAATACGCAACGCGGCTGCGGCGATGGTCTCGAGATTATGTCCTTCGCCCATACCCTGGATGAGTGCACGTTCGGTGGACAGGTCTTCTTTGGTGATGGTGTCAAGCACCTTCTGTGCGAGTTGCGATTTTTGCTTGAGGCGCAAATCGGCAAGGGTCGGTAAGGCTGCAGTCGCGATCGGAGCCTTGGTCATGCGTTCGATAGTACGCAACACAAAGCGCTCACGAGGAGTGGTGATTGAGATGGCGACGCCACTGCGGCCGGCACGACCGGTACGACCAATACGGTGGACGTATATCTCGGGATCGGGTGGTAATTCGTAGTTAATGACGTGTGTGACATGATCGACGTCGAGTCCTCGCGCAGCTACATCGGTAGCAACCAAAATGTCGCTCTGATTGGTACGGAAGCGATGCATCACCCTATCACGCTGCGTTTGTGATAGTTCACCGTGCAAGGTGTCACAATTGAAACCGCGTGCGGTGAGTTTTTCGCCCACATTATCGACATCCATACGGGTACGGCAGAAAATCATTGCTGCGCTGGGTTGTTCGAACTGCAACAAACGTGACAAAACTTCAAAGCGATCGCTGTGCAATGCTTCGTAGGCACGTTGCTCGATATGTTCGGCGGTCTGCTGCTTGGATGCAATTGCGATATGTTGGGGATTGGTCATATAGCGCTTGGTGAGGCGCAAAATGGCGTCCGGCATCGTCGCAGAATACAATGCAGTTTGGTGCGGAGTAGGCAACCCTGCCAGGATTGTCTCGACGTCATCAATAAAGCCCATGGCCAACATCTCGTCTGCTTCGTCCAAAACGATGCTTTGGACCGTTTTGAGAGAGATGCTCCCACGATTCATGTGATCGATGAGTCTGCCCGGTGTCGCCACCAGGACATGCACACCAGCGTGCATCGAACGGAGCTGTGTGGAGATTGGCTGTCCGCCATATATCGCGACGACGTTGAGGCGACGGTGTTTGGCATAGCCCTTGAAGGCAGTTGCCACTTGTACGGCCAACTCACGAGTTGGGGTCAGTACAAGTACCTGTGCCTCACGACGATCCATATCAATGCGATCAATTAACGGCAAAGCGTATGCTGCCGTCTTCCCTGTGCCCGTCTGTGCTTGGCCGATAACATCGGACCCTTGAAGCATGTAACGGATAGAGGCTTCTTGAACTGGAGTCGGGGTAACATACCCAAGCTCACTAATCGTTGCGAGCAACCCCTGACTCAATCCAAGTCCCTCGAATGTGTTTGTCACACATCTCTCCTTATTCTCTATAACCAATCTATTATACACGTGATTTGGTGGAGAAACTAAATGAAAGATGAATGCACGAACACGGACCTGCGTTTAGTGGATATTGTCGCTCTGATTGGGGTAATGGGCGGCAAGTTCGTCCACAGTCTGGCGGAACATCGCGATAAGCTCGACTGGTTCGAGTACTTTGCATGCTCCACCATAACGCAACAGCACTTGGCGTGTCGTCCAGAGATTCGTCACAACTGCTGACACCGTTGCTGTGTCGTCCTCGTGGTACGTAATCGTGCTATCGGGGAAGAACGTCGCGAGGTCGCGACGGCGTGCGACTGCAGCATCGAGGCGGTAGACAAGATGATAGCGTGGTTGCGGTGGTCGCTCTGCAGGGATGATATTGGGCAGGAGCTGCGCGGTTTTTTTCATGATACGCTCGAGTCGGTATTCGACCGTCGTATGCGGCACGGCGTTGCCTGCCGGTTCTACATGGATGAGGACCGCATCCAGATACATGTGCCCGTCACGCATAAACAGTCCATACGGAGCGACCGTGTGCTTGCGCGACCCGTTGAGCTCGAAGTTGCTGGTATACGAAAACGACAGCATCTGGCGGTTTTCTACCGCCTTGCGTATCGTACGCATGGTGTTGCTGTCGAAAACACGCTGCTGACGACCAAAACTACGGATGGTCAGCGTGCTGGGACTTACCTTGCGCTCGGCGTCTGGTAACAGCATGCGCACTTGGCGGAGCAGCTTTTGGACGCTGACGAACGCCGCGAGCATATGGTCTTCGGGGAAGTTGGTATCGAGGAAGTTGAGCGCCTCGAGACTCTCACGCGGGAGGTCCAAAATCGCGAAATCGCCGACATGATGGAGCGAATACGTGCGTTGCGTCCGATCAAATCGAATTTCGCAGCCATACTCGCGTTTTAGGGCATCGAGGTCGTGCTTGAGTGCCATTGCAGCAGCACTCGGGTAGCCATCTTGACCAAATTCTGCATTGACAATGCCAATTAACGCTTCGGACGTGCAAGGTTCACGGAAGAGTGAACGAAAGATAACCAAACGACGCCGAAAGGTCTGTTTTGAACTCCGCCGTACTCCACTAGGACGATTTGTCATCTGTGGCCTCATTCATCAATATCAATGGCCCATTGTTCGCTTTGCACGACGTCGTTCAGTCCTTTGAGGAGGCGCCGAAGGTGGACAATCATCATCCCGACTTTGATTGGTGCATTCTCATCGCGGTCGAGCCACCGTTGCAGCTGCCCTTCGGCAAACACCCGCAACAGCCTATCGGTCTCGTCGACCATGTGATCAAGCGATTTAATTTTGGCTTGGCGGATTTTTGAGCTGCCCATCACACTATCGTCCGAGAGATACTCGCCAGAAGTCCCGCTGCTTGGTAGGCTGGGTTGTGGTGCGGCAAGTTCGAATTCATGTAGCGCCGGTGGCAAATACGTCGCGTCGTCTATGCCATGTGCCGCAATTCCCATGGTTGGTTGTTGAAAAGATTGGATGGCACTGTCGAGTGATTCGTCGGGGTTGGCGGCAAAGAAGCTCGCAAGTCGACTGAGCTCGGCAGCAGACATACCTTCGTCGACTGCTGTGCGTGCTAGTTCGATGCGTGTTTGTTCGTTGCTGATGCGGCGCAGGTGCTGTGCTTGGGTGACGGTCAGTTGTCCGGTACGCAAGAACGACTGGATGCTGACATCGAGATCGAGCAGTCCCAGATAGCGGCGGACGGTGCGCGCCGAAAGGCCAACGGTGTTGCCGACGGCCTCGTCGAGGGTGCCTTCATCGGCGTCGGGTGTAGCGCGGGCGAATTGGCCACGGAGGCGCTGGAAGGCATTGGCTTGCTCGAGGTCGTTGAGGTCGCGGCGTTGCAGATTCTCCGTCAGCTGCCGCACCAAATTGCGTTCTGCTTCGTCTGCAAAGACCAGACACGGCACCGTTGCCAAGCCGAGTTGGAGTGCAGCAGTGCGCCGTCGCAACCCATAGAGCAGTTGATAGATGCCATCGGCATGCTGGACGACGCCGAGTGGTTGGAGCATACCTTGTTCTGCAATGGTAGCGGCCAATCCACTGACGTCGCCGACGTCTTCACGCAGGGTATCGTGTTCGACGGTTATCTGGCGGGGATCGAGATCAATGAGTTGCATGGTCCCTCGGTGGTCACACAGAAGTGTATGACCCTAGTATAGCAAACGAAATAGCGCATTTGTGGACTTTGAAAGGAAACGTTAGGCGGTGAGTGATTTATTGCGGTCCACATAGTCAATGACAGCCAACGCTTCGTCGATGTCGACGAGGCTTACCAAGCCGAGGTACTCTTTGCCATTAAACACTGCTGCAACTTCGTCACTCGCAGCAGCAATAGTCATCCGCACTTCGTCGAGCGTCATCGTATGTGGCACGCGGACGAAATCGCGATTCATGATTGCCGCAACATATTGATCGACGGGTTCGGTTGCGAGCGCTTCGAGCACATGGGCACGGGTGACGATGCCGAGAATGGTGTTACCCTGCATCACGGCAAAGTCAGGTTGATATGAAGTCAAAATCAAATCGACGACACGACTGGTACGGTCTGCAGGTGATAGTGACAACGCCATGTGGTTGTATGCGTCCCCGACGCGGCGGGTGACGAGCAGTGAGCGTGCGCGAGTCTCGCCTCGCTCCGAACCTGCACTGAAGAAAATGAATAACGCGGTGATTGCCAAGAAAATTTGGCCGCTCATGACGGAGATTGTACCAATCACAACTGCAACGCCTTGTCCTATCACCGTGGCATAGGTCGTGGCATTGCGTTCGCTTATTACCATCGCCAATGCAGCGCGCAGGATGCGTCCACCGTCGAGCGGAAAGGCAGGTAACAGGTTGAACAGCACCAACATGATATTGGCAGAATAGAGCCCAGTCAGCAGTAAATTAACGGTCGGTGCAGACTCTGGCCCTGGGAAATCGACAATCGACGAAGACGTTCCGACGAATGGCAACAAACACAGCGCGATCACGACGTTGACCAGTGGGCCAGCAATGGCAATGAGTAATTCATCACGGGGCGTCTTGGGTGTTTTCGTCAGATAGGCGATGCCGCCAATGGGGAGCAGCAGAATCTCACGCACGGGGATACCCAATGCCCGGGCCACGAGTGCGTGCCCAAGCTCGTGCAGAATCACGCAGGTGAACAACAAGACGGTCAAGCCAATCCCGAAGGCAATACCGGTGACGCCGTGTGTGCTCCAGATCCATGCTTCGAAGGCAAGGAGCAATAGGAAGGTGATGTGCATTTTGATGGATATATCGCGGATGCGCAGAATGGTGGGTGTCCAATTCATTGCCGCCAACTTTCATTCGTGTAGACCGTGCAGACGCTACGTTAAGATTGTTGTCATAGTACCAGATTGCATGTACACAACGGTAGGCGAGGGTTTTGTACAAGCATTTGCATTCTCTGTTTGGTGATGGTATAATTATCTACGTTGTAGGCGCTGCTAGCTCAATGGTAGAGCAACTGACTCTTAATCAGTGTGTTGATGGTTCGAGCCCATCGCGGCGCACCAATTCAAAACTCCTCACCGAACGGTGGGGAGTTTTTGTATGGAAAAAACAGGAACAATCACCCAGATGTATAGGAACGATCACGCAGAGGCACAGAGAGCGGGAGGGCGGGGAGTCCGTAGAGCCAGGCATGCATCGGCCATCATGCGATATCACGCTCGGCGCCCACGTTCCACAATAATCGAGGTACCCCGAAGTCCGGGGTACCTCACCCGCTTCAGAGGTGCCCTACAGTGTCTGTCCGACGTAGTCTTGGGCGCGGAAGAAATGGCCCGTCGTGCCGTCATCGACCAACACCGGTACCAGTGCACCGGGGAGAACCGATTCGACCGAATTGGGGGCGTTGGGTCCGCCCAAATCGGTGCGCAACCAGCCCGGATCGAGCAGATTGATGAGAATCCCATTGCCCTTGATGTGGTTGGCAGTGTCGGTGACAAATTTGTCGACAGCTGCCTTCGAAATCGAGTAAGCAATCAATTGTGGCTGGTCTTGGATACCCGACGTGACGTTGATGATGCGACCCCAGCCGCGGGCCTTCATGCCCGGAATGAAGCCATGGCAGATGCGAATAAGCGCCACGACGTTGACGTCGAAGCTTTTGTGGAAGTCGTCGGCCGGTACATCCAACCATTCGCCACGATAAGGGGTCATGACGGCAGCGTTGTTGTAGACGATGTCGATGCCCGGGGTCTCGGCGAGGACTTTGGTGATGAGCTCGTCCACGTCGCAGCTGTCGGACAACTCTGCCGCGACTTGCAGGACCTGCACGCCCAATGCGCGCAACTCGGCTGCCAATGCATCGGTACCGCTGGTCTGACGGCTATGCAACACCACATTACAGCCGTACGATGCCAAGCCACGGCTGACTTGTTGGCCAATACCCCGGCTGGCGCCGGTAACGAGGGCCCATTTGCCGCGGATGTCTGCTTTCTGCATGTTATTTCTCCAAATGTAAAAAAGTACCTCTGTATTGTATGTGGATTATTCGATACTGTCAGGATTTATTCGGGAATGAGGACGATCACGCATAGTACCTGCACACCGCAATATACGGGTTGACTACGGAGGGGAAAGTCATGGTTTGCCCAAGATGAAAAAATGTCTCTACATGTGTTGCCCGAGAGAGTATCCTTTGTGATTTTTATTTCACCAATACGTTTTACGTTATAATGAAAGAAATTTATTTAGGAGCACTTTATTAACCGTATACATTGGTTTTTTTGTGTCATTGCGTTTGTCATTACGAGCTGCGGAGGAGCAGCAACAACCACTCAGCAAATGAAGGTTCCAACAAACACGGCCACAGCAATAGCGATTGCGACTCAGATACCCACCGTACCTGCCACTGCAACACCTGATTGCTCCACTCTCGTCCACACGTGGAATCAGAAGTTTGCACCGGTCTTTGCAGCGCTCATCAATACCAACGACGCTCTTCCCAAAGCTGAATTACTGGTGTTTACCGATGCGCGTGACCGTCTGTTGGAGTTTAATCCTCCATTGTGCGATGTTGATAGCATGTTTGTGCATGCACATATCCTCGAAGCTGTTCACAAGTACATGGATTGGATAGAAGCAGTTCTCGCAGGTAACGATGCTGAGGCAAAGAAGCAAGAAGCAGACGGTGACGGATTATTCGGGCCAGCTGCAGATACCTATGTAGGAAATTTGCTCAAGGCAAATGATGAATCGAGTATTCAGATGATTTTTGGCAAAACAATCGCTGAATTACGTTCGGCCAATTCGGTAGACACTTCAATTGCAGTGCCCATCGTTGCGACAGCACTTCCGCCCACTGCGACGCAGCCCGAACCAACCGCTGTGCCTACGCAGCTAGCTCCTACCGCGGTACCGACGAAGATTCCACCGACCACTATGCCGACTAAACGTCCGCCCACCGCAATCCCTACTAAAGCCGTCGACTCCTGCAAGCCACAGCTTGCTGCGTATGTAAGCAGTGTCTCGAAAATGGTAACGGTGTCACATTCGTTGCTCAACAACATGAGTCAATACGCTGATTATGGATTAAAGAGTTCATTCAGTTCATCGTTTGTAGAACGTACCTTTTCGGGTTTGAACGGTATTCCGGTGCCGACCTGCGCCGACCAACCGATGGAGATTACTTACTCCCTCGGCGTTATTCGTGACACGATGTTGCCAGCCTACATCGAAATGGAAATGGGCGGTGCCACATCTGCGTCGCGATCCGACGTCGAGCGCTGGCGTGACGAGGTCAATGAGTTGCTCAATGACGTCGACCGTATGATGGGAGAGATTGATTGACCATGGACCATCGTCCATGGTCACGGGATGTATGGTTGCACGCAATTGGATGGAATTGCATCTGCGGGCGACGTACGTTTATTTGTATCTGTGGGCGAAGTATGTGTGATTGTTTCTGCGGGCGACGTGTACGTCGCCCCTGAACCAATGCGGTCATGCAACGACCATCAAGGGCGAGGTACGCCTCGCCCGTAAAACCCCACGTCGCCCCTGAGCCGGTACTGCCCGCTTCGTGCGGAGCGGGCACGCTGCGTGAACGTGCCCACCTCTTAGTCCTTCTCAACCCTTTTGTCAGCAAACTGCAACACGCCAAGCGCCGGTGCTACGACACTGCATGGTACGCTGTTTGTAGTATGCGTTCTGTAGGGGAACGCAGCGTAGTCTGTCAGGGTTTGCATGTCAAAATTTCTGCTGCGGAGCGTTATTACCCTCGTTTTTTTCAGTATGTTCCACACCATACTCCCGGTGCTAACTGTAGCCGCGAGCGGCGATCGGTGCTTCGGAGAGACGGGGTACTGCATCAACGGTGCCATCCGTGACTACTGGGAGCGCAACGGCGGGTTAGCAGTGTTCGGTTTTCCCAAAGGGCCGCAAATCACTGAATCGGTCGAAGGAGTAATCCTGACGGTCCAGTGGTTCGAGCGCGATAGACTCGAAATTCAGCCCAATGGTGCGATTACTGCGGGGCGTCTCGGCGCCCGGTTACTTGAATTGCAACAGACTCCTTGGCAGCGAGGTACACAGCCAGCGCCAGCGAACGGCTGTCAGTCGTTCAGCCAGACAGGGTATGACGTCTGTGGTGCGTTCGCCGAGTATTGGCTCAAAAACGGTGGTCTGATGCGTTTTGGGTACCCGATTACGGGAGCGTTCCAGACTTCGATTGAGGGTATTCCCCTGACGGTGCAATACTTTGAGCGGCGCAGATTCGAATTGCATCCCAATAATCAAATAATGCTTGGGTTGTTGGGGAATGACGTACAGTCTACGCTGCTAAAAGCGGCCCCTCCGTTTCCTACAACAGCGAGCAACCCGTGGGGTAATTTTGTCAGCAGTAATGGTACGCAACTTGTCGCGGGGAGTGAACCTTTTGAGGTGCGTGGTATGAATTACGTCCGTGCTACTGGTGTCGATGCCGCCAAATGCTGGACGTTGCAATTCGGTGCAGATCCGACCTGCCCATGGGATCAATCAGCGATCGAAGCAGATTTTGATCGTTTGGCGGCACGTGGGGTCAATACCGTTCGTGTGTTCCTGAACTATTACATTTTTGGTGGGGCGATACCTCTGTACGACGCCAAAGGTCCTGGCGTTGCCCTGCAACATCTCGACAATCTCGTGAACGCTGCCAATGCCCGCGGCATATATGTGATGCCGGTTCTGTTGTTCAATTACCCACGCGAACTGCTTGGTGCTGCGCATTACGAGCACGCATTGGCAACCCATGTACGCCCGCTCGTCTGGCACTTTGCACAACGGCCGGGGATTTTGGCGTGGGATTTGTTCAACGAACCAGACATTGGCAGTGAAGTCGATTTGCGCTGTTGGGATTGGGATAACGCAGATTATCCTGAGTGTCTGCCCATGGCCATTGAACGCCAACGCTTCTTGATGGCAATCGCAGCCGATGTGGCCGCCAACGATCGCAATCATTTGCGTACAATTGGGATGGCATTTGCCAAGAGTTACTTTGAGCCGGTTGATTCACCCATTCGCTTGGCGTACTTGGTCGACTTCTACACCTTCCACTACTATGACGATTCGCCATATGACAGTGGACGGTATCAGGCGCATTGGTATTATGGACGTGGCTTCCCTTATGATTTGAACCGTTCTATCCAAGAGCTACAGGTGCTTGGATTAAACAAACCGGTGGTGGTGACCGAGATTGGATTCCCCTCAAAACCCGGCGAGGGGAGCAGAGATGCTGGTGGGTTGGCACGTGATTTACATGCTGCACGACAGACGATTCATTCTAATGGCGGCTCGGGGATGATTATTTGGTCGTTCCAGGATTCGTTTGATGAGCTACTGGGTGATGTCTATTGGTTCAGGTAGGTTCGTCCGGGGGGAGCAATCACGCAGAGACGCAGAGTATCTGCGTGCGCAGAGATACCTACAAACCGGAGAGGCATCGTGAAGCACCGGGGGCGAGACACTCTCGCCCGTCGAAGCAACATCACAGATGGAGTGGCGGGCGAGGTCTACCTCGCCCTTGGGTAGTGCAGGTAAAGAGAATACTCTCCAGTTTTTTGGGTTATCGAGAATGTACGCTCTGGTGTTCTGCAGATCAGTTGTCGATCCAATTGGACGAAAATCGCTCCCTCGTTGCCAGATTTTGTCTGGTGATTCGTTAACACATCGGTGTATTATATGCGACTCACCGATGATTTATATGCTCCAATGATGGAACCGAGCGACGAACGCGAGTCAGCAGGAATTCCGTTGTTGATCAACAAAATGTGGCAATGATTAGGCATAACCATCTTTGTGTCTATATGAATGAATGGGAAATGCAACGGGATTTCTTCGATACAAGCATCAGCAATCTGACCATAATCGGAACATTGCATTTTGGTATCACGTATAGTTCCAAAAAGAAGCATTCGCTGAAAGGTATTGATGGTGATGTGATACGGCATCGCAGATACGCCATCATAGTTACTTCTGTGGATGGTATTTTGTCTTTTGTACATATGCAACTCGATAGAAAACGAATTCAAATGCTATACCGTTTAACTGTCGAAAAAAGGTACGCATCATGCAACTCAAGGGCGAGGTACACCTCGCCCGTTTTAAAACACACACCTCGCCCGTCATTACAATGCACACCTCGCCCGTCGTTCCAGTGTATATCTCACCCTCTGCATGAGTATGTACCTCGCTCGTTGTATCTGTATGTACCACGCCTGTCATAGCAATCCGTATATCCCCGCCTCTGCGTGATCGACTCTTTGTATTCAATTGACAAAATCCTCTACTACCAGCATCATATGCACGCACAACCCACAACAAGGAGGTCAACGATGATCCCGATTGCCAAACCTGGTGTAATGACCGAGCACGAACGATTCATGTTCGACACGTTCGGCTACCTCGTGATTCCAGATGCATTATCGCCAGCAGAAGTCGAAGCCGTTTTGGCTGCTTCGCGACGTGCTCACAGTGCGTACCCTGCGGGCGAATGGCGTCAGCTCGGGCATTTGTATGAGTCCGAACAAGCCATCGAAGAATTGATTGACCACCCTTCGGTGCTGCCCAAAATCCGTAATCTGATGGGTGACTTTTTCATTTTGCAGAGCACCTGGGCCACCGTCCAACCGGCTAATACCAAAGGTGGTGGTTATCACCAGGACGGGTCCGGCGTCTACGAGTTCCGCCGTTTATCGTCTGCCCAAACCCCTATCATGCAACTCCGCGTCGGGTACTACTTGACCGATCAGTCTGAGGACGGCATGGGCAACATGGTGATGATTCCCGGGTCGCACAATCATATGACTGCCTGGCCCAAGGACATCAAAGCGGACGAGAACGATTTGCCTATCCGCGATGTCATTTGCGGCAAACCGGGCACGGCGCTGTTGTTCCACCAAGGGGTCTTCCACCGTACTGGTCGTAATGATCGTGACTTCGACCGCCACACAATGCATATCGTCTATTCCCCACCCTGGCTGATACCGTCGGATCGCTTGCATAACGACCCTGCCTTCGTCGCCCGTACGACGCCGCTGCGGCGCGCGCTGATTGGCGATTGGAAGCGGCCCGAAGAACCATTTGGCGTCGGCTATCCACGACCGCCTTTTGCCGATTAAACATACTTTCGAACGCCGGGTGACGTACGTCACCCGGTTTTTTGTGTAATTGAAAGGGAATTCCCCGACAGCACAGATACACTCTGCTACACTTGAGGCATCATCTCATGACGCGACAAAGGAGTCGGATATGCAGCATGTGCCGGTTACGAAACCCCGCATTGGCTTGTTTGCGATTGGCCTCGAAGCCTATTGGAATCAGTTCCCGGGACTGCGCGAGGAATTGCTTTCGTACTACGAATTCATCGCCCAACAGCTGCGTACGCTCGGTGCTGACGTCATCGGCGCGAACATGGTCGACACCGCCCAGGAAGCCACTGCAGCAGGGCAGTTTTTTGCGAAATCACAAGTTGACCTCCTCATCTGCCATACCGCTACCTATGCGACGTCTTCGCAAGTGTTACCCATTGTGCAGCGTGCCAATACTCAGGTGCTTGTCCTCAATCTGCAGCCCGTCGCCCAACTCGATTATCCAAATACCGATACGGCGAATTGGCTTGCGGCATGTGCTGCATGTTGCGTTCCCGAAATTTCGAACGCATTCCGCCGGGCACATATCCCCTTCCAAGTCGTCTCGGGAACGTTGCACGATGACCCTCGTGCCTGGGGTCGCATTGGCGAATGGATCCGTGCCGCAGGTGCCGTAGCAGCCCTGCGTAATTCCCGTATTGGGATGCTGGGGCACCCGTATCCCGGCATGCTTGACATGTATAGCGACCCGACAATGCTGCATGCCCAACTCGGCGCACACGTCGAATGGCTCGAATTCGACGAACTTGCTGAAGCAACACAGTCGTCCGCTCCAGACAACATACAGCAACGTGTAGACCGTATTCGTACATCGTTCGTCGAAGCACCAGTCGGTGTCGACCGTATCTCCAAGGCGGTTACTCCCGATGGGTTACACAATGCAGCAGCAACATCACTCGGACTCGATACATTGGTAGAACGTCACCGTTTGGATGCACTCTGTTATTACCATCGTGGCATCCCTGGTATGCCCACCGCGGATGCAGCGGCACATTTGATTGTCGGTGCGACGCTGTTGACGTGGCAGGGCATCCCCTGTGCCGGTGAAGGGGATCTCAAAACTGCGGTCGCCATGTTCATCATGGACCGCATCGGGGCAGGGGGATCGTTTACCGAGTTCTATGCTATGGACGTTCCCGAACAATTTGTGTTGATGGGTCATGACGGCCCTGCGCACCCGCACATCAGCGATAAAAAACCGAACATGCGGGCATTGAGCTTGTATCACGGCAAATCTGGCGAAGGGATTTCGATTGAGCTGACCGTCAAAACCGGTCCCATTACAATCCTCGGCGTGACCCAAGACGGCAATGGCAAACTGCGTATGTTGGTCGCTGAAGGGCAGTCAATCCCTGGCCCCGTGCTGCAAATCGGTAATACGAACAGCCGACTCAAGTTTGCGCTCGACCCCGCGACCTTCATGGATACCTGGTGCGAACAAGCGCCGACCCATCATGTCGCTCTGGGGATTGGTCATCATGCGACAGTGCTGCAGCATGTGGCACGGTTGTTAGGCATAGAATGTGTGGTGGTGGCATGACCAGTGCAGATGCAATCCAGCGATTGACGCACCCCGATCATGCCTTTTCCCCAGCGCCAATCTGGTGGTGGAGTGGAGAACGGCTCGAATCGGGGCGATTGCGCTGGCAACTCGAGCAATTTGCTGCCGGCGGTGTCTATAACTTGGTGATTTTGAATCTCGCACCGTCTGGCCCGCTGCACGGTTCACTCGCTGACGAGCCGGCCTTTTTGACGAAAGAATGGTGGGATATCTTCCGCGGGGTGTGTGCTGATGCACGTTCGTTGGGCATTCGACTGTGGTTTTATGACCAGATTGGCTTTTCGGGTGCGAATCTGCAAGGCACACTGGTACGCGGCGAGCCTTCCTATGCCGGACAAGAATTAAGGAGCCAGCGGATTGCGTGTGCCGAGGCTGGTGTAGTCACGTTCCCCGCTGGTGGGACCCCGCTGGCTGCCGTGCAGATCGACGGCGCAGGACAGATGACCACCCTGCAGATAGTTGGTAACGCAGTGCAAACGACTGCGACCGGAGAGCATCATGTCCGCCTCGTCTTTATGATGCAGCGCGGCTTTGATTACCTCAATCCTGCTGCATGCCTTGCATTGCGCGCGACCGTGCACGAGGCCTTTGAACGCGAAGCTGGGGACTACTTTGGCGATGTTATCGTCGGTTCATTCCAAGACGAAATGCCGTCGATGCCCACCTGGAGTGCAGATTTCGCACCATCATTCCAAGCGCACTATGGCTACGACCTCTTGGAGCGTTTCGGTTCACTCTACGAAGGTGAATCAGCCGATGACCAACAGGTACGTATCGACTATCAGCGCTGGCGTGCACACCGCGCCGAGGCTGCGTTCTTCAAACCGTTCTATGACTGGCATGCCCTACACGGGTTAATTTGTGGCTTCGACCAGCAAAGTCCAGCGCGGATGGCGTTGCCCATCGGTGCGGTCGATGAATATGCAGATTACATGCAGACCCACAGCTGGTACGGCGCGCCGGGCAGCGATCATCACGGCAATGGCAAAATCCATTCCTCTATGGCGCACCTCTACCAGCGCCCACGCTCGTGGATCGAGGCCTTCCACAGCAGTGGCTGGGGCGGCACCATCGAAGAGACGTTCGACTGGTTGGTTCCCTGGCTGCGTGCGGGTCTGACCCTGTACAACCCACACGCGGTCTATTATTCGACGCGTGGTGGATGGTGGGAGTGGGCGCCGCCGTCCACCTGCTGGCGCCAGCCGTACTGGAAGCATTACCGTGTCATGGCAGATGCAGTCATGCGACTGACCGGTATATTGTCGCTGGGTCGTCATGTTTGCGACATCGCGGTGTTGTTCCCGACCACAACGGTCCAAGCCGATTATCGTATGCACGGTCCTGGGGCAGCTGCACAGCGCGCAGAAAAGTGTTTTGTCGCAATCACCGGTTCGATGTTTTGGAATAATCCCAAACCAGGAATCCTCGATGCAGACCGACGTGACTATGACATGATCGATGATGCATCAATCGCCCGCGCAGTGCACGCAGACGGGCAATTGTGTGTGTCGGAAGAGGCATATCGATGCCTTATTCTGCCTGCGATTACCCATATTGAACCGGCTGCCGCAGCGGTGATTATTGATTTTGCCCGTGCGGGAGGCTTGGTCATTGCGGTTGAAACAATGCCATCACAACTGAGCCAATGCCACCAAATACTGCATGTCGCCACTGTCGTTGATGTACCAGCAGTATTACACCGGATTCCACGGCGTATTGATGGGTCGGTTCATGTGTTAGAACGGCAGGTCGACGGCGGCCGTGTGGTATTGGTGACCCCGTTCGCATCCGCCTCGACGTTTGCCTGGAATGGCCATTGGAACAGCACCCCGTACGACTTCGACAGAAGTCGTCTGCCGAGCGAACTGCAACTGCACATGCCTGGTGTTCTTTCTGCCGAGCAGTGGCATGTGACTGATGGCAAGCGTGTGCCGTTAGCAGCGACAAACGATGGCAGTTGGCGCGTTTCCTTTGCCGATTCCCCGATTGCATTAGTTTTCATTCCCGATGCCGCTGGCCTCGTATCTCGTTCGCAGCATGCATCGTTGCCGTTGTCCGCCGTCGAGAGTATTCCACTCGACGGTACGTGGCAGATGTCCATTGAACCTTCGGTTGATAATCGCTATGGCGATTTGCATCGCCCTGCGAGCGAGTTACTGATGCCGCAGACAGTACGCTTCCACGGTGACGCAGGAGTGCAGACGCAAGGCTTTGGGACATTCGGATGGTATGCACGCACCGAAAACGTAACCCCGCATCTGCCGCAATTGCAGCAGGGTGCAGATCCACTGTGTGTCCAGGGCTGGCAACCGGTCGTGTATTCGCTGACGCGGGGGATTCACAAAGATTCCTTGCACTGGGGCATGCTCGGACCGAAGGGGTATGTCCCCGAAGAATATATGGCATTTGGCAAGGTAAGTCCGCTGCAGACGGTGTGCGTGCGGACGACATTTGTGCTCGAAGACGCAGTCGACGGTGCATTGGTCGTGTCGGCTGCGGCGGCCAAGAAAATCTGGCTCGACGGAGTCCTCGTCTCGTCGGATAGCCCGGGCTATGCGGCGTTTGTGGATGGGCGGTTCGCGGCGGGGCGGCATCTGTTGGAATTCCACTTGACACCCGAGCAGTCGATGCAGTTACGAGCTAGCTGGGCCGTGCTGCGCCATCCGGATCGCTACATTCGCCCGACCTGGATGGAGCAGCCAGATGCGCCCGTTGCCTCGACGTATGTGACATTTGGACACCAGTTTCACCTCGCTGCAGATGCACGTGATGGCGCATTGATGGTCGTCGCTGATGTGCCTGTCAGCGTGCGTATCGATGGTGTCGAGGTGGGTCGCCAAGGTGGATTCGATCCCTACGGCAGCACCGTGCGTGTGCAACCGTACCGCTTGGGTCCCCTCGCTGCCGGTGCACACCACATCGAAATTCACGCGCTCGACAGCGGCCGTGGCGTGGCCGTGATGGTCGATGGCCGCTATGACGCTGACGGTGCGTCTACCCGGGTATTGAGTGGCGCGGGGTGGCAGTGTGTACGCAGTGGCGGGACGCCGGCGGTTGCCAAACTCCGTCGGCGCCAATGGGTCGATTTGACGTTCGCCACCGACCCCGATTTGTATAACGACATGGATCCCGGTTGGCCGCTCATCGACCGCCGACCGCATCCTCTCCCTGGCGCTGATTGGCTCGAAGACCGTCCTGCAGACGACACGGTGGTGCGACTCACACCCGATGCCTACCCTGGCTTGACACGCAAAACGTCGTTGCAATGGCGCATTCCGTGTGGTGCCACTCATCTCACCATTACAACTGCCGCACAGGTAGATTTGACGGTGGATGGCGAAGCAGTACCTGTCCGGAGCGGAATCGCCGAGCTACCTACCACTGCAAGAGAAGCATTGTTGATGCTCAGTGCATCGACAGGCGCTGCAGATGCTGCAATGCTGACTGCACCAATCTCATACCAATGGGGAATGGCAGAATGCAGCTTACCCGAGAATTTTGCCTCACAAGGGTTGGGGGATTATGCAGGAGCTGTCAGATATACACGGACGGTTTTGATCGAATCTGACTGCGCGCACTGGGTACTTGCGCTCGCAGAAGTCCGTGGTACGGTTGCAGTCGAAGTAAACGGGATTGTGTTCTCGCCGCGGGTTTGGTCTCCGTATCTGTTTGATGTCGGCGATGCCATCAAGTCGGGCGCAAATATGATCACGCTTGTCGTCACGAACACGTTGGCACCATATATGGCAGCGCATAGCCCGACACACTATACAAGCGCGCATCAAGAGGTAAGTGGGATTCTCGGTCGCATAGAATTGCGTGGCTGGAAGTATTGAAAATCGAGGTGGCGTGGTGTACTATGAAGCCGTTACTTACCATAAGAAAGGGGATCCAATGAAATTTCGCCATGTAGTTTTGCTGATTCTTGCTACTTTTTTGGTAATTGCGTGCGGTAATGCATCCGCTCCATCAGATCAAAGTGCAGCACCAGCAGATACCTCCGTTGGGAGCGACGAACCAACACCTGCAGAATCTGAGCAACCCCAGACGGCAGAATCAACAGATGCGAACGCAACGGGCGATACAGGCAACGTTTGGACTCCCAGCACCTACGCACAAAACTTACAGGCTCTCGATAGCTACACACTGACTTTTAGCTATGCAGTAACCCTCAATGGAAAAGAAGATACCTGGTCATGGAAGCAGTCTTCGCAACGAAATCCGGTTGTCTCAATGAGCATATGGCAGAGCACGAATACCGGCGATACACAGACGATGCTTGTTACTACTGCAGACAAAACATACATGGTCAGTGGTGACCCGCAATCCTGTATCATCGTGGCGAACGTGGACGAAAACACGAATATCTTTAAGCCAGAAACCATTCTCGATACGTTTGGCTATGATCTTGTCGCCGCAGGGGCCGGTCCAGATGTAAATGGTCGACCTACCGACAAATATACCTACGACAATAGACTCGATGATGGAACGTCGTATCGGAGCACCGTCATTGTAGACCGTCAGGATCGCTACACGATGCAATGGGATGTCGAAGGCACAACCAAAAACGGTGATGCTTTTGAACCGTTTCGATGGTCGTATGTGCTTTCAGACATCAATGCGGTGCCGGCTTTACAATTGCCTTCGGAATGTACGGCAATGGCTGATACCTCTTGGCCAAAGCCCGAAGATGCGGTTGTCAGCATGCAGACTGGTGAAATGGCTTCTTTTACAACCGCCGGGAGCATCACTGATACTGCGAAGTTCTATGCCAAAGCACTCCCCGCCGCAGGATATACCTCCATCGAGGGGGGTATGGACACAGCGGACATGGTGATGCAGATGTACTCCAAAGACGGCAAACAAATCTCGGTTGTCATTACTGCAGCGGATGGAAAAACAACGATCATCATTACCAACAACTGATCAAACGAACACAAGAAAAACGCCCTCCAACGTTTGGATGGAGGGCGTTTGCTATGCTGCAATTATTCAGGAATGTTCAAGCCAGCACGTAACGTCCGCATGAGCTCCAAGCTAGTAGATGGATTATTTGGGTTGAGCGTCATCCGTGTTTTGGTGAAGCCCACAGCCAACCCATAGTCGGGATCTGCAAAGCCGCAGGCACCGCCCCATCCATCATGGCCGAATGCATTGATACGCGTCGATTGAGTGGGCACAGAATGGCCGAGGATGTAGCCTAACCCGAAGCCCATGTCTCGATTCAGTGTTTGATCCATCCCCCAGCGCTGCACTACAGTCATATTCGTGACACGGCGTGGTGGTAACAGCCGCACATTGTTGACACCATCACCAATGAGACTCGCATAAAAGCGCGCAATTGACCGTGCGTTAGCCATCATATTGGCAGCTGGGATGGTCGCTGCCTGAATGCTTGGGTGATTTGCCATCAGCACTGGGTCTGCGGATGGTGGGGCATCTGTTTGTGGTCGCTCTAAATCATGGCTCAGTCGCGCCTTTTGGTGGGCCCGTTCTGCAGGTACTCCAAAGAAGAGATTTTTGATACCTAGCGGTGCACAGATTTCTTCTTGGACAAATCGGGCAAATGTGCGGCCATCTATCCGACGGACGATTTCACCGAGTGGCCAGCCATAGGTGAGGCCGTGGTACGCATACACCCTTCCCGGAATGCTCTGAGGCTTCATTTCGACGAACAACTCCATCATTTCCTGCCAGTTGGACATCGTTTCGATACTGATGTCTTCGGGCAGATGAGGGATACCGGCTGTGTGGGACATCAAATGCCGAATGGTGATTCCCTCTTTGCCGTAGCGTGCAAACTGTGGCCAATACCGCGCAATGGGATCATCATATTCCAGTAGATTTCGTTCGGCGAGTAGGTGGATGGAGGCAGCAGTGATACCTTTGCTTGTCGACCAGACCAGGACCAAATCGTCGGGAGACATTGGTGTCCCTGCATCATCACGGACACCACGTGTGATATCGATAATCTGATTGCCATGTTGATATACCGAGAGCTGCATACCCTCTTCACGGCCACTTTCAATCAAGGAATCCATTTGGGTTGTGAGTTGCGTACGCAGCGCATCCATTTCAGGTCCATTTCGCATGGTGGCATCCTTTCATTCATCGGAAAGTTAAAACGTGCCGTAGGAGGCGACTGTGCCGTTCGATTTCTGCTGAAAATACCTTTGAGGAATTCCGAAGTGCTCTTCTCACGCCATGATGAGACTAATTACTCCTCAGGAATGCCGAGTTCCTTGCGGATTGCCTGAGCGACAGCCAAACTCACAGGGAGCGTGTCATCGCTGTTCACCATGCGTGTTTTGGTTAGCGCGAAGGCGAAATCGTTTTCGGGATCTGCAAACGAGATAGACCCGCCCCAGCCTCCGTGACCAAATACCCCACGACGTTTCCCCATAGCTGAGACAATATCATAGGCAGGGAGCTGGAATCCCAACCCCATCACAAGCACCCCTTGCGCTGTTGCATCAATAGCATACCGCTGCACACTGCGCGCATGGTCGACGGTGCGTTCGTTCAGCAATCTGACACCATTCACGCCATG